>CAIOIC010000136.1 GCA_903858275.1 uncultured Verrucomicrobia subdivision 3 bacterium | reverse complement strand
CTGGCGGATGCAAAAAAACTGGCGGATAAGCTCACCGCCCAGCGCGCGGAATTGCGCGCCGCGAACGAGCGCCTGCTGCAACAGGAGGCGGAGACAAAAAAACTCGCCATCATTGCGGCGCGCACCGACAACTCCGTGGTGCTCACCGACGCCAAAGGCCAAGTAGTCTGGGTCAATGCCGGATTCACACGACTCACCGGTTACACGCTGGAGGAGACGCTCGGAAAAGCACCCGGCTCGCTTTTGCAAGGACCCGAAACGGACCGCGCCACCGTGCGATATATGCACCAGCAATTGAGCAAAGGCGAAGGGTTCCGAGTGGAAATCATCAACTACACCAGGTCCGGCCGCAAATATTGGATTGCTACGGAAGTGCAACCGATTCGGGATGAAGCCGGCCAGATCATCAACTTCATGGCGATCCAAAGCGACATCACCGAGCGAAAGAATTCAGAAAGCCTATTGCTGGCGACCAGCGCACTGCAACGCGCCATGCTCGAAGGCGCGGGCTACGCCATCATCGCCACCGATACGCAGGGAATCATCCAACTTTTCAATCCCGCCGCCGAACGCATGCTCGGTTACAGCGCGGCGGAAATGGTCGGACAGAAAACCCCGGCAGCTTTTCACATGCCGGAAGACGTCGCCGCCCGCGCCAAAGAACTCACCGCCGAGTTGGGCCGCGAGGTGCCGGCGGGGTTTGAAACCTTCGTGGCGAAAGCCGAACTTGGACAACCCGACCAGCGCGAATGGACCTATGTCCGCAAGGATGGCTCGCACTTTCCGGTGCTGCTTTCCGTCACCACACTATTTGCCGAGCGCGGCAAGATCACCGGCTACCTCGGCGTGGCCTCCGATTTGACCGAACGCAAGCACGATGAAGAAACCCTGCGCAGCACGGTCTCCGAACTGGAACGCTTCAACCGGGTGATGCTTCACCGGGAGCAGCGCGTCCTGGAATTGAAACGGGAAATCAACGAAATGCGAGCCGCCGCCGGACAGCCGCCAGCCTACCCGTCCGCACTGTACCCAAGCCAAAACAGCCACCCGCAAACCTGAAATATCTTATGCACACGACCACCTGCCGCTGGACCCCGGAAACCGGCTGGAATCCGCCGGCCACAGCCACCGCCGCGCCGCAGCTGGTGCTTTATTTTGGCGCGACCTCGCAGCTGGACGGAAACGCCCCCGCGGTGCGCGAGCTGACGGCCCGATTCCCCCAGGCCACGGTCTGCGGCTGCAGCACGGCGGGCGAAATACTGGGCAACCGGGTTTTTGATGAATCGGTCGTGGCCGCGCTGGTGAAATTCAAGTCCACCCGCATCCGGGCCGTCGCCGAACCCACCGACGGCATCGCCGACAGCCATGCCATCGGCCGGCGGGCGGCGGAAAAACTCAATGCCTCCGACCTCCGGCATATACTAATTTTGTCCGACGGCTTATCCGTCAACGGCACGGCCCTGGTCTCCGGCTTCAGTGAAATGCTCGCACCGGGAGTGGCCATCACCGGCGGGCTGGCGGGCGACGGCTCACGCTTCCAAAAGACGTTTGTCGGCCTCGGCAACGAGGTGAAGCGCAACCAGATGGTTGCCATCGGATTTTACGGGCTGGATATCATCATCGGCTACGGATCCCGAGGCGGCTGGGAAGGGTTCGGGCCACGCCGGCGCATCACGCGCTCACAAGGCAACACACTGCTGGAACTCGACAATAAGCCGGCCCTCGCACTTTATAAACGTTATCTGGGCGAACGCGCCGCCGGCCTGCCGGCAACGGGTCTTTTGTATCCGCTGGAACTGACAAAAGATGCCAACGAGAAAGCGGGATTGGTTCGAACCATTCTCGCCGTGGATGAGGCAAGACAATCGCTCACCTTCGCCGGCGACATGCCGGAGGGCTGGTATGCGCGCCTGATGAAAGCCAGCAGCGACCAGCTCGTGGGCGGCGCCGCGAACGCCGGGAGCGATGCCGTGCTGAAAACAAATGCCGCGGGCCCATCGCTGGCGATCCTGGTCAGCTGTGTCGGCCGGCGCCTGGTGCTGGGACAACGCATCGAGGAAGAATTGGAAGCGGTCATCCGGACGCTGCCGGAGCAGGCCGAAGTGGTGGGTTTTTATTCCTATGGCGAGGCGTGCCCCTCCGTGGGCAGCCCTACGAGCGAACTGCACAATCAGACCATGACCATCACCCTTATCGGCGAACGAACATGAAATGAATCTGCTCCTCCAGCGCCAGCTCCGGAAACACCTCGCCGGCCGTCCCCCTGACGAACCGGAGATGCTGGCATTTCTGGCGGCAGTGGACGCGGCTTACAACGAACTGGAAGAGGACAAGAATTTTCTGTCGCACACGCTTGAAGTCGCCTCGCTGGAATTGACCGAGGCGAACGAACGCCTCCGGCGCGAAGCCGAAAGCCGGGTCCGGCGCATCAGTGATTTCTTCGAACAGACGCTCGATCTCCAACCCAACATCATCTTCCGCTGCCGGAAAGCCGGCGATGATTTCCAAGTGGTGCTAGCCCGGGGCAGTCTATTGCCCCGGCTCAACCTGCGCTGGGAGCAGATCGAATCCGGCGGCCTCAGAGCACTCATACCCGACGCAGACAAGAAAGAATTTTTTGAGCGCGCCTGGCAGGGAGCCGAGCAGCGTTTCGAAATTCATTTCCCGCACTTGAACCTCGTTTGCCAGGTCTCCATCCATCCGCTCCGGGAAGACGGCGGCGTGGTGGAACTTATCGGAATCATCGCGGACGTCACGGCGCAAAAGCTGGTCGAGGAAAAACTCCGGCAAACCTCCAGCGACGTCACCCGGCGCGCGCAAGAACTGGAGCAAAACCGGCGCGCGATGCTGAGCATGATCGAAGATCTCGACCAGTCGCGCGCGAACGTCGAACACGAGCGGGACCGCGCCAACATCCTGGCCGAAGAAGCCAGCGCCGCCAACCGGGCCAAGAGCAGTTTTCTGGCGATGATGAGCCATGAAATCCGCACCCCGATGAACGGGGTGATCGGCATGGCGGATTTACTCCGAAAGACGGAACTAAATCCACGCCAGCAGGAACTGGCCGACTCCGTTTCACAAAGCGGCCTGGCCATGATTGAAATCATCAATGACGTGCTCGACTTTTCGAAGATCGAATCAGGCCAACTGGTCATTGCGGCGGAAGAGTTCACCCTGCGCTCGCTGGTCGACGGGGTGCTGGAAATCGTTTCCCGCAAGGCTTTAGACAAGGGCCTGGCGCTGGCCGGCATCGTTCACCATGATGTTCCTGAACACCTGGTCGGCGATCCCGCACGGCTGCGACAGGTGTTGTTGAACCTGGTCAGCAACGCGGTCAAATTCACCGAGCGCGGTGAAGTCAGCTTGCGGACGACCGCCCTCAGGCACAACGGAAGCGCCGTCCAATTACGTTTTGGAGTCCACGACACCGGCATCGGCCTGACCGATGAGCAAATCAAAAAACTTTTCAATCCATTCGTGCAGGTGGATTCCTCATCGGAAAGACGCTTTGAAGGCACCGGGCTGGGGCTGGCCATCTCCCGGCGACTGGTGGAAAAAATGGGCGGTCAGCTCGGGGTCAAAAGCACACCCAATATCGGCTCATTTTTCTGGGTGGAAATACCGCTGAGTCGCGCGCCCGGACGCACTGAATCAAGCCGCCCTTCCCTGGCTTCGGCCAAAGTGCTCGTGGCAACGAAAAATGGTTTGGACACCGAATCACTTTCCGAACATCTCCTGAGCTGGGAGATCCAACCGGAGTTTGTGGACAGTTTTGAAAAAATGCTGACGCGGGTTGAAGAACGCACGAAACTGGGCCAGCGGCCGCAGTTCGTCATGGTCGACAATAATCTGATCGCCGCCGACCCCGCCGCCGCCCGCGTGGAACTGGCGGCACGCACCAAAGGAATCCACCGGGTATTACTGACCAGCACCATGGCCGCGGTGGAAGAGGAGCAAACGAATCTGGAGGTTTTTCATAATATTTTCCTCAAGCCCCTGAAGGCTTCACAATTGTTTGATTGCGTGACTGAGGCCGTAGAGGGCCGCATCACCTCGGTCACGCGCCAGCGCAATCGCCCCGGCGCCAGTCCAACACAATCAGATCGAGCCGATCTGTCGCACCTGCGATTATTGCTGGCCGAAGATCACCCGACCAACCGCCGACTTTGCGAACTGGTGCTGGAAAGTTTTGGATTGCGCGCTGATATCGCGAACAACGGACAGGAAGTTTTGCACCGGGTGGGGCAACTCCATTACGATATCATCCTGATGGATTGCCACATGCCAAAGATGGACGGCTACAAGGCTACGCATGCCATCCGTGAACTGGAAAAAGCATCTCCCGACGCCCCCCACAGCTACATCATCGCCCTGACCGCCAACGCGCTCACCGGCGAACGCGAGCGCTGCCTCGCGGCGGGCATGGATGATTATATCACCAAGCCGTTCACCGTCGCACTGCTGGAACAGGCACTCGCCCGCAGCCGCAAGTTTTCCCCGACAGCCAAGAAGACCCCACAAACGATCCCGGCCAGCGAGACGCTACTCTTTGAGGCCGGGAGACTGGATCAACTATGCCATGATCTGGAGGATGAAGGCGTCTGCGCCATCGTCCGGGATTTTTTGAGTGAATGGCCGATGGAATCAGCCAATCTACAAAGACTGGCCGAAGAGGGAGAGTGGGAGGAATTTGCCAACCACGCCCACGCCCTGTGTGGCCTGACCGCAGCGCTCGGGCTGGGCAAACTGCAGGCGAAGCTCAGGGAAACCGAGACGGCCGCCCGCCTCGGGCAAGGGGAATCAGCCCGCGCCACCCTGCCGGCAATTGCCAGCATCGCCGAAGAATCACAAGCGGTCATCCAATCATGGCTGACCGCGCATACCGCTTAAGGCATTGACGCAAAACCTCATCAACCAACTAGACTGCCTGCAGTTTTTCTGCGGGCTGAACTGGCTTTTATTTTTCGTCATCGCCCGCACCGGCCGATGGCAGCCGGGCCATTGGCTGAATTCAAAAGTGCTTACCATTGTGGTTGACTTGATGGTAATCTTCCACTGCTGGGAGGCGATGACAGTATCGAACAACAGCAATCCGCTATTAGGCGCAGACGGCTGGGCCTGGGTCATGGTCGTGGAAAGCATGCTGCTGATACTGGCGTCGCTAACGGCATGGTGGATTTCACCACGCTGCCAGATCGCGCGCGCGACCCGAGTCGTGCAAAAAGAGCCCACGCTTTGGTTGCTCATATTATTTTCCGCACTGGTGCTCGCGGGTTTAAGCATCACGGAGTGGCAACAAGGACGGCGGCAGGCATCCCTGCGAAAAGAACTGATCACCCGCGCCCGGATGGCGACAGCGGCGGTGGACGAAAACCTGCTCAAGGATTTGCAAGGCTCCGCCGCCGACTCAGCCTCGCCGGCGTATCAACGGCTTAAAGCGCAGCTGAAGGATATCAATGAATACAGCAGCGATTGCCGGTTTGCCTACATCTGCAGCCAGCGCGGTTCAAACATCATCATCATCGCCGACAGTGAGCAGACCAATTCACCCGATTATTCGCCGCCGGGACAAGTCTACACGGAGGCCAGCGCCAGCCTGCGGCAGGCCCTGAGCAACCAAGTTGAAGTTTGCGAAGGCCCGACACCGGATCGCTGGGGCATATGGGTGTCGGGCTACGCCCCCCTCAAATTAAGCTGGCCGCAGGCACCGCACATGGTTTTCGGCCTCGATGTGAACGCTCACTATTGGCAGGCCCAGCTGCAACACGAGCGCCAGCCGCCGCTACTGACCACAATGCTGGTGACGGCGCTCTTTCTCGCCCTCTTCTTTGTCCATCAACAACGGGAAGACAGCCTCGACGAGGCCCGAAGACTCACCCATGCCGCCGAGGCCGCAAACCAGGCCAAGAGTGATTTCCTCGCGACGATGAGCCATGAAATCCGCACCCCGATGAACGGGATCCTCGGCATGACCGGACTGCTTCAAGAGACGCGGCTCGACGCACGCCAGCGGGAACTGGCGGAAACCGTCGTAAGCAGCGGGCGCATCTTGCTCGCCATCGTCAACGACATTTTGGATTATTCAAAAATCGAGGCAGGCAAACTCGCCTTGAACAGCGAGGTATTCGAACTGCGCCCCATCCTGCAGTCGGTTGCCAGTCAAGTTGTCCAGTCGAACCCCATGAAATCCGTCAGCATCCAAGCCGGGGTGGACGACCGGGTCCCCGCCCGATTTTGCGGTGACGCCGGCCGACTGCGCCAGATACTCGCCAATCTCGTCGGCAACGCTTTCAAATTTACCGAAACCGGCTCGGTGCAAATTCAGGGAAAGATGCTGGACAACAAGGACAACCTGGCACGGCTGCGTTTTGAGGTCAGGGACACCGGACCCGGCATTCCCGAACCATTGAGGCCGTATTTGTTCAAGCCTTTTCACCAGGAAGATTCCTCATCGTCACGACGCCATGGCGGCACCGGACTGGGCCTAGCGATATGCCGACAACTGGTCGAACTCATGTCCGGCAAAATCGGCTTCGAAAGCGTGCCCGGCCAGGGCGCAACTTTTTGGTTTGAAATACTGCTACCGATCGTGAAACCGGTTTCCACCAGACTGCCAAACCCAATATCCACATCCCCCATCCGCCATGTATTGCTGGGGATGCAGCACTCCATCAACCGCCGACTAACGCTCTTATCCCTCGCCAAACTGGGCTGTCAGGCCGAAGGCTTCAGCTCGGTGGGAGAATTGCTGGAACAACTCCAGTCGCAACCCTGCCACGCGCTTTTGCTCGAACGCGTGCTGGCCGATCAAGACGGCATGGAACTGGTGAAAAGTCTCCGGCAACAAAAGCATGCCACCGGGCCGAGACCGCTCATCATCGGCTTATCGTCGACGCATTCTGAAACTGACCGGCAAGCCTGGCGGGAAGCCGGCGCGGACGCGGTTCTAGCCATGCCTTTCACCCTGGCCCAGCTCAGCGAAACCCTCGGCCTCACGACGCCAATAATTCCGCAATTAAAAGCCATCAAGCCATGAAAATCCTCTATGTTCACGAACGTTTCGGCGCGCTGGCGGGAGCCGAAGCCAACGCCCACATCACCGCCACCGAACTCGGCCGGCGCGGCCACACCCTGGGCATTTTGCACGGACCCGCCACCGGCAAAAATGAAGCCGGCTGGCAGGCCACCTTTCCCTTCCGCGCCGCCCTCGGGGAAGGCGACCACTCCGCCATCGCCAAAAAAGCCCTGTCTGATTTTTCTCCCGATGCGATTTACGTCCACAAGATGGCCGACCTCTCGGTCATCGGTGCGCTGGTCGAAAGCGGCCGGCCGCTGCTCCGCATGGTCCATGACCACGACATCTATTGCATGCGGAGTTACAAGTATAATTACTTCACCCGCGCAATCTGCACCCGCGCCGCTTCGCCGTATTGCATTTTCCCGTGCCTCGCGTCGGTGGTGAAAAATTCCGGCGGCGACTTTCCATTGAAATGGGTCAGTTACTTGGAAAAGAAAAAAGAAATCGCCTTAAACCGCCGGTTTAACTGCATGGTCGTGGTCACCACTTACATGCGCGACGAACTTTTGAAAAATGGTTTCGACGCGAAGCGCATTGAAATCCACGCGCCCGTACCGCGCATGGGCGACCCGGATTTACGCAGCAGTTTCAGCGACCGCAACCTCATCCTCTACGCCGGACAGATCATCCGCGGCAAGGGCGTGGATGTGCTGCTCGAAGCGCTCGCGCAGGTAAAAACGAAATTCGAGTGTGTCATTCTCGGCGACGGCAACCACAAGGCGTTCTGCGAAGAACTTTCCAAAAAACTCGGCCTCGCCGACCGCGTGACGTTCAAAGGTTTCATTCCACAGGACGAATTAAAAGGCTATTACCGCGAATGCAGCGTCGTCGCGCTGAGTTCACTGTGGCCGGAACCAATTGCCACCATCGGCCTCGAAGTCATGCGCTACGCCCTGCCGGTCGTGGCGTTCGACGCCGGCGGCATCAAGGACTGGCTCATTGACAGCGAGAACGGTTTTCTTGTGTCGTGGATGGACCGCGCAAAATTCGCCGCATGCATCGAACAGTTGCTCAACGACAAACCGCTGGCAAAAAAACTTGGTGAAGCCGGACTCAAATTTGTCAGCGAGCGCTACGATTTTGAAACCTACATCGGCGATCTGGAGAAAATGTTCACCCGGGTCATCGCCGAAAAAAACAAGAAATGAAACCGCCGGTTCACATCGCAGTGGTCGGCGGCAGCGGGTCGGGCAAAACCTGGCTCGCGGAAAAACTCGCCGCCACACTCGCGCCGCAAGCCGCACGATTGAGTCTCGACGATTTTTACCGCGACCTTTCTTCGTTGCCGACGGAAGACCGCGACAAGGTGAATTTCGACGACCCGGCGGCGATTGACTGGGAAAAATTCCAGGAAATCATCAGCGCCATGCGCACCGGCAAGGCAATAGCTGTGCCGCGCTACGATTTTGCGACCCACACGCGGACGCGGGAGGCGCAGGTTTTCACGCCGCCGCCGCTGGTGGTTTGGGATGGTCTCTGGCTACTGCATCACGGCTGGCTGCGCGGGCAATTCACCGCCAGCGTTTTTGTGGAGTGCGAGGCGGAAGAACGTTTCCGCCGCCGCGCGGAGCGCGATGTGCGCGAGCGCGGACGGACACTGGAATCGGTGCGGCGTCAGTTTGTTGAGCACGTTGAGCCGATGCATGAAAAATTTGTCAAGCCTCAGCGCAAATGGGCCGCGCAATGCCTCGTTTCCCCGCTCAGCACAGCGACCGCGGAAAACCTGGCAAATGAATTTATGAAATTGTGCCGGGTGGCAGAAACTGGAAAACTCACACCATGACCGAAGATGACATTCGTGACCGGATGGCCGGGCGACTGCTGGCGGCACAAACGCCGTGGGGCCGGGCGCGGCTGAACTTCTACGTCAAATGGAAGCGCATCGCCTGGAACTTCGTCACCCGCTTCGCCCATGGGCTCAAGCGGGTGTTCGATATCCTGGTGAGCGTCATCGCCATCATTTTGCTCGCGCCGGTTTTCATTGGCATCGCCATCGCGGTGAAGCTGGACGGCGGCCCGATATTCTTCCGACAGACGCGGTTTGGTTTGCACGGGCGGGAATTCGGGATGCTGAAATTCCGTTCCATGTGCGTGGACGCAGAGGCGAAACTGAAAGATTTGCTCGCAAAGAATGAAAAAAAAGAAGGTGTCACGTTTAAGATGAAGGACGACCCGCGCATCACGAAAACCGGCAAAATCATCCGTAAATCTTCGCTCGACGAACTGCCGCAGTTTTGGAACGTGCTGAAAGGCGAAATGTCAATCGTCGGCCCGCGCCCGCCGATCCGCCGCGAAGTGGAACTTTACGAGCAGCGCCATCGCCGCCGTTTCAACGTCAAGCCCGGCATCACCTGTCTCTGGCAGGTAGGCGAACGCGAGGGGGGCTTGTTCGAGATCGGCGACCGCAACTCGATTGATTTCGAGGAGCAGGTGGATTTGGATGTTCGCTACATTGAGAGCCAGTCCTTCTGGAAAGATTTGTGGCTGCTGCTAAAAACGGTGCCGGCGATTATATTCGGCAAAGGCGCATGAAAACCATCGTCATCTGTCCCGACCGCCGCGCGGAAGTCGCCTTTCTCGCGCGAAAAACGCCGCTCGCATTGGTGCCGGTGCTCGGCTCGACGCTGCTGTCGCGCTGGCTCACGGCGCTGGCGGAACGCGGCGTAAAAGCCGTGACCATCCTCGCATCGGACCGGCCGGACCAGATTCGCAAAGAAGTGGGCCACGGCGAAAAGTGGGGCTTGAAAATCGACGTGCTGGCCGAGGCGCGCGAACTTTCGGTCGCGGAAGCAAGCCAGCGATCTGGCACGGAAGGAGTCGTGCTGGCGGACCGGTTGCCGGCGCTGCCGGATGCACCGTTGTTTGAAAGCTACGCGGGATTTTTCGCTGCGCTGAAACTTTGGCTGCCGCTGGCCGGCAAAGCGCGGGTTGGCGCGCGCGAAATTGCGCCGGGCATCTGGGCGGGCTTGCGCTGTAAAATTGACCCGGAAGCCACCCTCGTTGCGCCGTGCTGGCTGGGCGAAAACGTCTGGGTGCGGGCCGACGCGGTCGTCGGGCCGGACGCTTTCATCGAAGACGCGGCGATGGTGGACAAGCACGCAGAAGTGGCGGCGACGTGGATTGGAACCCGCACTTACGTTGGCTCGCTGACGCAGGTGAAAAATTCACTGGCCTGGGCAGATGGCCTGCTAAATCACACGAACGGTTCGTTTGCAGAAATCGTGGACATTTTTTTGCTCGGCGATTTGCAGGGCGAGCATGGCTTCGCCCGGAGCAGCCCGTGGTATGGTCAAATGGCCGCTTTGATCTTGCTGGTGCTCACCAGTCCGATTCTACTTTTGGCGTGGTGGAAAAATCGCGGCATCAACAATTTGTTCCTGAAAAGGCGGGCGGCGGTGCCGACGGCGGTGGGCACGGCATCGCTGCGCGAAATGGATTACGCGGAGTTGAATGGCTTTCGCGGCAAATGGCGCCGCTGGCCGCAGCTCTGGAGCATCACGCACGGCGATTTCACATGGGTGGGCAACCGGCCGTTAACGCGGGCGCAGGCAACCCAACTGGAAACCGAATTTGAGCAGCTTTGGCTGGCCGCGCCCATCGGGCTGTTTTCGCTGGCCGACACGTTCGGCGACGGCGACTTTGATGACACCGCCCGCGCCCACGCCAGTTTTTATGCCGTCCATGCCAGCGCACGGGTGGACCGCGATATTTTACGGAAGGCTCTTTTCCGTTCTTCCCATAGCCCTTGAACCGCAATAAAATCCGAAAAAAATGAACATCCAACAAAAAAACGATCAAACCACCGTGGTGACTGGTTTGCAGGAACTCGTCGCCGCCAATGCCGCGCAAGTGCGCGATGACATCCGGGCCGCACTGCCGCCAACCTGTCTCAACTTGGAACTCGACCTGTCGGGTTTGAGTTTTCTGGACAGCAGCGGGCTGGGCGCGCTGATTTCGCTGCACAAGACGCTGCGGTTGCGCGACGGCATCATGCGGCTGATCAAACCGGCGGCCAACGTCCAGCAAATTCTGGAACTGACGCGGCTGCACCGTGTTTTTGAAATTGTCAGATAATGAACGTCGTTACCATCAGCGACGGTAGTTTGCGCATTACGGGCCTGGATCGCTGGCCGGTGTTGCGGCATTGGCTCCGGCGGCTGAACTTCGATAAATTGACTCCGTGAATTTTCAAGCCACCAGCGCCGTGTGTGGTGAATCCCGGATTACGCTCCGACTGGAAATGGCCTGCGAGCTGGCCGCCGTACGCACGGCGACTTTGGCCGTGCGGGACTGGCTGGCGGAAAAAGGTTTGCCGGAAATGGAACTCGGCGGCTGGGAACTCGCGCTGGCGGAAGCCGCCAATAACGCCGTCAAATATGCCAATGCCCGCGGCCGGCAACAGCCGGTGACCATCGAAGTCTTGTGGGGCGAGCGGGAGATTGAGGCACGCATCACCGATCACACGGCTGGTTTTGACTGGCCCGATAAAGCGGAATTGCCGGATGTGGATGCCGAGAGCGGGCGCGGCTTGTTTCTGATCCAGTCCCTCACCGACGAGGTAGTGTATCTGCGCCATCGCGATCAGAACATCTTGATTCTTCGCCGCGCCCGGCCACCGGGAGTGGCGGAACCTTTGCCAAACGTGCGCCAACTGCAAAGTCAGCTGGCTGATACCGAGGCGGCCTTGGCCGACATGACCGCCGAATTATCGTCCAGCTATGAAAGCCTGGTGGCGCTTTTTCGTTACAGTTCCGAACTCGGCGCGCACGCCAGTCTCAAGGATTTTTCGCAGCGCCTGTTAAAAGATTTGATGCAAATCACCGAGGCGGACCGGGCGGTGCTGCGGCTGGTTTCGCCGGACGGAAAAAAGCTGGAACCGCTGCTGTTACTGCCAGACGACCAACAATTCACGCTGAAACCAATCCGTCTGGCTGGCGCGCCAGCCTCGGTGGAAATCAGTGCGGCGCGCAAACAACAGGACATTTGGTTCAGCCCGGAGGAGCCGCTTGCAGGCGACGACCCCTTGCGCGCAGCCATACCGACAGGCAACGGCATCTGTCACCCGTTCTTTGTGGCCAATCAACTGGTTGGCACCGCCACGCTGGCCCGATCGGGCGAGGACAAGCCTTTTGCCGCCGCGCAGGTGAATTTGCTCCACTCCTTCATTGATTTTCTGGCCATCCAAATCGTCAATGCCCGCCTTCTGGATGAACGCACCAGCGCCCAAATCACGCGCCGTGAGCTGGAAATCGCCGCCAACATCCAGCACTCCCTGCTGCCGATGAAAATTCCCGCCTGTCCGCCATTTGAAATGTCCGCCGCCTACCAGAGCGCACTCCAGGTGGGCGGTGATTTTTACGATATTATTCCCGCCGGCGACGGCTCGCTGCTCCTGGTCATCGCCGACGTGATGGGCAAAGGCGTTCCCGCCGCACTGTTCGCGGCAGTGCTGCGGAGCACACTGCGATCCATGCCGCAACTATTCAATCAACCGGCCGAGTTGATGGCCACGGCCAATCGCATTCTTTTTCCCGACCTGACCCGGGTGGATATGTTTGTCACCGCCTTGGTGGCCTGCCTCGATCCGCACCGGCGAAAACTGCTTGCCGCCAACGCCGGACATTGTCCGATTCTGCTATGGCAACCAGGGATGGCGCAAGCCGTGGCCTACGGCGAATCCGGCTTCCCGCTTGGCATCGAACCGCTTACCCGCTACCTCCAGACGGAAATCGATCTGCCGCCCGGCGCGTCGATGTTGCTTTACACAGATGGCTTGAGCGAAACCCGCAACGCCGCCGGCGAACTGTTGGGCGAAGAAAAATTAATCCAGATTTTCACCCAAGCCGCCACCCAAACCAGCGATACCGCCAGCGGCAAACAATTTCTGCTCACCCGACTGAATGATTTTCGCAATCAGGCACCGATGACCGACGACCAGACGCTCGTTTTTATCCGCCACACTGCATGAACCCGAACCCACCTAAAAAAATTCTCATCGCTGATGACCAGCTCTACATGATCCGCCTGCTGGAAATGACCTTGAAAAAAGGCGGTTACGAAGTCATTAGCTGCCGGGATGGCAATGATGCATTGGCCAGCGCCACGCGCCTGCAACCCCAACTCATCGTGCTGGACTTGATCATGCCCGGCCTCGACGGTTTCGGCGCCCTTCGCCAACTGAAAGAAAATCCCGTGACCCAAAACATCCCGGTGATCGTCCTTTCCACCAAAGGCCACACACTTACCCGCGTTGAAACCGAACAAGCCGGGGCCGCGCAGTTTTTCACCAAGCCCTTCAGCCCCGTTCATCTGCTGGACGAGATTAAAAAAATTCTTGAGCCTGCTGCGTCATGAATCGCCAACAAGCCAGCCGTCCAGTCTTCGTTGTTGGCCATCAACGGCCGGACACGGATTCCGCTGTCTCGGCCACGGTCTATGCGGCGCTGCTGAATACGGTTTCGGACGGTGAAGGATTTGAAGGGGTTGTCCTAGGCGAACTTTCCGCGCAAACGAAATGGCTTTTTGCGGAAGCGGAAATTCCATTACCGCGGCAGATCAGCCATCTCCACGCCCGCGTCCGCGATGTCGCGCGGCAGGAAGTTTTTTTCATCGGCCCGGACGCTGCGCTCGGCGAAGCCATGGAACTCATCATGCGCCGCCGCATCGGCGTCGTACCGGTGCTGGACAAGAAACGGAAACTGCTTGGCCTCTTAAGCGACCGGATGCCGATGGCGAATTATTTCTACCACGCCAACGCCGAGGATTTTCTCGGCGTTTTGTTTTCAGTCGCCGATCTGGAAAAGTTTCTCAAGCTCACCCGCTGGCAAAAACCGAAGACGGAAGCCAACGGCCACATCGTGCTCGATTTGAGCCGGGTCACGCCCGGCTCGCTCGCGCTCCTCGGCGACCAGCCAGAATTGCTCGCGCGCTGCCGCGACGCCGGCGCAGCCACCATCATCACCTGCGCGTCGGCCAAAACCGCCGCGTGGAAAAAGGCCATGCGCGAATGCCCAAGCCTCGGCGTGCTACATTATCGCGGCTCGCTCATGGCGCTCGCCACGCAACTGCCGCTGGCCATTCCCGCCACGCGACTGATGCAGTCGGAAAATTTCCCCAAGCTCACGCCCGACCAGACCATCCACGAGGCCCAATCCGCGCTCCGTCAGGCGCAATTCGCGCTGCCGGTGATGAATCCCGACGGCACGCTGTTCGGCGTTTTGTCGCGCACCGAGGTCATCAATTTCCCCCGCGGCCGCGTGGTGC
This sequence comes from uncultured Verrucomicrobia subdivision 3 bacterium, assembly GCA_903858275.1. Lineage (GTDB taxonomy): Bacteria > Verrucomicrobiota > Verrucomicrobiia > Limisphaerales > UBA11358 > UBA11358. The sequence continues at coordinate 144,722 of CAIOIC010000136.1, read as the reverse complement.
TCGTGGATCATTTCGAGCAGCATCAGGCACCAGAAGGCATTGCCGACATGGACATCATCGAGATTGTGGACCATCACCGCGTCGGCACGCTAGAAACTGCGCTGCCCATCCGCGTGGATTGCCGGCCGGTTGGCAGCACTTCAACCATCATCGCTTGTAAATTCGCCGAACAGGGCAAGCGTCCGTCTCCCGCGCAGGCAAAACTATTGCTCGGCGCGATTATCGCCGACACACTGCTGCTCACGTCGCCGACCACAACCGAAACCGACCGCCAGCAGGCTGCCGCGCTCGCCCGCCGCGCTAAGGTGAACTTGAAAAGATTTGGCCACGAAGTTCTGGTCCGCAACGACGAGACGCTCGAACGTCCCGCCGCTGAACTCGTGGAGAAAGATCTGAAGGAATTTTCCGGGGGCGGCGCAAAGTTCGCCGTTTCGCAAATCGAAACGGTGGACCGCACGCGCCTTGATTCCGAGCATCTCGCTTCGTTTGCCGCCGCCTTGCGCGAGCGGCGTCAACGCGGCGGCTGGGATTTTGCGGCGCTGCTCGTCACTGATATTTTTCGCAGCGACAGCATCGTGCTATTCGATGCGCGCAACGCGGCTTTGGCGCAGTCGCTCGGGCCAAGTGGAGAAGTTTGGGCCGGCTGCGTGTCGCGGAAGAAACAATTTTTGCCCGCCCTGCTCAAGCGGCTTGGAGAAAAATCATGAAACCAATCCTGCCACTCTTCATCATGATCGACGCGATGGGATGGGAAATCCTGCGCAACGATCCGTTCGGAAAGAATTTCGCACCGAACCGCAAGAAACTAGAATCCGTCTTCGGATACAGCTCGACGTGCGTGCCTTCGATTCTCTCCGGACACTGGCCGGACGAACATTACAACTGGTGTTATTTTGTTTATGCCCCGAAAGATTCGCCGTTCCGTTCGCTGCGCTGGATGCGCTGGTTGCCAACGGCGGTGACTAGCCGCCGCATCTTCCGCCGCTACCTGACAAAATTCGTGAAAGTGCAGCTAAAATTCCGCGGCTACTTTGATCTTTACAACATTCCGTTCAAGTTCATCCACCTGTTCGACTTCACGGAGAAAAAAAGTCCACTGCAGCCGAAAGGCATGAACCAGGGGCCAAATATTTTTGATTTTCTTGTCGAAAATAAAATTCCGTATTACGTCACCGACACGACGAAATCCGAGGAGCAGAATCGCGACGACATCATTGCCGCCATCGAAGCGGAGCGCGTGGATTTCATCTTCCAATATTGGGCCGGCCTCGACGGCTTGCTGCACATGGTCGGCAACCAGTCGCCCGAAGTACCAGCCAAGCTGCGGGTTTATGAGCAGTGGATTGGACAGGTCCTCGCCGCCGCGAAAAATCATTACGCCGAAGTTCACCTTTACATTTTCAGCGATCACGGCATGGCGAACTGCGACGAACTGGTGGATTTGAAGGCGAACATAGAACGGCTGCCGGTAAAGATGGAAAAAGATTACGCCGTTGTCTATGACTCCACGATGGCGCGGTTCTGGTTCTTTAACGACAACGCGCGAACGCTCATCCACGAGGCGCTCGGCAAAGTTTCCGAAGGCCGCATCATGCCGGACGACGAATTGCAGCGTTACCGCGCGCTGTTTCCTGACCGGAAATTCGGCGAGACAATTTTCCTCATGCGCGAAGGTGTGCTGATCGTACCCAGCCACATGGGCGAGCGGCCGATCCGCGCGATGCACGGCTATCACCCGACCGATCCGCAAAGCTACGCCACGCTCTGCACCAACCAGCCAGCGATTCCCGACGACGTGACACACATCCCGCACATCTGCGGCCTCATGGAGAAAACCGCCTTGCTTGCAAAAGTGAAGAATTCCGCCGCCAAATGAATTCCACCATCGCCAAAAAGATCATCCATGTCCCGCGCCGTTTCGTCGCGGAGGAATGGGGCGGAACCGAGACAGTCATCCTCGAAATCTCGCGTCAACAACAACGCGCTGGCTGGCAGCCCGAGATTTACACCTCGATGGCGCTCGCGAAGCAGCGCAATGAAAGCATCGGCGGCGTAGCGGTGAAACGCTTTCCGTATTGCTATCCGTTCTTCGGCCTGAGCACTGCCGACAAAGCGGCGCTGGACAAAAAAGGCGGCAATCTGCTTTCAATCTCGCTCTTCAACGCGATGCGCCGCGAGAAGAATGTGCGGCTGTTTCACGCGCATGCGCTCAAGCGGGTTGGCGGCGAGGTGCGCACCGCCGCGCGCTGGCAAAAGAAACCGTTCGTCGTGTCACTGCATGGTGGCGTGTTCGATGTGCCGACCGCCGAGTTGGGCACGATGCTCAAGCCAATCGAAAACAAGACCGAATGGGGCAAGCCGTTCGGAGCACTCTTTGGTTCGCGCCGCGTGCTGGATGATGCCGACTTCGTGATTTGCGTCGGCCAGAGCGAAATGGACAAGGCCAAGAAACAACTCGCGCATGACCGCATCGCCTATCTGCCAAACGGCGTGGACTGCGCGAAGTTTGCGACCGGCGACGGTGTGGCGTTTCGCGCGAAGCATGGAATTCCGTCCGGCGCATTTTTGGCGCTGAACATCAGCCGCATTGACGCGCAGAAAAATCAGATGCTCGCGCTGGAGGCGTTTGCCAAACTTCGCGCGCAGCAGCCGAATTCATTTCTGTTTTTGATCGGCCCGGAAACGCAACCGGATTACGCGAAGAAGCTGCGCGACTTCATCGCCGCCAACAATCTTGGTGACCGCGTGAAAATTCTGCCAGGAATGCGGAATGACAATCCTGAACTCATTCAAGCCTTCCACGCATGTGACGTTTTTGTGCTGCCCTCGATGCACGAGCCGTTTGGCATCGTGGTGTTGGAAGCGTGGAGCTCCGGCAAGCCGGTCATTGCCAGTCGGGTTGGCGGTTTGCAGGCGCTGGTGCGCGACGGTGAAACCGGTTTCTTCATTGATCCGAACAGCAACGATGCCGCGACCGATTTGGCCGCGAAGCTGAATCGTTTTGCCATCGAGCCGGAGTTGAAACATAAGATCGGCGCGAACGGCCGGCGCGAGGCGAAATCAAAATACGACTGGGCGCAAATCGGTCAGCAGCTCGAAAGCCTTTACCGACGCGCGGAAGATAATTGCACGGAACGAAAATGACCAACGACCAAGTCAAAAAGAATGTCGTAAAAAACGCCTTGAGCGGCTATGTGCGGATTGCCATCCGCATGACGCTGGGACTGGTCACATTCAGGTTGCTTTATCAGGGTTTGAGCACGGTGCCGGAACAGTTTGGTTTCTGGTCGCTGCTCTGGGCGGTTTTTGGCTATGGCGTGCTGCTGGATTTTGGTTTCGGCTACTCGGCTCAAAAACGGGTTGCCGAGCTTTCGGTGAAGCAAGACTGGCCGAAGTTGAGCAGCGTATTGAGCAGTATTTTCTTTTTTTATCTAGCCAGCGCGACGGTGGCGGTGGCGATTGGCTTTATATTTGCGGGGCCGCTGATTGATCTGTTCAAGGTGAGCGCCGCGCATCACGACGAATACCGGCAGGTGATGCTGGTTTTCCTCATCGGAATCGGCCTGGCCTTTCCGCTGGGCATTTTCCCGGAGGTGCTCCACGGCCAGCAGCGCGTGGCAACGCAGAACAACCTCAGCATTTTCGGCACGACGATCAACTTTATCGCCGTCGTCTGCGTGGTGTGGTTCAAGTTGAGCTTCATGATGCTGGTAATCCTGTCCATGCTGTGCATTTTGCTGCCCTATGTTTGGGCGGCCAAACTGGCGCTGGATTATATGCCGGCCGTGCGAATTCGTCTGGGGCTGTTTTCCATGTCCACGATGTTCGATACGGGGAAATTCAGCGTTTACGCCTACGCCAACACCTTGAGCAATGTTATTCGAAACAAGACCGACCAGCCCATCATCAGCTCAATTCTCGGCGTGGCCGCCGTCACACCCTATCAGGCAGGCAGCAAGGTCGGAGACATGTTCAGCATGGTCACGAGCCAGATCGCCGGAGTGCTGTCGCCGACAGCGGCACATCTACACGCCAAGGGCGATTCTTTGGCGCTGCGTGAAATGCTATTGAACGGCATGCGCTTCAGCATCCTCGCGGCGACACCGCTTTATGTCGTCACGGCCGCCTATATGGACGGCATCATTCGCTTACTCACTGGCGTGAAAGCCCCCACGCTGCCGATGCTTTGGGCGGGTGAACTCCTGCTGTTCTGGTATTACTCGCTCATCCTGACGCACTCCGTGTTCAAAACCATGTTCATGATGGCCGGCCAGGAAAAGCGGATGATGCAACAAAGCGTCTATGAAGCGGCAACCAACCTAATTTTGAGCATCGGCCTCACGTTTTGGCTAAAACAGGCACTCGGTCTGGAATGGGGAATTATTGGCGTAGCCCTTGGATCCGTTATTCCAACATTTATATTTGGATGGGGACTCATCTGGGGCTGGGCTGCGCACGAGGCAAAGACGACACGCTGGGAACTGTTCCAACGGGTTATTCTGCCGGCCTGGCGGGGAGTTTTGCCCATGACGGCTGTCGCGCTGGCTTTGCGACTGCAACCATTCTGGAATAGCGGCAGCAATACTTTCCTCACGCTGGCCGAAGGCGCACTGGTCAGCTTGATTGGCTTGCTGGGGATCTGGCAGTTTAGTTTTAGCAAAGCAGAACGGGCGCACTACACAGACAAAATTTTCCGCAAACTCGGCCGCAAAAAGAAAGGTGAGTCCGCATGAGCCGCGCACGAATTCTTTACCTCGACGTCCCGTTCGAAAACGAATCCGGCGGCGATAAAAACCGCAGCCGCTTTTTGTTTCAGGCGCTACGCGAAAGTTTTGATGTGGACGTGCTGCTGGTTGGCCACGAAGGCGCGTCGACCAAGCCGGCATGGACAAATTTCAAACCGCTGGCGATATTTGCGCCGCAGCCCGCGCCCTGGCCGCGTCCGGCATCCGCGCCATCCTTTGCGCCGGCTGACCGCGAAAGATTCACATCGTTCCTCCGTGAAAATAAATACGCCGCCGTTTTCTGCCGCTTCACCATTGGTTGGAATCTGCTCAAACTCATCCGCAATACCGCACCGGAAACCGCCGTCGTGGTGGACGTGGACATGGTGTCGTCGCGGCTTGTGGCACTGACGTGGGCGGCGAATCCGTCGTTCAAAAAGCGCTGGTTTCTGTTCGAGAAATGGAAGCTGCAACGATTCGAGCGCCAGATGTTTCGCGAGCCGTGGCTATTCCTGTTCACGAATTACACCGAGCTGACCGACGTGCGCGATGGCGTCGCGCCGCAACCGGCGACCGGCGAATTCTCGCTGCTGCCGAACACCATGCCGCGCCCCGCTGAGCCGGCGTTCGAACGCCAGCCCGTGATTTTGTTTTTCGGCAGCCTGGATTCTTCCGCGAATGTGGACGGCTTCCAATTTCTGGTGGAGGAAGTGCTGCCGCAGATAGAGGCCGACCTGAAGCGGCACAATGTCAAAATCCATATCGCCGGAAAAAATCCGCCCGCCGCATTTGCCGAACGGTTACGCGCCATTGGCACGGATCGCGTGAAGCTCATTGGCCCGGTAGATTCCATCGAGAGAGCCATCGCCGAGTCGCAATTTGTTTTGCTGCCGCTGCGCATCGCGTCCGGCACGCGCACGCGGATTTTGGAGGCCGCCGCCGTCGGCTGCGCTGTCGTCACCACGACCATTGGCGCGGAAGGGCTCGATCTCGGCGACACGGTTTCAATCGGCGACACCGCCCAGGATTTGGCCGCGCATGTCCGGCGTTTGCTCGCCGACAAAATACTGGCAGATGAATCTGGCAGCCGCCTGCGTGAACGCAGCACGGCACTTTATGCCGCCGGCAATGTCGCCGCCGATCTGGTCGCAAAGCTGAATAAATATTTAGAGCGGAAGCAAGGAGGCGTGCGATGAGTGATCCGTCCGTCAGCATCATCATGCGCTCGTTCAACGAAGCGTGGGCGCTCAAGGGCACGCTGCCCGCGCTCGCCGCGCAGGAGTTCAAGAACTGGGAACTCATCGTGATTGATTCCGGCTCAACCGACGGCTCGCAGGAGTTGATCCGCGCCGTGCAGCCCGCGCAATTCGTTCAGATTACGCCGAAGGAATACAATCCCAGCCGCGTGATGAATCAGGGCATGCGGCTGGCAAAGTCTGAATTTGGAATTTTCATCAACGCCGATGCCACGCCGCAGGGAGCGAACTGGCTGCGGCCGCTCGTGAACGCGTTGCAAGATCCGAAAACGGCGGCGTGTTTCGGCCGGCAGATCCCGCGTCCCGATTGCCAGGCGGTTTTCGCAAACGACTACGACCGCTGCTTCGGTCCGAACCGCGAGTCGGCGAAGTGGGAACATTTTTTCAGCATGGTCAGCAGCGGCCTGCGCAAGGACGTCTGGAGCCAGCGCGGTTTCCGCGAGGATTTGCAATACGCCGAGGACGACGAATACACGCGCTGGTGCAAGGCTCAGGACTACGCGGTCGCCTACGTCCCCGAGTCCGTCGCGATGCACTCGCACAACTACACGCCGGAGCAGAGTTACAAGCGCGCGTTTGGCGATGCCCGCGCCATCGGCAAGGCGTGGCGCGGTTCGCCGGGCGAATTTTGCTTCGCGAAAACCGTTCTCCTCGGCTGGGCGAGCGACGTGCGACATGATTTAAAATTCTGCGCTCGCGAAAAGAAGCTCGGCGAATTCTCTCACGCTGCTGGCATCCGCTGGAAGCAGCGCAAAGGTAAACTTGCTGGTTTTCGCCAAGGCTGGCAGGAGACGCATCCGGCATGAGTCAGCGTTTCACCATTGACGGCAGCGACGCGCTGGAAGCGCATCTGGCGGCGACGTGCGAAAAAGTTTTGGCCGGAATAAAATCGCTCGTGCCGGCGGCGAAGCTGGAGGGCATCGCGCTGGGCGGCGGCTATGGGCGCGGCGAGGGCGGCGTTTTGAAAACGCCAAGCGGTTACCAGCCTTACAATGATCTGGAATTTTTTATCTTCCTTCGCGGCAGCGCGATTCTCGCCGAGCGCAAGTTTCGTCATCCGTTGCACGAACTCGGCGAGAGTCTTTCGCCGGAAGCCGGACTCGAAGTGGAGTTCAAAGTTCTCACACTTAAAAAATTGCGTCGCAGCGCACCGTCCATGTTTTACTACGATCTCGTTACCAGGCATCGCTGGACGCTCGGCAATGAATCGCTGTTCACCGGCTGCGAGCAGCACCAAAACGCAGCGAAAATCCCCTTGCACGAGGCGACGCGGCTGCTGTTCAACCGTTGCTCCGGCCTGCTATATTCGCTTGAACGACTGCGGCAAAGAGATTTTGGCGAAGCGGAGGCGGATTTTGTCGGGCGCAATCTGGCTAAGGCGCAACTGGCGTTCGGAGATGTGCTGATTGCGGCGGACGGGCAATACCACTGGAGCTGCCGCGAGCGGCATGCGCGGCTGGCAAAGTTTGATTTCAACGGCGATCTTGCGTGGGCCAAGTCGTTGCTCGCACATCACGAAACCGGCGTGGAATTCAAGCTGCACCCGACGCGCTCGACGGAATCGCGCGAAAATCTGGCGATCCGGCACGCGGAGCTTTCCCGACTTGGAAAACAACTTTGGCTGTGGCTGGAATCAAAACGGCTGGGCATCAACTTTGACACGCCGTGTGATTACGCTTTCAGCGATGCGAACCTTTGTCCGGAAACTAGCCTGTGGCGCAACCGGCTGGTGAACCTCCGCGCGTTCGGCGCAGGCGGATTGGCTTGCGGACGTTACCCGCGCGAGCGATTGTTCCGGGCGCTGGCGCTGCTGCTCTGGGAGCAGAACAAATTAGTTCGCGCAAAAGCCGAGTTGCGGACGGACGCTTCAGACTTCGCCGGACTGGTAGCGGCCTACGCTCAGCTCTGGAAACGGTTCAACTGATTTATTGCCATGAAAAACATCACCATCGTATCCGCCTGCGATCGGAATTTTCTCTGGGGCGCATATTTACTGGCCGCCAGTTCGGCGCGGTTTCTACCAGACACACCGGTTCATATTTTGCAAACCGGCTTCACCGATGCCGATGTCGAACTGCTAAAACAATTCCCGGCCGTGCGGGTGCTGCCTTTGCCGGACAACGACCCGCGCAATGTCGCAAACCGTAAATCCGAGGCGCTATTGAGCGCCGACACGGAATTTGTCGCGTGGATGGATGCGGATTGCATGGTAATTGGTAATATTTCACCTTCCTTGATTCCCCCGAATGGCGAATTTCAAATTCGCCTGCGCGCGCCCACCGAAAATGCGTGGGTGTGGCGTAATCACTACGCGCCAGGTGAAACTCGCGGCAGCTTACCGAAATCGGTGGTGGAAAAATGGCGTGAAGATGTGGGCCAATTAAACAAGCCGCAGTTGGACTCGGCGTGCGTCACAAACTGCTTTGTGCTGCATCGCCGACATCTGGGCTTCGTGCGGCAATGGAAATCGCAGATTGCCAGAGTAATTCCCCCGGTGCACGCGGGCGTGGTGGACAGTCGCAATCCAGCGTATTTCATGACAGATGAATCGGTGATGACTTCACTGCTGGCGTTTTCAAACATCGCACCGCCGCTGGGTGCATACCGACTCGACTGCGATGCAAAAGCCCACGTAGCCCACTTCGGCGCCAACCCGAAGCCGTGGACCCAATGGCGGCTACGGTTATGGTATTGCCATCCGCACATCATGAGCTTACTCGACTGGGCGCTGGAAAAAGGCTATCGGACGCCTCCTATTCCGTGGAGTTTTAAGAGGAAAAACCGTTGGCCGGCCTATCTGCTCGCGTTAGCAGTTGAATTAAAAACCCGCGTCCGTTCGGCGGGCGGGGCCGTCTTGCGAATGCTCATTAAAAAATAGCTCCACACTCAGTTTCGACTATTTTCATCTGAGACAATTCAGCGTCAGGCGATTAAATACTCGCAAGCCAGATCGCTATTATTCAAAAATCCGCCGCCACCAAGAAACATCGGTGAACGCCTCAACTTGTCCACCGACCAGCAAGCGAATAGTCACGCGGCCGCCGCCATTAGGTTTGATGAGCGGCCCATCCCAACGCCACGGCGGTTCCGTGCCGAGCTCAAGATGCACGGGACTTTCGACTCCGTGCGGTTTGAGCGTAACGCGGACAGATTCGCGGTCGGCAAGAACGGCAAATGGGCGTGATTGATTACAAGCACTGACGAGCAGAGGCGGCAACGGATTGCCGGTCTCGTTGTAAACCACAATCGTCGAAGCGTCGGAGTTTTCAAATGCGACAAAACCAGTAACAGCAACACCGACGAGCAGCACAAGTGGGAATATAATTCTTTTGCGAAGCCACCACGGGCGATGAATTCGTGTGTTCATTTATTATTCGGGATAACTTTTTGATGTTTGGCTTCCCGGCGTAAGACATCGAGTCGCGCGGTGATGCCCGCTAAAATAAGCCAGAGCATGAGATTGCGCGGCTGGACCAGGACGCGTTCGAGCGTGCTTTGAAAGTAATTCAGCGCGCAGCCGGCAGCGATGCCGAGGGCGAGACAGCGCAAAAAGGAATGTTTAAAAAAAATAAATGTCCGGAAGTTGCGCCAAAGTCCGACGGCGATCACCGTCAGCCATGCGGCGAGGCCGGCATAGCCATTTTCCGCCAACAACAGGTAATAATGGCTTTCAACCACGCCGTTGGGGGCATCGTAGTTGGGACGCATGTTGCGGCTGCGGTCCCAATCAAAATAGATTTCGGCGTAGCGATACGGAGGATTTACGACGAGCGCATAGTTATTCCAACCGATGCCGAGCGCGTGGTCGTGAACCATTTCCCGACAGGCGTCCTTCATGACTTCACGGAGCTGGCCGCTGGCTTCGTTGCCTTGGTCATTAAACCGGCCAATGATTGTATCAATGGCCAGCACTAAGCCAATTGACCCAAGGATGCCCAGGACAGAGGTGATTACCAGCCTTCGCGGCGTGACTTTTTCAGCAAGGCTCAAACCGGTCACACCAATGGTGCCTAATCCAAACATAACCAGCGCTCCCCGCGAAAGCGTGCATTCGATAATGACGGCACAGGCAATAAAGCCAAACAGCATTTTGTTGGCGTCTTTGAATGTCGGTCCAAATCCAACCGCCAGAAATAGCATGCCGATAAGCACGGCATACATCGCCAATGGATTCTGATGCTCGAACGTGCCGTGCACCTGATACATTCCGGCAAAATACTTCATCTTCAAACAGACAAAGAGTTCCCATAAAATCGTGTATACCATGACACGCAGGAAAAATTTTAAGTCGTCCTCCGTTCGCAACGTGTTAAACGTGGCAATCAGCAACAGCGAGGCAAAGATGCTCTTGTGCGCAGCCATGATGGCAAAATCTTTGTCTGGCGCATTTGTAATCGATAGAAGCGAGATACCACAGTAAAGCAGATACCAGCCAAGTCCCGGAGGTAGCCAGCGGAAAGATTTTGAATCCTCGCGCCATTTAGCGACGATAAGAGCGATGGCCAAAGCGTGGTTGAAGTAGAAATGGTAGCCCTTGGTGTGACCACGGTAGCTTTCAATTGAACCAATGGTAAGCCCCCAGTTACCCGGCTCAAGCAAGCCATTGATGGTCATAAAACACATCGCGGCAAAAACGATGCGTTGCCAAGCCGGGCGGTCTTTCAGGATGATTCCGGCGACCGGCGCCAGCATGAAAAACAGCGGGCCGACTAATGCAAGTTTGATCAGGTCAACCGTTGTCAACGCCGGGAGCATAACGAAATTCACGCGCAGGCAAACGCATTTTCTCGGCTTGGAGTTTCATCAAGGAAATGTATACTGCGCCAAGTCATGCAGGCTCAACCACCAGCCGCCAGAACCAGCCGCGCGCCGATCGCCATCCTAGGCGTGCCGTTTGACAACGTGACCACGCAGGAGACGCTGGAAATCATCGGTGAGATGATTGCGTCGGGCCAGCTGCATTATGGTGCCACCGCCAATGTGGACTTCATCGTGCAGGCGCTGGAAGATGTGGAACTGCGCCGCATCCTGTTCGACGCGCATCTGGTTTTGGCAGACGGAATGCCAATCGTCTGGGCTTCCAAGTTTCTCGGCAACCCGCTGCCGGAGCGCGTGACTGGCTCAGGCATGATTCCGCAACTGCTCGCGCTCGCAGAACAAAAAAGCTGGAAGGTTTTTTTCCTGGGCGGCACGGAACAAAGCGTGGCCGCCGCCGCTGAGAAAACCCTCGCCAAACACCCAAAACTTCGACTCGTCGGTGCGTATTCCCCGCCGTTCAAGCCGCTGCTGGAGATGGATCACGCTAACATCCTTCACCGCATCCGCGAGGCGAAACCGGACATTTTGCTGGTCGCGTTCGGCTGTCCCAAACAGGAAAAATGGATCAATATGAACTACCGCGAGGCCGGCGTGCCGTTCACAGTGGGCGTGGGCGCTACGATTGATTTTCTCGCCGGCACCTTCAAACGCGCTCCGATGTGGATGCAAATAACCGGCACGGAATGGATTTTCCGGATGCTTCAGGAACCCAAGCGGCTCGTCCGCCGTTATGCCAAAGACCTGCGGGTTTTCACAGCCGCAATTTTCTCTCAATGGTTTCGTCTCCGTTCCCAAAAAACTACGCCGCTTGTTAGCAGCAAGGCTGAAGTCATGCCTGACCCGCAGGGCAATTTCATCATCCAAGGTCCCGCACGGCTAGGCGCAGCCGAAGCAAATGTATTCACCGCCGAATGGCTGCGCGCCGTGGAGAACGGCCATGTCATGTTTGATCTGTCCGGCACGACCGCCACCGACAGCACCGGCATTGGGGCACTCATACGCCTGCGCAAACGCTCCCGTGAACTCGGCTTGCAGTTTTATCTGATTTCGCCCCGGCCTCCGGTCGAGGCGGTGTTGAAGATGATGAAGCTCTATGATTTTTTTAACATCCAGAGCAGCGTCGCCAGTGCGCAATTTCTGATGGAAAGCCTTGCCAAGTCGCCAATGGTCACGAGCGGTGTTCTGGGAGCGGAACTACAGATTCGCTGGTCAGCTGAAATCACCGCATTAAACGCCGTCGAACTCGGGGTTCACACCGAATCCGAATTATCCCAAGTTTCATCCGGCATGACGGTGGTGATTGACCTTTCCCGCGTGATGTTCGTGGACAGCACGGGCATCGGACTAATGCTCCGGTTCAAAAAAATACTCAAGCGCCGCGATATCAGCCTCAGCTTCGTCAATCCCACCGCTCCCGTCCGCAATGTTCTCCGCCATGCCCGACTGGAGGAATACCTGCTCGGGGCGACGAAATGAAAATCGGCTTCTCCACCTCCGTCATTCAGCGCGGCAAAACCGGTGTGGCACAATATGTCTTCGCCCTGCTTCGCGCCATGCTTGCCCACACGGACAGGCATGAATTTAATTTATTCGTGCTGGAAGAAGATTTGCCGTTGTTCGATTTTGCGAAAAATAAAATGAAACTGATTTCCGTCGCCGAAAAATTCCGGCCGGCGGTAAAAAACGTTCTCTGGCATCAGACCCAGTTACCGAAGCTCGCAAACAATCTTGGCTTCGACGTCCTGCATGTCCCCAGCTACCGCCGGATGCTCTGGCGCGCTTCGTGTCCGCTCGTGGCGACGATTCACGACCTCGCACCGTTTCACATTCGTGGAAAATACGACTGGAAACGCATGATTTACGGACGAGTCATCGTCAAGCAGCTCGCGCGGCGGCAGGATGAAATCATCGCGGTCAGCGAAAACACCGCTCGTGATCTGGAACATTTCTTCGGTCTTGGCCGCAATCGCGTGAACGTCGTCTGGAACGGCATTGACCATCAGCGCTTTCAACCTGACGACGTTGCCGCCGCAAAAGTTCTGGCGGCGGAAAAATGGAAATTGAATCGCCCGTTTTTTCTATTTGTCTCACGGCTCGAACATCCCGGCAAGAACCACGTCCGGCTCATCGAGGCTTTTAATCAGTTCAAAGCCACGACGAAATCCGACTGGCTGCTCGCGCTCGGCGGCAGCGACTGGCATGGCGCGGAAGCCATTCATGCCGCCGCCGCCGCCTCACCGTTTGCGGCGGACATCCGTTTCCTCGGCTTCGTCAGCGATGCGGCGTTGCCCGGACTTTACCACGCCACGGATGTTTTCATTTACCCGTCGCTATTCGAGGGCTTTGGTTTTCCACCGATTGAAGCGATGGCCTGCGGCGTGCCCGTCATCAGTTCCACGCGCGGCTCGCTCCGGGAAGTGGTCGCGGACGCGGCATTAACCGTCGAGCCGGAAAACATCGCGGACATCGCCGGCGCTTTGCAAAAAATGTCCAGCAGCGCCGACGAACGCCAGCATTGGCGCTCGGCGGGATTTACGAACGCACGGCGATTTGACTGGAATGAAAACGCCACCCGGACTTTGGAAATTTATGAACAGGCAATCCGACGCGGAAAACAATGACCGCTGCGGTTAGCTTTGCTACGTTTCATGGCCATGGATCTATTGCGGCATTGGAATTTACGCGAACGTCCCTTTGAAGCGACGTGGGACACGCGTTTTTTTTACGCCGGCCCGGATCACGAAGAGGCATTGAGCCGGCTGCTGTATCTCGTCAGCGAAACAAGCATGAATCTCGGCCTGCTTACCGGCGAAATCGGCAGCGGCAAGACTTTGACCCGCGCGGTTTTTGCCGGACGGATTGATACGACCCGCTTTCAGGTCCTCACCGTGGAAAATTCCGGCTTCCAACTCGATGAATTGCTGGGCTCGATTTTGCGCCGGCTGGATCCACAAATCCACTTGAACGGCGAAGGCAAGCTAGCCCGCTGCGAAATCTTCGAACAACTCGTTCGCAAAGTGAATGCCAGCGGTCGCCATCTGGTTTTACTGCTCGACGAGGCACAGGACATGAAGCCGGAGACAATCCACGAACTGCGCTGGCTTACGAATTTCAACGGCGGCGGCGCTTCGCTGCTTACCCTCATTCTCATCGGCCAGCCAGAGCTGCGCAAAATGATCGTGGGCGACGCGGCCATCAACCAGCGCGTCAGCCTGCGTTTCCACCTGAAACCGCTGCGAGCGGATGACATGGAAAATTATCTACGTCACCGGCTACGCGTAGCCGGCCACGCCTCCGGCAATCTATTTTCGCCGACGGCAGCGTTGGAAATCTTCAATGCCACACACGGTATCCCGCGCGAGGTCAACCGCCTCGCCAAGCTCGCACTAGAACATGCGTGGGTCGGTGAAGCCGCAAAAGTCGAGGCGTCCGCCGTCACCGCCGTGGTCCGCGATTTGGAACGGCATCAATTATTACCCGCATGAACGAACCGGAAAATTTCAGCGTCAGCGCCGTGCAGAAAAAACGCGAGCAGGCGGCCACCACTTCGCCACCGGCGACCGCGGCGACGGCGGTGGCGAATTCATCGCCGGTGGTGAAGCTGGAAACGCCCGCCGCCGCCGAGGGAAAAGGCGGATTGCCGTTCGATCCGCTGCGGCTGGCGGTAGGAATATTGCGGCATTGGAAATTACTGCCCCTGGCCGGTGTGGCGCTGGCGCTGCCGGTGTTTGCCTATTCGTTTTATTACTTTCAAACGAGTTATTCCACCAAGGTTCAACTCATCCGCCGTGAATTTTCCACCACTATCCGGCAGTCCCAATTCGGCGAAGCATTCAAGCCGCGCCAAGTTACGGTCGGCACGGTCGTCAGCATCATGCAATCGCCGAAACTGCTCGAAAAAGTGGGGGCTGGCGCACAGCCGCCCATGAGCGGTGGCGGATTGCTTGGCCGCCTGACCATCAAGCCCGAGCGCGATACGGATTTGATCAATATCACGCTCAAAGGTTCCGGCAGCGCGGCGGCCACGGCAAATCTGATCAATAATTATTCCAAAGAAGTAGTGGCATTAACCTCGCAAATGCAGTCAGACGAAGCCGCCGAGCTTGACAAGTTTTTGCGCGACCAGATTTCGCGCACCGACGCGGAACTGGAGCAGGTCAACAAAGAAATGCTGGAGTTCAGCCGGGGCAGTGATTTCTACGGGGCGGATCGCCAAGTGGAGGCATTCCTACGCGAACTCGGCGACGCAGAAATGCAATTGCAAACGGCGAAGACCGACTTGCAAACGGTGGATTTCCGCATCGGAAGCATCGAGCGCGAACTCGCCCAACAAAACCCGCAGGCCATGCGGCTGAGCCATGCGCGCCTGGAACTGAACAATCTCCGCAACAATTACACCGACGAAAATCCGGTCGTGAAAGACGCACAGGAAAAAGTGTCCTCACTGGAAAAACAACTGCTGAATCAGGCCGCGTTCTCCAGCGAAACCAATAAAACGGCGTTTCAATTCAGCGAAAACACCATGGCCAACAATTTGTATTTGCAGATTGTCGATTTGCGCTGCCAGCGCGAAGGACTCGCCAAGAAAGTTGAACAGTTCACCGCTTTTCGCGCCAACGTGCAGCAAAAACTAAGCGGAATTCCGGAGAAGAGCCAGCGCCTGGCCCAGATCACCGCGCGCCAGCAAACCTTGCAAACCGTGCGCGACTTACTCGCGGGCCGCCAGCGCGAGGCGCAGGTTTTTGAGGCGAATTCACCGGGATTATACCGGCTGTTTGCGCCGGCAAGCGAGGAAAGCGTGGAAGTCGGCAACCGGTGGAAAAAAATCATCCTCGCCGCCATCGGCGCATTTGTGTTCGGCATGGGCACCTTACTGGTCTGGATTTGCGGGCGCGAGCTGATGGACTTGCGCGTGGTATCGGCAGCCGATTTGCGGCGCGCAACCGGCGTGCCGGTGGTGGCACGGCTGCCGGATACAACCAGTTTTTCCTCAAAAGACTTGGCACAATGGCGCTTCCGGGCCTGGTCGCAATTTTTGCGGCAGTTGAAATTACAGAACGAGTCGCGCGTGACGCTGGCCTTCACATCAGCTAAAAACGGCGAGGGGAAATCCACTTTAATCGGACATCTGCGCGATGCCGCACACGACCGCCGACAACCGGTGGTGACGGTGACAAACCAGTCGTCGCCCAATCCAGAAATCAAATCCGCCACGCTGACAGACGCCCTGGCATTGCCGGATCTGGTGGTGCGCCACCTGCGTGAACAGCCGGGCGTGCCGTTGGAACTCCGCTACGATTCAGCGTGGATCTGGACTCTGGAAAACCGTGCCCGCTGGCAGCGCGCAACGGAGGTATGGCAACAAATCCCGGCAATGATTTTACTGATTGAGTTGCCGGAGATGTCCGGACTGGATGCAGTGTTGGCAGCAGAGTTGATGCCGGCGGTGGTTTGGGTGACGGCCAGCGGGGGACTGGAGCAAAACGAGCTGGCGGAAATTCTAGAAACCGTCGAGGCGGGTGACGTGACACTCGTTGGGGCGGCGCTTAACCGCGAGCCGACTGACTTTTTGCGGGTGACACTGCTGGAAAAATTTCTCCCGCTGGCACTGATGTTTATATTGTTGAGCGCAAGTTCGGGGCGTACAGGGGAAACCAACCGGCCAGCGGTGGATATCTTTTCCGGTTCATCACATACGCCGTTTTACGCCGGCTGGCAGGAGCGCTACACCGTCGGTGCGGGCGATATTTTCAACCTGCGAATTTATGGCCGCACGGATTCCATCCGGACTTATGTGCCGGTGGGGCCGGATGGACGCATTAGTTTTCTGGAGGCCCAGAGCGTGCCGGTTGCGGGCCTGACCGTGGACGAAATGCGCGCCAAACTGGACGGGGAACTGGGGAAATTTTACCGCAACGCCCGCACTGTCATCACGCCGGTGGAATGGCGCAGCAAAAAATATTATCTGCTCGGAGCCGTGGTGGATCGCGGCGCTTACACGCTTGACCGGCCGCTGACGATCATTGAGGCCGTCGCACGGGCGCGCGGCATTGATACCGGGCTTTACGAACACAACACCGTGGAACTGGCGGACATGAAACGTTCGTTCATCGTGCGTAATGGCCAGCGGCTGCCGGTGGATTTCGAGAAGCTATTCACACACGGTGATCTGACGCAAAATATCCTGATTGAACCGGGCGACTATGTTTATTTCCCATCCGGCACCGTAAACGAGATTTATCTCCTCGGCGCAGTGAGCAGCCAGGGACCGCTCGGCCTGACGGCAGAGAATACGATGGTCGGCGTGCTGACCGTGCGCGGCGGGATTTTGCCGACCGCCTACAAGCAGCGCGTGCTGGTGGTGCGCGGTTCGCTGCAAAAGCCGCAGACGTTCGTGGTAAACCTCGCAGCCATCCTGTCAGGCCGCGAAAAGGATTTTATATTGCAACCGAAAGACATTGTATACGTCGGTGAAAAACCATGGCAACGGGCGCAAGATTTGTTGCAAATCGCGCTTAACGCCTATGTGCAGGGGATGACGACGGCGTGGGTTGGCAACAACATCAAACCGCTCACCACCCACCCGCTGATTCCATCGCTCGATTGATGCCTACATTGTTAAAATATTTTTTGATGGCGGTTGCATTGTCCGCCTTTGGATGTGCCAATGTGCGGCACGGGCCGACGTTTGATCCGCACAATCCCAAAGGCCAGACGTTTGAGGAATTTTCAGCCACCAATGCCATAAATCCCTCATGGCTAAAACCATCGGCCAGTGAATTCCGCCTCGGACCAGGCGACAAGGTGGACGTGGAATTACTTGGCAACGGCGAGGGACCACAGCCGGCGCTGGTCGGTCCGGATGGGAAAATTTATTTCAACCTGATCCCCGGACTCAAGGTTTGGGGACTGACACTGGCGCAGACCCGTGACGCCTTGCAAGCGCAGCTTTCGCATTTCTATAAGAGCCCCCGCGTGAGCGTGACTCTTCGCGAAGTCCGTAGCGCCCGTGTCTGGGTGCTGGGCCGACTCAACACACCAGGCATCTACCCCTTGGAAACACCGATGACAGTGGTGGATGCCATTGCACGAGCCGGCGGGCTATACACCGCACAGTTCACCGGCACGACGGAGGAACTGGCCGATTTGCGTCACAGTTTCCTGTTGCGCCACGGCAAGTTCATGCCGGTAAATTTCAGCCGACTCATCCACGATGGTGATTTGTCGCAAAACGTCTATCTCGAACCGGATGATTTTGTCTATCTCCCGTCAGCGCTGGCCACGGAAGTGTATGTGCTTGGCGCCGTGACCGGGCCACGCGCAGTATCGTTCAAAGATCAGGTGACCTTGAGTTCGGCCATTGCCAATGCGCGCGGCACTACACCCAACGCATGGCTAAGCGAGGTTGTCGTCATTCGCGGCTCGCTAACAGATCCCCATTACGCCGTGATAAATTTTTTAGATATTCTCAAGGGGCGGGCGCCCGAGGTGAGGCTCCAACCGCGTGACATTGTGTATGTGCCCGACCAGCCGCTGGGAATGTTCCAGAGCGCCGTCAAATCTATCGTGGATACATTTGTCCGCACCGTGGCAGCAAATGAAGGCCTTCGCGCTGGCGGCAGCACAACCAAAGTCGGTGTGGGCGTGAATGTCGGACCGTGATTTCGGGTGCGGCGAAACCCTAGCCGCCCCCCCTGCCCGCCGATTATCTATCGTTACGATGGATGTGAATGAAACGGCAAACCCTGCAGAAGATTTTCAACATTGTTCCAAATCACAATCGTCGTGGAAGCCGATAACAACAACCAGTTCACTCCGCTGGCCAGCAGCAGCAAAGTTCCGGCATGTTTGAAATCGCGCATTAGCCGCCAGGACGTGAACGTTACAAACGTCAGCCAGAAAAAATAAACCAAATAGGCCGGATAAAAGGCAACGAGCAACAGCGCTCGCAATTCCTCGGGATACCCGCCAGCGTTAAGCCAAAATAACGGCGTTTCCTTTAAGGCGGCACCGATGAGGACCAACAGACCAAACAAGGTCAGGGGAACCGCCAAAAAAAGCGCGCTAAACATTTCAGATTGGTAGGTTTTCACAATGTTTTCATTATGCGCCAGCGCCAGAGCGTTGTCGTATTAATGCCAAGTTACGTTTTTCAATTATAGGGGTAAACCACTTCATTTTATCGATATTTAATTTCATAATGTTCTTCTCCTTTACATCCAGCGACTCACTCGACAAATTTCATCGCTGTGAACCCCTATTATCTCTCTGCATTGGTTTTACCAATCGTCTTAGCTCAGGCTGGCTGCCAAACACCAGCTAAATTGACCGCGAAGAATGAAGCGCCGGGCGGGTTCACCGCCTTGTTCAACGGCAGCAACCTCGACCATTGGTGGGGCGCCACCACGGAAGACCCGCGCAAATACATGGCGCTGCCGCCCGAGGCATTCCAGAAAAAACACGAGGCCAGCCTCGACGATATCCGCCGGCACTGGTCGGTGCAGAACGGCGAACTGGTGAATGACGGCAAAGGCCTTTTCCTCACGACGGACAAATACTACGGCGATTTTGAACTGCTCGTGGATTATAAAACGGTGCCGCTGGCAGACAGCGGGATTTATTTGCGCGGCTGCCCTCAGGTGCAAATCTGGGATTACACTGAGACGGCAAAATTCGCCATCGGGGCCGGCAAAGGTTCGGGCGGATTATGGAACAACTCCCCCGGCGCCCCCGGCAAAGACCCGCTCGTGAAGGCAGACAAGCCATTCGGCGAATGGAACCATTTTCGGATTGTCATGGCCGGCACACGCGTCTGGGTCTGGTTGAATGGAGAACAAACCGTCAACGGCTGCGTCATGGAAAATTATTACAACCGCAAGCTGCCCGTGCCGCCAAAGGGGCCAATCCAACTGCAGACGCACGGCGGCGAAATTCGCTGGCGCAATGTCTTCATCCGCGAAATCGGCAGCGACGAGGCCAACAAACTTTTGCGCGGCACCGACCCCAAAGGTTTCAAGTCCGTCTTCAACGGCAAAGATTTCACCGGCTGGCGCGGACCGGTGGAAAACTACGAAGTGAAGGACTGGGCGATCACCTGCAAACCCAAAAAGGGCGGAACGATTTACACCCAGGACGAATTCGCCAACTTCGTCGCGCGGCTGGAGTTCAAGCTTCCGCCCGCCGGCAACAATGGTCTGGCCATCCGCTATCCCGGCAGCGGCGACACCGCCTACACCGGCATGTGCGAATGTCAGGTGCTCGACAGTGAAGATCCGAAATACGCGGCGCTGGATCCGCGCCAGTTTCACGGCGCGGCCTACGGCATGGTGGCGGCGCATCGCGGTTACCTGCGTCCCACGGGCGATTGGAACTACGAGGAAGTCACCGTCACCGGATCAATCATCAAGTTAGAACTCAACGGCACGGTGATCCTCGATGCCGATTTGTCCAAAGTCACCGAATTTCTTGGCAACAAAAAACATCCCGGCAAGGACCGCACCAGCGGCTATTTTGGGTTTGCCGGCCACAACGACCCGGTGATGTTTCGCAATATTTCCATCAAGCCGCTCAACTAAACATCCGGCTTTTCGCATGAACCCGCACCATCAGTCTACCCGCCGTTCGTTTCTTAAAACCCTCGGCACGGCAGCCATCGCGGCGCCCTTCCTTACCCGTCATCTGCTCGCCCTGCCCCCGAGCCGCACAATTCGCCATGCCAGCTTCGGCGCCGGCGGCATGGCCTGGGCTGACCTTACGCAAATCGCCAATTGTCCGAACGTTGAAATCGTCGCGATTTGCGATGTGGATCTCAACCGCACAATCGAAGCTCGAAAACGTTTTCCGATGGCCAAGATTTATCAGGACTGGCGTGAGTTGCTGGACAAAGAAGCGAAGAACATCGATTCCGTCAACGTCTCCACGCCCGACCACATGCATGCGCCCATCGGCGTGAGTGCCATGCAGCTCGGCAAACACGTCTACGGCCAGAAACCGCTCGCCCACGACATTTACGAAGTGCGCCGGATGGAAGAGATCGCCCGGAAGAAAAAAGTCGTCACCCAAATGGGCATCCAGATTCACTCGTCGGTTTATTATCGGATGGGAGTGCGGATGGTGCAGGACGGAACCATTGGAAAAATCCAGGAGGTTCACTCCTGGTGCAATAAAAAACCCTGGGGAGACATGTCCTCCAAGCCGGACCGGACCGATCCCCTGCCCGCCGACTTTGACTGGAATCTCTGGCTGGGCGTTTGCGCCGACCGGCCTTTCATCGGCGACCACTATTATCATCCCGGCAACTGGCGTCGGCGGCTGGACTTTGGCACGGGCACCTTAGGCGACATGGGCTGCCATATTTTTGATCCCGTGTTTGAAGCGCTGAATCTGACCGCGCCCATTTCCGTCCGCTCGGAAGGTCCGGCGCCGAACCCATGGAACTGGGCCATTGACGGCAGGGTGATTTACATTTTCGCTGGAAACAACCAGACCTCCGCCAAAACCCTGCCCATCACCTGGTA
The DNA here is from genome assembly GCA_903858275.1 of uncultured Verrucomicrobia subdivision 3 bacterium. Lineage (GTDB taxonomy): Bacteria > Verrucomicrobiota > Verrucomicrobiia > Limisphaerales > UBA11358 > UBA11358. The sequence goes on along the minus strand of CAIOIC010000136.1, from coordinate 123,407 downwards.
TGATGGCGCATCCAAACCGGCTGCCGAAATTATCGCCCGGTTGGAAGGCGAACCCGTTCCCACCTCCGGCTCCATGCTGATCGGAACCGAGGGCGTTCTATTGGTGCCTCATGGCGACGCCCGACCGGCCTTGTTTCCCGCCGCAAAATTCAAGGAGTTCAAACTGCCGCCGGTCAAAGGCCTCAAACATTGGGAACAGTTCGTCAATGCCTGCCGGGGCGAGGACAAGACCACCGCCGATTTTGCCTACGCCAGTCCGCTCACCGAAGCCATTCTGCTCGGCGGCATCGCCTCGCGCTTCCCCCAAACCACGCTGGACTGGAACAGCCGGAAGATGAAGTTCAACCTCAAGGAGGCGAACCAGTTCGTCCGCCGGGAATACCGCCGCGGTTGGTCGGTCAAAGGGTTGTAGAACCGGTTCACGCTGCCTGGCGAGCGGGACAGGCGCATTTCATTTTCAATTATGAAATGTATTTTGCCATAATCGGCACAATCAATCATTCTGAACGAAGTCGGTGGTTGGCAGGAGATTTTATTATTATGAAACGATTTGAAATGTTAGTCGCGGTCATGGCCCTCGGTTTCTTCGGGTCAGGCCTGTCCGTTTTCTCCGCCGAGGTGGTCCGGTATGCAAAATTCGGAGCCGTCGGCAACGGAGTGACCGATGACCTCGAGGCCATCGTCAAGGCCCACGAATTCGCCAACCAGCACGGGCTGCCCGTAAAAGCGGACGATGGGGCGACCTACTACATCGGGGGAAAGAACAAGACGGCGATCATCCAGACGGACACCGACTGGGGGACGGCCAAGTTTATCATCGACGACACCGCCGTCTCGAACCGCAATGCCAACATCTTCAATGTCCAATCTTCCCTGAAGCCGTTCACGCTTCAGGGGATCACCACGCTCAAGCGGAACCAGGCCAAAATCGCCGCTGCTCTGCCCGGCCCCTGCGTCATCAGCGTTTGGAATGACCGCGTCAAACATTTCATCCGGTTCGGAGCGAACCAAAACAACGGCTCCCCGCAGACCGACACCTTCATCGCATACCCCGACGGCCGGGTGGACACGAACACGCCGATCATCTGGGATTTCGACCAGATCACGAAGATCACCGCCCAGCCGATGGACCAGAAGCGGCTGACCATCACCGGCGGCCGGTTTACCACCAAAGCCAACGCGGTTGAATCCAAATACAGCTACTTCACCCGCGGAATCGGGATCCGGCGCTCGAATGTGGTGATCGATGGCGTGGAGCACCTCGTCACCGGCGAGGGCGACCATGGCGCGCCCTACGGCGGCTTTCTCAACTTCAGCGCTTGCGCCAACGTCATCGTGCGGAATGCCATCCTGACCGGGCACAAAACCTACGTCACCATCGGCTCGGCGGGCAGGCCGGTCAGCATGGGCACCTACGACCTTTCCATCAACCAGGCCCTGAATGTCTCCTTCATCAACTGCAAACAAAGCAATGACATCAAGGACCGCACCCGCTGGGGCATCATCGGCTCCAACTTCTGTAAGAACCTGCTGCTCGACCGGTGCAGCTTCTCCCGTTTCGATGCCCACCAAGGCGTCGCCAATGCCACGATCCGCAATTCGACCTTGGGCCATGCCGGGATCAACGCCATCGGCTTCGGGACGCTGCTCGTGGAAAACTGCACCCTCTACGGCGGCAGCCTCATCAGCCTGCGCTCCGATTACGGCAGCACCTGGCAGGGCGATTTCATCATCAAAAATTGCGTTTACGTTCCCGCTGGCGGCAATCCCGTCACCGCCGCGCTGATCGGGGGATCCTATACGGGCCAGCACAACTTCGGCTATACCTGCTACATGCCCAGACAGATCACCATCGACACGCTGCGCATCGATGACACCAATCATCCGGCTAATTATCGCGGGCCGGCCATTTTCGCCGACTTCAACTCGAAGTTCACCAACGCCACCTACCAGGAGAAATACCCGAACATCAAGACCGAACAGGTGATCCTAAAGAACGTCACCACCGCCAGCGGCAAACCGCTGAGACTTAGCGACAATCCGTTCATATTCCGGAACGTGAAGGTGGTCAGCACGCCTTGATGAGTTACAGTAAAAGGTTATGTTGCCTACGCAGCGTCCAGTAAAAGAGCCCGTATGAAAAACAATTTCCTATCCGTAATGAAGCTAGGCGCTCGCCTCTTTATGCTTCTCACCATCGCCTCGGTTTCGCGTGCCGTCGAAATAGGACCACGCCTGAACGACGCCGCGCTCTTCCAGATGCTCGACGTGAGCAGTCCGGAACTGGGCGCGGTTAAATCCGCGGTCGAGAAATCCGACTGGCCTGCGGCGAAGCACGCCTTCGCGGACTATCTGCGAACCCGCAAGCAGCCGCAGTGGTTCGCGGCCGACCTGCCGCCGGTCGGCAATGCTAAGACGCGCCGCAACGCTGGTGCGGACAAGGCGCTCGAACACCGTTTCAGCAGTATCGGCATCGAGTGGAAGTTTGGCGAGCAGATCGACTGGGGTTTTAATCCGACGACGCAGCCGGATTCGAAGTGGCCGCGCAATCACGAATGGACGTGGCAGCTCAGCCGCCATGCGATGTGGGTTGATCTGAGCAACGCGTATCGCGCGACCGGCGACGAGAAATACGCGCGGGAATTTGTCACGGAACTCCGGAGTTGGGTGCGCGATTGTCCGGTGCCGATGGCCAAACCGGCAAACGGCGCGTTTTCGAAGTGGCGGACCATCGAGGCGGGCATCCGGACGGGATCGGTCTGGCCAGGGGTTTTCTTCCGATTCCTGCCAGCGAAGTCGTTCGACGACGAGGCGGTGGTGCTGATGGTGAAAAGTTTTGTCGAGCACGCGCAGTATCTGACGAAATTCCACATGACGGGCAACTGGCTGACGATGGAGGCAAACGGCCTGTATCACGTCGGCGCGCTGTTCCCCGAATTCAAGGACGCGAAGCTCTGGCGCGATACGGCGATCGAACGGCTCTATCGCGAGCTCGACGTGCAGGTCTATCCCGACGGCGCGCAGGTCGAACTCGCGCCCGGCTATCACGGCGTCGCGGTGCGGAATTTTCTCGGGCCGGTGGAACTCGTGCCCGTCACCGGCTTCGAAGTGCCAAAGGACTATTTGGCGAAGATGGAAATGATGTTCGACTACTTCCTCTATTCGATGCAGCCGGACCGCACGACGCCACCGCTCAACGATTCCGGCGCGGGCCGGGTGTTGTCATTCATCGAGCAGGCTGCGGGGCTTTTCCCCAAACGCGAGGATTTCCGGTGGGTTGCGAAGGCTGGCAAGGATGGCAAAGCGCCGGATCACGCGTCGCATCGGTTCCCGTATGCCGGCCAGTTCATCATGCGCAGCGGCTGGGAGCGCGAGGCGAAATGGCTGTGCCTGGACGGCGGGCCGTTCGGCTATGGCCACCAGCACGAAGACAAACTCAGCGTCATCCTTTCGGCGTTCGGAAAACCGCTGCTCGTCGAAGGCGGCGTTTACACCTACGACGCGAGCGTTTGGCGCAGCTATGTGCTCAGCAGCCGCGCGCATAACGTCGTGCTCGTCGATGGCCTTGAACAGAATCGCCACGCCTCGCCGCGCGATACCTACGTCGTGAAGACGCCGCCGCCGGCGATCTGGGAAACGAATGCGAAATTTGATCACGCGGCAGCGCGCTACGACGAAGGATGGGGGCCGAAGGCCGAACGGATCGCGAAGCAGACGCGCCACGTCTTCTTCGTAAAGCCGGATTTCTTCGTCATCGTCGATGAACTCGAACCCGCCGACGACCAGCCGCACACCTACGAAGCCATGTTCCATCTTGACGCGCCCGACGTCGGGGTCGATGGCCTTCGGGTCTCGACGCAGAACCCAGGGACTAATCTCAGCATTCTCGCCTTCGGTTCGGACAGCGTTCGCATCGTAAAAGGGCAGAAGGATCCGGTGCAGGGCTGGCTGCCCGATCACACGCTCGGCTACGGCGGCATCCGGCCGATTCCGACGGCGATCTATAAAAAGCAAGCGACCGGCAAAGTTCAGATGGTTTATGTGCTCGCGCCAACACTGGGCACGGCATCATGCGCGGTGACTGGTGCAACGGTTTCCGGCGGCACGATGCGATTGCAACTGGCGGACGGAACAAAGAAGGAAATCCGTTTCCAGACTGATTTTGATGTCGTCAAGAAATGATGATCCAAAAATCAGCCGCGCCGCATCAGACAAATGGGCCCGCAGGAAAAGCAATTTCCTGTCAGTTGCAAACAAACTCGTCCCTTGCTGAGGCGCGTTGCCAATCCAATAACCCATGACAACAACCGGCTGTTTCAGAATCATTGCGGCGGTGTTGCTGAGTGCGGGTCTGGCCCGGGCGGGTTATGTCCCGTTTCAAGGCCAGAACAGCAATACGAACAGTCCGGTCGGGGCGATTGTCACGGCCGCCAATTGGGTGGGCGGGGCGCTGCCCTCCGGCAGTTCCACCGGGCTGGTTTCAGTCACCGGCAGCCCGGTCTCGTTTGGGGCTGCGGGCGGCTGGTATAACCTGGCCGTCTTGCAGACGGGGGGATTTATTGACGACAGGGCGCAATCGACAGTAGCCATGCGCGGGGGCACCAGCGGTTCGGGCATCACTTCGCGGTATGTCATTGATGATCCGCGCACGAATTACGCGGCTTACACCAATGCCATTGTAAACCAGCTTAATCTCTGGTCGCAATATAGTCAGCCCTGCGAGTTTGACCTGCTCAGCGGGGTGATCATCCTGACCAATCAAACGGCGGGGGGATTGAAGATGAATTCAACGTTTGTCACCGTGAATATCAAGAACGGCCGGCTGAAAGCGGCGGGAAGCAGCCTCAACGCCGGGACGATCAACTTGCTGGCCGGGGGCCGTGCGGACGTGCAGTTGGGGACGAACTATGACAACGGCGGGGCGGCCACAACCAACCTCGACGCGACGATTAATTTCCAGACTGGAAATGCCGGCAGCGTCACGATCAATAATTTCGGCAACAGCGCGTGGACGGCGGCAGCCACCGGCGGAAAATTGAAGGTGAACGGCTCCACGGCGAGCGGGCTGAATTATTTCAGCCTGAGCAACGACGGCGCCACGATTTCACTGGTTCCAGAACTCATTCACAGCCCCAACGGCAACGGCGTATCGCTGAAACCGGTGCTGACGGGGGTGGTAACCAACAGCAAGGCCCGGTTGCAGTGGCCGGGCCAGGGGGGCGTCAATTATGAACTGCAGGGCAGTCCGGATGTTCGCTTTCAGTCGGTCAGCTCGAAGTTTTTCATGGGCGACGGGGGGGCCGTCACGGCGGAAGAACCGGTCGGCGGGCAGTCCGCCAGGTTCTGGCGGGTGCTGGCTTATCCCCCATCGAATGGCATTGGCGTCGCGCAAGCGGGCGAATACGCCGGCAAGCTGATCCATTACGACACCAACGGGGCCACCCTGCCGTTGCGCGCGTTCGGGGTGAATTATTACGATGCGTTCACCCGGTATTCGGCGAACTCCAACGACACCTCATTCGTGCAGGGATTGGCGTATCTTCAGGCGCATAACATTCCCGTGGCCCGGGTGCTGGCGGGCGACTTCTGGCCGAAAGACTGGGGCCTGTATTTCACCAACAAGACGGAATATTACCGGCGGCTGGATTATTTTGTGGCGTGCGCCGAACAATATCATGTCGGTCTGATTCTGGATCTGTTCTGGCGAATCGAAACGACCGGGGAGATCGTGGACGGCGCGGTGGCCGCCGGTTATCTGGTGCCCGGAACCGATTTCATTCCGCCGAATCCGCGCAATACCAACATCCTTGGGAACCTCACGTATGCGGAATACAAGCGGGAGCTCGGGCGGACGAACAGCGGCTCGGCGGGGTTTATCCGCTACTACACCAGGGAAATGGTCGCCCGCTATGCGCATTCATCCGCCGTCTGGGCCTGGGAATTTGGCAATGAGTATAACCTTGGCGTGGATCATCCCAACATTAAAGCGATTCGCACCTGCCGGGTGTGGGGCGCCAACCAGGGGGATATGCTGCCGAACACCAGCACCAATCTGACCGTGCTGCCGGCCTGGACCGGGCCGGACGACCTGGTCCGGGCGGAGGTGCAGACCGCCAAACAGAACTTTGCGGACACGGTGCGCGAGACCGATACCTGGCGGCCGATCTTGAGCGGCAACTCCATTCCGCGGACCAGTGCCTGGAACAACTGGCAGTTTCATACGTGGACCCCTGACACTCGCGCCCAAATGGCGGCTGTTCTGCCGGTGGACAACCCCGCCCCCATGGACACGGTTACCGCGCATATCTATCCGGAGAAACCCGGCAGCGCGCCGGAGATTTATTTTCCTTCGGACAGCCCGGTGACCAATCTCTGGCTCACCGGACAGTATAAATTGCTGATGGATTATTTTGTCACCAACAGCGCCCGGATGGGCCGCCCGTTGGTCATCGGGGAGTGGGGAGCCGCCGGCGACGGGACCACGCCAGACGAACAGACCACTTTCAACAGCATGATGCAGGCATTGATAGATTCCGGAGTGCAGTTGAGCCTGCTGTGGACCTTTGACACTCGCAACCAGGGCATGCTCGATGACTGGTGGATGCAAACCGGGATGATTTTGGGATATCCCGCGTCGCCAAAACTGTATCAGATTTCCAACTCGACCACGAACCTGTGGAGCCTGGAAAAGGCCAACCAGACCTACGGCTCCTGGTGAGCGGGAAAAACTGCCGCCTTGACCGAGAAAATGACACCCGCTGCCACTTTATTATGCGAGCCTCACTTAAGACCATCGGCTTTGATCCAGAAGGAAACCGTGACCTTCTCTCCCGCCTTCACCTCGAGGTTCTGGCTGTAGCGATCATTCGCCGTGCATTTCACAAAGGCAGATCCGCCATGGGCTTGGCCCGAACTATTATCATACTTCGCTTTCGCCATGGGCACCCAGTGCAACGGCCGGCCATCGGCGCCCGCCTGCTCGAAGCCGCCATTGTCGAGGGCTGACCCGGCGATTTCGAAATCGTCGTAGCAGACATAATTGTCCTTGTCGCTGCCCATCACGATGAGCATCACCCTGCCCGAGGATTTCGGGGTGAAGGCAAAATAGCAATGGGTCCATTCCGCCGTGACCGGCTGGGTGCCCACCACCAGGCGCTGGTCCGCGTTCTCCTTCATCCAGCTGGCCGGGGCACCCGTCACCCCGTCGCTGCCGCCGGCAAACGACATCGACACTTTGGCGCTCACACCGAAGACATGGACAGCCGCGCCCGGCAGGACTTTAAAACCTTTCGGTGCGGGCTTGGCGGCCTCGGGGAGCGGCAGCGGATTATCCCGGAAAAGAGTTTTCATCGGACTGCCGTTCGCTTTCAGGGAAGCGGCGATCAGGGAGGCCATCCGATACGCGCCGGCGGGAGAAAAGTGGGTGCGGTCGGACGGCTGACAATAAAGCGGCTCGGCCCCGCTTTCGCCGAGTTCCCGCAGCAGCTTTCCCGTGTCCGCGTGCAGGTCAACGCAAAACAATCCTTTCTCGGCAGCCACCGTTTTTATCGCCTCGGCATAAGGTGCAAGCTCGGTGGAAGGCTCCTTGCCATTGTAGGTGCGCCGATGCGGCGGGGTGACAAAGACCGGCGTCACGCCGGCGGCTTTCGCCGTCTCGGCATACTGGCGCAGGTAATCCTTGAAATCGGTGGCGGCCTCCGTTGACTCGGGCCGCTCTTTGGCATGGCTGTCGTTGTGGCCAAACTGGATCAAAACCAGCCGGGGTTTTCCGGCCAGGAGTTTATCCCAGCGCCCCTCGCCGAGGAAAGTTTTGGTGCTGCGGCCGCCGGCCGCTTGATTGTCCGCCAAAATCCCCTCGTTGAGAAAAAGCCCGAGCATCTGGCCCCAGCCGGCAATGGGTTCGCCGGGCTTGTAGGTTCCCACCGTGGAATCGCCCGCGATGGAAACTTTGAGGTTTGCCGCCCCGGCCCATGGCGCGGCCAGGATGGCGGTGAGCAGCAGGCTGCGGAGGAGGATAGCGGCGGATAAAAAATGGCGTTTCATAGATGCTGGGACAGTATCAAGTGGCTGAAACTTGTTCGTTCCCGGTTTTCGGCGGACGAAAGAACAGCGCCAATCCCACCGCCGCTGCCAGCGAGCAAATCATCGGCACGAGGAACAGGCCTTTGAATTGAACCACGCCGCCGTGGGTGAAGATATTCTGGCCCAGGTAAGGGCAGAGGGAATTCGCCGCGAGCGCCCCCACGCCCAGGATCATCATGTTGAACAAGCCCTGCGCACTGGCGCGGGCGTCCTTGGGAAAATAGGAATCCACAAAGATATAAACCGTCGCGAAGAAAAAGGCGTAGCAGATGCCGTGGAGGATCTGCGCGAGAATGATGAGTTCGCGGTGCTGCGGAAAATAGGCATAGACGGCGAACCGCGCGGCCTGGCCGAGAATGCCGAGGATCATCGTCGTCCGCCAGCCCAACACCTTGAGCGTCGCGCCGAGGATGAGCATGGTCAGGATTTCCGCCACCTGGCCGATGCTCATCACGGGCATGATCCAGTTGCCCGGAATGCCCACGCCGCCGGCGCTCGTGGCCGTGCCGAGGAACATTCCCGTCCAGTTGAAATAACAATTCTGCACGAACGCATCCACCAGCGTCACCAGCCACAGCACGAGCACGAACGGATGCTTGAGCAGTTTCATCGCTTCCAGCCACGCCAGTCCTTCAGCGCCTTTTCCGGCTTTTTTCGGCGGCGTGGGCGGCAGCAGAAAACTGAATCCCGCCAGCGCCAGCGACGCCACGCCCGCCACGATGAAGGTCCAGGCGGTGGCGGCCTTGAGCTTCTCGCCGGTCAGACCGGAAGCGAGCACGGTGCCAAGCCAGTCGGCAAATCCCGTCACGTTGGCGGCATGAACTTTGTCCCAGTCCACCAGAATAAACGTGAACGGCCAGGCGGCGAGAATCCAGCCCACCGTTCCGCCCATGCGGACGAGTCCGAATTCCTTCTGCGGGTCTTTCATGTGGGCGAAGGCGATGGAGTTGGCGATGGAGATGGTCGGCACATACAGGAGGCAATGCACGAGCATCAGCCCGAAGAACAGCCAGAAACCGCTCGTGAACGCCAGCGCCAGCATCGCCAGCCCGCCGGTGAAATGGCTGAACGCGAGGAATTTTTCCGCCGCGAAGTTCCGGTCGCAAAACTGGTTGCTAAAAAACATGCCCACGATGGCGGCGATGGGAAACGCATTCAGAATCCACGCCTGCTGCACCGGCGAGAAGCCGAGGCTGGGCAGATAGCCGAAGATCAGCGGCAGCCAGGCGCCCCAGATGAAGAACTCGAGCACCATCATCACAAACAAACGGAAGCGATAGGTTTTATTCATAATTTAAGTCGGTGGCGGAGATTAAAGGTTCACGAGCGAGCGGGTCCGGAGGGAGGTTTCCTCCGCCTCGCAGATTTCGAGCGCGGTGACGCCATCGCGCGCAGTCACCACCGTGCAGGGCCGACGGCTGGCAATACAATCAACGAAGTAGCGCGTTTCGGCCCCATAGCCATCCGGGCCATCACACGGAACCGTGCGCGGCGGCTGACCGGTTTCCGAAACGATGAGCGCCCCTGCCCCACGCGCCAGATCAAAATCAATCGTGGCCCGCTCGCAGTGCAACGTGTAAGCCATGTTGAACCCCTGCGTCAACAGCCAGCCGCCCTCCGCATAAACCGCCGGCCCGTCAGCATAGCCATATTGCGTCACCACGTGATTGATGGAACCGCCCGCCGCCACCACGCCGGAGGAGAAAACCGTTTGGGGCCGGCCGAAAAGATAATTGACGAAGTCGGTGTCGTGAATGTGCAGATCAAACAGCGCGCCGCCCAGATCGCTGCCCGCGCCGCTGTAGTTGCCCGGCCGGCTCCAGGCGGGCAGCTCGGACACGCGCCGGAAACGCGCGGCCAGAACCGGACCGAAAGTCTTTTCTGCCACCACCTGCTTGAGCCATGCCCAGCCCGGCCAGAAGCGCATGCACATGGCGGGCATCAATATTCCCGGCGCACCTTCCGCCGCCGCCACAATTTCGCGCGCCGCCGCCGAGGTGCGGGCCAAAGGTTTTTCGCACAGGACATGCCGTCCCGCCCGAAGCGCGGCGATGACTTGCGCATGATGCATCGGCGTCGGCGTGCAAATATCCACCAGATCAATTCCGGGATCGGCCAGCAATTCCTCGATCTTGCCAAAGGCTTTGACCTCGGCACCGAGATGGATGTCGCCGGTGCTTTTGATGTTGCCGGCAATGCCGGGGATGATGCCGTTGACCGGCAAACGGAGGGGATCGCAAACGGCGGCGACGCGCGCCGCCGGGTTTTCAAGGTAGGCCCGCAGATGCGTGACGCCCATGAAACCGAGGCCCACGACGGCAACATTCACTGGGCGCGCAGATTTTCCGGATGAAGAGTATGGCATAACAAGTTAAGGCTCAGGTGAGTTGTTCGACGACGGCTTTGGCAGCGCGGATGTCCGCAACGCGGCTCGTGCCGGCCTCGCGTTCAATCACGACGTGCCCCGCATAACCGGCGGTCTTGAGCGCCGCGAAGAAGGCCCGCCAATCCACGTCGCCCGTGCCGACCACGACCTCTTCGCCCCAGGTTCCGGGCGTTTTGGTGCGGCGGGCATCCTTGAGGTGAACCTGACAGATCCACGGGGTGAGCAACCGCAGCGCGCCGGGGACATCGTCCCGGCCGTAGAGGATGACGTTGGCGGGATCGAAGTTGACGCCGAGGTTGGGGCGGTTCACCGCGCGCAGAATCGCCGCCAATTCTTCGGCGGATTCCTGGCCGGTCTCCAAACCCAGTTTGATCTTCCGTTCCGCAAAAATATCCGCCACCGCTCCCAGCCGCTCCGCCAGCTTATGAAAATCTGGGTCGCGCCGGTCGTGCGGCAGAAAACCGGCATGAAAGGTCACCAGCTTCAAGCCGAGGCTCGCCGCCAGCGCCGCGGTCGCCTGAATATTCTTCAAGTTCTGCGGCCAGGTGGCGTCCGGGGCAATGCCGCCGGTCTGCCGGATGGTTTCGAGCGTCGTGTAATCTTCCCCCACGCAGCCAAACATGCCGGAAACAATCGCGATTTCATTCTGCGAAAACACGGCAGCCGTTTGCCCCCAGATTTCGGGCGCTTCCCGAAGTGGATCCAAGGCGAGTTGCACTTGGCGGACACCGGTGGCGAGAATTTTTCCGGCGAGTTCGCCGGGGCTGGCGGCTTGCAGCGACCAACTGCAAACGGCCAGGCGTTCGATAAGGGCGGTTTTGACCTGATTCATTTTCGCTTCAATTCGCGGATTATGCGGGGGACGGGTTCCAGATTATTTGTTTATTCATTCTTTGTCCACCACGTCGGCAGCCCGGCAGGGTCTTAATCTTAATCTTGTTCTTAATCGCAATCATGGTTCCAAGGGGATTAAGATTAGGATTACGATTGGGATTAGGATTCCACGCCGGCGGCCCCCGATGATCCGGCACGGCGCCGTCATCGCATCCGCCGGAACGTGTCCGGCGAAAGCCCCAGCACACTCTTGAAGACGCGGGAAAAATGGAACGGATCGGCAAATCCAACCTCCTCGGCCACCTGTTTCACCAGCACGCCAGGCTGCTGCAAGCGGGCGGCGGCGTGGTTCATTTTGAGGCGGAGCAGATATTGATACGGGGTCTGCTGATCATAGCGGCGAAACAAGCGGCAAAGGTAGGCGTTATTGGCATGACACTCTTCGGCGATCTGCTTCAAGGTGCGCAGCCGCAGAAAGTGCTGTTCGATGCGCAAACGGCATTGCTGATAGGTGTCGAAGGCCAGCGTCTCCGCACCGCCCACCGGCGCATGGGCCGCCACGATTTTTAGCGCGAGGCATTCGAGCAAGCCAACGCACAAATCCGCGCGCTGCCGGCCGGCTTGCAAGCCGCTTTGAATCAGCTCGTCAAAAAGCGGAGTCAGGGCGTTCGGCGGAAACACCTGGGCCACCTGCCCCGGCGCCAGCCGGCACGCGCGCAGGAGCTTGAGGGCGGACTGGCCCGCAAAGTCCACAAAGTATTTGACGAGCGGATCCGACGGGCTGCCGATGATGTGATGCGACACCCGCGGGCCATAGGCAAACAGCCGGCCCGGCTGCAAAACATGGGAGCGGCCAGCAAGCTTCAACTCACCCTGTCCGCGGGCAACGTATTCGATGGAGTAAAACGGAAACGTGGAACGATGAATGGCGTAGTCAGGCCGGCAATGCTCCAGCCCGCCGCAGACCACTGAAAGCCGCCGCTGCCGGGGCGGGTTAAGATTGAGATAGAAGCGCCGCGCCGCGGCCACTTGCGGCGAGAAAAACTCCGGCGTCCCGGATTTATCCAATGCGGCGGGCTTAAGCGGCTTCATTTCTTAAGTCAATAATGTCCATGCACCGGTCAACTATAGCCATTCAAGAATATGCCTGTCGAAGCTATTATGGCTGGCGTTGAGATTGAGGCGGCGATTATATTCAGGCTCAAACCCAACGCAAAAAACGAACACACTATTTATGAAAGAACACAAACGAATCGTAGAAAAGGACGCCCCGCTGAAGAAGGATGATTTGATCGTCATCACCGGTGCCGGCGGATTCATCGGCGGCAATCTGGCACTTTACTTCAAGAAGAAGGGTTTCACCAATATTCGCGCGGTGGACAAAAAGCCGCTCTACGAGTGGTATCTCCATGTGCCCGGCGTCGAGAACCTCTGCCTCGACGTCAGCAACGAAGCCAACTGCCATCGCGTTTGCGAAGGCGCGGTGGAAGTCTACAACCTCGCCGCTGACATGGGCGGCATGGGTTTTATTGAGCGCTTCCGCGTCGAATGCCTGCGCTCGATCCTCATCAACACCAACATGGTCGAAGCAGCTTACAAAGCCGGCGCGCGACGTTATTTTTTCTCCAGTTCCGCCTGTGCCTACAACACGCTGCTGCAAAAAGACCCCAAAGTGCGCGCGCTCAAGGAATCCGACGCGTATCCCGCGATGGCCGAGCGCGGCTACGGCTGGGAGAAATTGATTTCCGAAATGTTCTGCGAGGAATACTGGCACGAGCGCGGCATGAAGACGGCGATTGCGCGCTTCCACAATGTCTATGGCCCGCATGGCACCTGGGACGGCGGCCGCGAAAAGGCGCCCGCCGCGCTGTGCCGCAAGGTTATTGAAGCCATCGAGACCGGCAAGAAAGACATCACGATTTGGGGCAACGGCTCGCAGACCCGCAGCTTCATGTATATTGACGACTGCGTGCAGGGCATTGACAAGATCATGCACTGCGACGACCTCATCGCGACGCCGATCAACCTCGGTTCAAGCGAACTGGTTTCCATCAACGAACTACTGACAAAGATTGAGAAAATCGCGGGCGTGAAAATGAACCGCAAATACGACCTCAACGCGCCGCAGGGCGTGGCCGGCCGCAATTCGGACAATACCTTCATCAAGAAAACGCTCAAATGGGAGCCGAACACAACCTTGAACAAGGGCCTCGCGGAAACCTACGCGTGGATCCGGCAGCAATACAAGAAACGCAAAGCCGGCGAACGCGTGGGCGTGGGCTGATGCTCGCTGAATTTAGATTAATCCGCCGCCGATGGTCGTCCACCTCGGCGGCGGCACTCCACCATCAAAACCAAAATTAACCCCATGCAAATAAAACCCCTGCTCGCTTCGCTTGTTATCACCGCTTCCATTGTCCCCGGCCGGGCGGAACTGACGGACGCCGATTTAAAACTGCCGATCACCCCCGGCCAGTTTGCCGGCACGCTGGAATCGCTGACCAACTATTCCTGCCCCGACTGGTTCCGCGATGCGAAGTTCGGCATCTGGGCGCACTGGGGACCGCAGGCGGTGCCGATGGAGGGGGACTGGTATGCGAAGAAGATGTATCAGCAGGAAACGGTGGACCGAAAAACCGGCAAAACCAACGGGCCGAGCGCGGACTACATCCATCATCTGGCCACCTACGAACACCCTTCCACCAATGGCTGGAAAGACATCATCCCGCTGTGGAAAGCGGAAAAATGGGAGCCGGAGAAGCTGATGGAACTCTACAAAAAAGCGGGCGCAAAATATTTTGTCAGCATGGGCACGCACCACGACAATTTCTTTTTGTGGAACTCCAAGCTGCACCGCTGGAACTCTGTGCTAATGGGGCCGCACCGCGATGTCGTCGGCGAATGGCAGGCGGCAGCGAAGAAAAACGGTTTGCCGTTCGGCGTCTCCGAACATCTGGGCGCCAGTTTCACCTGGTTTCAAGAAGCCCACAAAGCCGACAAAACCGGCCCGTTTGCCGGTGTGCCTTACGACGGTGCCAGCTCAAACAATTGGGACTTGTATCATTTTCCGGCGGAACCCGGGGACAACGGCTGGTATTCCAAAAATCCGCGCTGGCATCAGCAGTGGTATAACGAGGTCAAGGAACTCGTGGACAATTACAAACCCGACCTGCTTTACAGCGACGGCGGGGTGGCATTCGGCGCGAGCAATGTTGTCGGCTTAAGCCAGATCGCCAATCTTTACAATATCAGCGCCAAGGCCCACGGCGGCAAAAGCGAAGCCGTTTACAACTGCAAACAAATTTCCGGCGGCCGCTGGGTGCAGGATTATGAACGTGGCGTTGGCGCCAAAATCGACCCCTATCCCTGGCAATGCGACACGTCCATCGGCGACTGGTTTTACAACAAGCATTGGAAATATCAGCCGGTGAACTGGACGGTGACGCTGCTCGTGGACATCGTGAGCAAAAACGGCAATTTGCTGCTGAACGTTGTCTTGCGGCCCGACGGCACGCTGGATCCGGAAGCGGAAGCCATGCTCCATCAACTCGCCGAGTGGACTGCGGTGAATGGCGAGGCCATTTACGGCTCCCGCCCCTGGCTGGTCTCCGGCGAAGGTCCGGTGCGCATGAAAGGCGGGGCATTCAATGAGAAATTCAACTTCACCGCCAGAGACATCCGGTTCACAACCAAGGGCAAAACGCTTTACGCCACCACGCTGGGCTGGCCGGCGGAAAATCAAATCCTCATCCGCTCGCTCGCCAGGACCGAAGATGCGAGCCAGAACCAAATCAAGCGGGTTGAATTACTCGGCCACAAGGGCGAATTGAAATTCAACCGGACTCAGGATGGTTTAATCGTGACGTTGCCTGCCAGTGCCACCAATGGCCTGACCTGCACGCTCCGCATCACCGGCAGCGACCTCAAGCCCGCGCCATTGCCGGAATCCGCCAATGCGGCGGTGCTGATCCTGCCCGACATCAAAGGCAGCCTCACCTTTGGCGCCGACGAAGCCGAATTGCACGGACAGAAGATCAAGGTGGAAACCAAAGGCGGCAAATCCAACATCGGTTTTTGGAACAACGCCAACGAATGGGCTTCGTGGCACGCCCGCATCAGCAAACCCGGCAAATATAAAATCACCACCACGCTGGCCGTCGCCAACAGCAAAGCCGAGTTTCTAGTGGAGGTTGGCGGCGAAAAGATTTCCGCCACCGTGCCCACAACCTCCGGCTGGGATAAATATGCCACCACTGAAATCGGCACTGTCACGATCAAGCAAGCTGGTGATTTCACTTTGAAGGTCCTCGCCAAGGATGCTGCGAGTTGGAAGCCGATTAATCTCAGCTCAGTCCGCTTGGAACCGGTTGCTCAATGAAAACCACTCCCATTGCCAAGCTGATCGGAGCCATTCCGAACCGCCTGCAACTCGCGGGCGGCTGGATTGACCAACCGTTCGTCTCGCGCCATAACCCCCAGCCGCCCGGCTCCATGGTGGTGGTGCAGATCGAGCCGGATTTCCGGCCGATGGACCGCTCCGGCATCGCCAGCGGCACCCGCGCCATCGCGATGAAACTGTGGAAAGGCAAACTGCCGAATCGCCCCCTCGCCGAACTCGTGCGCGAGCTTTACGAAGCGGAGAACAAAGGCAAAGCCGAACCCAGCGGCTCGCAGGATATGATCGGCCTCATTTATCCCGGCGTGAACCGCCTGGATTACGATTATAAAATTCAGGACGGCGTTTTTCCATCCCACGTTGAATCGTGCAACTCACCGAAGGTCGCCCGCTGGCTGAGCAAAGTTTTGCATCTTATTCCGGTCGAGCCGCGCCCGGACGGCTACAGCCCGCTCGGCATCAAAAACCTGAAGCCTACATGGGTCGCCAAGCTCGGCCGCTCCGGACAGGACTGCTACCATGCCATCGTAAAAATGGACGCGACGGCGCTCGGCGCATCGCTGAATTTGAACATGAAATGCTGGGAGACGCTGCTGCCGCAGGTCGTCCGCCATCCCCTGCTCCGCGTCGAGCTGATGCCCATTCTCAAGGCGTATCAGCAGCAATATCTTGGCGCGATGTATTCCGGCTGCGGCGGCGGTTACTTGATTGTCGTTTCCGAAAAACCGGTGCCGGGGGCTTTCCAAGTCAATGTTCGCGTCGCAAATAAATAAAAAATGAAACTGAACCCAAGCAAACTCACCGCGTTGCTGCTGGGGCTGTCGCTCGCCGCGGCTGATGCTGCTGTGACTGGCGCTTCGATAACGCAGGCGGAGGAACAGCGTTTGCAGGAAAAATACTCCGCTTACTGCGGCGTGGATGCCGATTACGTCCACGCCGGCGAGGCGGCGGTGGAGCGCTGGCAGGATCTAAAATGGGGGCTGCGCATCCACTGGGGGCTATATTGCATGTTCGGCAACAGCGGTGGCGATGCCTCATGGGTCATCAAGGCCCATGCACAAGACAAGGAGTGGCTGAAGAATTACTACGCCTCCTACCAGGAATTCAACCCCACCAATTTCAATGCCGATGAATGGATGGAGATCATGCAGCGCGCCGGCATGAAATATTTTTCCTTCACGACGAAGCACCACGAGGGTTTCTGTATGTGGCCGACCAAAACGCTGCAGCGAGGATTCCGCAAGAATGCCGACGGCACGTTCACGGAGGTGACCAACCATTTCAGCATCGCGGAAACACCGTTCCAGCGCGACATCGTCAGAGAACTGGTCCAAGCTGGGCGCGCGCACCATCTGGGCGTCAGTCTTTATTACTCGCACATTGACTGGCACGACTGGGATTTTGGCTGGGACAACCAGTGGGTTCGCAACTTCTGGCAGGACGGAACCTTCACCAAGAAGTCAGACGATCCTCGGCGCTGGGCGGCATTCATCCAAAAGGAGCGCGACCAGATAACCGAGTTGCTGACCCAATACGGCCTGATTGACACGCTTTGCCTGGATATGCACTGGGGCAAGGAAGCCCAACCCGATGCCTATGGCGTGGCCAAGCTGGCGCGCAGCCTGCAACCAAACATCATGCTCCGCAATCGCGGTATCGACCAGTATGGTGACTACGAGACACCGGAACAAAAGATTCCCGACGACCCGAACAAGGTCAAACGCCCGTGGCAGGTGATCTATCAATGCGGCGGCGGATTTTCCTATCACGAACATGGGGAATTCAAATCGCGGGAATGGATTCTGCAAAGCCTGATTGACATCGTTGCCAAGGGCGGCAATTTCCAGGCCGGCTACGGCCCGGGACCTGACGGCAGGTTTCAGCAGGAGATGATCGACAATGTCAATTACGTTGGCGACTGGCTGAAGGTGAACGGCGAAGCCATTTTCGCCACGCGCCCTTATCTCCGCTATCACGAAGGTAACGACCTGCGCTTCACCCGCACCAAAGACAAAAAATGCACCTACATCATCAGCCTCAAATGGCCCGGTGAAACATTGAAAACCAGCCTGGTAAAACCGAGGGATGGTTCAGCAATTCGAATGCTCGGCTTAGATCAGGATTTAAAATGGCATCGGGAAGGTGACGCCGCCGTCATTGAAATGCCAAAGGAGATGCAGAATGAAACGAAACGCCCCTGCAAACAGGCCTACGCATTCAAGGTGGAATCCGAACCATGGGGAAATCTTTCTGAAACCCTACCTGACGACGCATCTCCGAAACAGAACAAACAGCCATAACAAAAACTGCAAATGAGAAAAATAAATCATCAGTTAATTGCAACATTGTTGCTGGGAGTGTCGCTTGCAACGGCGGTTGCCCAAAACAATTCCTTAAAACTGCCGCCGATCGCCGAGGGGCCGTTCAAGGCGGACTGGAACTCGCTCACGAATTACCAGACGCCGGAATGGTTCCGGGACGCCAAGTTCGGCATCTGGGCGCACTGGGGACCGCAGTGCGAACCAGAACATGGCGACTGGTATGCGCGCAACATGTATATTCCCGGCCATAGCGATTTTAATTTGCACCGCGTCGAATACGGCCATCAGTCCACCAACGGTTTCAAGGACGTGATACATCAGTGGCAGGCGGCGAATTTCAATCCCGACAAGCTGCTCGCCTTCTACAAGGAAAACGGCGCGAAATATTTCATGGCGCTGGCGAACCACCACGACAACCTTGACCTTTACAATTCCAAATATCAGCCGTGGAATTCCGTCGCCGTCGGACCGCGCAAGGATTTGGTGGGCGGCTGGACCAAGGCGGCGCGCAAAAACGGACTGCGCTTTGGCGTGAGTGTCCACGCCTCGCATGCGTGGTCGTGGTATGAACCGGCGCAGGGCATGGACACCAACGGCCCGCTCGCCGGCGTGCCTTACGATGGCAAATTGACCAAAGCCGACGGCAATGGAAAATGGTGGGATGGCCTCGATCCGCAGGAACTTTACGCGCAAAACCACAAGCCCGGCATCAAACTGGATTGGCGCTGGGATCCGGCCAAGGGCAGCAGCACCCCCGACGCGGCTTACATGGAAAAGTTTTTTAAGCGCACCCAGCAGCTCTGGGACGATTACCAGCCTGACCAGATTTACTTCGATGACAGCGTGCTGCCGTTTTGGGGTGTCACGGATGAAGTCGGCTTGAACCTCGCCGCGCATTTTTACAATTCCAGCATCAAGCGGCACGGCCGGAATGAAGCCGTGATGAACAATAAAATCCTTAACGAAATGCAGCGCCGGACGATGGTCTATGACATCGAGCGCGGCAAGGCGGAAGGCATTTTACCGCAGCCATGGCAGACGGACACCTGCATCGGCTCATGGCATTACAACCAGGACATCTTCAAAAAACACAAATACAAATCCGCCGCCTCCGTGGTGCGGATGCTGGCGGATATTGTCAGCAAAAACGGCAATCTGATGCTGAGCGTGCCGCTCCAGCGCGACGGCCAGCCGGATGCGGACGAGATCAAGATCGTCAGTGAAATCGGCGCGTGGCTGAAGGTGAATGGCGACGCGATTTACGCAACGCGTCCGTGGAAGGTTTATGGCGAAGGCCCCTCCACCGTCGCGGTGGAAAAAGGCCGTTTTGACGGCCAGACGGATGTGTCGAAAAAGCCGTTCACGGCGGAGGATATCCGGTTCACGCAGTCCAAGGATGGCAAGACGCTTTATGCCATCGTGCTCGAAATTCCCAAGGACGGCAAAGTCACCTTCAAGTCACTGGCGAGCGGTTTGACAAACTGGCCCGGCAAGATTGGCAACGTCAAAATGCTGGGGAATTCAGGAAAATTAAAATTCACGCGCGATGAAGCCGGCCTGCACATTGCGCTGCCGGAAAAACTACCCAGCCAGACCGCTCTGGCCTTTAAAATTCCATCTTGAACCAAACAAATCAATGAAACCTGGCAAAATTCAATTCACCGCACTGCTGCTGGGCTTATCACTCGCCGCAGCCGTCGCCCAAACCAATCCGCTGAAACTCCCGCCGATTGCCGAGGGCCCGTTCAAGGCCAACTGGAATTCGCTCACGAATTATCAGACGCCGGAATGGTTCCGCGACGCGAAGTTCGGCATCTGGTCGCACTGGGGGCCGCAAGCCGTGCCGATGGCTGGGGACTGGTATGCCAAGCACATGTATGTGCAAAGCAATCCGCGCGGCCAGTATCAACACCATCTCACCAATTACGGCCATGCTTCGACCAACGGCTGGAAGGATATCATTCCGTTGTGGAAGGCCGAAAAGTGGAATCCAGACCGACTGATGGCGCTTTACAAGCAGGCTGGTGCGAAATATTTCGTCAGCATGGGGTCCCATCATGACAACTTCTCGCTCTGGAACGACAAGTCCCACCAATGGAATGCCATTAACATGGGGCCGCGGCGGGATGTGGTCGGAGAATGGCAAAAGGCCGCGCGGAAACAGGGTTTGAAGTTCGGCGTCTCAGAGCATCTTGGCGCGAGTTTTACCTGGTGGCAGCCGAGCCATGGAAAGGACACCAACGGCCCGCTAGCGGGCGTGTCCTACGATGGCGCCGATCCGAAATGGCAGAACCTCTACCATTGGCCTGCCGCGCCGGGCGACACGGCTTGGTATAGCACCGACCCACGCTGGCATCAGCAGTGGTTCACCCGCATCAAACAACTCGTGGATGACTACAAACCCGACCTGCTCTACTCTGACGGCGCGCTACCTTTTGGCGAGACCGGCCGGACACTGCTGGCTCATTATTACAACGCCAACAAATCCGACCATCGCGGAAAATTAGAGGCGGTATATTGTTTGAAAGACTGGCGCACGAGCCCCGGTCACGGTGACTACGTCGAGGGTATCGGGGTGCAGGATGTGGAGCGCGGCGGACTTTCCAGCATCAAACCCGAACCGTGGCAGACCGACACCTCCATCGGCGATTGGTTTTACAACAAAAACTGGAAGACCAAAGACACGGGCACAATGTATCGCTCGCCAAAGTGGGTGATTCACACGCTGGTGGATGTGGTCAGCAAGAACGGCAATATGTTACTGAACGTCGTTCAGCGCCCCGACGGTTCGATCGACCCCGAGGTGGAACAGTTGCTCGCGGAAATCGCGTCCTGGATGAGGGTGAACGGCCAGGCTATTTTCGAAACCCGACCGTGGCTGCTTTACGGCGAAGGCGACACCAAGGTGGCGGGCGGCCATTTCAAGGAAGACTTCACATTTGGCGCGCGGGATATCCGCTTCACGCAGTCGAAGGACGGCAAAACGCTTTATGCCATCGTGCTGGGAATCCCCAAAGACGGCCAAGTCACAGTGAAGTCACTGGCGGCAAATTCCGCAAACTGGCCGGGCAAAATTGGCAGCGTCCGGCTGGTGGGCGGTGGCAAGCTAAAGTTCACTCGCGACGAAGCTGGCCTGCAGGTGACCTTGCCGGAAAAATTTGAAGGCAAAATCGCCTTCGCTTTGAAAATCAAATGAACTTTGTCAAAAGCGTCATCGTCAGCGGTGGTTTCGACGACATCAAATCACGCGACCTGCGTTTTCTTGAAGAATCCGCCAAGCTCGGTGAACTGACCGTGCTACTCTGGCCGGATGCAACGGTAGAAAAGTTTACCGGCAAAACGCCCAAACTTCCTTTGGCGGAACGGAATTATTTTCTAAAGGCCGTTCGCTACGTCAAAAACGTGGTTACCGCCGAGACGTGCATTGATTCCGATACGCTACCAAAAAACCTTCGCGCTGATATTTGGGTGGATATCGTAGAGATGGCAAACGCCGCCCGCAACCAATTCGCGGCCGAAAACAAAATCGCCTACCGGGTCTTCACGGCGGAGGATCTGAAAGGTTTTCCCGAGCCGCCACCGATGCCTTCCCTACCCGGAAAAAAGAAAGTTATCGCAACGGGGTGTTACGACTGGTTTCACTCCGGCCACGTCCGCTTTACGGAAGAAGCTTCGGCTTACGGCGATCTTTACGTCTGCCTCGGCAATGACGCCAATGTGCGGCTACTGAAAGGCGAAGGCCATCCGCTGTTGTGCGAGGCCGAGCGGCGCTATGTCGTCGGCTCGATCAAATATGTAAAGCAGGCACTCATCACCACCGGCTCCGGCTGGGTGGACGCCGACCCGGAAATCCGCCGTTTGAAGCCGGATATTTACGTCGTCAACGAAGACGGCGACAAGGGCGGCAAGCGCGAGTATTGCGCGGAGATGGGCATGGAATATCTCGTCCTCAAACGCACCCCCGCCCCCGGCTTACCCAAGCGGAGCAGCACGGATTTGCGCGGCTTTTAATTTCAAACACCGTCACCACAACCTGTCATGTCACCATACGAAAACCGTCTTTATGCAGAAAACTTCCGCCGGGTCGGACTGATTGCCCTGGTTCGCCGAGGCAGCGAGGCGGCCCTGACCGCCCGGATGAAAACGGCCCCTGCCAATCTCTCCGCGCGGCTCGCTTCCCTTCGGATCATCAACTTAAACATGTTCATGCGGACCATTGGCGAGCGGACCTGTTTATTTACCTTCCTCGAATATCAAGGGACAGCGATGGCGGAGGTGGAAGCCCTTTCCAGCGTGATGGATGCCGACGTGTGGTTCGCCACGCTTTCAGAGCATCTGGAAGCCCATCCGCGGGCGGCGGCTGCCGGCCGGCTGTGGCTGCGGATGGAACTTATGAACGCAATTGGACCGACCTTGCCGCTTCCGGCCGGTGGCCGACCGATTGCCCGACTCGGACTCATGTCGTCGCTCAAGCCGGAATGTGAATTGACCTACCGGACGTTGCATCAAACCAATTGGCCGGGCGTGGTTGATCAGATGGGACGCAGTCACTTCCGCTACTGGGTCACGTTTCTGATCGAATTGGGCGCTGAACTTCTCCTCTTCACCTACTGCGAATATGTTGGCAGCGACAAGGCAGCAGACGATGCCGCCATGGCTGCCGACCCTGTCACACGGCGCTGGTGGACCCACACCGAACCCTGCCTCAACCCACTAGTGCCCGGCAACGGCTCTTGGACGCCGATGGCTCACCTGTTGGAAACCGGCAAATCGGCGTAAAGTTTCCGGCAGTATCCGCCAGCTTAGCGTCCTTGCTTCAAAACACCCCGACTAATACGATGTTTATCGTGAAGCCCATTCTGCTTATCGCCATTTCGGCCGTCATATTTGCTGGAAACATCCAGGCCGCAACGCCAAATCGCTGGACAGCCGTCGTCTCGCCAGCCGGCCACATGCGACTGGAGCGCGATGGGAAGGAAGTGGGAGTAATGAGTCCCAGCCTGTTTGAGGTGCCGTGGCGCGGAGCGACTCTCAACACCGGCAAGTCCGGCAACAGCGTCAGCAACGGCGTGCATCGCGGCCAGATTCCAACTCCCAGCGGTGCGATCGTGGAGGCGGAGTTGCGGACGGCAGCACAAACCGACGGTGTGCGATTTGAGTATAAGCTGACCCCGCAACGAGACTTGAAGCTGAACAGCTTGAACGTCTCGTTGATTCTCCCGTCGCCGCTATGGGCGGGCGGAAAGTTTTCCGCCGATGGCAAAGAGATGGCATTCCCAGCGCAGCTTTCAAACATCCAACTTTGGTCTGCGACAACAAAATTGTTGCAGTTCACCACACCCGACGGCGCATCATTTAGGCTGGATTTTGCCGAACCCACCCGCGTGCTCGTTCAGGACGACCGTCAATGGGGCGAAACATTTGCCGTGCGCATCGAGTCGGCAAAGGCAACGGAAAACCGGCCAGCTGGTCACACAATGGCCCTGAATCTGGTGCTGAGCGCGCCGGATGGCGTGAAACTTGAAGAAGACGGCCCGGTGACAATCCGCGCCAGCGAGCAATGGCTGCCGCTGGAAGCCAGCCTAGACATCGAGACCGGCTCCGCCCTCGACTTCAGCAGCGTGATCCCGCGCCATGCGCCAGCGGGACAGTTCGGCCGGGTCATTGTCACCCCGCAAGGCAAATTTGCCTTTGAACGCCGCGCGCAAACTCCGGCACGCTTTTACGGCATCAACCTCTGCTTTACGGCGCAATACCTGAAGCATGAAGACGCGGATCAACTGGCCGACCGGCTGGTTCGCATCGGCTATAATTCCGTGCGCATCCACCACTACGAAAGCGAACTGGTCAAGCGCGGGCCGGGCAACGCCGGACAATTTGTTCCCGAAAAACTGGACCAGTTGGATTATTTGTTTGCGGCGCTCAAAAAACGCGGCATTTACGTCACGACCGATTTGTTTGTATCGCGCCCGGTGGCGATGAGTGACGTTTACGACGGCGAAACGGGCAACATCGGCATGGATGAATTCAAGATGGCCGCCCACGTCAATGACCGTGCATTCGAAAACTTCAAAACTTTCGCCCGCGCGCTGCTCAGCCACGAAAACCCCTACACCAAACTCCGTTATGCCAGCGATCCGGCGCTGGCGTGGTTGAGCCTTATCAATGAAGACAACCCCGGCAATTTTATCGCCAAACTCAAAGGCAAGCTGCGCGAGGACTGGCTGCGCGCGTGGAACCGCTGGCTCGCGGCCCGCTATCCCGACCGCGCCGAACTGAAACGCGCGCTCGGCAACTTAAGCGACGAGCAGAATCCCGCGAAAGGCAACGTGCCGTTTCAAAACATCTACGGCACTGGACCGGGCTCCACCACCTTCAACACCTTTCTGGCTGAAATCGAACGCGATTTTTACCAGCGCACCAAAAAGTTTCTGCGGGATGAGCTGCACTGCCAAGCGTTGCTGACCGATTGCAACGCATGGCACAACCCCGTCCAGATGCAGGCGGTGCGCGGTGACTTTGATTATGTGGATGATCATTTTTACGTCGACCACCCCAATTTTATCGAGCGGCCCTGGGCGCTGCCGTCAAGCTGCCCCAACACCAGCCCGATCGCCGGAGGCGCGCGGGGAGGAAACGCCTGTGCTTTCACGCGCGTGTTCGGCAAACCGTTCACGATCACCGAATTCAACTACTCCAGCCCCGGCCGTTTTCGCGGCGTCGGCGGCATCCTCACCGGAGCGCTGGGCGCCGTGCAGGATTGGGACGGCCTGTGGCGTTTCGCCTACAGCCACAGCCGTGAAAGCGTCAACCGCCCCAGCGCCATGAACTACTTCGACATCGCCAGTGATCCGCTGAACATGGCCGCCGAACGCGCCAGCCTCTGCCTGTTTTTGCGCGGCGACATCCAGCCGGCCAAACACGCCGTTGCGCTCACCGCCAATGCGAATGATTTGCTGCGCTCAGCAAACACTTCCTGCGACAAGACGCCTTCCTGGATGGGGCTGGCCTGGCTAACCCGCGTGGGCTGGAGCATCAACACTAAATCCGCACCCGACACCCTCTCTTTGCCTTTCACCGGCGTGGCGATGAAAAGCGACACCGGAAAAACCATTCTCAACACGCTGCAGGAACGTCAGTGGCTGCCCGCCAACAACCGCACCCAATTCGACAAGAAACGGTTTCAGAACGAGAACGGGGAGGTCACGATTGATGCGCCGGAAAACATTCTTACGCTCGACACGCCGCTGACCGCCGGCGGATTTGCGCCCGCCGGACGAAAGATTGAAACGCGCGCCGCGAGCATTGAAATTCTCGACACCGATGCGACCGTCTGGGTCAGCAGCCTTGATGGAAAACCCATTTCCACCAGCCAACAGCTTTTGGTCACCCATCTAACTGACCTGCAAAACACCGATATCCGCTATGGCGACCGCACGCTTCAGGTGCTGCTGGCGTGGGGTCACCTGCCACATCTTGTCCGGGCCGGCAAGGCGGCCATCACGTTGCGCCTGGCCAACGCCAGCAAGGCGAAAGTTTATTCCCTCGCTGTCACCGGCAAGCGTTTGAGTGAAGTCCCCGTGAAGATCACCACCGCGGGCACACTCACAATTCCCCTATCCGTCTCAGCCGACGGCAAAGCCCGCATGCTTTACGAAGTGGAAATACAAAAATAATCTACTCACGCCAGGTTTGCGTTAAAAAACCGCCAGCCAATCCGGCAGAGCAGTTTTCAAAACGGCGACAATTAAGCATTGCTCAATGCGGCACGGGGATTTCAGCCAGATGATTTCCCCAAGTCAGCATCAGCACCGCACCCACCAGCACCACAAAGGCAAAGCCCACAGCGGTTTTCGTCGTCATCCGGGCACCGCGCCATTCGCGCAAGACCACGCCCACCACAATGCTGAACAGGATGAGCATGATCATGTGGATGGCCCAGCTGGTGAATTTGTAATTCCCCATCCGTACATGGCCGAGGTTGTAGAAGAAAAACTGCCCATACCACAGGCAACCGGTCAGCACCGCCATGGCCCAGTTCACGGGCAGGCTGCTTTTCTCAGCGCCGGCGGGAAGCTCGACGATTTCACCTATGGTTTTGTGCTTCCGATGAAGCCACAGGCAATAAATCGCCGTCGAAATAAAGGCGCCCGTGTTGGAAAAAATGTAAACCACATTGCCCCGAAACACCCCTGCCCCATGCGCCGTGGCCACATCGGCAATCGGTTCACCCGCTTCGAGCGCAAACCCATAAACCGCCGAAAGAACGCCGGCGAGCAGCGAGAGCAACAATCCCGTCACCAGCGAAAATCCCGCCAGACTCGCCGTCGCGCTCAAATCTTTTTCCTTCATTCGCCCCGCCAAACCGGTAAACGCGATACCAATGATGCCGATGATGATGCCGGCGATGACCCAGCCCGCGCCCGGCTGGCTCAACGTCGCGCCAAGCGTTCCCTTCACCAGCGGCGGGAGCAACGTGCCCAGCACGGTCGAAAGCCCGACGGCAATCGCGTAAGTCAGCGAAAAACCAATGTAGCGGATGGAAACGCCAAAGGCCGTGCCCCCGATGCCATACGCCGCGCCCAGCAAAAACGAGGCAAGCATGGCGCCCCGCGGCGCCTCGCTCAATACCTTGCCAAGTTCGGGAATCGTCAGCCATGCGCCAGCCAGCGGCAGCAGAAACCAGCAGAACGCCGCCTGCACCAGCCAATAGCTTTGCCACGACCACCCGCTGACGCGCTTCTGCGGCGTGTAACAAAGCGCCGCAAAGGCCGCACCGACGGCGTGGAAAGCGGTGCCGAGGAGTGGATTGGGAGGGATCATGTCTTGGTTTTTTTCGGGGTGGATGGGGGAACATCGGCCGCCGGAGGATGCCCTTTCACATCCGGCAGATAAAGATGCAACGCCTCGCGCTTCTTGTCCGGAACCATTTCATCCCAACCGGTCAGCGCCTTGACTTCGGCGACGGCGGACTTGGTCTTGAAACGCAGGGACACAATCTGCTGCGGACGCACGGGAAACTGGTAATCCGGCCCGCCGCGCAACGGCTGGCGATTGCCGCCGAGCATGTCTGTCAGCGCGGCGTCGAGGTGCGGGAGGTTCAACGTCACGCTCGCCTTGCCCGTGCGGCCGAGGCATTCGACGAGCCGCAGTTCAATTTCGCCGCCCTCGCGCCGCAGAGCCTCGACGATAATGTTGTCGCTGGTCTGCACGAACGGTTTCGCCTTGGCTGGCACGCAGCCATCCACGATGACGGGCGGGTTGTTGAATTCCCACGCCGCCCGCGGAATCCGCGCCGTGGTGAAATCGCCATCGTGCGCCACCAGCGCGTAGCGCAACACATGCTTGCCCTCGCCACTGAGCCACGAGTTGGTATAACCGCGATAGGTCTCGTTCGCGTTGTAGAGGTAGAGGATCGGAGTGCTGCCGGTAATCTCGCGGCCAGTGAGTCCCTGATCCAGCAGCGCCACGCCGGTGTCCACCATCTGGTAATGCGACCAGCGCACCGCCGGCGTGATGCCCTTGGCCATGCCGGATAACGCGGCGTTGGTCACCGCCCAGGCCGCGTGGGAGAACCCGTAGGGAATACCCCGACGCACTTCCCGCACCGACTCGGCCAGCGGAAACTCGGCGACAACAATCGTGCGATCAGGGACGCCGTTCAATTCAGTTTCAAAATCAATCCGCGGATCATCCCGGTAAAACGTCATCATGCGCCGCAAGCGACCGCCGCCGATAAACGCCGATTCCGCCTGCACGATGGTTTTCCCATCGCCGGCGCGAACGGTGAGTCGCGGTGCGGACTGGCTCGAATCGGCCACGCGCTCGCGCTCCGGCCTTTCCACCATTTGGTCGGCGGCGCTCCAGATTTTCTTTTTCGGCTGCTCGGCGACGATGACATTGGCCGGTCCGCCGAGCAATTCGCGGCCGGAGGATTTCAACTTGAGGCTGACCAGCGCGCCGCTGGCCGCATTGATCCGGGCGGAGTAGAACTTTGTCTGGATGGCGTCAACCAATGCATTTTCCTTCATGGCCGCCGGCTTGGATGCCGGGCCGGTGGCGCAGGCGGACAATTCGGGGAAGTCGTGACGCTGCCAATTGAGCGGATTGAAACGGACACTGGTTTTGCCGGTTCCAAGCAGGGACCGGACGGCGCGCGTGGCGATGTCGCGGGAGGTTTGCTCGACCCACTCGAACCGGTCGCGCGCGTCCCAACTGCGCTCGTGTTCGAACACCATGCCGCCCGCCGCACCCCAGAGCGTGTTGCGATCCATGTTCAGGCACAGCAACAGCCAGGCATGATTCAGCGTCTGCGCCGGATACTCGAAGTTCCCGCGCAGGCTGGCGGCGGTGGCGAGCATCTCAGCGGCCTGAAGCTGCTGTTCGCACTGGCGGAACCACGCTTTGACGCGCGGGTTCTGGATCCAAAACGCGTTGTAGGTGAACTCGGTGCCGCTGCGCAGCGTCGGCAACTGGATTGCACCCGATTGGATGCCCGGCAGGACGGCATCAAGATATTTGCCCGGCGTGGAGAATTTCACGTCGAATTCCGGCGCGACTTTTCTGAACTGCTGGAGAAACCCGGCCGGATATGACTGGTAGAGCGGCGCAAGATTGTAGTCGCCGCTGCCGCCGAGGATCAGGACCGGTGCGCCGGCAGGAGTCAGCCTGGGCACGCTCTTGAGGTCGGCCGCCAGCCGCTTTCCTTCCTGATCCTGGGATTTCGGCTCAATGCGCGCACGGATGTCGTCAGCCAGCGCCAGCAACTGCTTTTCCGCGAGCGGCTCTTTCGCGCCGAACATCGGTCGCCATTCAAGGTAGTGGCCGGGGCTGATGGCGAGCGTGCGCGTGCCGTCGGGCGATTCGAGCCAATGCAGCGTGCTGCCGGTCGGATTGAGCCGGCAATAGACCAGCGCGTCGAGTCCAAGGCCCGAGACAATCTGCGCCATCTGCTCATGAACGCCGCAGACATCAATCATCCAACTCAACCGCGGTCGGACGCCCAACACCTGCTGTTGCCAGCGCAGCCCCTCGACGCCCATCTTCACCAATGCCTCGCCGCCGGAGAGATTGATAGTCGGCTCAAGAAAGAACGCGTTGCAAAGTTCGACGCGGCCCTCGCGAATGCGCTGTTTCAACTCCGCCATGCGATCGGGGCGGAAGTTCATCATCGCGATGAGGTTATTGCACTCGGAGAGGGCGAAGTTGTAGCTCGCGTCGTCGCGGACGCGGTCGAGATGGTCGAAGTAGGAGTTGGCGCAATAGTTCCGCTCGGTGGACCAGTCCGTAAGCCATCCGCAACTGGCGGGATGAAAATTCGGCACGACATAAACGGGCCGCGCATCGGCGGCGGTCAGCGCCGACAGCGGCGCCAGCAGCAGGGCAAAGAGGAGGGTGAGGGTGTGTTTCACGGTGTCTTTTCTTTCTCGATAATGGGCCAGCTTGCGCGGAGGTCATCGCGGTAGCAACCGATCTTTTCAACGGGAATCGGCTTGAAACCCAGCTTGAACGCGGGCGATTCCGGCTTGAGCCGGTAGTCATCCTGCGCGGCATTGATGAACAGCGGGTCGGCGATGAGCGAGTGGCGATCCATGCCGAGCACCTGCCACGCGTCCCATTCCTCCATCGTTTCGGCGGCGTGCAACTCCACATCATCCACGCAGACCGCGCCGTCGCCGTCGGGCAAACGGACACGGACGTAGCAGCTCTTCAACTCCGGCGGTTGCGACGGAAAACGTGCGATCAATTCGTGCTGCGCCCACCCCGCGCCGACGCTGACGGTCTTCACTGATTGCCAACTGTAGAGGTTGGGTCGATAAGCTTGCAGGCCGATTTCGACACGCGTGTTCGGCCGGTCGGCGCGGAGCCAGACAATGAGGCGATAGACCTGACCAGGTTGCACGGCAACTTCGGCACTCTTCACGCTCGGGATGCGCGCCCAAGATTCCTTGTTCTGGTTGGCGGCGACAGGCTGGCCGGTGAGACACAGGCAGCCACGACCGTCGTGCAGCGCGTTGGTGCTGAGCGTGGCGTGGTCGTTTGTGCTGGGCTGGATATGCCAACTCCAGCGGTCAGGCATTTTCCCAGCAGCGCCTTGCTCAAAACCGGCGTTCGGCGGCGCGAGGTTCGGGCCGGTGACGGACTTGAGTTTGAACTGGCCGGTCTTGAGCGGTTCGCCGTCGTGCCAGACGAGGTTGGAGTCGGAGAGGTTGTGCTCGAACGACACGTTGCGAAACTGAAACGCCTGCGGCTGCGGATTCCGCCAGTAGAGAATGTTCCGGCACGCGACATTCCGCTGCATGGTGCGGCCATCGGGCAACGCCACTGTGCGCGGGTCGCACAGGCTCGCGACGTTGCGCCACGCCGGCAGATTGGCAACCGAGTCGTATTGCCGGCTCCAGTTAGCAATCTCGCGCGTCCAGTAACCGGTGGTGGTCTCCCAGCCGTTGAACTCGATCTGGCTGGTCTGGCCGTGCTCGCTGCGGCCGGTGCCGCATTCGACGAAGATATTGTTCTCGACGAGGTTGTCGCGCCCATCATGAAGGTCGATGCCGGAGCGGGGCGTGCGGGCGACGATGTTGCCCGTGACCGTGACGCCCATGGCGGTCCAGTCGAGATAGATACCCCAGGCAAAATAGGGCGAGAGCCATTGGCCAGCTTTGCCACTGCGACCGATTACGTCGTGGATGAAATTGTGCCGGATGACGCAGCCGTGGGCCGAGAGCCAGTTCAACGAGTTACCGTAGATCGCACCCGTGTCCATCGTCTCCAAACTAACATGGTGGATGTGGTTCAACTCGATGACGTGGTTCTGCCCACCGAACATGATGCCAAATCGCGGCAAATGATGGAGCGTGTTGTGCGCGACGCGGTTGCCGGTGCCGCTAAGATTGACACCACAGCCTTGCTTGTGAAACACGCCGGTGCGGGTGATGTGGTTGTTCTCGGCAAAGTTGCCGGCCGGCGTGAGTGTTTTCTCGTCACCACCACCAAGATTGATACCGTGGTTGCCGGTGTCGGAAATATCACAGCCGACGACGCCGTTGCGCGCGCCGCCGGCCACGCTGACGCCGCTGCCGTTGTAATCGCCGACGTTGCGGATGGCACAGCCGGCGATGAGGCAGTTGGTCGCATTATTGAGGACGACGGCAGTGCCTTCGCAGACCTCGAACGTGAACCCGCGAAACGTGACATGCGCGGTGCCAGAGCCAAGTTCGAGGATGGTCTTCAACTTCGGCGCGTAAGCCTTTCGCCCTTCGATCGGAGCCGGCGGCCAGAAATAAAGGATCCCCTGCTCGCGGTCCAGATACCATTCGCCCGGCGCGTCGAGCTCCTCCAGCAGGCCGCGCACGAAGTAACGATCACCGGGCGAGATATCGTAGGAACAATCGCGCCGCAACGTGATGGTGCGCTGCCCGCGATCCACCGCGGTGATGGGCCAGATATTATTCCACCATTCGTGGCTGGGGAAGATGCAGACCTCGCCGTCGGTCGGTCGCGCCCACGTCCGCGCGTCTTTGGCAGCATAGCGCAGCGTGCGCTTCAGGGTGTCCGTCTTCGCCGGCTCCTTGTCCGTGAAGGTCCAGCCGCTTTCGAACGGCTTGGCGGGGTCAAAATTTGGATAGCGCGCCAGCTCCTGCCGCTGGCCATCGAAAAAAAGCTGCCGGAACTGGTTCGTGAAACCGAGTGCCCGCACATCTGCCTTCAGGATATTTTTCTCATGAGCTACCCACCCCATGATCTTCCCGCCACCGACGAGGACCGGCCTTTCGTTCTGATAGGCCCGCCACACCACCGGCGATTGCTCGGTGCCGGAATCAGCCGCGCCGAGCTTAAGCGTCTGCGGCAGTTCATACGTCCCACCGCGAACAAAAACTTCGATCTGGGATTTTGCACTCCGGGTCTGGCATTGCCGCACGGCCTCACGCGTTCTTTCGAACGTCGCGAATGGCTTCGCCTTCGTGCCGGGGTTGGCGTCGTTGCCGGTGGGAGCAACATAGAACTCAGCAGCGGTCAGCGGAGCCAACTGCGCCAGCAGCAGGGCGATGAGGAGTGGGAGGGTGAGTTTCATGGTTTATCTTCAGCGGTTCAGTTTCTCGTCGCGATGTTTCTTGATCCAGTCGCGCATCCACGGAGCGGTGTTGATACCGAGGTCGAGGTGGGAGTTGCCAAGAATTACGAGGTCGGTGACGCGACCTTCTTTAAGCCACTTGAGGCCGAGGTTACATTGATGCTCCATGAGGTCGAGCGGGACGGGCTTGCCCCACCGGTAAGTCGGGTTCGCCTTCTTCGTTTCGTCAATGCCGACGTAGTCCCAGAGGTAGATGCCGAGGGCGATGCGGGTGTTCTTCGGCTTCACCGCCTCCAGACGGGCGAGGTTCTTTTCGAGGTCGCGCAAATCGGCGCTTTCCCAGGTCCAGAGCACGATCACGTCGAAATGCTTCATCGAATCGACCAGCGGCGGCTCGCAATGCGTGTAATCGGCGTGCCGGGAGTCGAGATCATAGGTGTAAATGGTGGTCCAGATATCCATGGGACGCCCGAGTTTGGCGGCTTGTTCCCGCATAGCCTTCAGCTCGTCGTCCGTCATGGCGGGTTTGCCGGAGAAGCGACCATCGGGGCGTTTGGTGCGGTCTTTGACGAAGTCGTCGAGATAGATGCCGGTGAAGTTCGGGTAACGCTTCGCCAACGTCAGGATGTCGGGCAAGGTCTTCAGCCCGCCGCCGCCGCTGGAGCCGACGGCCGACCAGTTAACCTGTTGCATGGATTCAAAGGAGATTGCCCATTGCTCCATGGTGGTCTTCGCTTTCCACTTGCTTTCGGTCCACATGGCTTTGGGGCGGGTGTGGTCCTGGGTGACGAAAAGAAGGTTCTTGAGACCGAGCCAGTGAGCACCCTCTACCGGGGTCATGCGGGAGCCGCCGCGCACTCCGGCCATTTCGAGATACTCCGCGTCCCCTCCGGGCGGGCAGGCGAAAAGCCAGAGCCGGTCGTGCACGGTTGCGGCGGGTGGGGTTGGCTGCTGAGCCTGTGCGAAAAGCGGTGCCAGCAGCAGGGCGGTAAGGAGGGCGAGGGTGTGTTTCATCGTATTTGTCCTTCTTTCAATTGAATGGAGATCCTTTATGTTTTTTTAGTCGAGGTGAAAAACTTCCTCCAGCGGCGACCAGATTTCGCCGGGCGCGCGGTCGGGCAACAACTCCAGGCACGGCACGCATTCAGCCCACCAGCGTTGGGTGACCGGTTCGGCGGCAATCCGCGCCATGTCCGCAGTGAAATCGTCACCGACATATTCGAAGTAGCTGAACAGGTAATGCCGGCCATCCGCCAGCTGGCGAAGGTAAATGGAATAATTCTGAATGTAATTGCGCTTGATGATGGCCAATACCTCCGGCCAGGCAGCGGCATGCAGTTCTTTGTAACGAGCCATCATGCCGGCTTTCACCCCCACCACCGTACCGTAGCGCTGAATTGTGTTTCTCATTTCAATCCCGTGTCGATCGCCAGTATTTCCATTGCGTCGCACGATGCTCACGACCGGGCTCACTCCCGCACCGCTTCGAACAGAGCCTGGATATTTTGCGGCGGAATGTCCGGCAGAATCGCTTCGTGACTGGGCGAGATAATCAAGCCGGTGGGAAATAACGCCTTCAACTCCCGCACCCGGCGACGGACGGCATCCGGCGTGCCGTTCACAAGCAGATTCTGGGCATCCACCCCGCCGCAGAAGGAGGCTTTGCCCCGGAACTCGCGGGCCAAGCCCTCGGCATCCATGCCCACCGCCAAAGCCTGAATCGGATGGATCGCATCCACACCCATTTTCGTCAGGTCGGGAATCAGTTCCCGGATGGCGCCGCAGGAGTGATGAATGACTTTCAACCCATGCGCTTTTGCCTGCGCGACCAAGGCGCGCGTGCCGGGAAAGACGAATTCCCGGATCAAGTCCTGAGACAACATCAAACATTGCTGGCTGCCGAAATCATTACCAATCAGCACGGCGTCCAGCCGGCCCTTGGCGGCCTGATAAAACCGTTCGTTGGATTGGAGATAAAACGCCGTGATCCGGTCGATGACCGCGCGGAACATCTCGGGTTCGGCAATCATGTTCATCAAGGCGGTCTCCATGCCGAACGCCGCGCAGGCATCCTGAAAATGCGCCGACCACACCACGCCCAGCACCGCGTAATCTTCCGGAACTTCCGCCACCACCGCGCGACATTCCGCCTCGGAAATATGCTGCAGCGGATCCGGCCAGTGGAAATCCTCCACCTGCGCCGGATCGGTGAGGTCCTCAAAGTATCCGGGGGAATTCAGGGTGCGCTCCTCATTGACGACATGGCCGGTTTTCGCAAAATCGAAGGCCATGTAAATGGCGTCCGAAAACGGCGAATGATACGGCAGCTCCACCGGCCACACATCATCCCCGATCGCCTGCTTTAGCCCGGCCAGATCATTGACCTTAAAATGCGCCAGCAACGCCGGCAGCGCCGCCGTCGCCGGAATGCCGAGCCAGGACGCGGGACGATCCACAGGCCGCCGCTCGAGAGTCGCAATAAAACGTTCTTTTTTGTTCATATCCTACTCCAGTCTGTAGTTCAATGGCGGTGATGCAGCGGCAACTCGTAAGTAAAATTGGCCAAAACGGTTAAGCCAAGCTGGTTCATAACGGCAATAGTTTGATCAGGGTTCGTGTATTCTAACACTTACCCACACCAACCGGCAATATCGTTCACCCCATATTTTAGGCCATTTGACCTGACAACTGCCACACAGCGCCCCCGCCTCGCCTCCGGGTGTCCCTCGTTACGCCACAGCCGGAGTGAGTGAAGGGAAATTGATTCTGCCCCAACCCAGCAATCATACGGCCAGCTTCGCATCCTGCGTTGGTCGGTTCGGTGAGAATGAACTGCCAGCACGAGCCAGCGCGAGGCAACCGATGAAGGCCAACGTGAAACCGACGTCACTGACCAGCGAGTTGCGGAAAAACATCCACGTGGGCGGATAACCCGGCACTCCCAACGTGAGCGCCTGAACCCAACCTGCCACAGTTTTGGCATATTCAGGTGCCGCCACCCAAGAGACAGTGTTCGTGATCAGATAAAAGCCGGTTGAACCCGCCACACTCGCGGACAGGAAAACTCCCAGCTTCCGACACTCACGCAAGCGCAGGCCAACCAGTGTCACCAACGCCAGCGCCACATACCGCGCCAGCATTTCGCCCGTGATTAGGGACGCGCCAAAATGGGCGTTTAGCACCAAGTCCGAAGCCAATAAGACGGCCAGCGGAAGAATTAACGCCACGCGCCTTGGAAAAACCAACGGGCCGCACAGGGCGAGGGCGGCCAACGGCGAGAAGTTCAACAGCCAGGAATTTTCCGCGCCATAGTAGCCGGCGAGGATGCGATAGAGAACCACGCCGATAAACAAGGTAAAGGTAGGTATCATAATTTTATTAGGTTGAGGTTAAACTAGGCTTTCAATCCGTATTCTGCGGGCAGGAATTTTGACTTATCGGCCAACACAAGTTGGTGCCCGATGAATTCCGATTCGCTTTCGGGCAGGTCATCCAGCGTGTCTTGCAATGTGTCGAACCAGATAACTTCATTTGGCGCGATGCGCAGTTTGCCATTGTCGTGCGCGCCACGCAGCAGTTCCACCGCCTTGCGGGCCACCGCCACACCCGCGTGATAATGCGAATCACTGGCAACGATGGCTTTGGCGAGTTCGACTGAGGATGTCGGCGAAATGATGAACGCCTGCGGATCGGTTGCCACGTCGGATTCCACCAGCCAGCTTTGAAGCTGCTGAGCCGAAGCCTTGCCGTGAGAACGAGCGGTGTTCATCAGGCGACAGTCATAGGCGAGTTGCTCCATGTAGCAGGTTGGAGCCATACCGCCGAGGAGCTTGATGTTTTGCACCGACTCGTTGGACCAAGTATCGCAGCAAGCAGCAGCCAGATTGCCCATCGGACTCAGATGCGCGCACGCCGAGGTCTTGCCTTCCATCGCCATCGGAAATCCGGTGATGGCTTTGAGAATGGGGTTCTCATAGCCGCAATCTTTGCCCGGCCCCACCGCTCCACATTCGTAAGCTACCAGTGAACGCACAGCGGTCACGGCCCGCACCACGGCGGCAAATACGCGCGGTATCATCTTCTGCTCCGCCAGCACCATCGCCGTGTTGCCAAAGCCGCAGGCGGTATCACCGGCGCATTTCACGCCGTGCTTGTCGGCAATCTTCTGGAGATGCGTCCAGAGAAAGCGCATGTCGCGTTCGCCGAGGATGCAGAGGGAAAAAATACTCGCGGCCAAATCACCATTGACCAGCGCCTCATCGTGCAGCTCCTTGCCGCCGACGGATTCAATGCTCAATAACTCCGCACCTACCGACGCCGAACCTTCAAACAATTCCAGCATCGCGTCCCAGTAGCGCCCCCGCCGCATCAGTGGCGGGCGCTCGAACTCCCGGTTGTCGTTGGGCGTCATGCGCAGAACGGATTTCAGACCGCTGCGGTCTTTCTCCTTGGCCATGCCTGCGAGCAGGATTTTAGCGATGTCCAAACCCCATTGCGGATGCTCGGTCATTGGTGGCAAAGTCTCGAACTCAATGACGACGCCCGGCGCTTCCAAGTCCGCCGCGCGGCGGAGTGCACCTTCAATGATCTGCTCATAGTTGCGCCGCACTTCCGGCATCGTGCCCGCGTCAATCGTCATTGGCGGCAGCGTGAAATTCAGTTCGGGATAGACCGTGCCACCACCAATCACCATGCCGCTCTTGGTGGTGACGGGTTTGGGCGCGAGGCCGAAGGTCAGTTCCAACGGGTCGGAGATGGCAAGAGATTGGTAATACATATGGCGCGATCAGTTCTTGGCCTGCAATAATTCCATCGCCGTATCCACCGCACTGCCGGCATCGGCGGAGTAACCGTCCGCCCCAATTTCCCGGGCATACTCGTGAGTGATCGGCGCACCGCCCACGCAGATTTTCACGGCCAGACCGGCTTCTCGAATAGTTTTCACCGTTTCCCGCATCGCGGGCATCGTGGTCGTCAGCAAGGCGGACAGGCCCAGGAGCCTTGGTTTGTGTTGTTTGACCGCCTCGACAAACTTGGCGGGCGGCACGTTCACGCCGAGGTCAATGACTTCGATGTTCGCGCCCTTCCACATCATCGCGACGAGGTTCTTGCCGATATCGTGCAGGTCGCCCTCCACCGTGCCGATAACGGCGGTGTGTTCCGGCTTCACGCCCGCCGCCACCAGCGCGGGTTCCAGAATTTTCAACGCCTCCTTCATGGCGCGGGCCGCGATGAGCATTTCCGGCACGAAGATTTCATTCCGCTTGAACTTGTCGCCCACGATGGCCATGCCGGGCACGAGCCGTTTCTCGACAATGTCACTGGCCTTTTCCCCAGCGGCAAGACATTGATTGACGAGTTCGGGAACATCCTTGCGTTTGCCGGCGATGATGGCCTGCGTGAGCGGATGCAAATCGTTCATGATGCTTATATCCTAACTCGCACCAACCCCGGGCGTCTTGTATGCCGGTGCGTTTGTTTGGCATCTGCGTGCTTTGCCTGGGAATTTTGCCGGAATTGCTTGGGAGTTGCCCCCTTTACGTCCTGAAATATGTGGGTGAAATGAGATTGGTCACAAAAGCCACAAGTGTCCGCAATCTGTGCCAGCGATTGCTCGGTGGTCAGCATCAAATCACAGGCCAGATCAATCCTGCATTGCCGCAGCAACTCGCTGAACGTCCGTCCCGTCCGCTCCTTGAGCAGCCGTGAAAAGTGGCTGGGCGAAATGCCCGCGTGCCGCGCCGTCTCGTCGCGCGAGATGTCTCGGTGCAAATTCGTCCGTATGAAATCGAGCGCCTTGCTGACGAGCAGTGGCGGTGTAAAATCTTTCTGCCGCTCAATGGTCGAGATCATGTGTTCCAAAGTATGGCGCAGCCAAGCGGCCAGGTCTTCGTCATCGTCAATGGTTGCCAATTGAGTGATCAGACGAAAGTTTAAGCCCAAAACCTCGGTCGATTCCGCGCCGGCCTCGACCGCCGCGCGCGAGATCATCACCACCAGTTCGAGCAGTAGCCCTTTCAGCAAATCGCTCCGCTCCTCGCCCGCGCTGTAAATGTGGACGAGAACGTGGTTGATGATATGACGCGCCTCGCCCCGGTCACCGCGCTGGATGGCGGCAAGCAACATCGGCTCTTGCATCAAATAAAGTTCGCGAATCCGGTCATAGGGCCGGTGTTGCAACAACGTAATGGCGGGGAAATCGTTCATGGCAACATCAGGTGTTCGAGTTAACGATCCTCAAAGTCGGGGGCAAGCTTCAGTTCGATCACCTCCATTTGCGAGCGGAGGTTTTCCATTTCGACGAGCGCGAGCCGGTCCACCGGCCGCCGTTCGAGGGTCGCAATAAAGCGTTCTTTTCTGTTCATATCCAACTCCAGTTTTTAAGTTAATGGCGATAATGAACCGGCTGGAGTTATATCAAATTAAATACTTTGCACCGGCCGGCCGGCAATATCATTTACCCCTGATTTAAGGCCATTGGTTTTCGCTATATTTGACGAAAAGCCGACGGTTGGATTAAATACCACCAATAAATGAGCCCGAGCAAACCATTCCGCCACGCCCTACCGGTCAATGAAGCCTTGTTTCATGACTCGATCTACCTGACCCATGCCGGTTGGGAACGCGTGAAACCGGACGCCCCCTACCCGCAAAGCGACGCGTCGTTTTATTATTTCGATTGGAAGGACGGGCGCACGCTGCCGGAATTCTGCCTATCGCTATTGCTCGCCGGCAGCGGCGAGTTTCAAACCCGCTCCCACCGCGGCCAACTCAGGGCGGGTGATACGCTGCTTTACTTTCCCGGCGAATGGCATCGCCATCGTCCGTCACCCAAAACCGGCTGGACTTTGATGTGGATCCATTTCAATGGCGATGAACCGCTCCGCTGGCTTCGCGAAGCAGCCTTTAATCTGCGGCAGAATCTTCCACTCATCGAAAACCGCACCTT
Organism: uncultured Verrucomicrobia subdivision 3 bacterium; assembly: GCA_903858275.1. Lineage (GTDB taxonomy): Bacteria > Verrucomicrobiota > Verrucomicrobiia > Limisphaerales > UBA11358 > UBA11358. Next base: position 84,368 of record CAIOIC010000136.1, on the reverse strand, counting down.
GTTCCGGGCCCAGTTTGAGCATTTACTGGCGTGCATTCATCGAAATCCTTCTGTGAACTCAGCCAATTTTTCGCGACAGGCCATCGGATTGTTGTCGCATTTTCTGGTGGATCAATCCGGCGAAACGGTTCGCGGAGCGGATACAGTCGAAGATGAGGTGGTAAAAATCGCGGTGGAATATATCTGGAATTACAGCCACGACATCGTGGACGTGCCGGCGGTGGCCCGCAAAACTGGAATCGCCCGGCGCACATTGGACCGCCGGTTCAAGGCGGCCACCGGGCGCAGCGTGCTAGAAGAAATCCAATATTGCCGCATTTCCCGCGCCGCCAAACTGCTGCAGGAAACCGCCATGCCGGTGAAACACATCGTTCACCGTGCCGGTTTTCGCAGCGATGAGCATCTTCGCCTCGCCTTCCAAAAGACTTTCGGAAAATCACCTCAGGCCTATCGCAAAGGAAAGTAATCGGATTCGTATCGGCAAAAAATGCGAGACCGGCTCAAGTCAAGTCATCGGGTCACCGTTATCTTGCTCAGCGGATACCAGCCATCTTTCGTGCGGCCTTTTATCCCCAGCCGGACGACCGGTTTTGCGGTGGAAGATTCCACCACGCCCACCGACAGATTATAGCTTCCCGAATTTATGTCCGAGGGAAGAAATATTTCGTCTTTCACATTGTTAATATCGCCAGCGGGCAGATCTTTCGGCTCTTTGAAAAATTCCGCGGTGAAGAGCTCGATGGAACCCGGCAGCCAACGGTTGACCGGGACGGCGCTGACAAACACCTTGCTGTAACCGCTTTCACTGGTCAACCGATAGGCCAACCGATACGGCTGGTAACAAGGAGCGGAGCCGACGTTCTGCCACTTCATAGCCAGTTCAAGCTTCGCACCGGCACGGACTTCCGCCGGATGCTGGATTTCGGTCAAAACGAGCCGGTAGCCCAGTCGACGCAAAAACCGCTCAAGTTCCTCTCGAAAATGGGCGTCGGTAGGCAGTTTCCCTGACTTGCCGTTGAAATAGCTGCCGTGGCAAGCCAGCCCGTAATTAAAGATCCAGCGGAGCGGCCAACCCTTTACCACAAACTCACCGACATCATTGGGGGGCTCATAGGCAATCGGCCCAGTTTTCCAAGCCTCCTGCGCTTTGGTGTTTTTAATCCAATCCGGATACGCGTTCCGCATATGATTCCAAGTCCCTGAAAAGCTGCCCAGATCGCCGAGTGAATCAATCCGCCATCCCGCGCCGTGCTGGATGGCGTGGGTCGTGCATTCCTGACCGTTCAAGAGCATCACCAGCGGCGTTTTTTTAAAGGCGGCGAGATAGGCATTCACCACTTTCATGCGATTTTCCAAGGCCGGCAGTTTACAGTTTTTCGACCGGCTCAGATGCCATTCGCCCCACCAACCGATGGAGCCCAAATCCAAATGGTCAAGGTCCGGATGACCGTCATAGCGCTCCCCCAACCGCCTGATAAAATCGAGATGGCGATTCAGGACGACGGGGTCATCCATGTCGGGGATGAGAACCAATGTGTCTTTGCCGTAGTCAGCCAGAAGCTCTTTGCCGCCGACCTGCGTGAGCCATTGCGGATGAAAGGGATGATTTTTGGTGGTGGAACAGCACTTCACGCGAAACGCCAGCTTCTGGCCAGCATCGCGGGTTTCCTTGAGCGCCTTATCCATGAAATTGGTGTTTAGTTTTCCCGGCTCCGGTTCAAGCTGCCTCCAATCCCACCGGGAATAATTGACAGTCGAAGGAATCCATGCCGGCAGATTTACATCCTGCCGGCTGGTGCGATTAAACGTCTGCCACCCCATGCCGGGATTAGCCAGAAGCTCATCGGTGGTTTCAGGTAAAACGACGACCTGCTTAGCTTGAACACCAAAGTGAGCCATCAACACAAACACGGAGGCGACAATCGATATTATGGAAAATTTGAATTCACGCATATGTTATTGAAGGGTGTTCGGAATATTAAACAGCCCGGCCATCCGAAGCCGACAAGATTTTTTTTCAAAAACGCCATTGTCCTATCACCGGGATTGAAACCCAACAACAAGTTCTGCATCATTTACGCCCGTGAATTTTACCGTATGGCAATGGACATTTCTCGCTCTGGGCGCGTTCCTGACCGGACTGACCAAAACCGGCATGCCCGGCCTGGGGGTTTTATCCGTGGCGTTTTTTGCGAATGCCATGCCCGCCAGAGAATCCACCGGCGCGCTCTTGCCGCTGCTGATCGGCGCGGATATTTTTGGTGTTTTTTTCTTTCGCAAGCACGCCAGCTGGCCGCATCTCTGGAAACTTTTCCCCTGGGTGCTGCTCGGAATTCTTGCGGGCTACTTCACTTTGGGAAAAATCAGCGATGTCTTGGTGCAACGGCTGATCGGAGGAATTCTGCTGGGAATGGTCGGACTGCATTACTGGCGGCGAAAGCATACCGACGACCCCGCTTCCGCATTACCGCATACTCATTGGTTCACTGCCCTGGTCGGAATTTTCGCCGGGTTTGCCACCATGGTCGCTAATTCCGCCGGACCGGTAATGACAATTTACCTATTGGCGATTGGCTTGCCCAAGCTGGCTTTCATCGGCACCGGCGCGTGGTTTTTCATGCTGGTCAACGCCGTCAAAGTGCCTTTCAGCATCAACTTGGGATTGATCACCCCGCAATCGCTGCTTCTGGATGCGTGGCTGCTGCTCCCGATGATTCCAGGCGCCCTGCTCGGCCCGGTGTTACTGAAACATATCAACCAGAAGAAGTTTGAAACACTGGTTCTGATTTTAGCCGTGCTGGCTTCCATCCGCCTGCTGTTTTAACCAAGCTGAGAAAACCTCGATTGAAGAATGGGTTCTCCTCGTAATCTGCTCACGCTTGAACTTCTTTGTAGCGGGTATCTTTCCAGTTTTTATTGCCCAGCCCGCGTTCATGAGCTTTGTGGATGTAAGTGAGCTCGTCCAGATTGCGCTCCAGCAGATGCGAGTAGCCGTAGGCGTCCACCGCCACCATGTCCGTCCCGGCGACAATGGTGTTCATCGGCTTCACATCGGACAATCGGCCGCCAGTCGGACCGTTGCTCATCAGCACACTCATGCCATCGAGTATCACCAGGGTCGGTTTCATCATCAGCGCAAAATCGGAGACAATGCTGTGTATGTGCTGATGAAACTGATTCCGCCGTCCGCCGAGGAGCCCATACCAGTTCTTCATCGTCATCGAGGCGTGACAAAGATTGTGATCCTTGCACGGCGCCAGCCCGATCACTTTGGTAGCCTTCTTGAACGGCGTGTTAAAGAACGTCCACTCCTTCAAAATCTCGCCGTCCAGCGACAGCGGCGCGAAGGAATTCGTCTCCGGATACAACAAATCAAGGTGCATATCCGACACCACCGCGGTCAGGCCGCTCTTCAAAAAACAGCCCGTCGGCGAATTAATCGGATTGTCGGCGATGATGACTTTCGCGGCCCCGGCTTCGTAACACAATTTAGCCACCGCGCGCAGCGCGTCAGGATGTGTCGTGGCCGCCAGCGCCGGCGGCCGGTCAAACGCGACGTTCGGCTTGATCACCACCACATCGCCCTTTTGGATAAACCGCCCCATGCCGCCGAGCACCGCCATGGCGGCGCGAATGGTCTTCTCATGTTCCGTGCCGTGCGCAATGGCGAGCGAGGGCAGCACCTTGCTGATCTCCGGCGCATAACTGCGAAGCTGAAGCCCCTTTTCCTTTTCAAAACCGGGAACGAAATGTTTCGGCTGCCAGAGTTTGCGGGCCGCCAAGCCGGAACCGGCAATGAGCGCACCGGTGATGCCGAGGCGGACGAGAAACTCGCGCCGATTTACAGAGGGCTCATGGTTTGGTGACACGCTCATTTGATGCCAGACAGTTCGCTCACTTTAGCTCGCCGCGCAAATACTTTTCGATGAATGCCTGCGCCTTGGCTGCGTCCTCCGCATCGAAAGCGCCGCCCAGTTCACCGTCGCGCTGATAGACCACCTTCCATTTTCCAAAAACCTGTGCGCGGAATATTTTACTACCGCTCACATCCGGCAAAACTTCCGCCGCGCCATACTTGCCACAAAAGTCTTGAAACGATTTCCACGCATTTGCCGCGACATTCGGTGTGGCCACCATGATAAAAAACGGCAGTTCCACGCCATCAAATTTGTATTTCGCCTGAAACACCTCTTTGAGCGCCGATTGCCCCTGCGCATTATCCGGAATAAACGCGACGCTGTCGGCAAGCATTCCTTCCGCCGGCAATTTCCGGCGACCGGCCAGCCCGCTATCATCCGCCGGCAATTCCTTGGCGCGATTTTCCGCGATGGCTTTGGCCGCCACCAGCGTCTCCGGTTTCACATCCGACGCTATGATTTGGACATAAACAACCCCCTGCCGGTAAAAATAACCCATCTCGCCGGAATAACCGTCGGCCGCAATACTCAGCGGCTTGCCCTTCGGGTCGCGCTCCAGTGCGAACATGCCGAAGGCATTCACCGGGCTATCGAAGCGAAATTCATAAACATCCACATAGCTCCCCGCCGCCGCGATGACGGTGAACGAGCGGCAGCGCATCTGCTGGACGTTGAAGCTTTGATAAGCCGGAGCCCGGCCGTCAATTTTTTCGAACAGATTGTCCGCCGAGTAGAATTCCGTGGGCGACATCGGCTTGATGCCCGGCAGCGAAATTTCCAACGGCTCGTTTTTCAAGGCCGGCTTGGACGCGGCGGCGGAATGCTCCATGTCGCCTTCGGCTGGATATTCTTCACCAACTCCAGTTTTTTCAGCGAGCTTTTTGGGGAACGCGACCAAAGCCGGTTTGCTTTCAGCCGTTGAACGCGCGGTGGCGTCCTTGCCAACCACGACCGCGGCAGTGGATCTCAGCGATTCAGTGCGGACGTTGTAGAGATGCGGGTCAAAGTGCCTTCCTTTAATGGCAATGAAGATTCCAATGCCAGCCAGCAATGCGATGATTACGACGCTCGCGATGCGCTCGGCCAGCGGAATTTTGAGGCGAACAAACTCCCTGCGATTGCCCGGGCCGGATTTTTTTTCGCTCGCCATGAATCAAGAACGCCGATCAGGCGAAGTAGCGTTCGGCGCGGCGGATGATTTCCGGATAATCCGTCTTGAAATGGCAATGGTCGCGTAGCGCCGCGAGATCCACTTTCGAAGCGTCGCGGTTTTCCTTCGGGAGCGCGTGGTAGAATTCGCGCGCCTCGGTATTGCCGTCCTGCTCGTAGTAGGTGACAAATCGAGCTATATCCAAACCAGCAAAATCGGTCTGGCTACCCATTTCGTAGCAACCGGGACAGCCCGGACAAAACGTGCGGCGACCGGCCAGCACGGTTTCGTGAAGCAGGTTGATCTCTGCGGTCTTGAGCGGCGTTTTATAACTGCGCGCGGCGGCCACACTGGATTCCATCTGGTCAACGGTGTGAGCGCAGTTGCAGATCGCACTAACACGCGGGTCGCTCCAAACGGCCTGCATCAATGCCTGACGGGTCGTCAATCCAAGTTTTTCAAATTCGGGCAGGCGCGCGGGAACTTCGCCCGCGTGGCGCAGCGTTTTCATGGCGATGACGCCGATGCCTTTTTCGTGGCACGCCGTCAGCGCGCGGTCGAACGCGCCGCCGCGTTCGTAAAAGGGCGTATAATACACCATCACCGCATCCACGAAACCGCCGTCGGCAGCCGCTTGGATGAATTCGGGTCCGCCATGGCATGAAAATCCCACCATGCGGCATTTGCCGGAACTCTTGAGCTTGTCCGCTACGCGTTTGAAAGCGTCGCTTTTCGGCCAGTTCACAGAGTCGGCGCCGTAAACTTGCGTGCAAAGTTGATGGATGAAAAACAGGTCAAGATACTCCGTGCCGCAACGCGCCAGCCGGCGGTCAATCATTTCCAGAAGCTGCTCGGGACCTTGTTTGGGATAATCCTTCGAAACGAGAAACAGTTCTTTTCGCCGCTCGGGATGATTCTTGAGAAACTCCGCAACGTGCAGTTCATCATTGCCGTTGCCATATCTTGCAGCCGTGTCGAAATAACGAATACCCATGGACCAAGCGAGCTCAAGAAAACTGGTGCTATGCGCCGGCATGTCGCCGCCCATGCTCAACAGGCTCACCGGCGGGCCATTGCGACCTAGTTTTCGGGTGGGCAGCGGCGAAGAACCAGCTACGGTATTCTTAACCGAATCCTCCGCATTAGCAGAAAAAGTCGGCGCCAGAGCGACGCCCACCGGCGCAATCATCGCGCTGCGGAGGAAATTCCTGCGCGTCAGCGAGGATTTTTTGGCATTCATGTTCAGGCGAAGTAGCGCTCGGCGCGCCGGATGATTTCGGGATAATCCGTCTTGAACTGGCAAGCGTCGCGCAGCGCGGCGAGATCCACCTTGCTTATATCCCGATGTTCCGCCACCAAGGTCTGATAATATTCCCGCGCTTCGGTGTTTCCATCCTGCTCGTAGTAGGTCACGAACCGGGAAATGTCGTGGAACGCAAAGTCCGTTTGCTTACTGAACTCCGCGCAAGCCGGACAACCGGTGCACATCGTGCGGCGACCGGCCAGAATCGTTTCCTTGAGCAGTTCCATGTGCGCCAGCTTGAGCGGCGATTGGTAGCTGCGCGCGGCGGCGGTGCTGGTGGCCATCTGATCCACGTTGTCAATCATGTTGCAAATCGCGGAAATGCGCGGATCGCTCCACGCGGCGTGCAACACGGCCTGATGCGTGGTCAGGCCGATCTTGTCGAATTCCGGCAGGCGCTTCGGCACATCCTTGGCCTGGCGCATGGTCTTCATGGCGACCAGACCGATGCCCTTCGCATGGCAGGCGTCGAGCGCCTTGTCAAAGGCGCCGCCTTTTTCATAAAACGGATTGTAGGCCAGCATGATGATGTCCAGGAAGCCGCCTTCGGCCGCTGCATTCAAATAATCAACCAACCGTCCGTCGTGGCAGGAAAAGCCCACCATCTTGACCTTGCCGGATTTCTTCAACGCTTCGGCGGTCTTTTTGTAGGCAGCGCTCTTCGGCCAGTCCAATTTGTTTTCGCCGCCGATGCCATGGATATAAAACGCGTCCAGATACTTCGTGCCACACGCTTCTAGCCGGCGGTCAATCATTTCGAGCAACTCTTCCGGGCCTTTCTTCGGATGATCCTTGGAGACCAAAAATATTTCCTTCCGGCGCTCCGGATATTTGGCCAGCCATTGCGCGATGATGGGTTCCGACTTGCCCTTGATGTAGCAATCCGCCGTGTCGAAATAGCGGATGCCCATGGACCACGCGATATCGAGGTAATCCGGGCTCATCGCCGCCATCATGCCGCCCATGCTCAGCATCGTGACCTGCGGCCCGCCCCTGCCCAGTTGCCGGCGCGGCAACGACCCGGCCGCAGCGGGTGCCGCCGCGGCCGTTTGCGTCAACAGCGACGGCGCGGCCGCCAGCGCCACCGGCAGGGCGGCGGCGGATTTAAGAAAATTGCGGCGCGAGGCGGAGAAGGTTTGGTCTTTCATGGCTTTAATTGGTTTTATTCAGATTAACAGTGGTTCAAATAGGCTGCAACAGAGAATCTATTTTCCTCATCTATCCAAGTTTACATCACCGGCAATCAAAGCCGCGCGCCAGCGCCGCCTGGCTTTTCGCGAGGACTTCCTCGTGCAGCGAGTTGCCGTGCGCGTCAATCGTCACCACGGCGGGGAAATCCACCACCGCGAGTTCCCAGATGGCTTCCGGCGAACCGAACTTTTCGAGGAAATAAACATTGTTCACCTTCTTGATGCACTCGGCCAGCACCTGGGCCGCGCCGCCGATGCCGTGCAGATAAACGCAGCCGTATTCCTTGCATGCCGCCTGCGTCTTTGCTCCCATGCCACCCTTGCCGATCACACCGCGCAGGCCGAAGTCGCGGATGACCTGCCATTGATACGGCTCCTCGCGGATGGAGGTCGTCGGACCGGCGGCGGTGCAGATGTAGCTGCCGTCCGCCTGTTTCATCATCACCGGACCGCAGTGGTAGATGATACCATCCTTGAAACTCACGCCGTCGGGCAGCGCGCCGCCCTCGTGCAGATACTTGTGCACGGCGTCTCGCCCGGTGAAGACCGTGCCGGAAATCAACACTTCGTCGCCGACTTTCAGCGCGCGGATTTTTTCTTCGGAAAATGGAAAGCTTAATTTGATCATTTTAGAAATCTCCTTTTCAGTAAATCCACTTTTCTATTTTGCTCACGCCATTCAACAAAACGCCCTGACGGCGGAACGCCCAGCACATGTAGCTGATGCTCACGAAATAGGAGGCGGGCACGCGGTTCGCCGCGCAGATCTTCACGCCCAGCAGGGTCGTCTTGCCGCCAAAACCCATCGGGCCGATGCCGAGTTCGTTCGCGGTCTTGAGGATGTCCTGCTCCAGCGCGTCGAGCTTCGGCTCGGGATTGCGGTCGTCCAGCAGGCGCAGGAGCTGCGTCTTGCTCAATTCGTAACCCGTCGCGCGGTCGCCGCCGATGCACACGCCCAGCACGCCCGGGCCGCAGCCTTTGCCCTGCGCCTGCAACACGGCGTCAAGGATGGCCTTGCGGCAGCCGTCGAGGTCGCGGTTGGCATGGAGGGCGTCGTCCGGCAGCGAGTATTGCGCGCCGACGTTTTCGCAGCCGCCGCCCTTGAGGACGAGCTTCACGGAAACTTCCGCCGAGCGATGCTGATGGAAATGGAAGGCGGGCGCGCCGGGACCGACGTTCGTGCCGTCGTTCTTGCCGGTGAGGGAATCCACGGAGTTCTGGCGGAGATAACCCTTCTTCGTCGCGAGCGTCACGGCTTCGCGGGCGGTCTCGGCAAACGTGATCTGGTCGTAGCCGACGGGCACATCCACATAGAACAGGATGCTGCCGGTGTCCTGGCAGATGGGCTGGGATTTGTTTTTGGCCAGCGCAATGTTCTGGTCCACGATCTTCAGCGCATTGGCGGCGAGGGAACCTTGCTTCTCGTTCTCGAGCGAGGCGAGGATGACCTTGTGGACGTCGCCGGGGATCTCGGCGGAGGTGCGGCGGATGAGTTCGATCAGGGAATTCAGCAATTCGCTCATAAAGTTGGCAGCAGCGTAAGCCTTGCGGCGGAGCGCGTCAATTTTGTTGAAGCCGGTGGATGTCCTTATTCTAAGGTGGCACGCCTCGCACTGCGAGGCGTGTCTGCTCGCAGCGCGAGCAGACACGCCCATTATGACAACATCAAAGCCGGCGAGGGTTCACTTCTTGGCCTTGGCCGGCGGCGTCCAGGCGAGGATCTGTTTGTCCGCCAGCAGGCGGGCCTGAAGTTTTTCGTAGGGAACTTTCTGGACCGGCACCTTGGCCTCCAGCGCGAGAACGGCAGCCGTGGTGGCCGACTGGGCGAGCAGCATGAACACCGGCTCCATGCGGATGCTGCCATAGGCGATGTGCGTCGCCGAGAGGCAGACGGGCACGAGCAGATTTTCGCATTCGCCGGCTTTCGGCACGATGGCGCGATAGGCGATGGGATACGGCGGGAAGCCGCCGATCTGGACATCGCCTTCGTTTTCCGCCCGTCCATCCCTGGCGAGCCGCCGGCAATTGTGCGAGTCCATGGTGTAAGCGGCCAGGCCGACGGGTTCCTCGGCCTTCGCCACGCCCCGGCAGTTGTGCTCGGTCATGACGTAATCGGAAACCATGCGCCGGGCTTCGCGGACGTAGAGCTGATGGGGCCAGCCGGCCGTATCGGGAAACTCATCCTTGGCCGGTCCCCATTCTTGCATCTCCTGGCGAATGTTCTCCGGCACGCGCGGGCTGGTGGCCATGAAATACAAGTAGCCCTGGATATAGTTTTCGTGCGCCTTCCAGATCTTTGCCCGCGTGGCATAATCGGCATTGGGATAATCAAAATTGGCCCCGATGAAATCCGTGGAGAAACCGCCATTATTATTGATGTCGGTTTTCTGATTGGGCATCAAATCCAACTTCCAGAACTCGCGCAGCAACGGCTTTTTCCCAGCGGCGACGAGCGCTTCCAGATAACGGGCCAGCAGTTCGTATCGGGCCGGGTCGTAATTCTCCGGCTTGAGATGCGGCAGACGGTTCGCGGGATTCTTGGTGTAGCAGAGCCGGAAGTTGTAAGCCTGCACCGAGCGGTCGCCGGCTCCGGAATCCTCGCCCCCGCCCGGTTGGATGAACGGCAGCAGACCGCTGCTGGCATCGCCGGGTTTGACATAGGGATCAACCGCCACGGTGAACTGATGCTTGGGCGTGTTGGTGCGGATGCCGTTCAAGGTCTCGTTGTATTGGGCGTTGGCTTCGCGGCCGACGGTGTAACTGACCCCGGCTTTGGCCATCAAATCGCCTTCGTAAGTGGTGTCGATAAACATTCCCGCGCGGAAGGTTTTGTCGGTAGTGGTGATTTCCGTGATGCGCGCACCGGATTTTTTCACAGCCAGAAGCTGTTGTCCGTAAACAACCCGCGCCTTGGCCTCTTTGGCCATGCGGTTAAGAATGTCCTCCGCCACGTGCGGTTCAAAAAGCCACATCGTGGCATCATCCCCGGAGAGCGAACTGACCGCCGCCTCCCAGCTGCGTTTGCCGCTGAAAAAATCCGCCACCGTCCCGAACTTCCACGCATTGGTGTCCGCGTAATGCTGCGCCACGCGATGATAAAACTCGCGCGAGATGCCGCCGATGGCCCCCTTGTTGCCGATGTCCGTCTGCCCCAATCCGCCGGAGGTCATGCCGCCCAGATGTCGGCCCGGCTCGATGATGACCGCGGTCTTGCCCATGCGCGCCGCCTGCACGGCTGCCGCCACGCCGGCGGCGGTGCCGCCATAAATACAGATGTCGGTCTTGATGACTTCGGCGGCATTGACGGCCTGGCAAAGCACGGCGCCGGCAAGCAGGCTTCTAAAACAAATGGCAATGTTCATGTTATATGATTTGTGATGTGAATCGGGGAACGGGCAGAAATTAAAACACAGCCGGCAACCGCGAACAAGAATTAAGACCGCATAGACCGACATGAGCCTGCCCGCGCAGTTGCATTTCGCGCCGCCGCTGGCTTTAATCTGCGCGTGCAACCGACCGGCTCCGCCACCTTGGCCGACAAGATTTTTTCGCCCGTGCGATTTGGAATCTTTCTCGGGCTGCTGGTCTTCGCCTCGTTCCCCCAAGTCATCCTCGGCCTCGAAACCTTTGTCGCGCGGGACTTCGGGTTCTTTGCCTATCCGCTCGCGCATTTTCAGCAGCAATGTTTTCAGCACGGCGAACTGCCGTTCTGGAACCCCTACAACAACTGCGGCGTGCCGTTTCTCGCGCAATGGAACACCATGCCGCTCTACCCGCCGGCGCTGCTTTACCTGACGCTGCCGCTAAAATGGTCGTTGAGCTTTTTCAGTCTCGCGCATTTGTGGTGGGCGGGCATCGGCATGTATTTCCTTGCGCGTCGTTGGACGGGCAACCAGTTCGCCGCCGCCTTCGCGGGCGTGGCATTCACCTTCAACGGTTTCACCCTCAATCTCATCATGTGGCCGAGCCACATCGCGACGTTCAGCTGGATGCCCTGGGTGGTGCTGGCGACCGAACTGGCGTGGCGCAACGGCAGCCGGGCAATCATCCTTGCCGCCCTGGCCGGAGCGATGCAGATGCTGGCGGGCGGACCGGAGACCATTTTGCTAACATGGCTCATCGTCGCGGCATTATGGCTGCAACAGTTCATCGCTGGTAGCCGCGACGCCTCGTCGACGCCGCGCGCCATCATGCTGTGGCGTTTTCCCCTGGTGGGAGCGCTGGTGTTCGCCTTGAGCGCCGTGCAACTGCTGCCATTCCTCGACCTCGTCGCCCACGCGCAACGCGAGACGGACTACACAGATTTGCGCTGGTCCATGCCCGGCTTCGGCCTCGCCAACTTTCTCGTGCCGATGGCATTCGGCTCCACGCACACGGAAGGCATCTTTTTCCAGCACGGCCAATACTGGACCTCGTCCTATTACCTCGGCCTCGGAACCTTGTGGCTCGCGCTGCTGGCCGCATGGTGCGTCCGCGAACGCCGCGTCTGGCTGCTCGGCGGCGCCGCCGTCATCGCCCTGCTCTTCGCCCTCGGCGAAAACACGTTCGTTTATCCGCTGGTGCGAAAACTGATTCCGCCATTGAGCGTCATCACCTATCCGGTGAAATTTGTCATGGTCGCGATCTTCGCCGCGCCGCTGCTCGCGGCCTTTGCGCTGGCGAATTTCCAAAGCATCCGGAATCGGATCCTGCCGCTGGGAGCGGTTCTCCTCGCGCTCATCGGCGGCATCGTGGTCTGGACCCAACACGCACCGCTGCCCGGCGACGATGCCCACGCGGCCTTGCTGAACGGCTTATCCCGCGCGGTTTTCCTGCTTTTGACCGGCGCGGTTCTATTTGTCCTGTTTCGCGAAAGTAAATCTCCCCTGCTCCGCTTGGCGCCGCTGGCTTTGATTCTGGTGGCGTGGCTGGACGTGTTCACACATGAGCCGCCGCAAAATCCAACCGTGCCGCCCAGCATTTATGAACTGAACCTCGCCCGCCAAAAATTGGCGATGCGCCCGCAGCCCAAGCTAGGCGGATCGCGCGCCATGCTCTCGCCGACCGCCGCCTTGGAACTCACGCGCTTCGCCCTTAGCGATCCGAAAAACAACTTCCTCGCCAAGCGCCTCGGCTATTGCGCCAACGCCAATCTGCTCGACGCCGTGCCGAAGGTGGACGGGTTCTTCTCGATGACCCCGCGCGAATTCGACGGCCTGCTGTCGCTGATTTACAGCGTAACCAACGTCAGCTGGTCGCGGCTGGAAGATTTCATGGGCGTTTCGCAAATCACGGCGCCGGGCAAATTGCTGGAATGGCAGGCGCGGACCAACTATCGGCCGCTCGTCACCGCCGGACAAAGACCAATATTCAATGATAATACAAGTGCAATGCCGCCTATTTATAGTCCCGATTTTGATGGCAGTAAGATTGTTTTCCTAGAACAGCAAATCAACCATTTCGTGACCGTCTCCAATCTGACCAACGCTAAAATCCTCACCGCTAAATTCCGAAATAATTCCGTGGACATTGTCGCCGAGGCCACCGAACCATCCCTCGTCGTCATCGCGCAAACGTATTATCACAACTGGCGCGCGGAGGTTGACGGCCAGCCGACACAACTGCTCCGCGCCAACGTCGCCTTTCAAGCTGTGCAGATTCCCGCCGGCGTGCACAAAATCCGCCTGGTTTATCAGGATATAGCCTTTGGCGTCGGCGCAAAGATTTCGCTGGCGGCGCTGGCGGTTTGCCTGCTGATACTTTTCGGCCAACGCCGCGCGCAAGATTTCTTCAAGTTGTTCTCGACAATATTACCGAACAAATCCAAATAGAAACCGGCATGGGAAATAAAATCAAACGCATCGGCATCCTCACCGCTGGCGGCGACAGCCCCGGCCTCAACGCCGCCATCCGCGGCGTCGGAAAATCCGCCATCAGCTACGGCATGGAAATCATCGGCTTCCGCGACGGCTTCCGCGGCCTCGTTGAAAACCGCCGGCTCAAGCTCGACAAGTCCACCCTCGCCGGCATCCTCACCGTGGGCGGCACCATTCTCGGCACCAGCCGCGACAAGCCACACCGCATGGTCATTGACGGCCGCACCAAGGACATGACCGAGGTCATCAAGGAGAATTACAAAAAATGGGGACTTGATTGCGTCGTCTGCCTCGGCGGCGGCGGCACGCAGAAAAACGCCCTCCGCCTCAAGCAGGCCGGCTTGAACGTCATCACCCTGCCCAAGACGATTGACAATGACGTGGGCCTGACCGACGCCACCTTTGGTTTTGCCACCGCGCTGGACATCGCCACCGACACGCTCGACCGGCTGCACAGCACCGCCCACAGCCACCACCGCATCATCGTGGCGGAAATCATGGGCCATCGCGCCGGCTGGCTCACCCTCGGCGCGGGCATTGCGGGCGGAGCAGATGTGATTCTCATTCCCGAAATTCCCTACAACGTGGAGAAAATTGCCGAAGCCATCCGCCGCCGCAGCCGGAGCGGAACCAATTTCAGCATCGTGGCCGTGGCCGAAGGCGCGATGAGCCGGGACGACGCCCGCGCCTTTGCCGCCGCCGAGAAAAAACTCGACCGCGCCCGGACCCTGCACGACAAGAAGGAAGCCAAGATCGAACTCGCCACGCTCGATGTCCGCCATCAGGGCAACACGATGCGGCTGGCCAAGCAACTGGAGGAACTCACCCATCTGGAATCCCGCGTGACGATTCTCGGCTATGTCCAGCGCGGCGGCACGCCCTGCGCGGCGGACCGCATATTGGCCACGCGCCTCGGCAGCGCGGCGACCGACCTCATCGAGGAGGAACACTACGGCGTGATGGTGGCTGCACGCGGTGACGGCACGGAACCGGTGCCGCTGGAAAAAGTTGCCGGCAAACGCAAGGTGGTTCCGGTGGACCATTCCTGGGTGAAAACCGCGCGCCGGGTGGGAACCTGTCTGGGCGATTGATGACGGAAAAAATCTACAACCTGAATCCATTCGACAGTGGAAAAAGGATAGGCTGAACAGGGCATCGTCCATTAACTGTTAGGCGGCAGTCGCACCACGATGAAAAAGCACACACTTTTTATTTGGCTTGGCGGCAATCTATTGATTGCGCTCTACGGAATTCTTATGTCTTTTCAGGGTTTCAATCGTGTGTTTGGCGTTATTTTATATTTTGGCAAGCATGACAATCACTTTCCAGATGGGATTGAGTCTTGGATTATGCCAGCTTTGCTGGAATGTAGAGGAACATTGTTTCGCTTGTTCGGAGCTTTTTTGGTTTTGTTGCTTTTCAACAGCCTTTTGGGAGTTTGGATTTGGCTAACAAAAAAGAAAGATGACCCTGTTTTCTAACATGAGGATAGGCTACAAAGCTCCAAGGAATTCCCCACCAAAAAGCCCCATTTAAAGTCTCCCAATACTGCAAGCCATCCGCGCCAACGTTGGCATTTGCTTTTTCGTGCGAGTTGTGGTTTATTGCGCGGCACAAAAAATTATTATGTCCACCAAAGTTGATACCAAAACACGCGAACTCTGCGAAGCCCTCATCGAACACATCCAGTCGGGCGGCATCAAGCAGCGCATTGACACCTTTCTGGCCGACGCCAGCGCGCGCGGCGCGTATGAAGGCCTGATGAGCAAAGGCCAGGCGCTCCAGGAAAAACAGCACAGCGGCCAGACCCTGGAACCGACAGAAATCTCCGCGTTTGAAAAAGAACGCGACGCACTGCTGAAAAACCCCGTGGCGAGCGGCTTTCTCGACGCGCAGGAAGAAATGCACGATCTCCAGCACCGCGTTCAGAAGCACGTCAAGAAGACGATCGAACTAAACCGCCTGCCGACAGCGGAAGACCTCGAAAGCTCCTGCGGCAACCACGAAGGCTGCGGCTGCCACAGCCACTGAAATCCATTTAACACAGCGCGCCGCCGGCCCGAACGGCGGCGCGTTTTTGTTTTCCGGCACTTGCAATTTTCCCCGCATCGGAAAAAATCAACGGGTGAACGAAACATTTCAGTCCGCCCTCCGCCGCTTCGATGCGGAGAATTCCCGCGACCCCAATTCGGAAAACGGCCAGCCGCGCGAACTGCTCTACGCGCAGCGGCTCACGGACTGGGTTTTGAAACTCTGCCCGGACGCTGGCGAAGCGCTCCGCCTCGCCGCGCGCTGCCAGCACATCTGCCGCTGGGAAAGCCCGCGCGACCGTTACCCCATGACCCGCGCCGGCTACCTGAAATGGCGCGCCGACCTGAAGAGGTTCCACGCGGACAAGTCCGGCGCGATTCTGCGCGAGGTCGGCTATGACGAGGAAACCATCGGCCGCGTCCAGGATTTGAATCTCAAGAAAGATTTCCCCGCCAGCCCCGAAGGCCGCGTGCTGGAAGACGCGCTGTGCCTGGTGTTTCTGGAATTCCAATTCGCCGCGCTCGCCGCGAAAAGCGAGGAGGAAAAGATGATCAACGCCGTCCGCAAATCCTGGGAGAAAATGACCGAAGCGGGGCGCGCCGAGGCGCTGAAGTTGAATTTTGGCGAGCGGGAAATGAATCTTATCCAGCGTGCGCTCAAGGCGTAGGCGGTTTTTTCCAGTCCAAATCCACAATCACCGGCGCCCAGGAAATATGCTGCACCACGCGTTGCAGCGAGGGGATTGAGTCCGGCGTCCGCACTCGGGCAAAATCCCGCACCCGCACCATCACCAGTTCGGGCTGTTGCCGCAGCCGGTTCAGCAACGGCAGCACGGAACGATAATAATCAAACTGCGTCAGCACCAGCTTCGGCGGGCGCAGCACAATCAGCTTGGCCAGGTCGGACTGCGTCGCCGCGGTGGCATGGTTGTAATACCAGTCGAAATGAATCGGGCGTCGGGTGCCCACATTGAAAGCTTGATACAGATACGGCGAAGAAATGATGACCGGCAGGTTGGTTTGGTTGAACGGCGCCAGTTCCGCCCGCAAGGTCGCTTGCGTGTGGCCATAGCTGTTTTTCCACGCACAAGCCGCGCCCCAAGTCGTCATGCCAATGAACCGGATGGAAATCAGCAACGCGCACGCCACCAAGGCCAGACGCATAGAACGCTTGAAGTCGGGCTGAAGTTTTTCCACCAGCACCAGCATTCCGACCGCCAGGATGACCTGTGCGAACAAGAGGTAAGTGGTGTAGTCAGGCGAAATGACCGTCATCGTCGCCACCAGCGTGACGAGTCCCATCAGAAACACTCCCGCCAACAGCGCCAACCACGGTTCAAAGCTCAGCCGCCGGTAACGCGATAGCACGAACGGCAGCAGTGCCGCCGCGAGCAGGAACAGCGGCGCGGTGCGAATGAGCTTGAGAATATCCATCAGGTGCGGTGCGCGGATGCCAAGGGTGCGAATGGGTGTTTGTGCGGAATTCTCTAAAAAACCCTGCCACCAAACCGGCTCAAACACAGCGATTGCCGACGTGACCGCGACAAATAAACCTGCTGTCGCCACAAACGGGATAAACATCGCAAGCCGTCGCCGAAACCACCAAGTCACGGTTACCGCCAGAAAGCCCATTCCGAAATACACCGTGCCTACCATCACCGATGAATACAGCGCGCTGGATAAAGCGGCCGCCAGGGCGACCGATGTCGGCCATGAACCTTGACCGGAAATCAAGCGCGCCACCAGCCACAAGGAAAGCAAACCCAGCGTGTGCCCCAAATCATCCGGGCGGTCCATGAAGGTCATGCCGAAGAAAAACACCAGCGCCGGAGCCAAGCTCATCAACGGGGGAAACAGTTTCTTAATGATCGCCAGAACAAGGCAGCCTGACACCGCGAACAAAACCAAATGCAGCCACATTGCCGCCAGCGCGCTGGTGCCGAAAACCATCATCCAGACGCACAGGACGGCCTGATATAACGGCGGGTAGGCTGAATACACCTGCCGACCGGAAATCTGCATCACCTCTGCCGCCGCCGGGTTGATGTAATGCCCGTTCAACAGGTAGTTGACCACCGGCCCGTCGAAGAAAAACGCATCGTTAGCCGGTATCGGCTGGGCGGTGAAAACCAGCAGCGCCACGCGCCACAGCAGCACCAGTCCGAACACCCAGAACGGATATCGCAGGCTAAATTTCACCGCGACAGCGTAGTAGAAGTCTTGCCAGCGGCCAACTCAATCCGTCAGCATAGCGGCGACATGGCTGACAACCAAAACGTCCCGCTCGTCGTTGACCTCGACGGCACGCTCATCCGCACCGACATGATGTGGGAGTCGCTCTCCCGCCGGCTGCGGCGGAACCCGCTCGCGATTTTTCAAATCCTATTCTGGTGGACACGCGGACGGGCTTATCTAAAGCAGAAACTGGCAGAACGCGTCCAGATTGATCCCGCCACCCTGCCCTACCATCAACGATTTCTCGCCTGGCTCCATGAAGAGAAAAAAAACGGACGAAAAATCATTTTGGCAACGGCGTCGGATATGAAAATGGCGCAACCAGTCGCCAACCACATCGGCCTGTTCGATGAAGTCCTGGCCAGCGACGGCCAAACCAATCTGCGCAGCGAAAACAAACTTCGCGTGCTCACCAATAAATTCGGCGAACGCGGCTTTGACTACGCTGGAAATTCCAGCGCTGATTTCGCTGTCTGGCGCGGATCGCGGCAGGCGGTGATCGTCAACGCCAGCCAGCGCGTGCTGCGCGAAGCGGCCAAATGCACCCGACTTGGCCCGACCTTCTGCGAGAACTTCTCCGCAACCGCCGTAGCCAAAAGTGTCGTCAAAGAACTTTTCTGGGACAGTGGCTATCTCGTCGCCATCATCGCTGGACTTTTACTGGCCAGTTCATTTCCAAATTTCAGCTTTGCCGGCTTTGCGTGGGTCGCCCCGGCGCTGATGTTGCTCGCGGCGCAGGGAAAAAGCGGCGCGGATCGCTGGCGCGTCGGCTATGTCACCGGACTCGCATTCTGGCTCGCCTCGCTGGTGTGGCTTCTCGAGATTCCCGTCACCGGCTTTCCCATTCTGGGCTGGATTTCGCTGTGCGCTTATCTTGCTTTGTATCCGGGGGCATGGGTCTGGCTGGTTGCGATTCATGATTCGCGATCCACGATCCACGCGACTTGGACTAGCCGAATGCTTTGGACGCTGCTGGGCGCGGCCGCATGGGTCTCGCTGGAATTTTTGCGCGGCTGGCTGTTCAGCGGCTTTCCCTGGAATTTTATCGGCGTCTCGCAATTCAAAATCATCCCGCTCATTCAAATTGCGGCGGTGACCGGCGTTTACGGCGTGTCGTTTCTCGTCGTCTGGTTTTCGCTCGCGCTGTTTTCCGCCGTGCGGATGGTTTTGAAAAATCCGACCCGCCGGTTTGTTTGGCAGGCTGAAATTGTGGTGCCCATGACGGTGATGGTCTTTTGCTATGTTGGCGGATTTTTTTGGATGAACCGCGAGGCGCCGCCGGAGAATACTTTTCGCGTCACCACCATTCAACCCAGCGTGCCGCAAACTTTGATCTGGTCGTCCAGCGAAGACACAAAGCGCTTTACGGAACTACTGGCCCTGTCGCAGCGCGCACTAACCAACAAAACCGATCTGCTGCTTTGGCCGGAATCCGCCGTGCCGTCCGTGGATGAAGCGATTTACAAAGCCATCAATCAATTTGTCCGCTCCAACCAAGTCTGGCTGGTGCTTAATGCGGATGATGTCGGGTTTTCGCCACGCGCGACGAATTTTTTCAATTCCGCCTTTCTCATCAGCCCGGACGGCCGCTGGCGGCAGAGTTATCACAAACGCCAACTGGTCATTTTTGGCGAGTATGTTCCGCTCGCGAAATGGTTGCCGTTCCTGAAATGGTTCACGCCCATCACCGGCGGCTGGACAGCGGGCGACAAGGCGGCTCAGTTTGAGATTCAAACTGCCGCGCCTGATGTTTCCAGCCAAGTCATCACGCTCGTTGGAACCAACGGCACTGTGAAACCAAATCATAGCCATCTGGTTAAAGCCTCGCCGCTCATCTGCTTTGAAGACATCTTCCCGCGACTAGGGCGCGATGCCGCGACGGCTGACACTGATTTTCTGTTCAACCTGACCAATGACGGCTGGTTCGGCGAGAGTTCCGAGCAGTGGCAGCATGCCGCCGCCTCAGTCTTCCGCGCCGTGGAAAATAATTTGCCGATTATCCGCTGCGCGAACAACGGCGTCACCTGCCTGATAGATTCACATGGCCGCATGCAACAACTGTTCACTGATCCAACAGGAAGCATCCACGGACGCGGGGCCATGACGAGTGAGATTCCCTTGGCAACCGAACGCCCTTCCACCTATTACCATCGTCATGGCGACTGGTTCGCCTGGAACTGCGTCGGGTTGACCGTCATCAGCTTGATAAGTTGGTATCGTCGGCAAACGCTGGCTAAGAACTAAGGCGGTATGAGAAAGCTGAAAAACTGATCCACCTGAATTTGTCCCCGCCCGCCGGCAGATTTTATTTCAACAACGCTTCGGCATGTTTGCGGGCCGCGTCACTCTGACCGCCAAGCATTCGCGCCAGTTCGGTGATACGAGACTTTTTATCCAGCAGCTTTATCTCGGAAACCGTCCGGCCATTGACCACCTGCTTTGTGACAACATAATGCGCGTCCGCCGGCGCCGCGACCTGCGGTAGATGCGTGATGCAAAACACCTGACGCTTCGCAGCAATCTGCTTCATCTTGTCACCCACCGCATTGGCCGTCTCGCCGCCGACGTTGGCGTCAACTTCATCAAAAACTAAAACAGGAATCTCGTCTTCCGCTGCCAGCACCGTTTTCAAAGCCAGCATCACCCGCGCCATTTCACCGCTCGAAGCAATTGCCCGCAACGATTTGGCCGGCTCGCCGAGGTTGGGGGCGAACTGGAATTCGATCACATCCATACCCGAAGCTGACAATTCGACAGCACTACTGATTGCCACATCATACTTGCTCTGCTTGAAACCCAAATCATCAAGCTGTTTGCCCACCGCTTTGGCCAATTGCGGAATGATTTTCCTGCGCGCCGCGGAAAGTTTTTTACCGGTTACCAATAGCTCGGCATCAAGCTTTTCCAATGCCGCATTCAGCCGGGCAAGTTCCGCGTCGCGGCTTTCAAGTGATTGTAATTTACGCTTCACCTCGTCACCGAAGGCGATGACTTCCGCGATGGTCGCGCCGTATTTGCGCTTGAGCGTGTTCAGCAGATTCAGCCGCTCCTCCAGTTCCGCCAGCCGAGCCGGATCCACGTCCACCTTGTCGGCGTAATGCGAAACGGCGGACTGCAACTCACGCAATGATTCACTGACCTGCGCATGCGTCTCGACCAGGCTCGCGGCCCCGGCATCCACTCGCTGAAGTTCCGTGAGCACGCGCCCGACCACGCCGGATTGCGTGAGCAGCGAACTCTCGCTCTCGCTCAAGGCTTCGAGCGCGGTCTGACTCAGTTGGAGCAGCTTTGCCGCGTTGCTGGCGCGATGAAATTCAACTTCCACTTCGGCATCCTCGCCTTCCTTCAGGCGAGCCGCAGAAATCTCCTGCACCTGAAAGCGGAGCAAATCAAGCTGCTGCGCGTAGGTTTTTTCGTCCACGATGAGCGCGGACTTTTCTGCCAGAAGCTCGGCGCGGCGGCGGACGAGCTCGGCAAAGGCTTCGCGCTGGCTTTCCAGTTTTCCGAACGCATCCAAAATCAAAAGCTGCTTCGCCGGATGCAGCAGCGACTGATGATCATGTGGGCCGTGCATATCCACCAGCGATTCGCCGAGCGCGGCGAGCGTGGCGAGGGTCGTGGGCGAACCGTTGATAAACTGGCGATTGGTTCCGGCGCTGGTGAAAGTGCGCTTGAGGACAAGCTGGCTATCCTCGCATGGCTCCAAGCCGTTCTCTTCCAGAAAACTTTTCAGCGGCGTCCGAAGCTTCCTTACGTCAAACACCGCCTCGACCGAGCAGCTTTCCTCGCCGCTGCGGATCAGGGTGCGGTCCGCGCGTTCACCAAGGACAAGATTCAGCGCGCCAAGAATGATGGATTTGCCCGCGCCGGTTTCGCCAGTGATGGCGTTGCACCCAGGCTGGAGTTCCAGCGTCAGGTCGCTCACGAGTGCAAGGTTTTTAATGCGCAGCGTCGTCAACATGGCTACATTCGTCGGCATATTTGAGCGGTTCGCGGCGCTCGGTAAAAGAAAAAAACACACATGGCGTTTGAATTCACCTTTCTCGGCAGCGGCACATCGCAGGGCGTGCCGCTAATCGGCGTCGATTATCCGCCGGAATATCTGGCCAACCCCAAGAATTGGCGCACGCGCCCAGCCATCTACATCGCCACGGACGAAGTGAAGCTCGTAGTGGACACCCCGCCAGAATTTCGACTCCAATGTTTACGGGAAAAAATAAACCACCTCGACGCCGTGCTGGTTACCCATGCGCATGCCGACCACATTCTCGGCATGGATGATTGCCGGCGCTTCTGCGACCTGCGCGGCGGCAAAACATTGCCGATTTACGCGACCGAGGAAACGATGGTTCATCTGCGGCGCGTATTCGTTTATGCGTTTCACCAAGGCCCGTGGCCGAAAGGCTATTTCATGCCGGAAGAACGGATCATCACGGGATCGTTTGAAATCGGCGACTTGAAAATCACGCCGTTCGATTTGCCACACGGACGAATGACGGCCACTGGCTTTCTCTTTGAGCAAAACGGCATCAAGCGCCTCGCCTATTTGAGCGACTGCAAAGAAATCCCCGACGACACCATGGAAAAAATCCGCGGCGTGGAAATCGCCGTGCTGGATGCGCTGCGCCACAAACCACATCCAACGCACATGTGCCTCGACGAGGCGCTGACTGCGGCGCGACGCATCGGCGCCGGACGGACATGCTTCACCCACCTGACACACGATTACGACCACGACAAGTCGCAGGCGGAACTACCGCCGGGAGTGACGCTGGCGTGGGACGGACTGAAGGTAACGACCAACCCGTGACATGAAAATAATCATCCTTTGGGGAAATTTGTTTGTCTGGCTCCTGCCGCTGTTGCTTTACGCCGGCGGCGAGGAAGTCGTGGTGGTTTACAATTCCAAGCTGCCGGAATCGAAAGCCGTTGCCGAGCATTACGCCGCCGCGCGCGCGGTGCCGGCCAGTCGGATTTTCGGTTTTGCGCTGACCACCAACGAGGTGATGACCCGCCAGGACTTCACGGATTTGCTGCAAAAGCCGCTGGCCGAAAAACTCACAGCGGCCAAATTGTGGAAGTTTGGCAACATGACTTTCCCTCCGGCCACCAATGGCGGTCCGTCGCAGGTGGAACATCGCGTGATCGAATCAAAAATCCGCTACGCAGTTTTGTGCTATGGCGTGCCGCTGAAAATTGCTCCGTCCTCCACAGTAGATGAAACGACCAACGCCAACACCCGCAAAGAATTTCATCACAACGAAGCGGCCGTGGACTCCGAACTAGCATGGCTGCCGCTCATCAAGATGAAAGTGCCGCTGACTGGACCGCTGCCCAACCGGTTTTACGCTGTCACCAACCACGCTTTGATGAATCCCACCAACGGCATTCTGCTCGTCTCTCGCCTGGACGGGCCGACGGCGGACATCGCCATGAGGCTGGTGGACAAAGCGCTGGCCGCCGAGCGGGATGGCTTGTGGGGTCGCGCTTATTTTGATGCGCGCGGGTTGAGTAAAACGAACACCAATTATTTTTTGGGCGATGAATGGCTCCTTGGCGGAGCGGAAATTTCCCGTCAACTCGGCTTTGAAGTTGAAACCGACACCAACGTGGCAACGCTGCCAGCTTCGTTTGCGATGAGCCACATCGCCATTTACGCCGGCTGGTATGACGGCAATGCGGACGGGCCGTTTGCGCAGCCGCAGGTGGAATTCATGCCCGGCGCATTTGCGTATCACCTGCATTCGTTCAGCGCCGACACTTTGCGCAGCACCAACTGCTACTGGTGCGGGCCGCTGCTGGCCAAGGGCGCGACCTGCACGATGGGCTGCGTTTACGAACCCTATCTTCAGTTCACGCCGAACATCGCCTTCTTTTTGCAGGCGCTGGGCAACGGCTTCACGTTCGGCGAAGCCGCGTGGGCGTCGCAAATGGCGTTGTCCTGGCAAAACACCGTCATCGGCGACCCGCTGTATCAGCCCTTTCTGAAAAAATCCCTGCCGGAACTTCACGCGCAACTGGCGCGCACCAAAAATCCGCTCATCGAATGGTCGTTTGACCGGCTCATCTGCCTCGATCTCGCCCGCGGCCTGCGCGAACCGCAACTGGCCCAGTTCCTCCAGAGCATCCCCGAAACGGAGCGCAGCGCCGTGCTCACCGAAAAGCTCGGCCAGCTTTATGCCACGCTCGGCAAGCCGGGTTCCGCCATCAACGCCTGGCAGACGGCATTAAAGCTTCACCCGTCACCGCAACAACGCATTCGCCTCCGGCTGGCGCTCGGCGAAAAACTGCTTTCACAACAGCGCGATGCCGAAGCTATGGAAAATTACTACGCACTGCTCGCCGAGAAACCTGATTATCCGGGAAAAGACTCCATCGCCGCCAAGCTTAAATCGCTGGAAGCAAAGCTCGCCGCAAAAAAGCCCTGATACCATGGCCGTATTTTTCGACACTCACGCGCATCTGGATTATCCCGAATACGAGAAGGATTTCCCCGAAGTCATCGCCCGCGCCCAAGCCGCCGGGATTGCCAGAATCATTTCCATCGGCACCAGCCTCGACAGCAGCCGCCGCGCGGTGGCGCTCGCCGAAAAATATCCGGCCATCTACGCCGCGGTCGGCTGGCATCCGAACGAAGCGCTCGAAGCTCCCGCCGACCTCCGCCCCGCCCTGCGCGAACTCGCCCGGCACCCCAAGGTCGTCGCCATCGGCGAAACCGGGCTCGATTATTTCCGGATGCCGAGCGCAAACGGCGGCACGGCGGCTGACGACACCCACTTCAAAAACCGGCAGGCGGATATTTTCCAGCAACAGCTCGAAATCGCCGCCGAACTTGGATTGAACTGCATCATCCACCAGCGCGCTTCGTTCGATGACACCCTGGCGCAGCTCAAAACTTTCGCCGGCAAAACGCGCGGCGTTTTTCATTGCTATGGCGAAAGCTTGGAAAGGCTGAAACAGATTTTGGAGATCGGCTCGCTCGTCAGCTACACCGGCATCGTCACCTTCAAGAACGGCCAGAATATCCGGGACGCCGTGGCCGCGACGCCGCTGGACAAATTCATGCTGGAAACGGATTGCCCGTATCTCGCGCCGGTGCCGCATCGCGGCAAACGTTGCGAACCGGCCTTCGTGAAGGAAATCTCCGAAACCATCGCGCAAGTGAAACTGTGTTCGCTCGATGAGTTGAGCGACGCGACCTGCCGGACGGCGGAAGAATTTTTCCCGAAACTGTGAGGTTATGCCAGAAGAACTTCAACTCCGTATCCACGGCGACGCCTCGCTGCCGACATTGATTTACCTGCCCGGCCTGCACGGCGACTGGACGATCATCGGCGGTTTCCGCCGGGCACTCGCCGGCCGGGCGCGGTTTGTGGAGTTCACCTATCCCCGCACGCTGGACTGGTCGCTGGACGATTACGCGGCGGCCATCGAATCCGCGCTGGAGAAAAACGGCATCACCACCGGCTGGCTGCTCGGCGAATCCTACGGCTCACAGATCGTCTGGCCACTGATCGCGCGCGGAAAATTTCCGGCGCAGGGCATGATTCTGGCCGGCGGCTTCGTGAAGCATCCGCTGCATGGGGCCATCCGGCTGATGGAAATCCTGATCGGGACAATCCCGCTGGCAATCGTGGTGTGGGTTCTGTTCAGTTGGACGAAAATCGCGCGCTACCGTTACCGTCGTTCGCCTCAAGCACTGGCCGCCATTGATGAATTTGTGTCGCGCCGGACAGAGCTTGACCGCCGGGCTGCGCAGCATCGCCTGCATTTGATTGCTGAGAACGACCCGCGCGAGGCGGCCAGAAAAACCACGGTGCCCATCTTTTGCCTGACCGGCTGGCTGGATCCGATTGTGCCGTGGCCGCTGGTGCGGAGTTGGGTGAAGAAAAACTGTCCCGCCCTGCGCGCTTACAAAATCATCGGCCGCGCCGACCACAACGTCCTCGGCACCGCCTCGAAAGCATCGGCGGAACAGATTCTGGAATGGGTTTCCAAATAGTCCGCTCAACTCTGCCCGGACACCAGCACCACGAACTCCCCTTTCAGACTTCGCTTTTGGGCAATGGCCAGCAGCTCCGCTGGTTTGCCATGCAGAAATTCCTCGAACTTCTTCGTCAGCTCCCGCGCCAGCACCACGTCGCGTTCGGGATAGACCTCGTTCAATTCGCCCAGCAGCTTCTCGATGCGATACGGTGATTCATAGAACACCAAAGTGCCGGGAACCGTCTTGAGCGATTCCAACTGATTCCGCCGCTGGCCGGATTTATGCGGGAGAAAACCGACGAAATGGAATTCCTCCGTCGGCAGGCCGCTCGCCGTGAGCGCGCCGACCAGCGCGCAGGCGCCGACCACCGCTTCCACGCGGAAACCGGCGGCGATGGCGGCTTTCACCACGCGTTCGCCGGGATCGCTGATGCCGGGACTGCCGGCGTCCGTGACCAGCGCAACCTTCTCGCCCCGCCGGAGGCGCTCGATGATTTCCTCGCTGCGCTTGGCCTCGTTGAACTGGAAATAGCTCAACAGCGGTTTGGAGATTTCAAAATGTTTCAGCAACTGGCCGGAGCGGCGCGTGTCCTCGGCGGCCACCACATCGCACTCGCGTAGGACGCGGAGGGCGCGGAGCGTGATGTCCTCCAGATTGCCGATAGGCGTGGCGACGAGGTAAAGCGTGCTTGCGGTGAGCGGCGGCAATGAGGCGGCGTCCATGGCTTGACTTAAACAGAAAACCGGCGTGAAATAAACCGGATTTGTTGAATGAAATACCACGGACAAACTCAGATTAACGAAGGCGAGCAATATGAATGTTAACAAAGCACGCAAGCATGCGATATTCTTGTCTGTGTCTTCAATATTTGCCGGCGCAGTCTTCCTTTTGATGATAGCTCTTTTTTATTTCAATATCCAAAGCTGGCTTGAAAACATTATCCATTTAAAACCTAGCCCCGAAGTTATTGCCAGCTTAGTGAATATAATTAAATCGTTTCTATACCGCGTAATTCCAAGTCTTAGCATTATTTTAATAACGTTTGGCGTAAGTATGCTTTTTTATTTGAGAGCATGGAACAAAACGAATGAGTAATGGTGTATTTAGTGATTTTTTAAAAAATACGTTTAATTTCGCCAAATGAAACCTGCCACCAGCTTTGCCCTCGTCCTCGTCACCGCGCCGGATTTGAAAACGGCCCGCGCGCTGGCCAAGGCGGCCTTGGCGGCCAAACTCATCGCCTGCGCCAATCTCATCCCCAAAATCGAGTCGCATTACTGGTGGCAGGGGAAAATGGAATCCGGCCCGGAGGTTTTGCTGGTACTCAAAACCCAAAAGTCCAGGCTCGCGGCGTTGGAAAAGCTGGTGCTCGCCCGGCATCCCTACGACACGCCGGAGTTTCTGGTGCTGCCGCTCGCGGCGGGCAATCAAAAATATCTCACCTGGCTGGCGGCCAGTTGCCGCCAGACCAAATGACAAAACCTTGCAGATGTCATGCGAAGGGGACGAAGTCGAAGCCAGGCCGGAGAAATGACGGGGCAATGCGGAAGCACTCCCGCCGGTTTAATAAACATCGTCCGCAGTTATTTTCTTCGTTTCCTTCGCGGACTTCGCGCGACCCAGTTTTCCCCCGCCACCGCCCCCTGAATCAACCATCACCATGCCGGCGCGAGGCTGAATATTTTGATTGCGCGAAGAGCGCTTCCGGCGCAAAGTTCGTCAGCAAAGGAAACTTATGTCATTCAGTATCGAACTTGAACTCCAGAAATTCCCCAAAACCATCAAATTGAAGGACGGCAAAAAAGCCGTGCTGCGGCCGCTCAAGGCGGACGATGAGAAGGCTTTTCACCAGTTGTTCCTCGATATCCCGGAGCGCGAACGGATGTTCATCAAGCACCGCGTGCAGGACATCAAGCTCATCCGCGACTGGTGCAAGAACATTGACGTGGGCCGCAACCTGCCACTGCTCGGCGTGATTGACGGAAAAATTGTGGGCGTGGCCACGCTGCATCAGCGGCTCGGCGGCTGGAAGCGGCATATCGGTCGCGTCAGCGTGCTGGTGCACCCGGATTTTCGCGGCATCGGTCTGGCGCGAGCGCTTGTCAACGAAACCCTCGACATCGCCCGCCGCGCCGGCCTGGAAAAAGTCGAGGCGGCCTTCATCGCCGAACAGGAAGCGGCAATGAAAATGTTTGCCATGCTCGGCTTTAACCAACTTGTTCGGCTCGACGACTACGTCAAGGACATGCAGGCCATCACGCACGATTACGTCCTCATGGGCCTCGAACTCAAGACAGATGAGGAATACGCCGGCGTGGGCGGGTGACCGGGCGCAAGTAGAGGCTCAATTTGGAAAACCGGTGGGGCGAGCGTCCTCGCGAGCCGCATGATCAAGGCAATGCCCAACTCGCGAGGACGCTCGCCTCACCAAGTTCCGCCACAGAGGGAGGACGACATTTTTGGACAAGCGCGGTTTTCTTTGTTAACCTTCGCGGAAATTTATGAGTCTGGAAAACGAAGATTCCACCGCACCCGCCGCGCCGTCTGATTTCATCCGCGACATCGTCGCCGCGCACGTGGCGAAACAGAAATATCCGCGCATCCACACGCGCTTTCCGCCGGAGCCGAACGGCTATCTCCACATCGGCCACGCGAAAAGCATCTGCCTCAACTTCGGCATCGCCCGCGAGTTCGGCGGCATCTGTAATCTGCGCATGGACGACACGAATCCGGCGAAGGAAGACATCGAATACGTCGAGTCCATCCAGGCGGACGTGAACTGGCTCATCAGCGCGTGGGCGGACGACCAGCTTGGCCTCAAGGCGAAAGGCATGTCGCCCGAGACGCTGGCCGAAGACGGCAAACGCGATTTCTATTTGCCGGCCGCCACCCAGGCAGACCGCGAACAACGCCAAGGCGAAAACTTCGAGCCCTTTTACGCCTCGGATTATTTCGACCAGATTTACGATTACGCCGAGGAGTTGATTGAGAAAGGCAAAGCCTTTGTCTGCGACCTGACGCCGGATCAGACCGACGAATACCGGCGTAACGGCTTGGAAAGCCCCTTCCGCAACCGCACCGCCGAGGAAAACCTCGACCTCTTCCAGCGCATGAAGGCGGGCGAGTTCGCCGACGGAATCCGCACCCTGCGCGCCAAGATTGACGCCTCCGCGCCGAACATCTGGCTGCGCGATCCCCTACTCTACCGCATCAAGCACGTCGAGCATCACCAGACCGGCAAGAAATGGTGCATCTACCCGATGTATGACTTCGCGCATTGTTTGAGCGATTACATCGAAGGCATCACGCACTCGATTTGCACACTGGAATTTGAGGTGCATCGCCCGCTTTACGACTGGATTTTGGAAAGCCTCGCACTGCCGCGCCCCCTGCCCCATCAATATGAGTTTGCCCGGCTCGCGCTTGGTTACACCGTGTTGAGCAAGCGCAAGCTCATGCAACTGGTGGACGAACATCTCGTCACCGGCTGG
This sequence comes from uncultured Verrucomicrobia subdivision 3 bacterium, assembly GCA_903858275.1. Taxonomy (GTDB): domain Bacteria; phylum Verrucomicrobiota; class Verrucomicrobiia; order Limisphaerales; family UBA11358; genus UBA11358. The sequence goes on along the minus strand of CAIOIC010000136.1, from coordinate 55,210 downwards.
GATGATCCGCGCATGCCGACCATCTGCGGCATCCGCCGCCGCGGAGTAACGGCGCAAGCCTTGCGCAACTTCGCTTACAACATCGGCATCACGAAATACAACGGCATCACGGACGTGAGCGTGCTGGAATTCGCCATCCGCGAGGATTTGAACAAACGCTCCCAGCGCCGCCTCGCCGTGCTGCGGCCCATCAAGATCGTCATCACGAATTTTCCCGAGGGCAAGGTAGAGGAACTCGACGCCACGAACAATCCCGAGGACGAAACCGCGGGCAAACGCAAAGTCCCGTTCAGCCGGGAACTTTACATCGAGCGCGACGATTTTGCCGAGGTGCCGCCGCCGAAGTTTTTCCGCCTCAAGCCGGGCGGCGAAGTGCGCTTGAAATACGCCTACATCATCAAGTGCGAGGAAGTGGTCAAGGACGCCAGCGGCAACCTGATGGAACTGCGCTGCACGGCGGATCTGGACAGCAAGATGGGCGGCGCGACTTCCGCGCGCAAGGTCAAGGGCACCATCCATTGGGTCAGCGCCGCGCACGCCGTGGACGCGGAAGTGCGCCTCTATGACCGGCTCTTCACGGTGGCGGAACCGGATGCCGATGGCGATTTCAAGAAGCATCTCAACCCGCACTCGCTCGAAGTCATCACCGCGAAGTGCGAACCGTGTTTAAAAGGCGCAACGGTGGCGGAACGCTATCAATTTGAGCGGCTCGCCTACTTCGCGTTGGACTTGGATGCCCAGCCGGGCAAGCTCGTCTTCAATCGCACCATTACCCTGAAAGACGCGTGGGCGAAAGAGGCGCAGAAAAAGTGATCCGCCATTTTTCGGTAACGGGATTTTGAAACAATAAACCCGCCATCAGCCTATGCCGATGGCGGGTTTAGTTTTAGATAAGAATTACAGCATCGGTTTCTTGCGCGCGATGGTGTGAGTGGCGTGCCCGTAAAAAGCCTCGGCACATTCCATCAATGTTTCGGAAAGCGTCGGATGCGGGTGCACCGTCAGCGCAATATCCTCGGCGGTCGCGCCCATTTCCATTGCGAGCGTCGCTTCACCGATGAGTTCGCCGGCGTTGGAACCGCAGATGCCCACGCCCAGCACGCGTTCGCTCTCCGGATCAATCAGCATCTTGGTGATGCCGTCCGTGCGGTCAAACGACAACGCGCGACCGGAGGCGCTCCACGGGAACTTGGCGACTTCGTATGGAATCCCCTTTGCCTTTGCTTCCTGCTCGGTCAAACCACACCACGCCAGTTCGGGATCGGTGAAGGCAACCGCTGGAATGACGATGTTTTCGTTCACCACATGTTCGCCATTGATGTTTTCCACGGCGATGCGCGCTTCCTTGTGCGCCTTGTGCGCCAGCAACGCGCCCCCGACAATGTCGCCGATGGCGTAAATATTCGGGTCGTCAGTTTTCTGCTGATTGTTGACCTTGACGAAACCTTTTTCATCCAACTGCACACCGGTGTTTTCGAGACCGATGTCGGTGCTGTTGGGCACGCGACCGAGCGCCACAAGCACGCGGTCGTAAAGCTCCTCAACCTTCTGGCCGTTATATTCCATCTCCACTTTGATATGCTTGCCGACGGTGGACATCTTGTTGACACGCGTCTTGAGGCGGATTTCCTTGAACGCCTTTTTCGCCACAGCCACCACCGGACGCGCGAGGTCGGGATCGGCAATGGAGAGAATGTTGTCCAACGCCTCGGCCAGCGTCACCTTGCTGCCGAGGGCGGCATAGACGGTGCCCATTTCCATGCCGATAAATCCACCGCCGATGACGAGCAGATTTTCGGGAACGTCCTCGATGTTGAGCGCCTCGGTGGCGGTCATCACGCGCGGATTGCCCAGGTCAAAAGCTTTGGGCATGGCCGCGTTGGAGCCGGCGGCGAGAATGGCCGTCTCGTATTCCACAAATTGCTGGCCGGCTTCGGTCTCAACCCGCAGCTTCTGCGAGCCTTCAAAATAGGCGCGGCCTTTGATGACGGTCACATTGCGCATCTTCGCCAGCGCGGCGACGCCATTGGCAAGTTTTTCCAAAATGGATTCTTTCCACGCGCGCATCTGGTTCAAATCCACCTTCGGCTCGGCGAACGTGATGCCGCGATGGGCGGATTCACGGGCGACGACGAGCTGGTGCGTGGCATACAGCAGCGCTTTGGACGGGATGCAGCCCCAGTTGAGACAAACGCCGCCGAGGCGTTTTTCGCGCTCGATGAGAACGACTTTCTTGCCAAGGTCGGCGGCATAAAAGGCCGCGGCATATCCGCCGGGACCGGCACCGACCACCACGATTTCCGTTTTGATAGTTTCCATGTTCTTAAATTTCTTTCCGCGAATTTCGCCAATTTCCACGAATAATCTTTGATTTCATTTAGCGTCAATTCGCGCAATTAGCGGATTAGATTTTCACAGCGCTTTCGTCGAAGTTTTCAAACGCCTTGACCAAATCCACCGTGAACCGCGCGGCGCTGCCGCCGTCAATCACACGATGGTCATAGCTCAACGCGATAGGCGTGAGCAGGCGCGCCTCGATCTTGCCGTCGCGCACGACCGGCTTCAGCGCACCGCGACCGAGACCGAGAATGGCAACTTCGGGCAGATTGATGATGGGTGTGAAATGCGCACCACCAATGGCGCCCTGGTTGGAGATGGTGAACGTGCCGCCTTTCATTTCATCAGCGGTGATTTTGCGGTCGCGCGCCTTCGCGGCGAGTTGTTCCAGCTCCTTGGCCAGATCAAACAGAGATTTTTTATCCACGTCACGGATGACCGGGACCATCAATCCTTGGTCCGTGTCCACCGCAATGCCGAGGTGGACATATTCCTTGAGGATGATTTCATTCGCCACTTCGTCGAGGCTGGAATTGAAGATGGGATGCGCCTTCAACGTGGCAGCCACCGCTTTGAGCACGAACGGCGTAAGCGTGAGCTTGACGCCCTTCTTTTCGTATTCGGGCGCGAACTTTTTCTGCAATTCACCAAGCTTGGTGAAGTCAATGTCATCAAACTGCGTCACGCGGGCGACGTTGTTCCAGCTTTCGCTCATGCGGCGGGCAATGACCTTGCGCAACTGCGTGACCGGCTTCTTGAGAATCGGACCCCATTGCGAGAAATCAATCGGCACAGCGGCAGGCTTAGCCGGAGCCGCGCCAGCCGGAGCGGGTGCGGGTTTGGCGGCGGCTTTTGCCAGCTTGGCAAGATAAAGGCGGACGTCGTTGGTGGTGATACGTCCGCCGGCTTCGGTGCCACGAACTTTGGATAAATCAATACCCAGTTCGCGCGCCATCCGGCGCAACGACGGCGACGCCACCGGCGCAGCCACAGGCGTGAAATTTTCTTCGACCGATTCCGCTTCGGCTTCAACTTCTTCCAATTCCGCCGGTTCCGGCGCAGCCTTCACAGCTTTTTTCGCGGCTGGTTTTGCCGCAGGCGCAGGTGTGGCAGCAGCGGCACCGCCACCCGACAAAGTAATCAAGCGCTGCCCAACGCTCACCTTGTCACCGGACTTGACGTGAATTTTTTCCACGACCCCGGCATCACTGGAGGGAATCGAGGCCACCGCCTTCTCGTTTTCCAGCTCGAGAATCGGCTGATCCTTGGCGACGGTATCGCCCACCTTTACAAAAATGCCGACCACAACGCCGGAATCCGAGCCTTCGCCGAGTTTGGGGAGTTTTACATCCATAAATTAAGGCGGAAGCTTGCCGCAAAACAGGGCTGCTTTCCAGCAAGAAATATTACCTGATGGAAAGCGCTACTTCCGCCATACCCGCACGCGGTGCGTTTCGCTGTCGCCGATGTAGACGGAGCCGTCTTTGTCCACGAAGACGCCGTGAGGACGGGCGAGTAGGCAATTAAGCGGATCACTGCCGTCCGGACCGTCACCTTTCTGGCCATTGCCGACCAGAACTTCAATCGTGCCCTTCTTCACATCAAGGTAGCGAATGGAATGCGATTCCGTGTCGGCGAGATAGACATTGCCATTAGCCGCGAGGCTCACGCATTTCGGACCGGAAAGCGTGGCTTGCAGCGCGGGACCACCGTTGCCAGTAAAACCTTTTTTGCCAGTGCCGGCGATACGCTTGAGCTGGTTTGTTTTCGGGTCAAGCAGGAGCAGCGCGTTGCCTTCGCGCAGGGCGAGGTAACATTTGCCATCCGGTCCAAAGGCGAGTGCACGCGGGCCGTGCAGAGACGAACCCGCGATAGGCGAACCATCGGGTGCGGTTTTCGCTTCGCCGGTGCCGCTCCATGTCGTGATGATGCCGGTCTTAATGTCAATCTTACGGATGCGATGATTCATGATGTCGCAAACGTAGAGATCCCCAGCTCCATCGAAGGCAAGGCTGTGCGGCTGATTAAACTGCGCCTGCGTCGCCGGTCCGCCATCGCCGGAAAAACCCTTGATGCCAGTGCCGGCCATGGTGGTGATAATGCGCGTCTTCGCATCCACCCGGCGCACGCAATTATTCGCGAGTTCGACAATGAACAAATTGCCTGCTTTGTCCCACGTTAATTCATAAGGCATGTTCAGCGAGGCCTTATCCGCCGGGCCACCGTCGCCTTTGCGCCCGCGCACGCCATTGCCCGCATATGTCTCGATCTTTCCATCCGGCCCGACGCGACGAACGCGGGCGTTATCCATGTCGCAGATATAAAGGAAGCCGTCCGGTCCGCGCGCGACCCCGAAGACATTGTTGAGTTCCGCCTTGGTCGCCGGTCCGCCGTCGCCGCTAAAACCCTTGGTGCCGGTGCCGGCAATGGTGGTGACGCTCGCGGCTGGCACCGCGATAGTGAAAAGCGCGAGCAGTATGACGATTGCAAAGATGTGTTTCATAGTCGTATATATTAATAATTTGCGGCTGAGGGAACTTTCAACACCTGTCCTTCGGCGAGCAGCGCAGTGCGTAGTTTCGGATAAGGAACATCTTGCACCCGCAAGCCTCCATCCAATGCCATCACCGCAGCCGTCGCTGCCGACTGCGCCGCAACCATGAAAGTGAACTCAATGCGGTAAGCGCCATAAGCGACGTAGCTCGATGATAGGCAGGTCGGCGACAGGAGATTGGTGCATTCGGCGGCCTTTGGCACGAGGCAGCGATACGGAATGCCGCAAGGAATCCAGTCAGGCTCCTTGGACACATTAAAGACCGCGCCCTCATTCCAAACACGCCCGTCCTTCACCATGCAGCGGGCACTGTGAAAGTCCGGCGGCCACCAGATCATCCCCACGCTATCGTTCACAGGCTCGGGGTTCACTTTGCGCAACTGGGCCTCGGTCAGAACAAAATCGCCCACCATACGGCGTCCGTTGCGCACATAAAAGGCACGCGGCCAGCCGCCGTTGTCGGTGAACTCGTCTTTGCACAAGCCCCATGCGGCCCATGCCTCGCGTTGCTTCGCAGGCACAGCTGCGTCATGCGCCATGAACCAATACAAGCCATGGATGTGATTGCGGCTCATGCGCAGCATCGCCTCGCGCTCGGCGTAGCTGGCAATGGGGAAGCGATGATTCCAGCCCGTGAAGTTGCCCGCCAAGGAGTGCCACGTGCCGGGGTCGGTCTTGTCATTCGGCACAGCCCTTCCAGGTGCGGTGATGACGCCTCCCGCAGCCAGATATCGGCGTTGCATCTCGTAATGGGCCGGATCGTAGCCCGCAGGCTTCTCGATCTCCATGCGGTTGGTGGCGGTCCGGGTGAGACATAGCCGGAAACAGTAGCCCTGAATGCTTTCATCTGCCGCGCCATGCTCGCCCAGCGGCACATTCTGCACGCCGTAAATCACACCGCTATTAGCATCGCCCGGGACTTTGTAGGGATTGATAGGTTTGTCGAATTGCTTGTGCCTCGTATCCGTGCGGATGCCGTTGCTGGTTTCGCCATACTTAGCATTGCCCTCACGCCCCACTGCGAAGCTGATTCCGGCGAATGCGAGCAGATCGCCCTCGTAAGTCGCGTCGATGAATACCTTCGCCCGCACCTCGGCTCCGTTCTCGAAATGCAGCGCCGTGATGCGAGCACCTTCTTTCGTCACTCCAGCCTTTTCCTTCAAACGATGCCCGCGCAGCACTTTCAAACCTGCCTCCGCGACCCACGCGTCGAAAACCGCCTCGGCAATATGCGGCTCGAATCGCCAGAGCGAGGTGTCCTTGCCGCGAGCAGCAAGCATGGCTTCAAATTTCTCCGAGGGCCCGTAGCGCGCATTCACCCGGCGGTAAAACTCCAGCGCCAGTCCTCCGACGGCCGGGCTGTTCTGAAATGGCTGATTGTCGATGTCCGTGCCACCCAACCCCTCCACACTCATGCCGCCGAGATGCTGCCCGGCTTCCACGAGCGCAACCCGCTTGCCCATCTTCGCCGCCTGCACCGCTGCGATCACTCCCGCACTGGTGCCGCCGTAGATGCACACATCGGCCTCAATCGGTGCCGCTGAGGATGGTGTGATGAATAGCGGGAAGAGAACGATGAGGGTGCATTTCATGAATACTTGATTGATGAAATTACTTTCTTTCGAGATTGATAATGGCCCGCTCATTGAAATCCATGCTCGTTTTTCATGTCATTGCTCTTGCGAAAATGCAGGCGCAAGCGGGCGACGAGGCTTACCGCCGCCACCGGGTGTTTGCGGGCAGTTGTTTTCCACGATCTGCAGGGCAACGACAAGGCGGTTTACTTCCTCGCACCACTTGGGACTTTTCATGGAGAAACCGTGGACTTGCTCGAATTCCTTTTCCGCATCGCGTTCGACAACCAAATCCCAAGTATCCCAGGCGGCGTCCTCGGTGAAATACGCGCCGTAGTCCTGCAGCACTTGAAAGAGCTTGCGTCCCACCTTGGTCTGAAGGCCGAGCGACTCGGGCGTGGCATCGGGTTTGAGGGCGAGCAGCGTGCCCATCACCAAGGCTGGATTAGTGCCCTTGTATTTTTCCGGCGCATAACTGTCGGCCCTGTGCGCGGGCCAACGCCAGCCGGGAATTTCCTTCGAGTAGAAACAGTATCGTGCCGCAAAGGGATTAAGCTTGATGACATGTCGTATAGGCTCATCGCCGACAAGTTCACCGAGGCGGAGCGTGCCGCCGAGAGTGGACATGCCGGAGGCTCCCTGCCCCATCTTGCCGATACCATCACCCGTGAGATTCACTGGCTTGCGATTATCGCTGAACTTCATATACGCGGGCAAATAGACAGGCCCGCCGGGCTGCGGACGGCAGATGCAACAACCTTGCAACACACTGACTCCATCCGGCAACAGCATCGCATAGCAGGCGTTGGGCGTTAGGCCGTAGGGATTACCTTTGCCCGCGTCGGGAACGGTCCAAGCACTTGGCACGCGCAGTTTGAAACCCAGTGAATTGGAGCCGGTGGAACGCGATTTGAATGAAGGACTCCCGATGACTTCGACCTCGGGGTCTGTGGCGCGTGTTCGCAGGAGAATCTGAGTGTCAACACCGACATGCTTCGCCGGCTGGAGATTCGCCGGCTGATACACCGCACGCGAGCCAATGGGCATGTTCCAAATGGAATCCGAAGCGAAGGGCCAGCGCCAAGGGTCGCGAACCGCCTGTTTGACTGGTCTTTCACTGGATTCCAGAGCTGCGATGTGCTGCGCCATTAGGCCCATGCCCATTTGGTAGATGCTGCGATAGTCGCCACGCTGGAGAGCTTCGCCGCCTTTGTTGGATTGCGAAACTCCGCCAAGAAATCCATCAGAAGTAAGATGTGTTTGCAAACCGGCGAGCGTCTTCCGCGCCGCCGCCTCGGCTTTGGCATCCAGCCAGCCGTTCTTCACACCGATGGCCAGCGCAGCAGCAATGCCCGCGCTCCCGGCGGTGTCCGGCGTGAGTGTCGGCTCATCGGCAAAGACGCTCCAAAGACCATCCGCGCGCTGCATGGGGATGACCCATGCGGCCAGACGCTGTAGTTGGACGACAAAATCCTGGATATCCTGACGCTCCTTGGCCACCTCCAGCGTGCGGGCAAGCCCGAGAATTTGCCACGCAATCCCGCGCGCCCAATTTCGGTTACCGCGTTTGCCGTCGTCGCTATAGGTCCGCCAAAATTCCCGACCGTCAAAAAAACGCGCCTGCCTGAGGCGCACCTGATTAAGAGCCTCATTCATCAGCGACTCCGACTTCCTTGCCTTGGCAATCTCGGCCAGCGCATAACCAATTGTGTAAGATCCCTCACTCGACATGTGACCGCCGTCTTGAATCGAACCCGTTGGGCGCTTCCGCGATTTCCAAAACTCGATGGCGAGGTCCGGCAGCGGACTTTGCGGCTGGAGGCGCACCAATGCTCCAAAAGGCGTGCCGCCTTCGATGCCGTAAAGCTTCCCGTCGCTCGGCGCGGATACATGATTTTCATAGATCAACCGGCCATCCTTAAAAAAAAGCGCGAGGTGCCGCTCCGCCGACTTCCGCAACCCGGCGTGGGCCGGTCGCATGGAAAGATCCATCAGCCCATCAAGCACGCAACCTTCCATCCAGCCAAACTGCTGCACGCAGGCCAGTGAATTCATGCGGGCGAAAAATTCTTCCATCGGACTCGCGGTTCCCGGCACGAGCAGATGCGGCAACAGCGCTGCGGGGATGTCCGCGCCACCGGTGAAAATCTCCAAGTCACTTCCTTTTGTAAGCCGCAGCGCAACGCCTTCGCGCCGGATGTCCGCCACGTCCGCAGCGGTCAGCGCCACTTGATAAAGCTGAAACTGGCTCACGAACCGCAAGTCCATTGTGCCGACAACGCGACCGGACTTCGGCAGAAAAAACTCAACCTGTTTTTCATCGCGTTCATCCAATCCGACCGCGATGCGAAAGTGAGTAGGCATCGCGCCTTCTGGCAAAGCATCCCATTTCAGCACCAGCGGTGGTTTATCCCCCGAGGTGATGGTCGCGCACTCCCAACCAAAGGGCGCACGCTGTTTAGCCGGAATCGCCAGTCCAGCAGAAGAAACAACCTGCGCCGGAAAGTGCTGCGCCATTTTGATCGCACCAACGGCTTGAGGCTTGGATTTGTCCGACTGCGCAATGGCTGACGCGCAACACGAAGTTAGAAGGAGAAGATGAATCAAAGGCTTCATGGTGATTCGGAAATACTGGTCATTGATTACTGACTCTCACCGTCACCGTTTGCGGTTGTCCGTTAATTTGCGCCGGCATAGTCGTGGATTTTCCAGCGACGGTGACGGTGATGGTGTGGAGTCCTCGGAATCCGCGCCCTTGCCAAGTGCCTTTGGCATCCGTCGCGCCGCTCAGGTTTGTCCACCAGTCGCGTTTGAAAAGGTCATGCCAAACCTTGGCAGCCGGGCGTTCCGTCCAATCCTTTCTCAACATCGCGGCTTCGGGAATCCAGTGTCGGGATTCCCAAAAGCCCCATGCAAGAAAGCTGGTGACACGAGGATTGGCAAAGCAGGCAGTGATAAAATCCCGAGTGAAATCCGCGTGAACCTTGTCGTCGCTCATCTTCAAGTCAAACTCGGTGATCGAAAGATTCATTTGCAACTCGGCCGCCAGCCGATCCAATTCCGCCACGACATCCGCCGGGTTGATCATGCTTTCACCCACATGGGACTGGATGCCCATGCCGCTGATCGGCGCGCCGCTCGCTTTCAGGTCTTTGACGATTTTTTCCACCGCGCTCTTGAACTTGGAAGTTCCGGAGGATGTCAGGTGGGCGTAATCATTGTATAGCAAATCTCCCTGGGAAAATTCCCGCCGCGCCTGCTTGAACCAGTCAGCCATGATTCCGGGGCCGAGAATATCCAGAATGTTATGATTGGCGTAGGCTTCGTTGACCACATCCCATGACACGAGATGGTAAGGGGCGGTCGCCTTCAGCGCGCTAGCAATCCGGTCTTCGCAAGCTTTGCGCAAAGCTGCGGGATCGTTCACCAAAGCTTCGAGGCGCTTCGGAGAATTACGCCAGGATGGCCAGATGAGATTGTGCCCTTTGATTTCAATACCTTCCTTATTTAGCCAGGCCAGACTATCCAAAGTGGTGCTATTCTTCCATTTTGCCGGAGCATTGGGACTGAGGCCATTTTCCCACGATGGCCACTTCAAATGATTTTCAATGACCACCCGTGTGCAGTTCTCCTTGATCCAAGCCCGGTAGCGGTCGCCATCAGCGTTTTTTTCCATGATCACATCCGGAGCCACGGCGCTGCCGAAAGCAAAGTCGGGCTTGGTCATAGCCACCTGAATTTTGGCACCACTCACCGGTTTACCGGCGGCGTCCACCACCGCGACGGTCAGGTCACCCTTGCGATATTGTTCAATCCGCTGGGCGGCCCTGACCCGCCACGCGGCATTCGCCTCGCGCCCGGGGTAAGTCACAGTTTCCACCGGCAATGATTGCGGCGGCACACCCGCTCCCAAGTCCACCACCCGCAAGCCTCCAATTTGGATGGTCTGGGCACGATCGAAGCCGAGCATAAAATTGATCTGCGCACCGCCGGCGGGATAGTTTCCCTTCACCACTCCAGAGTAACAACGGCGCACCCAGCCCCCGCCCGGTGGTGCGGTGACATTTTTTGAAACCGATTTTGTGTAAGGCGGCCCGTGTTGCTCCATGCTAAAAACCGCCCGTCCCTCGCCGTTTTCCGCCTTGGTACCGATGGTGCGGATATAAAGCTCAAAAAACAAAGTGCTCCCCTTTTTCAGATCGGCGGTGGAAGGAATGTTTATTTGTAATGCCCAAGGCTCGCCATCAAACGCCTGTTCCGCGCGAAACTCCAGCACCGTGGCCAGCCGCGTGCCATGATTCGCCACCTTGGCCAGGGTGAACCTGCCATCCTTCGCCCCAATCAATTTCGCCCGACTGAGCGGGTCATTGCCCCACGGAGCAGCGCCCACGGCGGGAAGAACCGCCGGTTCCGGCACCGGAACAGACACGGCGGAAGCCCCGGCGGCAAAAGTGGCGCAAATGGACACAGCCAGAAAGATGATGAGTGCGATGGTGTGTTTCATGGTGCGTGAGGGGAAATATTATTCACAGCGAAGCAGCGCCGTCGAGGCGCAATCGAAGTCTGTTTTAACCCGCAGTGAATGCGTGACGCAGTCGGCGGGCTTATGCGTGATGGAAAGTGCAAACAACGACGATCGGATCAATAAAACCTGCATCGGGGAAAAATCGCCTTAAAACTCCGGCGGCCCGTTCAGGCGCTCGCACCTCTCGGGTTGGCCCGGGATGAAGTCGATGACTTGTTGACCGGTGCGCAGTTTGGCTTGCAAGGCCGGGACGCTCACCTTTTGGACATCGAGGTCATCTTTCGCAGCCATCGCGGCGGCTACGCCAGCCGCCTGACCAACGACCATCCAGGTGCTTTCGAGGCGAAGGGTGCAGAAGGCGACGTGCGAATAACTGGCGGCTCCGGGGACGAGAAGATTGGAGCACTCGGCGGGCTTCGGCGTAAGGGCGCGATACGGAATCTGATTTGCCCAGCCGATGCGCCAGATGCGGCCTTCGTTGACAAACTCGTTTTCGTTCAGAGCGACGCGCTGGACATGATGAGAATCAATGAAGTGGCTGCCCATGCCGATGCTGTCGGGCTTGCGGCGGTCGGTCTGCACATCTGACTGCGTCATCACATACTCGCCTCGCATGCGGCGGGCTTCGCGGACGTAGAGCTGGTAAGGCAGATTACCATTGTCGGCGAATTCTTCTTTGTGCAGGCCAATCATCTTCATCTCCGCCTGAACGTTCGTGGGCACGGAGGCATCGGTAGCAAGAAATTGGAGCAAACCAAGCGTGTAGTCCAGGTGGTCCCCGTAGATTCGGGCGCGCTGCTCATAGCTAGCATCCGGCCAATCAAACTGCCCGCCGAAATGCCCGAGCGAAAAGATGGCCGACTGCTTGTTATTCAATTCGAACTTGCCGTTCCGCTGCGGATAGAGATCGATTATATCGTAAAGCTTCACCGGCTTCTTCTGCATTGCCCGATCGCGCAGCCAATCGCCGAGCAATGAATATCTCGTAGCGTCATAGTGCTTCGGCGCGGGAATGGGAACTTGCAGCTTCGGGTCCTTCGCAACGGTGAGACGAAAGTTGTAGTTCATCGGCGCGCGATGCGCTTCACCCTCCTTCAAGTCTTTTGCCCACGCGCTGATGCCGGGGAGCAACCTGCCGTTGGCGTCCACCGTGCGGGCTTTGCGCGGTGTTTTATCAAAACGAATTCCCGCCGCTTCCTCGCCAAACTCCGCCTTCGACTCGCGACCCACTGCATACTTCACACCCGCCCGCGCCATGAGATCGCCTTCATAGCTCGCATCCACAAACACCTTCGCCGTGAGCATTGTGTCATCGGTCAAGGTGATGCTTGTAATCTCCGCTCCGTCCTTCGTCACTTTATCCACGCTCGCGCCGTAGCGCACCTCCACGCCGGCTTCCTTGAGCATTTCAAGATAAACCTTCTCCGCGACGCTCGATTCAAAGTAATACGCCGGCTGTCCGGTGCCATATATCTTCCCCATACGCCGATAAAACTCATCGGCAAACCCGCCGATGGTCCACTTCAGCATGTGCTCGGTTTCGGCGGTGTTGATGCCGCTCGTGCTAAGTCCACCAACATGCTTAGTCGGCTCGATGAGCACAACCTTCGCGCCTTCGCGCGCCGCCGTGATGGAAGCCGCGATGCCGCACGGCACGCCGGAATAGACAACGATGTCGTGATTCGTCGTTGATGGAGCCGCAAGAACGGCCTGCACAAGGAATAGTGATATGATTAATTGTTTCATAAAAATAAAACCGAAGTTCAGCAACATCTCCGCACGCCGTTGAAACGATGCTCGGTAGTTTCCAAATAAAGCTGTCCTTCGGTCTTGGTCGCACTGGACGAATGCTTGGCAGCATCGCAGACACAGGTGGTTGATTGCTGGCGGGCGCGATCGAGGCTCGCCTCACCGGACAACTCTTTGGCCAGCATCAGCGTCATCGCCGCCGCCCCGGCAATCGGCCGCAAATCCTGCCCGGCCTCTTTGATGGCATAACCCGGCAGCCAGACCGGTTCGGTCTCCGAGAGCAGCGCCACCTTTTTGCGCCGCAATAGCAAAACCCATTCCCGGACACTGATCACCACAATCACCGCCGCCAGCGTCAGAAAAATTCCCGTGACGACGGCATCCAGCACGTTGTTGAAATGCAAGGTGCGGTTCGCCTTGACCGCTTTCTGCGCCGACGCGACGGCTTCGGCATCATGCGCCGACACGGCGACGGCGACGGCGGATTGAAGCGCGGGAAGCTTATCATTCAAGACCCGGGCCTGCGCCAAGAAGCCGATGCGCGGATCGGAATGGAACATTTTTTCCACGCCCGCCGTCATCGTGACCGCCAGCAGCCAAACCAGCGGCACCAGCGTGATCAGCATGAAGGCCGGATACCGACGACGGGTTTCATCGCCCGGCAGCAGCTGTTTTTTAAGAATGATGGTGGTGGCCAAACACAACGCCATCGCCGCCAGCATCTGGTTGGCGATTCCGAACAACGGCCAGAGCGAATTGATACCGCCCAGCGGATCACGCACGCCTTGAATCAAGAAATATCCCCAGGCGCCAACCATGATTGCGCTGGCCAGCGGAATGACGCGGACATTTTTTGTATCGCCGAGCGGCCGCCAGATTTTCGCCAGCACCTGCTGAATCAGATAACGCCCCACGCGCGTGCCCGCGTCCAGCGTGGTCAAAATAAACAACGCCTCGAACATGATCGCAAAGTGATACCAGAGATCGAGCCACCGGCCGTTGGTCACTTTTGAAAAGATGTGGGCCATGCCCACGGCCAGCGTCGCTGCGCCGCCGGTGCGGCCAAACAAGGTTTTTTCACCAAGCTCGCCCGCCAGCGAATCCATCTGCGCGACGGTTACGGGAAAACCCAATTCGGTGACTTTCGCCACGGTCGCGGCGGGGTCGCCTTTGACATTCATGCTCAAGTAAACGCCCGGCTCAAGGGTGCAAGCGGCCACCAGCGCCATGACTGCCACAAACGCTTCGCAGCACATCGCGCCATAGCCGATATGACGGGAGTAACTCTCGCGGGTAATCATCTTCGGCGTCGTGCCGCTGGCAATGAGCGTGTGAAACCCGCTGATGGCACCGCAGGCAATCGTGATAAAACAAAATGGAAACAGCTTCCCCGCCACCACCAGCCCCGAGCCGTCCACAAAACGGCTGACCGCCGGCATGGCCAGATCCGGCAGCACAAAGAAAATTCCCAAGGCCAGCGCGGCAATCGTGCCCAACTTCATGAATGTGCTCAAGTAGTCCCGCGGCGCGAGCAGCAGCCAGACCGGGAGGCTGCTGGAAATGATACCATAGCCGATGATGACCCAAGCCACCGTGATGTCATGCAAACCCAAAATTTCCGACCAATGCGGACTTTGATAAACCAGTTTCCCACCCCAAACCGCCAGCAACAGAAACGCGACGCCAAACGCGGAAGCTTCCAGCACTTTCCCGATCCGCACATAACGCAAATAACATCCCATCGTGAGTGCGATCGGAATGGTGGCCGCCACGGTGAACACGCCCCATGGACTTTCCGCCAAAACTTTCACCACCACCAGCGCCAGCACCGCCAGCAAGATGGTGAGAATGGCCAGAATGGCGACGGAGGCGAGCAGTCCGGCCGTGGAATTCAATTCGTCCTTCACCATTTGGCCGAGCGACTTGCCATCCCGCCGCATCGAAGCGAACAAAATAACAAAGTCCTGCACCGCGCCGCCCAGCACCACCCCGATTAAAATCCAAAGCAATCCCGGCAAGTAACCGAACTGTGCCGCCAGCACCGGCCCCACCAACGGCCCCGGTCCGGCGATCGCCGCGAAGTGATGCCCGAACACAATCCATTTATTGGTCCGGACAAAATCCTTGCCGTCATCATGCACCTCACACGGCGTGGCCCGCCGGTCATCCAGCATCAGCACCCGCGCCGCAATCCATTTTGAATAAAACCGCCAGCCGATCACAAACGTGCAGATCGCCGCGATGAGCAGATAGGCGGAATTAATCGACTCGCCCCGTCGCAAGGCAATCGTGGCGTAAGCGAACGCCCCCAGGATGGAAATCCCCACCCATTGCAATATGGATAAAGTTTTTTTCATTAATCAAATGTGTTCAGTGAATTGTTTGTACGAAAAATGCCGCAACACGCCCTAAAACGCGACAGGGAATTTCGTTGAAGTCTAAACTTCAGTGAGTCTTAAGAAAATACTCAATTTCAATTCGAGTCGACGCGGAAGGTTGCGCGACAAAGCGCGTGTCCGAAGTGTTAGATATGTGCGATTTTTGACTACTTCGCCTGATAGATGACGGCCCGGCTGATGGTGAGTTTCTTGCCTTTACTCCGTGCGTCCGCATCGTCGCGCATGACGAGGCGCAAGGTATGCTCGCCCGGCTTCAGGCCGTGCATGCGCCACAGGTCGGTATCAACGGTGTTCGGCATGATGTAGGCCTCGGCCACCAGTTCGCATTTCCTGCCATCCACATAAACGTCCGCACGTCCGCCATCCGTGGTAAGATCATCGCCCACCAAGGCCACGCCGGTGCCGCTGAACTTGAGCGTGGCTTCACTGCCCGCGCCGTTCGCCTGCTTGATGCGAACCTTGTCGCCCCAGAGGTCTATGGTCTTCTCGCCCCAGTTGCCCTGCCAATTCCATTCCGCGTCCGCCACCCAAATCAGTTTCACCGGCACGCCGAAATTGGACAATTCCAGCTTCGGCGCCTCGGGCGATTGCCTGGGGATCACTACTTCGGTGTCGCTCACCTTGCCGCCAGCTTGTTGGATGACTTTGTGCGCCCGGACCTCGGTGGATGTCACGATGTCGTTGTAGGAGTATTCGGTGTATTTGAATTTAGTGTTGGCGAGCCGGTCTAAATCGGGCTTGTATTGCCCGGGAATTTTCCCGTAGCCAATCATCGCGCCCATGATCCCCATCGCGCTAGAGGGATTGCAATCCGAGTCCTGACCGCAGCGCGTCGCCATTTCCATGGTCTGCTGCCAGTCGCCCTTGCCATAGAGCAGGCCGAAGGCGAGGTAGGCGCCGTTCAGTTTGGCGTCAATGTTGAAGCTGCGAAACGCAGCGTCGGAACAGACCTTATCATTGTCCCACTTCGCTTCAACCTGCTGCCAGACTTTACGCCAGTCATTCGGCTCCTGCGCCGACCAGGCGAGCAGGTCACGGATGAGTAACGCGTAGGGGCTTTTGGCCGGGATGCAGGCGAGGCCGGCCTCGACCACCTTGCGCGGGTCGGTCTCGAAATACGCGGCTGAATACATGCCGCAGACAAACATCCCGCCGTAAAGTCCGTCGCCATAATTCATCACGCGGCCCACGCGGTCGCAGTATAGATTCGAGATGCGCGGCAGACCGGGGCACATGATGCCGATGAAATCGGCTTCGATCTGGAAATCAATATCGTCCGCATGGATGTTGTAACGCGGATCGCCGGACAACGGTGCGGCGAGGCCACGATCCAGATTGCGCCGCGCACCGGCGTTGGCGTGCCAGAGTTTGTATTTGGAATGCTTGAACGCCTCGCCGTAGTCGGCGCTGGTGGCGGCGAGGCCCACGGTGTCCATCACCTGCGCGAACGTCATTTCGACATAGAGGTCGTCCTGAACAATGGCGTTGTCGAGCAGGTAGGGCTTGATCTGGCGTTCGTTAATTTTGCCAAGCGATTTAAACTCCGTGGGCGCGCCATAAGTCACGCCAATCATCTGTCCAGCCCAGGCGCCGCGAATTTTGTCGAGCAATACTTCCCGCGAAAGCGTGCGCGGCCCGGACTGGGCGATGCTGCTTTGGGCGACGAGCAAGCCCACGGCGGCAAGCGCGGTAAGCCGACAAAAATATTTTTTGGTCATCAAGTTTGTTTTTCTTAGTTTTATATCAACAGGAATTTCTCAATTTCCTTTCGACCCGGCACGGAAGGTTGCGCGCCGAGGCGCGTGACGGAGATGGCGGCGGCGGCATTGGCAAAAAGCACGGCAGCGGGCAATGCCTTTCCCTCGGCGAGCGCGACGGCCAGTGCGCCGTTGAAAATATCCCCGGCTGCCGTCGTGTCCAAGGCTTTGACCTTGAATCCGGCCACGAGTTGATTGCCGCTGTCATCAGCGATGAAGGCGCCGCGCGAACCGAGCGTGAGGATGACCGTCTGCACGCCACGCGAACGCAATTTGGCCGCGGCTTTCGCGGCGGCGGCTTCGTTGATGACCTTGATGCCGGTGAGCAGTTCCGCCTCGGTTTCGTTCGGCGTGAGAATGGAAACGCGTTTCAACAATTTGTCCGGCAAAAGCCGTGCGGGTGCGGGATTGAGAATGAAACGCACCCCGGCTTTCGCGGCGATGTCAGCGGCGGCTTGAACGGTCGCCAGCGGCGTTTCCAGTTGCGCCACCAGCACGGCAGCGGAGCGGATGACCTTGGCTGCGCGCTTCACATCGGCTGGCGAAAGTTTGCCATTCGCGCCGCCGGCAACAGCGATGCTGTTCTCGCCATCCTTCGCCACAAAAATGAGCGCTACGCCCGACGGCGCGGCGGCATCACGGAACACATGGTTCACGTTGATGCCGTCTTTCCGAAAACCAGCGACGGCTTGATCACCAAAAATATCTTTTCCAACGCGGGCGATGAACGTGACATCCCCCCCTGCCCTGGCTGCGCCAACGGCCTGGTTCGCGCCTTTGCCGCCCGCCGCGCTGGTGAACTCGCCGCCGAGGAGGGTTTCGCCCGGACGCGGAATGCGGTCGAGCTGGATGATCATGTCGGTATTGGAACTACCAACGACAACGATTTTGGAACGTGGGTTCATAGTTTTGCTTTGATGACGGGTTCAACGCAGAGTTGCACAATGGCTTCACGCACGCGGGCAGCCTGCGCGGCACTCATCAATAAATAGCGGTGGCTACTCTTGATATTCTGTGACGGGCGAAACCAAGTGGCACCGTTGTCCTCAACGGCAACAGTGCCAGAGGGCGAGAGATCAAAGTAGCCGCGCTCCGGATACACCGCATACAACAGCGCCGTCGGATCCCAAGTCGGGCGGTCGTGCGGCGGCGGTTCGTAGAGGCAGTAGGCTTCCTTGAGCGGATGATGCTTCACATATTCAAAGTCATGCTCAATCACCGTATGGGGAAACGCGGCGGCCACGCCGATCTCGAAGCCGCTCCAGACCACCGGCGCGGGCCAGTTCCTGACCAATGACTGCGCAGCGGGGATGTCTTTGACGACGTTGTATTCCAGATACCGATTATCCCCCTTCACGGTCTGGAAAGCCCCGGCCATAATCGAGAGCAACTTGACTTTCTTCGCGATCAACTCGCGACCGGTGAGCGGCGAGTGTTTGTCCGGCGGCGATTCCAACAACCGCCGGAAATTCGTGAAAAAACCCACCTGCACCAGCGTGACGCTATTGTCCGGCTGCGCGGCAAGCAGCTTGCGGATTAAGCCGACCGCTTCGGGAGCGTATTTACCGCTCTGGAGCTTGTGCGGATAACGCAGCGAACCGTCTTCGTTCCTGGCGTCGGCCAGCCGGTTGAACTTGCCGGCTTCCGGCGTCGCGCCGTTGGTCACGACACCGATAGGCACATCGGGATGGCCATAGAAGGTGTTCACCGCACCCACGAAAACCGCCGCCTGCGGATGATCCTTGGTGATCGTCACAGCGAGCAGTTCCACCGCGCCACGATTCACCAGATTATGAATCATGCACAGCGCCATGACATCGTCCACATCGTTGCCCATGTCGGTGTCGAAGATAAGCTTTATGGGTTCAGCCTGCACAAGCGAAGCGGCAAGCAGTAAGATAATCACGACGTGGTTAATCATAATATGTGCACGCGCTTTTGGTTTACGATTTGGATGCGATCAAGACCGCCAGACCGATCAGGTAGAACAAAAACATGGCGGCGAGCAGCTTGTTTGTCCCGGTCGGTGCGCCTTTGAATTCCTTCCAGATGAACACACCCCAAAGCGCGCCAATCATCGTCGCGCCCTGACCGAGGCCGTAAGAAAGCGCCGCGCCCGCCTTGGTACTGGCGATGATGCTGAAGCTCATGCCGACGTTCCAAATCATGCCGCCGAGAATGCCGATGAGGTGCAGCCGCACATTTCCCTTCGTGAAATAATCACGGTAAGTCACCGGCTCGCCGCTGAACGGCTTCGCCATGACGATGCTGTTCCAGATGAAGTTGGATGCGAGCAGCCCGGCGCTGAACAGCACGATGGCCGTGTAAGGACTCAATTTTCCAGGTTCGAGCAAGTGCGTTGCGCCGTCAATTTTTCCCATCGTCTGCGCGACGAAACTGTAGAAGAAGCCCATCAGCACGCCCGCAACGACGGAAAGAACAATGCCTTTCACCGGCGTCTTTTTGCCGGCGGCGGCCAATTTTTTGTAGGCGAGCGCATCCAGCACCACGGCCACGACCACCGCCGCCACTCCCGCTGTGAGCATCGGCGCATTGCCTTCGGGTTTGGCAATGTAAGTCGTGATGACGCCCAGCACGAGCGCCAGCCCGACGCCGACGGGAAACGCAACCGCCATGCCCGCGATATCAATCGCCGCGACGAGCAGGATGTTGGAAAGGTTGAAAATTACGCCGCCGACAAAAGCCGATAAAAGCCATTTGCTGTCGGCCTGGTGCAGGTCGGCGAGAAAGCCACGTCCGCCGCTGCCGGTGCTGCCGAGCGTGAAGGCGAGCAGCAATGAGAGCAAGAACACGCCGATGGCATAGTCCCAGTAGAAAAGCTGGAAACGCCATTCTTTGCTGGCGAGTTTCTGGGTGTTGGCCCACGAGCCCCAGCAGAACATCGTGATGACACACATGGCGACCGCCATGGGATAAGATTCTACGATTTGCATTTTATTAGTTTCGTTGTTTGATTGTTTGGCGAGTTGTTTCAGAGTTACTTTGGTTTATTGAGCGGCCCGTGGGGATTTTCCGGCAACCGTTCCAACACTTGCGGTGTTTGGAGTTTGATTCGGTAGCCGGGTTTCCCGTCAATCGTCACGCGCTCGCCGCCGTTGGCGAGAATGACGCGCTCGGCGACGCGCAAGAGCGTTTCCGCCTGCTCACTTACCTTGCTTTCAGCGGGCAACTGAGGGCGCGTCTTATTCACATAAAGGTCGGGCATTTTGAACTGCGGCATGGCAGCGATGCGCTTGAAGCCGACGCGAACGCCAACCACCGTGCCCGCCGTGGCGGCATTGCAGTCGGCGTCGTGCCCCATCGCCATCGCCAGTTGCATCGTGCGATAGAAATCATCGCCACCGTAGAGCAGCGCCAGACAGACGAAACCGCCATTGACCGGAGTGGAATTGTTATTCCACCGGCGCTCCAGACGCCATTTCTTATCAAATTCCTGGCGGGCGGCCTTCCAATCTTCGGGATGCGCATGATATAACCGGCGCGCATCGGCTACGACTTCGGCCATGCAACTCCTCGAATCCACGGCGGCCAGCGCCAGCTGCAGCGCAGCTTCCATTGAACCGTTATGAAAGGCACGGAGACTGATGATGCTGGTCCAGAATTGCGCCGCCTGCAGCGGTTCTTCGGAAACGGCGATGCGCGCGTAATGCAGACCGATGTCCGCCGCCGCCTGCGGCATCCCGGGCGCGATCAGGCCGTAGGACTCGACGCAGAACTGGCCGGAGAGATTGAACCACGCAGCGGGATTGCGGGCCACGCTGCCGGTTTCGGATGGCACCACGCCTTCATCCATCAACTTGCGCGCATTTTTGTTCGCCACCCAGATGCCGCGGTTCATGTTGGCCTTCCAGATTTCGACGATGCGCGGATACGGCAGCTTGAGCACGTTTTCCTTGTCCATGAACCACAGGTGCGTCCATTCGAAGTCGTTATCGTCATCCGACCGCGCGCCCTTTTCCAAAAAGGTGAAATCCGGCAGAGTCGCACGCGGCTGGTTCGTATATTTCCATTCATGCGGCAATCCTTCGATGCCGCCGATTAGCATCCCGACCCAGCCGCCGTAGATTTGGTCGAGCAACTGCTCGCGGGAAATCTCCCACGGCGTGGGGCTGACCTTGGCATCCTGGCCGAAAGTGGTAGTCGTTGCAGCAAACCAGCTCGCAATGACAATGACAGCAAGAATGATTTTAGTTTTCATGTCGGGTTTAATCTGGATTTGGAATTAATCAGCAAAGGCCTGCAGTTCCGCGCACGAAGAAAACGCCTGTTTCGGATTGTCGCCGCTGGCGGGCACGCCGCTGACGCGCACGGCAATAGCGTTTACGGGCGCGGCAAGTTTAAGCGTGAACTGGTTGCCGCCCCACTTCAGGCCTTTGAAATCAGTGGCCGTGGTCGCCGGATATTCCGCGAGTTCACCGACCGTCTCCCATTGTGAGCCGGCGGTGCGCTGGATTTGCACGCGCGGTTTGCCCTTGCTGGCGTCAAACCAGCCGCCGTCGTGAAAGACTTTCCCGGCCACAAACACCACGCGACTGACCGTCACCGGCTTGGCGAGCGTGACGGCGAACCAATCTTCGGCAGCCAGCTTGCCATCGAACGTGACGACAAAACTTTGCACATCGTCGTCGTTGATGGAACTGGTCAGGTTGCCCGATCGCGAACGACTTTCGCGGCCGTCGAGCAACACATTGGCGTTCGGCTGACCGGCCAGCGGCAGCCAGACTTTGTAGCGCGCGCCGGTGCTGCCGGCATCGGCAAACGGCACCAG
The DNA here is from genome assembly GCA_903858275.1 of uncultured Verrucomicrobia subdivision 3 bacterium. GTDB lineage: Bacteria > Verrucomicrobiota > Verrucomicrobiia > Limisphaerales > UBA11358 > UBA11358. The sequence goes on along the minus strand of CAIOIC010000136.1, from coordinate 33,526 downwards.
GCGGGTGGCGAATTGCGCATCGCCGGACCTCGTGGTGGCGTTGATGCGGAAAAGTTTTGCGCCCGGCCAGGTGGTCCAACCAACGATGGCCGGCTCCGACGCGATGGCGAGCTTGGCGAGGTCGGTCTTGGGCAGGGCGAGGGCGTTGAACGACTGCCTGGCTTCCGCCAGCAAGGCCTCGTCCGCCGCAAGCACGAGCGGGCCGTAGCACACGGCGACTTTGCCCTGATTCAAGTGATCGCCAGCGATGACGCGGGGTTCGAGCTTCAAATTCAATTCGATGACATCGCCGGTTTTCCACGTCCGGCGCAAGCTGGTGTAGCCATCGCCGCCGGGTTTTCCAGCCGGGAAAGGTTTGAGAGAACTTTCCTGGCACCATGCCGGGAGACGCAGCTTGAGGGAAAATTCTTTTGGCGCAGGCGTCTCAACGCGGATGCGAATTTTTCCGTCGGCGGGATAAAGGGTTTCAATTTTCAGCTTCAGCGGCGCGCCATCGCGCAAGGTGAGCTGCGCGGTGCCGGCGTCAAAAAGATTGATCACCGCGCCGTCGGCATCGGTCGTAATGGCGAAAGTCGGGAGCAAGGCGATGCCGCGCGGACCGCTGGAAAGACAGCAGTGACCGGTGAGCGTGGCACTGTAAGGCTTCTTTCCCTCCATCTGAACGTAGTAGCCCCAAGCCGCGCCATCGGGCTGCTGCGCGCCGAGCAGCTGATTGAGCGCAACATGCTCGAGCTGCTCGGCAAAACGCGCCTCGCCGGTCAGCCGCAGGAGTTGCGCGTTGAACTGGAGCCAGGTGACGGTGACGCAGGTTTCGCCGACGTTGTTGTTGTTCGGCAGATCATAGTCATCAAGAAAATGCTCGCGGCTGCTGGCCGCGCCGGTGAGGTAGAGCCGATGGTCCACGATATCCCGCCACGCGTTGAGGCAGGCGTTAAATAAATTGGTGTTGCCCGTGGTGCGGTAGAGTTCCAGCGCACCGTTGAGGCAGGAAAGCATCTCGTAGGCTTTCGCATTGCCCACCTTGTCCACCCGCTTGACGCCAAGCAAGGTGGAGACGATGTGCGGGCCATTCGGATTCTCCCAAGCACGGATGATGTAATTGCAGAAATCCAAGTAGCGCGGCTCACCGGTCAGGCGATAGAGCAGCACCATCGGCTCCAGCACACTGCTCGACGCCATGCCGGCGTGCTGTGCCCCGGCGGTGAGCAAATCACGCTGGCCCGGGCCGTCGCCAAAGTTTTTGCAAAGCAAATCGGCCATGCGCCGGCAGGTCGGCATAGGCGTGAGATTGCCGGTGTAACGCATGTAAGTGACGAGGCCGATGAGATTGTATTTGTGCGCCCAGACATCCCACGAGGTCCAATACTCTTTCGGCAGATAAGTGCCGAGATAGCCGTCATCGAGCTGGCATTTGGCGAGTTCGGCGGCGGTCAGGTCGAGTTTGGCGCGGAGCGCGGGATCGCCGGTGTTGACCCACGCGAGCGTGGCGGCGTGCAGCCATTTACCAACGTGTTCACCTTCCCACGACTGGCGGCCGGGACGCTTGCGATAGCCCTCCAGCAGGCGGTCCGTGTCAATTTTCACGAGGCGGTTGGCTTCATTGGCGTTGATGCGCGTGCCGAGCCAGCCGGTCAATTGCACGCGATCCGGAATTTGAAAATCCTGTTTGTCGGAAACCGCTAACGGGATTTTTTCCGGGATGGGAGTTATGGCGGCGTTCACGCTTCCAGTCAGCAAGGCGACTGCAATCAGGGTCAGGAGGGCAAAGCGAAGCCCGCCCAGGGTGTTTTTGTTCAGGTTCGTATTCATGGACATTTAGCAAGGATGTTGGTCAGTTGCGATTGATCCAGTTAGCGGAGGATTTCGTTTTGCGACGGATCCCCGGGCACATCGAGGAGTTGCACTTTGTTGATGCTGGTAAAACGGCTGTGGTCGGTGAACTGGCGGACTATCTTCTTGGCCGCATCCAATTCAAAAAACTGGCCGGTGGAGGCGAGGTAGCCGTGCCCCAGCCAGTTCACCACGAGCGTATGACCATCGGGCAGGCGCTGAAATCCGCTGATGAGACGAAGCGGATTGTTGGGCACGTCACCGGGGCTGAGTTTCCAAACGGTTTCGCCGGTCTGGTTGACTTCCAGCAACGCCTCACCTTCGCCGCAGGCAATGAGCAAGTGGCCGTTCGCGAGTTCACGGACTTCATGCGGATCGCCGGGAGTTTTAACCGAACGCAACAGGCTGCCATCCGGCGCCAGCTCAAGAATCGCCCGGTCGCCTTTCGCGCAGATGAGGTAGCGTCCGTCCGTGGTGCGGCGGCTGCCGCGCATTTGATTGTGGGTGCTGACAGTTTTCACCGGCACTGAAATTTCACGGGAGATTTTTCCATTGCGTCCGACTTCGACGAGACGTTTCGTTCCGCACTCGACGACCAGCACCTTGCCGTCCGGCAGCGGCTGGCAGCCATGAACCTCCGTGCCCTCGGGACTGCGATATTCCCAAACAATTTTCTTTTCCAGCGTCACCTCCTGCGCTCCTCGGATATGGCTGAACAGGATGTTCCCATTTTTGAGCAGCCACACGTCCTGCGGTTTTTCGGCGGGGAAATGCCATTCCACGCGGCCATCGGCAGCAACGATGGCAACTTTATTGCCACCGTAGTCACTGACCAGCGCGCGCCGGCCAAACGGCTTGGCGACCAACGCGAGATTTGGCGCCTGAATCCGGTCGGGCACATTGTTGTTGTCGCGGTCGAACGGCAGTGCATCGTTGTAGTCATTGCGACCATCCCCATCATCATCGCCGCCCGGCTGCAGCCAGGCTTTGTCAGCAGGAAACCATTCTCCACGCTGTTGAAGGACGCGGTAGAGATAATCAACACACTCGGCACGAGTCAGCGGCCGCCCGGCGAAATTCTCTTTCGAAGTTTTTACAACGAGCGATGGAAATTCCGGTAATTTCAACGCCATTAACCAGCGATGCAACGTGCCCCACGATGCCGGAGCATCCGGCTGAAAACTCGATTCCTGTTTTCCGAAATCACCCCATGTCAGAAGCGCTTCAATGCTGGCCCGGTCAACGTCAGTCGAAGGCACATCCGTGAAACGCGGCTTTTCAGGAAAGTCCGGCCATTCCGGTGCGTCAGGCAAAGCCCGGACGAGCCGAGCCAGGGCGGCGGCGAGTTCGCGCCGAGTGACGTTTTGACGGGGCAAAAAGAAAACACTGTCCTTGTCCGCCCGCCAGATGCCGGCGAGCGTGAGCAGATTCGCCGCTTCAAAATGCGCCTCCTCCGGTGACACATCATGCCACGGCCAAATCAGCGTGCCCGGCCCGCCCGCACCGCGCACGAGGCGCACTTGCACTTCGCGAATGCGTTTTACCGATGACGCAATCTCGCGGGGCGACACCCCATCGCGCAACGCCACCGCCGCCACCGTGCCGGCGGCGGTGCCGACGTGCATCATCTGGCCGTGCAGGCGCAGCGAAGATTGCACCATGCTGGTGACGCCGATGTTTTTCGACGCGCCGAGCAGCCCATCCATTTTCACCGGCACCAAGCCGCGCAGTGGGAACATGGCACGGTCGGTATCCGCCGACCAATTGCGCGCGCCAACGTGCTTGCCCTGCCACGGCTGGGTCCGATCCTCGTTTGCAAACAACCGGCGCGTGGGGTGGAAATCAATGTTGAACTGATAACCAAAGACCCCATCGGGAACCATAACCCGCGCCCAAAGCGGATGATCAGCCTCCGTGCGCACATCTTGTTCGCGCAACACATAAAGCGCCTCAAGCCGCAACCCTTCGCGAATGTAAGGTTTCGGCGGCAGATGATCCATGGTGCCATAGTCATCGGCGAGTTTCATGTAGCGGAAACTCTGGGGAAAATCCCCCACGCGTTCGTGCGCCGAAGTTTGCAGGAAATACAGGAACTCCAGCGCCCGCTGTTTCGCGTCCTCAAAAATGATGCGGCGCTGTTCCGGCGTAAGATCCACAATATTCTTTCTCGAAGCCCCAACCCCGGTTTTCTCCAGCGCGGCGGCGACCGGCTGCGGTAACGTGCCAAGCGGATAATCGTGGGCGGGCCAGTTGAGCATCACCGCCTCGGTGCCGGAGGCGAGGCCGAAGTGATAGCGATCCACGATGCGGCGGTGGGTGTAAACACACCAGCCGGCAAAATTATAAATGCCGCCACTCCCGTCCCAGTCGCGCCACGGCGGCACGTTTTCCCAATCGGAGAAGGAACGCTCGTCGTAGCGGGCCGGTTTCGGAATGGTGCTGTCTTTGCCGGCTTCACGCAGCAACGGACACCACGAAATCGGGTTCATCTCCTGCCGCCCGTCTGCCGACAATGTTCCCGGCGCACTGGCCTCGCCAAAACGTGCGCGCAAATCCGGCCCGGCCATGTAGCCCGCGCCGCTCATGCGGATGATGTCGCCCCAGTCGGAGGAATCAATGGTGAGCGCGGCTTTCACCACGAGATACGAAGCCGACGCGGATCGCGACGCATCGGGACGGGAGAATTCCACTCCCACCACGCGACTTTTTTCGACAACAACTTTCACCGGTGCCCACGGCCGCAAAACGCGAATCTGCCCGCTGCCTTTTTCCGTGTAAGGCGCCAGCCATTCCTCAAAAATCCGCGCTGCCGCCCGGGGTTCGATGGTATCGGTGCCACACCAGCTATTCCCCGGCGTGGCCACGCCATAAGTCTGGCGATTGTACGCGCGGATGCGGGCGATGATTTCCGCAAAGGCACCGCTGCGCGGGAAATTCACGCGCTTCCCATCGACCACCGTCCATTCATCCATCGGCCCGATGCCTTGCGTGCAGAACTGTCCGCCGAGCCATTGAATGTCATTCACCAGCACAATCCGCTTCACGCCGAGCCGCGCGGCTTGCACCGCAGCGGCGCAACCGGATTCATCACCGCCGACAATGAGCAGATCGGCTTCGATGGTCTCGGCACGGCCGAACGGCGAAAAGAGAAGGAGTGGCTGAAGAATCGCGAGGGAGAAAATCCGCCCGGAGAATTGGAGTGATTTTCTGGAGGCGACTTTGAGCAAGTTGAAAATATGTTTCATAACACTTCTAAAGTTTCTTTACCGAATTTCTGACAATCAGCTGGGTGGGCAGCAAAATGCCGCCCTTGGGCTGTTGTTGGGGTGACTGGATCTGGTCAAACAATAATTTCACGGCAACCTCCCCCATCTCGCTGAATGGCTGGGCCACCGTGGTCATCGGTGTGGCCAGATGGGCGGCGTAAGGTTGGTCATCAAAGGCGATGATGGAAATATCATCGGGAATCCGCAGCTTCTCCTCCGCCAGCGCCCGCAACGCGCCCAGCGCGATCAAATTGCTGAAGGCGAGTATGGCCGTCACATCTTTCCGGGCTCGCAACAGGAGCCTGGTTTCAATGTAGCCACTCTGCTCGCCGAAGCTGTAGCCCACAATCAGCGCCGGATCCTCCGGCAAATGATTTTTCGCAAGCGCCTCCCGATAGCCGCGCAGCCGGAATTCGTTCGGCGAACTTCCGCGAAGCCCCTGCAGACAGGCGATGCGTCGGTGGCCGTTCGCAATGAGATAATTCGTCGCCTCCACCGCCCCGGCGAGGTTGTCCGAGCCAACATAGGGAAGCGGCAAGTCCTGGAAATAGCGATCCACCAGCACGATGGGCAGATGCGCCTGAACCAAATCCACCAGATGTTTTGCCGAGGTGCCGACGGGACAAATCGCCAGTCCATCGACGTGCCGATGACGGAGCAACCCCAGCGACTGGATTTCAAGTTCAATATCCTCCTGGCTGTCACAGAGCAAAATCGAATACCCGTGCTGATGCGCCCCCAACGCCACCTGATGCGCGATGCCAGCAAAAAACGGATTAGAGATGTCCGGAATGACCAAACCAATGGTGAGGGTCTTCTTCAAGCGCAAGCCACGCGCGAGCTGGTTGGGCACGAAGTTGAACTGGCGGGCAAGATTGCTGACCGCCGCTTCCGTTTGCTGGCTGATCCGATGGCTACGGGCTTGACCGCTGAGCACTCGCGAAACCGTGCTCATGGAAACGTTCAATTGGTTCGCGATTCGCTTGAGCGTGGTATGACTGCGCGACGACTCCCCATTCGAAAGAATGCCTGATACCGGCGGCGAAGTTTTTTTGCGGCGCAAAGGTTTGTTCTTTTGCATTTACATAACGGAGTTCACACAAATGCTTAGCTAGCGCAATGGTTTGCGCAAAACTACCGTCTTGGAGCGTGAACAGTCAAATTCAATTTGCAAGGACGCTGTTTTTTGCTGCTGAAACCTGCGGCAAATCTTTAGCCAATTACTGATTTAACGAGGACTTACCTCAAACAGTTGTCCGGCATACAAACCCTCGATTTGAACTTCAAAGCCTTTGGTTGCCAGTTCGTGGCCGGTGGCAGTGACAATCACTTTTCCACCCATCGTTTTCACACGGTAGGTTTTCGCCGGATCGAGAAAATTCACAGACACGATTCGTTCAGTTTCGAGCGCGCCGTGACGAAACACACCGATGATGCCGCCCTGTTTCGTGTCGGTGTTGATGCGCTGGAAACCATCCCAAGCGCCTTCCTTGGGTTCGCCAAAGCCGAGGAGGTCTTGTCGGAAGCTCATGATGTCATACTGGTTTGCCATGGACTGCAACCAGTCGGAATAACTCCGGTATTTCTTAAACTGCTCGGGCGATAATTTCCGGGGATCGCCCAGCATGATGGGCAGAGCGCCAGCCAAGGACTTGATGTGGGTTTCCCAACCCTTGTCGTCCATTTGGAGATTGCCAATCACGAGCGCGGTGGCCGACATGGCGGGCGAACGCCACCACGCCATGTTCCGCACGCGCAAATCACCTTGCTCGTCCGGCCCATAAAAGTTCGCCAGCCAGTTGCCCTCGGCGTGTTTCAACATCGCATAATCAATCAACTGCAAACCGCCCATGGTCTCAAACGTGCAATCAATAAACAGGCTTGGTTTCAACTCATGCAGCGCGTCAAACAGCTTCCACAAAGGTTCGTAATTGACATACAACGACTCCGCATGGTCCTTGTGCGCCGCATGATTGGTGGCGTAGCAGCCAGAGGTATTGGAATCGAAAACGTAAGGACTCGTGACCACCGCAAAATCGAGCTTCAGATATTCCAACCCGTTTTCCAGCATCAACTTCGTCAGCACGCCTTGGATGTAATCCCGCCAGCCGGTGCTGAAACAGGCCGTGGATTTGTCCGCTTCGCCATGCAATGAAGTCAGCTTTCCGTTTTTATCTTTCACGAACCATTCCGGGTGTTGCCGAAATACTTTGCTGTCCGGGGCGGCCGATCCGACGCTAACCCACAGGCCGGGTTTCATCCCCAGCGATTTGATGTAATCGAAAACCGGTTTCAGACCGTTGGGAAATTTCTTTTTATCAATGCCCCAATCGCCGTAGCTATCCTGCCAGCCGTCATCAATCACAAACTCCTTCATGCCCGCCGCCGCCGCCGCCTTGGCCAGTTCCATGATGAGTTTTTCGTTGATGTCCTTCTTGAACGGATTCCAAGTATTGTAAACGAAAGTCGGCTTCTCCTTCAGTTCCGAGAGGCGGATACCCAGATGTTTGCGGACAAAGTCCGGCACGGCGGTATTCAGCATTGCATCGGGATCTTTGTGGCCATTGTAAACCATGGTGAACACCTGCGGCGTTTCAAACAATTCGCCGGGCTTGAGCCATTTGCGAAACGGAAAGCGCGCATCCTTGTGCGTCAGACCGCTGCAAATTGTGGGGCTGTCCCAGAACACCGAAGTGTGTTTCATCACGCCCGCCGCTTCGTTGCCGATGACGATGCCCGCTTGCCAGTCCATATTGTGGACGATGACCAGCGCGTCCTGCATGTTTCCGTCATAAGGCCCGATGGAGCGCCGCCGACCATAATCACCACAAATCCAACTGAAGGTTGTGCTGTTATACGCGGTGACCTGAAACCTCTCCACGTCCATGGATTCCAAAGACACTTCCGCATCGTCCAGATTTTTCACCACCAGATTTTTGCGGACCACCGGCAAGTTGGGATAAAGGAGATATTTCACCGTGACTTCGACCCTCTTATTCGCGCTCAACAAGGTGACCGCCGCCCCATCGCCACCGCGCGCATCGCTGATGGCCGTCACCGCCGACAAGCTCCATTCACTCTTGCCGGAGAAAATTGCGCCGTTGATTTCAAACTGAAAATCGGTGTTGGCCGGCAGAAAATACTTAAACTCACCTGTCACCGGTTGGTAGGACTTCGTCAGGAAACTGCCCGTCGGGGATGGCAGTTTGATCGTCCGCTTCACCAGTCCGTTGTCCAGTGTCAGCTCGGACTTCGTCCAATGAGCGAACGGCGCAGAAGCCCCTGACTGCGCAGAAAAAATAAAACCCGCAGCTACCAGAAGGAATGTTTTGAGGAATGTTAGCTTGTTCATATTCTTCATAAACGAATGGCGTTTCGCTTCATTTCTTTTCCATCAACAGCGTTTGCGGTGCGATTTCCAGTTCTTTCCGGGATGGCAGCGGCGGGAACGGCGCGTGCGGTTCCTTTTGATACCAGAAGGCGACAGATGAAATATCATCATCCAATTGCAGGTATTTTCCGCCTTTCTGCCAGCCGAGCGCCTGAATGGTCACGCGCAAATCTTTCTGGAAGCGCACGGGATCAACGATATGCCAGCGGTAGAGGCCGAAGCGCTGACCCGGAAGATAAATCTGTTCGGGCGGCAGGACTTGAGCCAGTCCCACATAAGGGGTAGTGAAGGTTTGATATTTTTTCACGACCACCGGTTCGCCGTTGGTGGAAATTGGAGGACGGGATTCGCGGACTTCAAAATTGTAGCTGCCGCAAAAATAATCCTCCGTGCCGGTCCCGCAGATCGTCGGCCACTCGCGGTCGCCATCGAGGAAGAATTTAATCTCGCCCTCACCCCACCAGCCGGGGCTGTGCACTTCCCAGGCAAGGTAGGTGCCAACGTATTGTCCCCGCCCTTGCACGCCATCGAGAATCGTATAAGTGCCCTTGTTTTTCAGCGGCGATTCGCGGCGGAACTGGGCATGGAACAATCCGGCGTCGGCAGGCACTTCGGTGAGTGTATAATTGACCTGATAATAAAGCGTCATGTCTTTGGCGTCGCGGTTCTCAATGGTGATACGGGCGCGTTTATGAAACGGCATCTGCCAGTAGCAGTTGAACGCGCTGCCGGGATTGACGCAGACGGCCAGTGAATTGATCTGGGCATATTTGCCCCAACCGCACGCGTAGAAATCCCCGACCGGACACTCCACCGACGGCGTCGTTTCGTCGTCCCAGTAAAATCGGATGATGGAATTCCGCCAGTTGCCGGTCGGCGTCATCCAGATTTGCTGAATGCAACCGGAGCCTTTGATTTCAGCCAAGGTGAACGTCTCGCCGGATCTGATTATAATGGAGGGCGAAACCTTCCAACCGCGACCCAGTTCACTGGCCGCATTTTTGCCGGTGCCATTGGTCGCCATGCCCGCCGCGCCCTTTTCGCCGGTAAAATTCTCCGGCGAAATGGAACGCGACTGCGCCGGGGAGGTTCGGTAGAGGTTGCCCAGATTGCTGTCCAGACCGTTGAAAGCAGCGGCAGTTACAGCCGTGGCAGAAGCGACGAGCACCAAAGCACTCACGATAATACGGCTGATAGTTCGATTCATATTGGATTCTGGAAACATGTGTTTCATTTAAGATTGAGCCGGTAAGTCTGCATTTGTTGGCTAGTAAAAGTGGCTAGAAACTTGCCATTGCCGGTGAGCGAAATGGTTTCCAAGTCCGTTTCAATGTGCGTGGTGCGATGTGCGCCGCTGATGCCAGGCGCGACAGCAATCTCAGCCTGGGCGGTCGCATCGGATAAATTCCACAGCCGCGCCACCAGACCTTTTTCGATGCCGTCATCGTGCGCTTTCAGTGTCCAAAGCAGCACATTGGGATTGTTGACGGTGAGCAGCGAGAAATTGGTTTCAGGATAGGCACCGCCATCCTTCTCACTGATGACGGCTCCGGTCACAAACGGATTTTGATGTTCCAACGCAAACTTCATTGCCGCCGTCTGGTCGTAGTCGCCATGTGGACGCAAAGCGAAGCGTTGAAGGAAATGGGTGTTGCCATTTTGCCTCTGAATGCCGAGCCACGAACCATCCACCTGACCACCGGCGAGCATGTTGAGTTGCGGAGTCGTCGTGTCGAGCTTCGTAATCGAGCTGTTGCCGAGCCGGGCGAACGCAAGGTCGGGATTGGAAATCGTCACACCCTTCTTGCCCAAACCATCCGTGAAATCCGCGAAATGATTCACCGTGATGTGATCGTAGCGCGCATGGGAGTCGGCGTAATCACCACCGGCGGATTTGAGTTGGTTGAGATTGATCGCGCCAACTTCCTCGGTGCGCAACGACGGTTCACTCAACGCAAAACTGAATGTCCAGTAACGCACGTCGCTGAAATTCGCGTTCAGTTCGTTGCGGATGTCCACGCGGTCGGAGCCACGATAAAGCGTGATGGCCGTGGTGTGCGGCAACCCCGCCTCGCTGCGGGCGCGCACGGTCACGGAAACCGGGCCGCGATTCTCCACGCGCAACGCCTCGCCTTCATCAGACTTCGTGGCAAAGTCATTCAATTTCAAATCGCCGATGGTCGCGGCGAGTTCGGTATTGCCGCGCGTTTTGTCAATGAAGCTGCGGATCGCACCGTCGCGTTCAACGACGAGTTTCACCGACTCATTTTCAAAAATGGAACTGCCCTCGCCGCTGACCGATGCGGCTTCATCCGTGGGCGCAGTGCCAGCTCCAGATTGGATTTCAAAAACCTTGTAGCCGGCGGAAGGCACATCGCTCGCCAGAATCCGCAGATGTCGCGCACCGTCCAATTTCACAATCTGATGCGGCACATCCTGTCCGGTGGTGAGATCGCGGACGTGGATGTTGGTCGAATCAGTGTAGGCGAAGTCCGCTGCGCCCGTGCGCGCCCAGCCGAGCGGATTCAGCACGAAGAAGCGATTGGCTTTTTCGGGGCGGGGAATCATGCCGCCGAGACGTATTATCGCCTCGCCCTGAATGGAGTTCACATAGTATTCAATCTCGCTGACGAGCATTTCCTCCCAGGCTGCGCGTTGCGGACGCGAGACCGGACCATCGGCCGTCCAGTTGTGCTCCCAGAAAATTCCAAGGTCATTGAAAGCCCGATCGCGCGCCGCCACATGGTTGGCCATGAAGCGCGGGTATTTCAAACTCACGAGCGCGGCGAGTAGTTCGGCGGAACGCAGTTTTTCCACCGCGCGCTTCGCCCGCGCCGAAGTCTCCGACATCGAGGCGGAATAGAGATCCCATTCGTTGCCGTAGGTCACCGTTTGCGAATCAAGCGAGGTGCCGTAATTCTTCTCAAAGTCCTCGAAGAAATCCTGTTCGTTCGAGACGATGATCTTGCGCTGGTCGTTGCTTTCCTGCTGCGCGATGTCGAAGAAGTGGTCACAGTAGGGCGAGGAAACGACCTGCTGCAACCACGGCACGCCGGGAATCACCGGCGGCGGCGCGATGCCGGTCTTGCGTGCGAGGTCGTCACCACCGAAACCAAAAAGGCCAATGATGTTGTAGGGTTCGTGAGTTTTCGGATCGCGGTATCGTCTGAGAAAATCCGGATTACTGTCCACATACCGGATGGCCGAGGCCGGCGAACCCGCCTCCCAATAACCGCCGACGCCCGGGCCACCGAGCGAATACCATTTCAACAACAACCGTCGGCCGTCGTGTCCCGTCCACCAATAGATTTCGCGCGGGCGTTCGCCCAGCACGTTGTTATTAATTTTACTGGCACAGCCGCAGACGCCGCGCCAGGAATACTCCGCCCCAGCCCCGGCAAAGAGTGACGCGAGACCGAGCGGCAGGGTTTGATTTTCCATCGCCGCCACCAATGGGAAACGCAGATTATAACGCCGCTCCAACCGACCCGAGTAATACATTCCACGCAGCACCGCTTCCGCCGGCTGGCCGCCGTAGCACGACACGAGCGTATTCAACGGCGCGCTGATTGTGCCGTCCTTAACGCGTCCGATGAGCCGCGCAAACTCCGCCGGGGATTTTTTCTGCTCATAAGTCCACAGCCAATAACTGCCGTCGCAGTTGAACCGATTGCGGAAAGCCGGCGGGTTGGTCGCGGTCTCGTCCGCCAGCTTGAGATGGAAATCGATCATCCCGATGAAGGCGTTCGCGTAAGTGTCCGCGTCGGCAGACCACATGAAGTCCGTGTGATCGTCGTTCGCGATGTAAATGCGTTTCGGCTCGCCACCAATGGCGAACGAGATTGCCATGCAAAGCGTGAAGGTGACGGCGAACAGTTTCTTATTTAGGAAATCCTTCACATTCATTTCGAACCGGATTTCTTCGCCTCACCAAGAATCGCCTTGGCCATTTCCCCGCCCATTAATTGATAACCTTCCTCTTTGAAATGCACGTTGTTGGCCAACTGCAATTCGGCCAGCTTGGGTTTGACCAAAGCAAAGAGATCCACTTCAGGAATGTGGTTGGCTTTCATCACTTCGTCGGCCGTGGCATTGAGCAGGTCGCATTGGGCATCGGTGAACTTTTCATTATTAGTGCCAGTCGGCGCCGGCGTCGTGCGCACCCAGATTATTTTCGCCCCCGACTGCTGAAGCCGTTTGAGCAGCGCCTCCAAGTTGGCTTTATAGGTCGCGGGCTGGGTATTGCGATCATGAATGCCAAAATTCCAAGTGATGACATCCCACTTGCCGTTGCCGAGCCAGACATCAACTTTTTTCAGGCCGTTGGCAGTCGGACCGCAGTTCTCCGGCGCGCGATGGACATTCACTTTTCCCGCCAGAGCGCTTCGCGTGGCCAAAGTGTAGCCGCGGGAAATGGAATCGCCGATAATGAGGGCGCGCGGAAGCTTTGGATCGTCGGCGACAAAATCCCAGGCGGTGGATCTGCCGGCAACGAAATCGCGCTTGTGGGCCGGCAGGTAGAAACCATTGCCGAGGTTTTCCTGGAGGACTTTTTCCCAGGCCTGGCGCTCGGGTGAAAGGGTCGCGAACTTCTGCTGGTAGAGTTCGTCGGTGCGTTTGTCCTGAGCTATCTTTTTCTCTGCGGCTTCCTTGGCATTGGTCGGCTCACCAGCGGGAGCTGCATGAGCAGCACTGGTCAATGCGAGAGCGAAGAACACGATGTTTGCGAGGTGTTTTTTCATAATTTGGAATTTGGTTTAATTAACATTTTAACGGGCAGGAGCAACGGTGAATGTTCCTTTGAGCCGGATATCCTCGGAGGAAGCACCGAGCATCACTTGAAATTTCCCGGGTTCAACAACGTGTTTGCCTGCACGATTAATCAACTCCAAAGCGGAGGCGGGCAGTTTGAAGCTCACGGTCTTGGTTGCCCCCGGCTGCAGCGACACGCGTTCAAATCCGCAGAGATTCAACTCATAGGTCGTCACGCTGCTCGTTTCTTGATGAAAATATAGCTGCACGACTTCATCGCCCGCGCGGCCGCCGGTGTTTTTGATCTGGCAGGTCACCGTGACCTGGCCGTTCGTCGGAATCTGCGCGGGCGAAACACTCAGCCCGCCATATTCAAACGTGGTGTAGCTCAAGCCAAAGCCGAAGGGATAAAGCGCGCCCTCCGCCATCGTGTTACCGAACCCGTTCGGATCCACCTTCTTGCTTTGCGAGGCCTGACTGGCCGGTTTGAACGGAAAATTAAACGGCACCTGCCCGACCGTCTTGGGGAACGTCACCGGCAATTTGCCGCCGGGGTTATAATCGCCAAACAGCGCCTCGGCGATGGCGGTGCCGCCCGACTCGCCGGGAAACCACGCCTGCAACACCGCCGGCACATGACGATTGATCCAGTTGATCGTGGCCGGATGACCGGCGAGCAGCACCACGACGACCGGCTTACCCGTGGCCACGAGCGCGCGAGCCAGATCGGTTTGATAACCCGGCAAATCCAGACTCGTCCGGCTCTTGGACTCACCAATGGTCGCGTCCGAATCACCGAGAAAAACAACGATGGCGTCAGCCCCCTTCCCCTGCTCCACCGCCGCGGCAATCTGCGCAGCTTCCGCAGATGATGGCGGTTCCGGAAACAACTCCGATTCCGGCCAGCGCTTGTCTTTCACCTCGCAGCCCTGGGCAAACACCACTTCCGTGCCGGTGTTTTTCAGCAGCGCCTGAATTCCCTCCAGCGGCGTGACCACTTCGCCGCCATTCGATCCATAGCGGTCAAGCGAGGTTTCCTTCATCTTCGCGGTCGGGCCGCAAACAAGGATGCGCTTGAGTTTTTTGCTCAACGGCAGTGCATGGTTTTCATTCTTCAGCAGCACGAGCGATTCCCGCGCGGCTTGCAGCGCCAGCGCCACGGATTCCGGACGGCGGAATTCTTTCGCCACCGCATCCGGGTTTCCGTAAGGCGAATCAAACAAACCCTCGATGAATTTTACGCGCAACACATCGCGCACCCGCTCATTCACCACGTCCAGAGAAAGCCTTCCCGCCGCGATTTCCCGCCGCACGGGCAGAATAAAGTTTTCCGGCGCATTGAACGTGGTGCGGACATTTCCCCCTTCGCGAATAAACATCGCCGCCCCTTCGTCCGCCGAAGCCGCCACGTGATGCTTGGCAAAAAGAAATTCCACCGCATCGCTGTCGGACACCACAAACCCGCGAAAACCCCATTGCCGGCGGAGCCGGTCCACCATGAACTCCGAACTGCCGGAGATGGCCACGCCGTCGTAGTCGTTATAAGAACTCATCACGCCGAGCAAACCCGCCTCGCGCACAACGCGTTCCCACGGACGCAGGTGGAGCATTTCCATCTCCCGCGGCGCAACGTGCGGATCGGTGCGGGCATTGCCATCGCGCCCGCCCTTCGGCTCGCTGTAAACCGCAAAATGTTTGCAGGTGGAAACCAATCCATGCGCCCGGATCGCCTGCGACATGCGCACGCCCAGTTCGCCAACGTGATACGGGTCTTCTCCGTAACATTCCACCACGCGCCCCCAGCGTGGATCGCGCGCAAGGTCGAGCAGCGGCGCATAGACGTTGCGATAGCCAATGACTTTCGATTCCCGCGCCACGACATCACCCACCCGGCTGACGAGATCGCGATTCCACGTCGCGCCAAGACTGATGTTGGCGGGAAAATTCACTGAGTTGCGATAGCAAGCTCCCCGCACGCCTTCGTTGGAAAATTCGGCGGGAATACCGAGTCGCGTTTCCTCAATGAACCAGCGCTGCACCTCATTGAGCGCCTTGATCGTCGCCGCCGGCGTCGCAATGTGCGGATTGTCCGCATTGCCGGACTTCCCGACGCCGTTATGCATCTCGTCAATGTTCGCTATGCCATCCTTCCAGATTTCATTTTTCCAATTGGCGGTCGGCAGCGGATCTTTGAGCACGCGCCGATAACCGTAGAGCGTGGCGAGCTGGCAGGTTTTTTCCTCGACGTTCATCTGCGCAAGCAAATCCTCGACCCGCTTTTCCGTGGGTTGCTTCGGATCTTCAAAAACGTCCTTGCGACCGTTCTTGTTAAAATCAATCCAGCCTTCGTGGTAGATTTCCGCCTTCTTTGAATCAATCGGCAGAGCCGCGCCCGTTTGATTGCCGACCGCCGTGAATGAAATGGCAGCCAACAACAAAAGCGGCCGGGTTAGTTTCTGACCGTGGATGAATGGTTTCATAGTGACAGTGTCTGAATCATTTGGTTCGATGCTTGACTTGAATGTGAATTTACGGAGTTGAAGGCGTGATCCGGATAGCCAACCCGCCATTCGCCGGAATATCCGCATCAAGTGTGGAACTGCCGCTTACCGGCTTCTCCTCAGTTTTCACGGACTTGCCATCCGCCGCGTCGGAATAAATCTTGGCGGTGAATTTTTTCCCGGATTCAAGAAACGCCAGCGGAATTTGAAATTTCCCATCCACCGGCGCAATCGCGCCCACGAACCATTCCGCCCCTTTGCGCCGCGCCACCACGGCGCGACGGCCGAGTTCGCCTTGCAGCACGCGCGTTTCATCCCAAGTCGTCGGCAGATGCCGCCAATAATCCAACGCCGGCTCATCCTTCACGGCAGTGGGGCGATCATACCAAAATAAAAACTGCCAGGGGCTGAAATAAATGGTTGAGAGCGCCATTTGATGCGCCTTGGTAACTTTAAGCCGACCATCGTTCCAGCAATAGGTGTAATCCCCAGGGCCGGTCAGAAAACGCGTGAACGGCAGCGTGGCATTATGAACCGGCGTTGGAAATTCCTCATTGCCGCTGATGCCCTCGACCGTCATCAAGTTGGGATAGGTCCGCTGGTAGCCGGTGCTGCGAAATTCGTCATGGATATCCACCATCAAATGATGCGCTGCCGCCTTGCGGATGGCTTCGTGCAACCACGCCGTGGCTTTCTGGCTGCCCACGTTCACGAAACCATACTTCACCCCTTTGACGCCCCACTTTTCGTAGATAGGCAGGATTTCATCCAATTGTTTGGTCAACGCACGCTGGTTCACATAGAGAATCACACCGATGCCTTTTGAATTCGCGTAGTCAATCACCTCCCGCAGGTTGAGCGAATCGGGAACGGGATTGCGCTTGGGATCCAGATGCACATCCCGCGCATCCGCCGCCGGATCATATTCATGCCCATACCAGCCGGCGTCATACTCGATGAACTGCAGGCCCTGTCGCACCGCAAAATCCACGCACGCCTTGCCGCCAACGGTCGTCAAGGTGGCTTCGCGAATCACTTTCCCGGGCTTGATCCACGCGGTATCGGCCAGCGCGCATGGATCGTTCAGGTTAAGGACCAGATAATTTTGCTCCAGCAATTTTCCGGGCGAATTGGCCAGCATCACGACGCGCCATGGCGAAGCGAACGGAGCCTGGCCGGAAACTTCGCCGTTCACATTGCGCTCGGCATCCAGAAAGGCCTCCACCGCATGCAACGCGTTCGTGGCCGGACGCAATTTCATCCGCGCATAATCCACCAGCCGCGCCTCGGTGACCGCCGCATAAAGGTCATCCGCCACCCGCACGGTCAGCGGCCGCTCCACGCCCGGTTTCAATTCACTCAACGCCACCGGGCCCTGTTTGCGGTCCTTCGGCTGGCGGCGCGGATCATCCGGATTGTAATTTCCCTGCGCCGCATAAACCGCCCACGCCGTGTGATCGCCGGTGAAGGCGAACTGCGTGGTCTCGCGGGTAATGACAAAATCGGCCAGCCCAGCCTGCGCCGGCAGCGTGTAGCAAAACGCCACGCCTTCGTTGTAGGCGCGAAAAGTCAGCTGCAATTTCCGCTGCGGCGGGCGGGTTTCCTGCAACTCCACAACGAGCTGGTTGTATTGGTCGCGAATTAGGGCGCGCTCGCCGAGCAACGGCTTCCAACTTGTGTCGCTGGCACTGGTTTTCTGTCCGGCAATCTTAAAATCACTGTTCAGAGCGCTGCCGCGCAGTTCCAAACCAAGCCGCGAATCGGCCAGCACCGCACGACCTTGAAAACTGACGTTGTAAACCGGGCAGCCTTTCGCCGCCCTGACATCCTTCAAATCGAAGTTCACCACCACTTTGCCATCGGGCGATTTCAATTCCACCGCCAAGGCGGACGACGTGACGGCGGCAAGAAGCACCAGCACAACGGCCATTTTGTTAAGCATCCAAATGAGGTTAAGTTTTTTCATGATTAAAATCGGGTTCAAATAAAGGTCACGCCTGACGCCGGGCTTTTTCGATGGCCACCTGACCTTCGCTCCACGGCACATCATGCGGGGCGCGTTTGGTCTGCGCCGCAACGGCGGCAACCGCCCCCGCCGCTTCGCCCATGGCCACGGCGTTGCCGGTGACACGGTAGCTGGCATGGGCAATGTAGTCACCGCTGATGCAGCGGCCTGCCATCATCAATCCATCCACATCCTTCGCGATCAACGCACGGAGCGGAACGTCGTAAGGCTTCACCTTCACGCCACTGCTCGTATATCCGCCACCGGCGTGACTGCGGTCATAGGCGTGGATGTCCACCGGGAAAGTCGGACGCACCACGGCGTCATCGAATCGCGCGCCGTTGATCAGATCGTCACGCGTCATGACGTAGCGGCCGCGAAGACGGCGTCCGTCACGGATGCCGATTTGTTCCGGCGTGGCGGCGATTTGAATTCCTTCCCACGGCCCGCCAAGCTTCCGCAACGCCCGCACAATCTGGTGCAGTTCGGCGCGCGCCTGAGTGGTCGCCTCGCTGACCGCGGCGGCGTCATAGGCCAGCACACCGTATTGATGATTCATCATCGCCAGCAAAAGGTTATCCCGAACGGGAAAGAGCGTGGGCATCGCGTAGGAGGGCGTGACCCCGGCGCGTTTGATTTCGGCGAGAAAGGCGCATTTCTTGGCTTCATTGGTCTTCGAGTCGCCGCCTTGGACGCGGAGGAAATCACGCAACTGCGTGTGATCCTTGACCACCAGCAGCACATCCATGGACAACGGCTGACAGGGACAGCCCTTGCTTTCGCCGATTTCCCATTCACAGCCCGCCTGGGCACCCAGGTCACCGTCTCCGGTCGCATCAATGAACACCGGCGCCCGCCACGCCTGCCGGCCCGATTTCGATTCCGTGACAATCGTCGAGAGGCGGCGGCCAGCGCGATAAGCCGCGACGACGCGGGTGTGAAATTGCACCGTGACCGCGGCGGCGGTGCAAAGCTCATCGAGCAGCACCTTCATTTCCTCGGGTTCATACGTCATCGCCACCGAACCCTTGATGGCGCGGGCATCGCGCTGATCCAGTTTACGAACGAGTTCCTGATTAAATCCCGGCTTGTCGAAATCCAGCAGATAGCCAAGCAGACTTGAAGTCCACACCCCGCCGAGCGCGCCGTGAGCTTCAAACAAGCGCACCTTCGCCCCCGCGCGCGCGGCGGTGATGGCCGCCGTAACGCCGGCCGGACCCGCCCCGCAGACAATCACCTCCGCCGTGCCCGCCAGCGGCACTGCACGGGCTGGCTCCGAAAACAAAGCGGCATCCACGGGGGCGGCGAACGCTTCGTCGCGAGCCAGAGTTAGAGCACTGATCCCTGCCGCCCCCAGTCCGGCGGTGCGGATAAAACTGCGACGGGATACGTTTTGAACTTTGTTCATCATCTGAAAAACTTTCAGGGCGAAGATTTAGTTCCGGCCGGGCGCGGCGCCTTTACATCGTCCAGCACGGCCAGCAGCGCGTGGTAGTTGTCCACGAGCAAACCTTCATAGCCGTGGCCACCCCCTTTCCAGTCGCGCCAGTCGAGCGACCTGCCGGTAACATCAAAGCCTTGGAATTTACCCGCCGCGTAGCCAGCCAGCATCGGGTCAAAAATCCGACGCGCATCCCCGATCCGGCCGAGCTGGTAGAGCGCTTTGAGCGTGTAGTAAGCCCAGCAGCCGGTGGCGCCGCCGTTCTCGTAGAACTGGAAGCCGTCGCTGCCGTCATCCAGACGCGGCACGCCATTTTGCTCCGGCGGATTGTCGTGAAAGACGTAATCACCTTTTTTGATCGGCACCAGATTGCCCGGCAAACCGAGGTCGAACCGCGTGTAGCCAACCGCGTTCATCTTCGCCAACAGCCGGTCCATGACCGCGTTGGCCGTCGGATCATCGAGGAGACCAAAAGTGATTGCGACGCCCTGCACAAACGTGAACCAATAGTCGTGGAGCTTACCGTCGGCGCTTTTCCAACCGGCGAGCACACCGGTCGCCGGATTCAGGAACGCCGGCGCGTAGGCGGCGCGAAGCTTTGCGGCTTTTTCGGTGAAGAATTGCGCATCGTCCGGATGCTTCAGCTTGCGAGCTAGATCAGCGAACATCGTGGCTGCCCGGTAAGCCAGCGCATTGGAGAAGGCGTCTTCGTGGCCGAAGTTGATCGTGTCCCACCAGTTTGAAGGCCGCTTATCCCGCAGCGGACGGTCGCCAAAATTGCCGGTGCCGGGATATTCGATGAGTCCATTGCCATCTTTGTCCGTGGCAAACATCTCACGTCCCCACGCAACCAGTTTATCATAGTTAGCCTGCGCCCATTTCCAGTCGCGAGCGCCATTGGCATAGTTACACGCGGCGATGAGAAACGAAGGCAACGTGTCGGACGTGGTCCACGGCGTTTTCCAGGGAACCAGATCAGCTTCCGTCGGCTCGCAGCCAAAACCAATCTGCCCGTAGCCCTTCGCGCCGGCAAGATAGCGATCGAGCGTCATGCGCACCAGGTCGAGACAGGTAAGCCCATCCGCCAATGGCGGCGCGTGCAGCGCCAAATCAGAATACTTGAACAGCGTGAACGAACACGGATCACTGGAAGAATTGTTGGCCAGCATCTGCACGCGCGGATTGATTTGAAAAATGTTCAGGTAATCGCGCCGGAACCCGTCGTAGCGCGCATCCTTCTCGAGGCCGGCGAGTTTGGGATAGATGGCCGCCACTTCCAACCGGTATTCGACATGCCGCTGTTGCGCCGTGGCCGCCGGAAACGCGACGCGCACAAATGTGTGCGGCGGAAACGGCACCCGCACCCTCCGCCGGGCGTCGTAGTCGAGCATCACCGTTTTGGTGGTGGCGGTGATCCGGAGCGAACCCATGTCCGGCAGGTGCAACACGCACGGCAGACTGACCCGGCGCTCACCCGGCTTCATCAGGCCGAGCAGCGTGGCGTGGTTGGTTTTCTGGTTGAACGCCAGCACGAACGGCGGCACTTCCCCGCCCGCGACATAATCTGAACGCAATGTCAGCGTTCCCTCGCGACACGTCACCCGCCAGGCCGGTTTGCCGTTCAGAATGTAAGTGAATTGCCCTTTTAGTTCCAACCCCGGCACGGCGGCGGCATTGGTCTCCAGCAGCACCGGATTCTGCGCCAGTTTCCCCTGTCCCAGCGAGTCCACCGCAAACCAGGTGAACGCCGGCCGCAATGGCGACAATCCGACCGCCAGATATTTTGATTGGTAGTCGGGCGAGGTTGCACCATTCAAAGGAACTGCCGAGGGTGCGGCGACCGTAGCGACCGCAATGGCCATGACAGCCAAAATCAATGCATAGCTTTTGCGGTTCATGGATTCCATAAATTTACTTCAGGGTTAAATGGGGTTGCGCCAAGGAAAGTAATCAGCTTGCAGGGAATTTTCCAGCGAAACCTTCCAGTCCGCCTCAGTCACACTCGTTTGGCAATGAGGTAACTAGGGCAATTTCACAACCTGCCCCTGACGCAACACCACCGGACCAATGATCCCGGCTGGTTGCAGCGGCGAGTTGCCGGCTGGCGCCTTGATGGTCCAAGTTTTGCGCTGGGCTTCCGGCAGCGAAGCATCATAGGCCAGCCGGTTAAACCAGGTGCTGGTAACTTTCACCGCGATGCCATTGCTGCCAGCGGTGACAAAGGGGGTTATGTCCATGCGGAACGGGGCCGTCCACAACCTGCCAACTGATTTTCCATTCACCGAAACTTCCGCCATCACCGCCACCCGCCCGAGATCGAGCATCAGCCGCGTGTCGGGAGCAACCGCGTCGAGATTCACCGTGCAGGTGTAGGTGGCCGAGCCGGAAAACGCCCGCGTCTCCGGATCGCCAAGTTCCGACCACGGTTTGAGCGAAGGTAAATCAAGTTGTTCCGGTGCGCCCCAACCGGCGGGAAACGACAAACTCCAAGGACCGGTCACAGAAATTGCGCGGGGCTGGGACGCCGTCACCTTCGCGACCGTTTGGTCGGAGCGCGTGAGCTTGTAGTCGCCTCTTTCCCAAGCCAGAAGCCGCTTGCCACCATCCAGAATCTCACCCGCAGCCATAGGATATTCCACCCACGGCTGCACTTCTTCACCATGCTTCAAACCTTGCACTGCCTGCGACTCGCCCTGGTCCACACGACTAGCATCGGTCACATCCATCAAGGAAATCCCATTATGCCGGAAGCCGGTGAAAGCCGGCCCGCTTTTGCCCGGACGGAAAATGACAAACACCGAGCCCGCCGCCGGCAAGTCGAGCGGAACAATCGTGCGATCGCCCTGGCGTTGGAAGACCGCGACCGGCTTGCTCAAGCCCGTAAGCGGGTCCCACCATTCCGGCTGACCCTGCGCGCGGAAGCTGAGGTTGGCATTGAGCGGCGCCCGACGGTCGGCGGCGATGAAATAAATATCCGTCCGGTCTGTTTGGCGATGGCACCAGGTGGCGGCACTCGCACCGGTCACGTCCGGCATGATGCCCAGTTGCGTCAGCGTCGCATCCAGTTCCTGGCCCCATAGCAAACGTCCGGTCCCGAAACGGCGGTCGCCACGAGCGGATGGAACCTTGCCCCACAAATCACTTAACAAAGCTGCGAACTGCTTATCCATTTTATTTCCACCACTGAGCGTGGGGTTTTGCAATGAAGGGAGCCCCACCACGGTCGCGCCCTGCTTCACCAGATCGCGCAGCCGGGTAAGCGTTGCCGGCGTGAGCCGCGGGCTCTTCGGCAGCCACAGAATTTTCCACATGGCACCCTCGGGCGTTTTGAGCAGCCCATTGGTCACCGTGATACGGTTAACCAGCGCGTCGGCATTCAGGTAATCGAACTTGTAGCCTTTCGGAAACGCTTCGTCCTGGCGCGGCTTGTGATCCACATCGTCGCCCAGATACCACAGCACGTCCGCCACCGGCTGGCCTTGCTCGAGCATATAACTGCACCGCGCGATATAATCCGTAAATTGCGGCATATAAGGCCACCACGTCTGCCCGCGCAGAAAGGGCGTGCCGATGCCGCCGCCAAACGAGGTTCCCGGCACGACCTTCAGGCGCGGGTTGTGCGTGTAGGTATGAAAGACCAGACGGTTCAAGCCCATCGAAAAATGGAGATCCGCCAGATGTTTCAGCATGAACGGATATTCATCCCAGCGCAGACCGATGTTGGTGAAAGCCTCCGCAGCCACCCGCTTTTTTCCGTAAATGTGCGCGGCGGAAACGGCGGGCAAAATCGGCTTGGTCTCCAGCCCGCCCCAGTGGGGATCGTTCGGCTGCCAGAACTCGCACATCGGGATATCCGCCTGGCCGAAATATTGCAGGATGTCGCCAACCGCCACATCCCCCGGACCGGTTTCAAATGAAAGCCGCATCCCGCGTTCCCGCCCCAGCGCCGCCAGCCGGCCATAATAATTGGCCACCAGCAGATCGCTGATGGTCGCGCGCCAGTCACGCAAAAAACGTTCGCTCGTGAGCGGATCATCCACCACCCAACCCGCCACCGCGGGTAACCATTGGCGCAGCGCATAGCCGCGACGCGTGGCGAATTCCTTTTCCATCTCCGGCGTCCACGTCTGCGTGTGACACTCCCAACTGTCAATCACCATGCCCTGTAAACGACCACCATCCGCCGGGCATCCCGGCGCCGAGATGCGCCCGATATAGCCGGCAAAACTTGCGTCGGCACCCTTGGCCGAAAGTTTGTCGCACTCGAAACCGGTGGCCTCCGGCGGGGCCGGCGCATTTTTCGCACCCGTGTTAACATGGCCGAAGCGCAGCACCGTCCAGTTTCCGGCGGGAGCCTTCCATTTCAAATTGCCCTCGGCATCCATCTTTCCGGTGAGATCAAGGATGCGCCCGGCCGAGACCCACGCCGCACGGTCTTGCCTCGGCAGAAAACTGCGATCCAAACTGCGAAGAACAAACCCCGCCTGTCCTTCCCAATCATCCATGCGGGCGGAGGAGGAAAGACGCAGAAAAGAAAAGTCCAACGGCGTTTTGTTCTCAAAAGTAATGCGGAAACCAGCCGCGGTGGTTTCCGGCAATGCCAAGGTGAGCGGCTGGTCATCCTGCCAGTTGCTGCGCGGTATTTCGCGGCGCGCCACTTCAACCAATCCTGTATTGCTTAAAGCTTGTATGCAAATCGCCACACCGGGATCAAAGTTTCGGCGCAGGGTAAATTTCTCAACCGGCGGCAGCTCAAGCGAACGCAGCGTCACCGGTGAGGCAAAAGTCATCTCCACCCAGACTGGTTCACCACCAGCGGCAATCTTGACCGTCGCACCCTTTTTGGCAGCAAACAAATCTGCCCAAGCCAACCCCTTGCGATTGCTGCGCACGGCATTGGGAATCAGGGATTGCCCGTCATCACCGGCGGGCATGGGAAAAGCGATCACCGCCACCTCCTGATAATTACGCCAGTCTTCCTTGGTCTTTTCGGGCATTGCCAGATTCGTTGAAATATTTCTTCCGCCATTCATATCCAGGCGACTCCACACCAGATGGCGCATGGCGTTTTCGGGCTTGATCCAGGGCCCGCCGGACTGGCTCCAGCCGGGGCAATTCTGCATCGCGAAGCGCAAGCCGAGCCGCCCGCACTCATTGGCCGCATGAGAAATCATGTCGTCCCAAGCCGGACTCAGACACGGAATCTGCGGCGACACCTCCGGCCACGCCGGTCCGCGCGAACTGCCGTGGAAAAGCTGGATGCCGGAGAGTCCAGCGCTTTGAATCGCATCCAAGTCCGCCGTCAATCCCGGTTTGGAAACATTCCCGCCGATGAGATGAAACCACGTTTCAGGCCGGGAATCCTTGGGCGGCGTAATAAAACCTTCCGCCAGCGGATCAACCGCGAACAAGCGCGCGACACAGACAAGAAGAACCCCCGCACCCAGCCAATATTTTTTATCGTAACTCATGGAATTAATTATTCATGCCGTTCCGGAAACAACCGGAGCCAAACCCGTAATGGTGGAGCGCCAAAGAAAGTAATCAGTCGGCACCGATTTTCCCAGCGAAACCCACCTGTCTGCCTCAGTTGCGCTGGTTACGGCTGACTCACCTTCAGCCGCATGAAGCGACTGGTGGTGTCGGGCAAAGTGATCTTGTCGCGCGCGGTGATGGTTTGCGTGGTGAGACCGTCCACGACCTGCCAGAGTTGGTCCACGTCGTTGCTGCCGGAGAGCCACGGGCCGGTGAGGTTGCTCGACACTTCCGCGACGCAGGTGATGTCCGTAGCGGCTTTGATCTTCTGGTAGGTCAGCGTGAGGCAATTGCTTTGTAACTTACCGGCGGGTGAACCGGCGGTGCTGTTGGTCAGCGGAATCAGGCCGTAGGTGTATTCCAGCAGCAGCGGAATGCCGTTGCTATTCGCATCCGATGTGTTCGGCGTGTTCGCGGCGAGGCCGTAATTGGATTTCCATTGCTGAAAGGCCGTCGGTGCGGGACCAGTGGCATAAATGCAATAAGTGAACCCGCCGCTGCCGGTGAGATTGATTGGATTCGGCCAGTTGTTGTTGAAGGGATAAGCCGCAAATCGCACCGTGCCGCTGTTATCGGCAGAAACGCGGGCGTTCACATCATCCGACCAGATGGCCAGCCAGTAGTAATTTCCATTCGTGAGTGCGAGTGAACTGGTGAGCAGAAACGTCTGCCAGCCGGTCGTCACGTTCGTCAGTGTGACGGTGTTAGCCAGTAGCACATTGGCGTTGCCGCCGTTGTCGGCATAGATCGCGCATTGATAGCGCCCCGCGATGGCGCCGACCTTTGCCCGCATCTGCGTGACTGTCGCATTGGCCGTGGCTTGGAAACGGCAGGCGTTGATGTAGGCACCACTGCCGTCAGTGATGTAGTCGGTGGTCGTGCCTTCGTTCGTGTTGCCGAGCGTCGCCATGCCGCCAGGCGCAGTGACGGCGATGGTCACAGGCGCGGAGGTGTTGCTGCGCCCATTGTCATCAAACACAGTAGCAGTAAAGTTGTAACTGCCGATGGCCACATTCGGCCAGATGAACGTGTAAGGCTCAGTCGCATCGGCAGCTAGTCGGTTGGTGCCGACGAAGAAAACCACATTAGTCACCGTGCCAGAAAGACCCGTCGCATTGGCGGTTAGTGTCACTAACGCGGGCGCACCGAAGCTCGCTCCGCTGATTGGCGTGGCAAAACTGACGCTGGGCGGAAGATTCCCCGTGTCCAGTTGCACCTGAATTTGATTCGTCGTGTCATGCCGCACGCGCAGCACGCCGGTCGCGCCATCGAAAATCCAGCCTTGGTTCGTAAGCGTCGTCAGATGCGGCAAGGCCACGCCGCCCGCGAGCACATTGGTCGGGATTGAAGCGAGTCGAAATAATTCCGTCGCGGCGTTATCCCATATCGTGTAGGTGATATTTGCGTTCGTGTAGGCAATGGCTTTCACCACGGAGGACGATCGCAGGAGATGGTTTTCATCCGGCGGCGCCCATTCGGGAACCGCCGCCATGCCGTAGTAATACATCCGCGTCGCCTCGCCATAGCAATCGGACCACCAAAAACCAACACCATCCGTGGGGCCGTCGGACGACTGGCCGTTCGTTTGCATCATGTAGGTGTTGTAGGCGAAGCAACGATAGGCGCGATCTTTATAGATGGCATCGCCGCTAACCTCATACCACAGGGCATATTGCGCACCCAACCGCGCGGCCTGATAGCCCATCCGCATATTGTAGGCAGTTTGCTCGGCCGGCACATAGGCGCCGTGATATTGGCCGGGGAGTCCATCCCCCGAGCTGGCATTGACGAAGTTATCCTCGGTCCACTTCAGCAATTTGGGCACGTCGGTCAGAAAATTCGTGTCCCACGCCGGATGCTCCAGTAGGTAGAAACACATGTCGCTCGCGCAGGTGGTGCTCCAGTTGTTCGTGCCGTTGATGTTCACATCGCTGTGGCCGTCCACCCAGTTGCCGTTCTGCATCGGATAGGTCAGCAGCCAGTTCTTGAGCGTGGCGCGGGCGCTGAGATAGTTGGACACGTTGCCCTGATTGTTTTCAATCAGCAGGTCGAACAATTCCAGCGCACCATCCCAGCTCGCGGCGTAGCGGGAGTGGTTCGCCCCGTTCTGCGAATTGATGACATAGGGCCACGGCGAGTCGTTCGCATTGCCGGTCACAATGTTCGTCGCCAGCACATCGGCAACGTGGATGGCCTTGTCCCGGTATTTCGCGTCGCCGTAAACTTGAAACATCCGATACATGGAGAACCCGATATCGGCCGCCAGATCCACGTGACAATCCCACGTGACCCACATGTTGGGCGCGTTGGTGAAACCGCGGAACTCCGTGTCCCCGGCGTTGGCCGTGCCGACGGGAAAATCCGGCCAGACATGGTTCGTCGGCGTCTGGCCATGCACGAGCGAGTAATCGACGAGTCCCTTCACATAATCCAGCGGCGCGCGATTGCCGGTGTATTGATAATACAACCGCGCACTTTCAACCCACACGGGAATTTTCTCGCCAACGTCATTTTCCCAAGTGGGGTTGGCAGAGGGCGGATTGCCGGGATTCCACGCGCAATAGAGGTAGGAAATCGGCAGTCCATGCGCGTCAAGCGGCGCGGCCAAGGCCCACGCCCAGCACTGGTCGAGATAGTTGTCGAAGGCGTTGCTGACCGGCGTGAACCACGGGAGGATTTTGTTTTGGCCGTCCACCACCAGCGTGTGATAACGCAAGACTTCCGCCGGCGCGGTCGTGACGACCCCGAACGCCAGTAATAAAATGCGAATCCAGTTTGATTTCATATTCAACTTTTCAGTTCAACTTTGCCCATCATCACGGTTCAGGCAAACCGGCGATTGCCTGCTCATTTTTTAAGCCGCGGACTTTTTTCACCGGTTAATTCCGGAATGCGCGCCCGGTCCATGAGGCGGAGGTCTTCGGCGCTTGGTTCACCGCCAAATTGATGCCAGAATTTTTCCTTGAACGGGTTGACGGCCGGGGCCGTGACGGTTTCATTGACCAGTAGAGGCTGGACAGCATTCCACCACTGATCGTAAGCGGCGCGCAATCTGGCGAGTTCTTCCGGATGTTCGGCGATGAGGTTATTGGCTTCACGAGGATCCCGCTGCAGGTCGTAAAGCTCCTGATTGTTCACCAGCGTGAACCGCTGGTCGCGGATGGAACATTTGACATGCTTGGCGGACGCCGCTTCGCCCAAAGGCCAGCGCCCAACATGGGTGACGAAAAACCGATCCGGCCATTCGGCTTTGGGATTGGCCAGCAACGCCATGAGGCTGCGGCCCTCAACCTGCCTGACCAAGTCGCCGGCAAGCGAAACTCCCGCGATGGCGGCCAGGGTGGGAAAAACGTCCAGATGCGCCGTCAGCGCGGAGACATCGCGACTTTCCGTAAACCGCGCGGGCCAGCGCCAAAAGCACGGAACCCGCGTGCCGCCCTGATACGGCGTCCCCTTGCCGCCCCGCATTCCGGCGTCAAAAATCTTGAGGGCCGGCGCATAGCCGCCATTGTCGCTGCCAATGAATATGACGAGCGTGTTTTGGTCGATGCCCCACTCCTGAAGCTTGGCGAGCAGCAATCCGAAATTGCGGTCCACGGTTTCAATCATGCCGTAAAACCGCGCGACTTTTTCCGGCACCTGGCCGGCGTAATGCCGGTAATTTTCCTCAGGACATTGCAGCGGCTCATGCGCGACGTTGAGCGGGAGGTAGGCGAAGAACGGAGCGCCGCCTTTGCGTTTGGCGTCCATCCATTTCAAAGCCTGACCAAAGAAAACATCCGTGCAGTAACCCTGCGTTTTCTCGAAGCGTCCGTTGTGCAGCAGGGTCGGGTTCAGATACAGGTTCCCGGGCGCATCGCCGCACGAACCGGGATACGTCTGCCCGATGCCGCCGCCGCCGTGGATGAACACCTCGTCAAATCCGCGCTGACCGGGCTGGTAAGGCGCTTCATCGCCCAAATGCCATTTGCCAAAAATCCCCGTGGTATAACCGGCGGATTTCAGCATCTGCGCGAGTGTGATGGATTTCAGCGAGAGACGCTCGCGCTCCAAAATGGTGTGGGTCACGCCGTTCTTGAACTCGTGGCGGCCCGTCAGCAAGGCGGCCCGCGTGGGAGAACAGGTGGGGCTCACATGAAAGTCGGTGAAGCGCACGCTTTGTCTGGAAAATGCGTCCACGGCGGGCGTCTTCATCACCGGATTACCCAAACAGGAATAGTCGCCGTAGCCGAGATCGTCGGGCATGACGAGAATGATGTTGGGTTTGATTGATTGATCTCCTGCCTTGGAAGGCACCGCCAGCAGGACTAACGCTGCGAGCGTCAAGGCGGTAATAGTAGTGATGGTAGTTTTCATATTCAGTGTTTCAATTCAACTTTGCTCATCCGCACCACGGGCAAATTCAAGCCGTCTTTCATGGGGACTTCATAGCGTTCGACTTCGCTGTAGCCGCAAGCCAGATAGAGCGGCTCGCCGGCGAGCGTGGCGACCAGTTCTATCCGCGAGAAGCCGGCGCCAATGATGGCTGATTCACTGGCGGCGAGAATCGCCTTGCCAAGGCCGCACCGCGCCCAATCCGGGTGAATGAAAAACGCCCGAACTCGGGCGGAATCGGTGGCCGGATCAAGCAAGTTGTCTTCAGCGGCTCGCGCGGCGTCACTGCCAAATAGCGATTTACGCTTGCTCCAGCCGCCGCAGCCGACGATGCGGTTTTCCGCCTCCGCGACGAAATAAGTGCCGTCCGTGATGAGTTGACGATCCACGCCAAACACCGCGCCACGCGCAGCCTCCATTTGCTCCGTTGAATAATACGGCGCTTGCAACACCCGCACGGAAAGCGGGATTAGTTCCTCCAGCGCAGGAACGTCTTCAATTGTAGCCAGTCGCAGTTTCCAGTTCATGGGTTCAACTTCATTCGACCCATCATTACCGTCTGACCGCGCAGCCGGAATCAAGTCCAGGTAATAAGCGCTGTCGCATCGCGCCGCGAGATGGCGGGGGGCGCAGCGGCGAAAGCCATGGCGCTCATATAGGTTGACGGCTTCTTTTAAAACGGAAGCCGTTTCCAGTTCGACGCGGGTGAACCCAAGTTTTGCGGCCTGCGCCAAGGCGTGATCCAACAAACGCCGCCCCTGCCCTTTTCCGCGAACAGAGCGGCTCAAATACATCTTGCGCAGTTCGCAGACACCCGGCGCAACCGGAGACAAGCCGACGCTGCCGACAATCCGTCCGGCTTCGTCCACCAGCACGTCAAAGCAACCGCCCGCCACTTGATAGCTGTTCTGAATATCCTTCAAGTCCGCATCTGTGCCGTCTGGATCTGGCATCAAGCCATACTCGGCCAGCACGCCGAAGACGAGCTGCCGGACCGCAGCGCAGTCTTGGTTGGTCGCAGGTCGAAGGTTCCAGTTCATGGGTTCAACGCAGTAATTCCACCTTGCTCATCATCACCGCCTGACCGCGCAATAACACGCGGTCGGCGCGCACGCCGACCTTGACGAGGCCGCCGCGTTCGCTGGCTTGATAGGCCGTGAAATCCGCCCGGCCGAGTTTCGCCTGCCAATACGGGCCGAGCGCACAATGCGCCGAGCCGGTCACCGGATCTTCATTCACGCCGGCAGCCGGAGCGAAGAAGCGGGAGATGAAATCAAACTCCGGCGACTCGCTTCGGCAGGTGACGATGACACCGCGCACCGGCAACACCGCAAGCGCGGTGAAGTTGGGCTTCAGTCCACGCAGCACCTCTTCGTCCGCGACTTCGACCAGATAATCCATGCCGTTGAGTCCGCAAGCGACCAGTCCGCAGCCCAGCGCATCGGCAAGACCCATTGGCGGCGGGCACAGCTCGCAAACCTTCGCGGGAAAATCCATTTCAATCCAGTCGTCCACGCGGCGGCAGGTGAGCCCGCCACTCAAGGTGCTGAACCGCACGGCTTGATTCGGCAGCACGACGCCGGTTTCCCAAAGCGTGAACGCGCTGGCGAGCGTGGCGTGGCCGCAGAGCTTCACTTCCACCGTGGGCGTGAACCAGCGCAGCGACCAGCCGCCCTCGATGGGATGCAGAAACGCCGTCTCGGAAAGATTCATCTCCCGCGCGACGAGTTTCATCCACGATTCATCCGCCGGCGCGGCCAGCACGCACACGGCGGCGGGATTGCCGGCGAAGGGCCGGTTCGTGAAGGCGTCAATGATGTGGAGGGTCTGGCTCATTTGTTTGGGACGATTTCGGCAACCATGTTCAAGTAGCCACCCGCACCGACGGCGAATTGACGGAAACCGCAGCGTTCATAAAGCCGGATGGCTCTGACATTTTCAGGATGCACGCCCAGCGAGATGCGTGGCGAAAGTCCACGCGCCGCCGCGAGATGATGACGCAGGAGCCGGTCACCAATCCCTTGGCGCTGCCACGATGGAAACACCGCGATGCCAAGCTGCGGCGTGTGCTCGTCAAAAAAGGCTCCACCCCCCAGCGGCGGCAGCAATAACCGGCTCCAGACCGCGCCAGCACAAGTGCCCGTGACCGTGGTGGCGACGAAGCCCAAGTCATGCGTGCCACTCCCCCAGTTCCGGACATAGGCCGCAATCAGCGGCTTCTCCAGCACGCTGCGCGGGCGACGCAGTCCGCCGGGTGGATCCCACAGCGCCTCATACAAGACGTCCCAGAGAAAATCCTGATCGCCCGCGTTGAGCGGACGAATGGTGGCTTCCACGCCAGCTTGATAGGTTTCAGTCTGGTGCATACAACGTCACGGCTTACTTACCCGCTTCAATTTCAGTTGTTTCAATTTCGGCAGTGGCAGGTGCAAAATTCCCAGTGCAATGGGTTTCATCCATGCCTCCGCCGCCGGCGCGGCCAACACGCACACGGCGGCGGGATTGCCGGTGAAGGGCCGGTTCCTGAAGGCGTCAATGATGTGGAGCGTGTGGCTCATGGCTGGTTCACATTCATCGCGGGACATTTTTTAAAACCACGGTATCGCGGTTGCCAAAGACATCGTAGCCGGAGGTGATCACCGTTTCGCCCGGCTCCAAACCTTCCAACACTTCGTAGAAACCGGGATTCTGCCGGCCGATCTTGAGGTTGCGGCGGACCGCCTCGTGCGTCTGCGGATTGACGACATAAATCCATTGGCCGCCCGTGGATGCATAGAAGCCGCCGCGTGGCACGAGCACGGCGCGCTGGGATTCGCCGAGTTGCAGCCGGACGCGGCAGGTCTGACCGATGCGGATGCCGGGCGGCACCGGCCCACTGAAGGTCAGGTGAATGGAAAACTTGCCGTCCTTCACCTCCGGAAAAATCTTGGCGACGGTCGCGGGAAATTCCCTGGTGCCGAATTCGCAGAACGCCGGCAGCCTCGGCTTCACACGTGCAATGAAATGCTCGTCCACCTCGGCCTCGATCTTGTAGCCGTCCAGAATGTTGATCGTGCCGATGGCCGCGCCCGCGCCGATGACCTTGCCGAGTTCGGGATTCAGCGTGGCGAGTTCGCCGGCCACGGGGGCGCGGAGCACCAGCTTGTCGAGGCGGGCGCGATTGACGGCGAGATTTTTCTGCATGCTCTCCACTGTTTCCTCGGAGGCCACCATCCGCGCGGTCATGGAGTTGGAATCCTGCAGGCTCTTGGTTTGCAGCAGCTCATACATCTTCTGCTTGCGCTCGTAGTTTTCCTTGCCGACGAGATAATCGTCCGCCGACATGATTTTGGTCTGATACATCTGCTCGTTGTTGGTCTGGTCGCGGCGCAGCTTGGAAAGGTCATAGTAATACTGCACGAGCTGGGACTGGTTGTTGTAGAGCTGGTTTTCCATCGTGATGCGGAGCGTCTTCAAGTCGTTGACCGCCCGCGCGACCTCGGTTTCGTAGCTGGAGATTTCGAGCCGCAACTTATCATTGCTGATGCGCAAAATGGGGTCGCCCGGCTTCACCTTCGTGCCTTCGCGGATGAAAATCTCCTCGATGCGTCCGCCTTCGGTGGCGTCCAGATAAACGGTCTGGATGGGAGCAACCGAACCCATGACCGCGATCTCATCCTGAAAGATGTCCTGCTTGATTTTCGCGAGCGTGATTTTATCCGCATCAATGTTCACGCGTGAACCCATCTGCAGCCGCAGACAATAAACCAGGACGGCGAGCGCAATCACTCCGGCGATGGCGTAGCGGATGAGGCGTTGTTTGCGTTTGATGCCCAGGTCAATCGGTTTGTCCATAGGTTCAGTTTATTTTGGATTTATTCATACCGCAAGGCGGCCACGGGATTGCGGGTGGCGGCGGCGTAGGCTTGGTAAAAAACCGTCACCAAGGCAATGAGCAGCGCTGCAACTCCGGCGATTGCAAACGTGACCCACGACAGCTCCGTGCGGTAGGCGAAGTTTTGCAGCCAGCGATTCATCACGAGGTAGGCGATGGGACAGGCGATGACAAACGCCACGCCCACCCACTTCGCAAATTCGCCGGTCAGCATCAGGACGATTTCCCGCGCGGTCGCCCCGTTGACCTTGCGGATGCCGATTTCCTTGGTGCGCTTCTGGATTGAGTAAGTCGCGAGACCGTAAAGTCCCAGCGCGGCAATGAACAGCGCCAGCAGGGTCAACAGGGTAAATAAAATCCCGAATTGCCGGTCGCTCTGGTATTGCCGGTCGAAGGCTTCATCGAGGAACGAATACTCGAAGTGCGCCGTGGGATAGACCTGTTTCCAGACTTCCTCGATGGACTTCACCGAGGCCCGGATATCAGCGGAATTCAGTTTGATGGCGTAATACCCGATGTCATAAAGCCATTTGTAGCCGTAGAAAAGAACGACGGGG
>CAIOIC010000135.1 GCA_903858275.1 uncultured Verrucomicrobia subdivision 3 bacterium | reverse complement strand
TTTCTTCATCATCTGCCAGAACAGGGAATGATTGTAATGTCCGCCGCCGTTGTTGCGGACGGCGGCATTTTCCTTTTCCAGAAGGAACTTGGAATCTTTCAACCAGACGTTTTCAAGATAGGCGAAATTTGGAGGCAGGCCTTTCCATGCCATCTGCTTCCAGGCCTTGTTTAGATTCGCCACATACGCCGCGTGATGCTTGTCGTGGTGAATTTGCATCGTCTGCGCGTCAATGAACGGTTCCAGCGCCTCGTAAGCGTAGGGCAATGGCGGCAGCGTGAACGGATCGCTTGGCGCGGCTGCGGCGGGAGTTGTCTGTGCCATCATGTTCGGCAAGGTGGCCAGTGCCGCGCTGGCGAGAACGGTGGTTTTAATGGCTTGGCGTCGGTTTTGCATAAATTGGGAAATCTGGTTTTTGCCTTGGTGTTTGGAACTCTAACTCCGACCCCCGTCACATTGCAAGGGCGCAACTAACTTTTTCCGTGCTGCATCTCGCCGTGGACTTTCACCACGGCCTTCAGCAGCGCATCCCAATCCGCCTCGGTTGTCTCCCATCCGGCGCTCATCCGCACCGCGCGATGGGCTTGCGCGGACTTGTAGCCCATCGCGGACAAAACGTGCGATGGCTCTTCCTTGCCCGTCGTGCAGGCTGAACCCGTGGAGACCGCGAAGCCCGCTTTGTCCAGCCGGATGACCCATTGCAGCTTGCGGTCGCCGTCGGGCATCAGGGCGGAAACCGTGTTCCACAGGCGCGGCTGTTTCTGGCCGATGATGCTCGCGCCGGGCAGTGCCCGCAGAAACTGCGCCTCGAAATTATCGCGCCAGACTTTGCGGAGCAGGTGTTCGCTGCGGAGAATCTGTTTCTCGCGCACTTCCAGCGCGGCCATCATCGCGGCAATGATCGCGACGTTTTCCGTTCCCGCCCGCCGCCCGCCTTCCTGTTTGCCGCCGTGAAGCAATGGCGTGATGGCGCTGCGATGCGGAACCTTCAGAAAGCCCACGCCGCGCGGCCCGCCGAACTTGTGCGCCGCGCCGCTGACATAATCGCACTCGCCCAGACCGGTCATCGGCATCTTGCCGATAAACTGCACGGCGTCGGTGAAAAAGGGGACTTTGTATTGATGGCAGATCGCGCGAGCTTCGCGCCACGGCTGGATGATGCCGGTCTCGTTGTTGGCCGCCATCACCGCGACGAGTGCGGGGCGGGTATCCGCCAGTTCCGTCGTGAGCCAGTCCATGTCAATTACGCCGTCGTGCGAGACGGGAATGAGCTTGGCCCGCTTGCCAAAGTAATGCTGTGCCGAATCAAAGACGCACGGGTGCTCAATCGCTGAAATCCACACCTCGCCTGCGTTGCCGAGTTTCTTTGCGAAATGGTGCATCACCATGTTGTTCGCCTCGGTCGCGCCGCTGGTCCAGACGAGGTCGAGCGGATGGCAGCCGAGGTGCTCCGCGAGCTTTTCGCGCGCGTCGGCGAGCGCGTTGGACGCCTTCGCGCCGAACTGGTGCATGGACGACGGGTTACCGCCGAGCTTCTCGGTGACGTGCAACCAGGCTTCGCGCGCCTCGCGCATGACGGGCGCGGTGGCGTTGTAATCGAAGTAAATCATCGGTCAAACAGGATACTTTTGGCGGCGGCGCTGGCGAGTTTTTAATCAGCCGAAGTCTTGGTCAAAAATGAAGTAGCAGCCGGTAGAAACGCGCGGGGTTGGGTGCCGTGCTGGCGTCCAAATTGGTCAGGATGCCGCCGTTGCCGACGAGGTTGGTGGCGAGATTGTCCCAAGAAATTGAATTTAGGTTGGTGATACTCTGGATATCGTAAAGCACATTGGAAACGGTCGGGAAAGACAGGGCGAGATTGATTCCGGGGCTAAAGGCAAAGAATAGTTCCGGGAGCGGAATGGTCAGGGCCAGATTCTGGTCGGCATTGATGGTCGAGCCGGGCACCGGCTCCAGGCCCAGCAGTTTCAAGGCGACATTGGCGGCCTCGCCGTTGCGGACCGGCTGCCCGGATGCAAAATAATTCGGCCGGTTCGTGCCAGGATTGAGCCGGTTCGTGCCGTTCAACACATACAAGTCTGCTCCTGCCATGACACCTGGCCCCCAGACGTAAAAAGGCACGGTGTAAATCTCCCGCAAGGTGGCGTTGGAATGATCCGTGCCTGTGCCGCCGTGGTCGGCCGTGAGAATGACGGCAGTGGAGCCGATGAATCGTGGGTCTCCGTCTATGAGATCAAGGATCATTCCTAACCGGGCGTCCATGGTCTTGATGACATCGCTGTAAGGGCTTCCCGGTGTGACGTTCCAGCCAGAACTGTGGCCGACCGTATCCGGGTCGGTCAGGTGGAGAAACGTGTAGTCCAACAACAGGGTCGACACGTTATTTGTCAGAGTTCGCACCAGCGCGGCGGTGTCGCTGGTGTTGACGTAAACATCAATCTTGTTTCTGCCGTTGTCGGGGCCGATGGCATCTGGCTGGCCGTTTGTGGCGTTCCAACTGGTCGCGAACAGGGAGAATTTTGATTTGCTGGCGAACTCACCTGTTTTCAATCCGTGGTCATGCGCCACGTCGAAAACCCCGGCGACATAGCTGCCCTTGTTGGTGGTCAGCGTCTGGCCCGCCGCCGGATCGGTGTTGTTCGTCCAACCGTGTCCCGTCGCTCCCAACACGCCGCGTCCGGTGAGCTGGGTGACATGGTTGGGCAGGGTGACGGTGTAGTCGTAATCCGAACGGGCGTTGTCGGTGAAAGCGCCCTCGGCGCGCATCCGGTAGAAATGCGGCAGGTTTGTCGGCCCCAGAGCCGTGATGGCGTCCGGTCGCAATCCGTCTACGCTGATGTGAATCACCCGCTGGACCGGTTGGGCATAAGCAGTGATGGCGGCCGTCATCAAGCTGAAGACGGAACCCCAATAGATCAGGTCATGCTGTGCCGGTTTCATCGCTGAAAAATGGGCAGCCGTCGCGGTCGCAGGGCTGTGTGGTCGATGGACGCAAAGTCAGTCCCCAGTAAACCATTGTCAAGCGTTAGTGGGAGACAGTCTCGCTAATATCTGCCGGTGCGCGCTGGGGAAAGCCAGTTGCCGCATCTGCGCCGGGGTTTTCCAGACACCGCCATTCTTTGCGGGAATCTTTTGAAGGGAAACCGCAACTGCCTCCAGCGTGATACGATAGCGCGTGATGGAATGTTTCACCGTCCGCAACGGCTGTATCTTTTTTGGTTTCACACCAACTAGTTTTTGAATTACCGCTGCCGCATGCGGTTTTGTGCCCGTTACTTCGACGTTCGGAAATTCCCACAGCTGTGCGTTTACGACTCCGCTGGGTCGCTGGCAGACGAGGAAACGGCCGTTGCTTTCGACGGCAAAGGCGATGAAATGCCGCGCCGTGGCCGTTTCGCGTTTGCCGAGATTCGGCAATTCATCCACGCGGTTTTCCTTGAACGCAGCGCAGAGTTTTTTCACCGGACAAATCGAGCACTGCGCCTTGCGCGGCGTGCAAATCAGTGCGCCGAGTTCCATCAAAGACTGGTTTAAGTGCGAGCAGGAATCTGTGTCGCGCGAAGGCCGCGAAGGTGGCGAAGAAGATTTTTCCTTCGCGTTCTTCGCGCGACCCACCAAATCTTTTGCCAGTTGCCACAGTCGCGCGTTCGTGGCTTTCTCCTTCGGATTTTCGCCGATGCCGAAGAGTCGCGTCAGCACGCGGATGACATTGCCGTCCAGAATCGGTGTCGGCTGATTGAAGGCGATGCTGCAGATCGCCCCGGCGGTGTAGCGTCCGATGCCCGGCAAGGCGAGGATATCTTCAAACTTTTCCGGAAACTTGCCGCCGTGCTTTTCCACAATGAATTGCGCGGCTTTCTGCAAATTACGGACGCGGGTGTAGTAGCCCAATCCTTCCCAGAGCTTGTGGATTTTGGCTGAAGGTGCTTTGGCGGTGGCTTCGATGGTTGGCAATTCTTTCATCCATCGGTTCCAAAACGGAATCACCGTTTTCACCTGTGTCTGCTGCAGCATGATCTCCGAAACCCAGATCGCGTAGGGATCGCGCGTGCGCCGCCACGGAAGGTCTCGGGCGTTCGTGGCGAACCAGTCGAGCAGTGTCGCGACCAGTTTTGAGTTTTTGGTTTTTAGTTTGGAGTTGTCTGGCACAGTAATTTGGTGGGGCGAGGCTACCGACGAGCAGCCGTTGGGGCAAAGGTATTCCTATCGGCTCGCGGGGGGCGCTCGCCCCAACGGTTCAGCATTTTGCCAAAACCTTTGTGCCTTCGCATCTTTGTGGTTAAGATTTTTCCGTGAAACCGCCCGCCATCCATACTTGCGAGCTGACCGACGCCGACAATCGCAAATTATCTAACCCGGATTAATCAAAAAATATATTATTGGGCATCATTATCTGTTATGACAAAACGAGACATCATCACTTTGCTCTGTCCGAGCGTGTTTTTGTTCCTCTTTGCTGTTGCTTTGATTCTTATACCCGAAGCTGACAGTTACAAACGACGCCACACTGACAATGGTTACAGCCAGCAGCGATATGAGACATTTGTTAGTAGCGTAAAGAGCGGCAAATTGCAGCCTACGACGGACATGTGGCTTAAGCATATTAGCGACTGCAAGGCTAGCGTCGAAGCATTTGAAAAGGCTGATATAAGTATGGTTGAATTTATTAAGAGAATTGGCTGGGTGATTTTCAGTTTTATTTTTTTGCAGGTGATAGTTGTATTTGAGGTCAAAAAGAGATTAACGAAGTCATGATACCTAACAAATTGCCGGAGTCGCCGTTGGCGCTTACATTTCATGCGTCAGTTTTGTTGCCGTAAACCGCAAAACCTTTGTGCCTTTGCACCTTTGTGGTTAAATCTTCCGAAATGAAGCCGCCCGCCATCCACACTTGCAAGCTGACCGACGACCAGGCGTCGGCCTTGCTCGCCGCTTTGGAAGCCCGGAACTGGCAGCCGCGCGAAGTGCCGTATGCGCGGTTCGCCTTCGAGTCGGATAAAACGAACATCGTGTTCTATGAGAGCGGCAAGCTGGTGGTGCAAGGGAAGGGGACGGGCGAATTCGTCGAGTTCGTGCTGGAACCGGAAATCCTCAAGCAGGCCAAGCTCGGCTACGAGACGGTGCTGAATCCCGATCTACTGCTGCCGCGGTTCGGCGTGGACGAAAGCGGCAAGGGCGATTTCTTCGGGCCGCTCTGTATCGCGGGCGTTTATGTGAACGAGAGCGTCATCAACGCCTGGAAGGAAGCCGGCATCCGCGATTCCAAAAACATCTCCAGCGATAAGAAAATTTCCGATCTGGCCGAACTCATCCGCCGGACGCCCGGCTGCGTGGTGGATTCCGTCGTCGTCGGCAACGAGGCTTACAACCGGCTTTACGAGAAGATGAAAAGCGTCAACACGCTGCTCGCGTGGGGCCACGCGCGCGTCATCGAAAACCTGATGGGCAAGCGTTACCAGATGAACCCGCCGCCGGTGAAGGCCATCAGCGACCAGTTCGCTGCGAGCAAGGCGGTGATCGAAAAGGCGCTGATGAAGCAGGGCAAGGAAATCCAGCTCGTCCAGCGGCACAAGGCGGAAGAGGACATCGCGGTGGCGGCGGCTTCCATTCTGGCGCGGGATGAATTTGTGAAAGGCATCGCGAAGCTGGAGCACCAGTTTCAGCTCAAATTTCCGAAGGGTGCGGGCGATCTCGTGGATGCGGCGGCGAAAGCTTTTGTGGAACAACGCGGCGCGGGCGAGCTCCAGAAAGTTTCCAAGCTGCATTTCCGGACGGCGCTGCGGGCGCAGGGCCTGCCGGAGCCGCCGAAGACCGAATGGCGAAAGCGGTAATTCCAAACTTGCCACCGGCCGCTGGCCTTTCGACACTTTCCGCATGAGCCGGCCTTACGAGGAAATTCTGAATGGCGGGACGCTGCCGCGTTCCGCCCCCAGCCTCCGCCACGAGGCTATCTGTTCGCGCCTGCATCGGGAAATGGCCGCCAGTATCGCGGGGCTGGCGGCGGTGCAATTGCTCGCGCCGCGCACGCAGGTGACGCTTTCCTATGCCACGACCTTTTGCCCCGACCTCGCCCTGGTCATGGCGGCGACCGGAAAACTGTTTCTGGCCGCTGAAATCATCAGCCGGGATGACCATCGCGCTGACACGGTGACTAAAAAAGAGATTTACGAGCAGCATCGCGTGCCGCGCCTGTGGATGGTGGATCCGCGTTATGACAATGTGGAGATCTATCACAGCTTTGAATTCGGCCTGCAACTGAAGGGGATCCTGGCGGGCAGCGAGATTTTGCAGGAGAAACTGGTGCCGCAATTCCGTTTGAGCGTGAGCGAGCTTTTTCAGGTTTGATTTTTCGTTGAACACCAGCAAACTACCGCTGTCCAACCCCTGCAGCCCGAAAACCAACCAAACACATGAATAAATTGAAACTAACTATCGCATTGCTGGCCGGAATTGCCGTCACCAGCCTTACTACCACCGCGTTTGCCGCGGATAAAGAAGTCACCATCACCGGTGACGCCAGTTGCGCCAAGTGCGCCCTCCATCAAGCCGACAAATGCCAGACGGTTGTGAAAGCCACAGTGACCGGCAAAGAAGTCTGCTATAACCTGACCGGCAAAGAAGCCAAGGCATTCCATGGGAAAATCTGCAGTGGCTCGACCGAAAAAGTCACGGTGACCGGCACCGTGAGCGAAAAAGACGGCAAGCAGACGCTCAACGCCACCAAAATTGAAGAAGTGAAGAAATAACCGCTTATTTATTTTCCTCGCATCCGCCGCTGGAATTTTTCCGGCGGCGGTTTTATTTTGCCGGCCGCTGGTTGAACTTCACGCAGTCCGCGTATTTCACACCAATGCCGCCGAAGATGTCCAACGCCGAACCGATGGTCAGGTCAATTTTTCCTTCGC
Source organism: uncultured Verrucomicrobia subdivision 3 bacterium (assembly GCA_903858275.1). GTDB lineage: Bacteria > Verrucomicrobiota > Verrucomicrobiia > Limisphaerales > UBA11358 > UBA11358. Next base: position 31,535 of record CAIOIC010000135.1, on the reverse strand, counting down.
CAAGTTGCGTGACTGTTTCAAGATCGGCCAGCGTGCTCGCGCCGCCGGCGTAAGTCGTCGGGATCGGCGTCCACTGGCCAAGTTTTGTCACCAGCTCGCGGTCGATGCCCCGGCACAAACCTTCCACGTCCACGGCGTGGATCAAAAACTCCGCGCAGTAAGTAGAAAACTTCTGAAGCGTTTCCGCATTCACTTCCAATTCGGTGAATATTTGCCAGCGGTCGGTGACGACGAAGTATTTTTCACCGCGCTTCCGGCAGCTTAAATCCAAGACGAGTTTTCCTTTGCCGATGGCTTTGACCAGTTCATCCAGCCGCGCCCAATCCGCGCGACCTTCGCGGAAAACCCAGCTCGTGACGATGACATGCGATGCGCCGACCTCCAGCCAGCCCCGCGCATTTGAGGCATTCACGCCGCCGCCAAGGTGCAAGCCGCCGGGAAACGCGGCCAGCGCGGCGCGGGCTTGGGCTTCGTTGCCGGAGCCAAGCTGGATGACATGGCCGCCGGTCAGTTTATCGCTTCGGTAAAGCTCGGCGAACCACGCGGCGGATTTTTCGGAGACAAAGTTGGTGCGTGCGCCGGCATCGCTGAGCGTGCCGCCGACGATTTGCTTCACTTTGCCTTCATGCAGGTCGATGCACGGACGAAACATCGGGCAAGACTAAAGCGGAAAGTGAAAGGCGGAAAGCGGAAAGTCCGTAGTGGCCGTGCGCAAGCACCGGCTCGACAAACCGGCGAAATTTTCTAAATTAGGCGGAATGTCTTTGTCGTCTAAAAAGCTGGTCATCGCCGGACGTGAGTTTGGATCCCGCCTGATTCTCGGCACGGGAAAATTTCCGTCGCCCGAAGCTATGCGCGATGCGCTCGCCGCCAGCGGCACGGAAATGGTCACCGTCGCCCTGCGCCGCGCGGATTTGAGCGGGCAGAAAGATCCGTTCGCGAACATCCTGGAATTCATTGACCCCAAAAAATACCTGCTGCTCCCCAATACCAGCGGCGCGATGAATGCCGAGGAAGCCGTCCGCCTCGCGCGCCTCGCCGTCGCCGCCGGTCTGCCGAAATGGGTGAAGCTCGAAATCCACCCCGACCCGCGCTATCTGCTGCCCGACCCGATTGAGACGTTCAAGGCGGCGGAGATTTTGGTGAAGGAGGGGTTCACTGTGCTGCCCTATATCAATGCTGATCCGGTGCTGGCGAAGCGATTGCAGGAAGTCGGCTGCGCGACGGTGATGCCGCTCGGTTCGCCCATCGGCTCCAATCGCGGCATCCAGACGCGCGACCAGATCCGCATCATTATTGAGCAGGCCACGGTTCCGGTGGTTGTGGATGCCGGCATCGGCGCGCCGAGTCACGCGGCGGAGGCGATGGAACTCGGGGCGGACGCCGTGCTGGTGAACACTGCCATTGCGGTGGCGAACGACGCGAACCGCATGGGCATCGCGTTCAAGTTAGCCGTGGAAGCGGGGCGCGCCGCGTTTGAAATCGGCCTCGGTGCGCCCAGTGAAACGGCCAGCGCCACGAGTCCGTTGACGGCGTTCCTCAATTAAAATATGAGTGCAAAAAAATTATCCGCATCGCGCGCCCGGCAGATTTTATCTGCTGCGCAAAAGACCAGCGTGCTCGTCGTCGGTGATGTGATGCTCGACCAGTTCATCTGGGGCGGCGTGTCGCGCATTTCGCCGGAAGCGCCGGTGCCGGTGGTGGATTTTTCGCGCGAAAGTTTCATGCCCGGCGGCGCGGCGAACGTTGCGCGCAACTTGGTTTCACTGGCCACGCCAGCGGAACTTTTTGGCGCGATTGGCAGCGATGACGCTGCGCGCAAGTTGCTGAAACTCCTGGGCGAGCAGCGCATCGGCTGCGGCGGTCTGGTGAAAAACTCCGCGCGGCATACGAGCATCAAGACGCGCATCGTGGCCCACCAGCAGCAGGTGGTGCGCATCGACCGCGAAACCCGCGGTGCGCTTGATGCGAAAACAACGGTAAAATTACTGGCGGGATTCAAAGCGAAACTGGCGGAAGCCGATGCGGTCATCGTTGGTGATTACGGCAAGGGCGTGGTGACGCAGTTGTTGCTGAATGAAATCAAATCACTCTGCCATGAGCGGGGCGTGTGGTTGAGCCTCGACCCGAAGCCGGTGCATCACCTGAATTTGTGCAATCTCTCGCTCATCACGCCGAACCGCAAGGAGGCGTTTGAGCTGGCGGATTTGCCGGACGAGACGAAGCATGCCAATCCCTTTGCGGACAAAAATCTGATGCTGGTGGCGGAGCGGTTGCTGAAGGAATTGAATCCGGCGCTATTGCTCATCACGCTGGGCGAACTGGGTATGCTGCTCTGCCAGCGGGGACAGAAACCGTTTCACATCCCCACGGTCGCCCAGGAAGTCTTCGATGTTTCCGGCGCGGGCGACACGGTCATCGCCACGTTTACGTTGGCCATTGCGGCGGGGGCGTCGCCGATAGAGGCGGCGATACTGTCAAACCACGCCGCCGGTATCGTGGTTGGCAAAGTCGGCACGGCGGTCACCTCGCCGGAGGAGTTGGTCGCCAGCTTCGGCAAATGAATCCCAAAATCACAGTCGAGACAATTCGCTCCATGAAGTCGCGCGGTGAAAAGATCGCCGCGCTCACGGCGTATGATTTTCCGATGGCGAAACTGCTGGATGAGGCAGGCGTGCCATTAATGCTGGTCGGTGATTCTGTGGGTATGGTGGTGCTGGGTTATCCTGACACCACGCACGTCACGATGGCGGAAATAGAATATCACACCCGCGCTGCCTCCCGCGCCAAGCCGAGCGCGCTGTTGGGAGCGGATCTGCCGTTCAAGAGTTACGAGACGATTTCTGATGCGGTGGCCAATGCCAAACGCCTGATTGCTGCCGGTGCGGAATTTGTGAAGGCCGAAGGCGGTCGGGAAATTTTGCCGCAGGTCAAAGCCATTGCCGCCGCCGGAATTCCGTTTATGGGGCATCTCGGAATGCTGCCACAGCATGTTTTGGAAGAAGGCGGCTACAAGATCAAAGGCAAACAGGAAGCGGAACATCAGCGTTTACTGGAAGATGCCAGGGCGCTGGCCGACGTGGGCGCATTTGCCATTGTGCTGGAGTTGGTAACGCCGCCGGTGGCGAAGGAGATTTCACAGGGTATTTCGATTCCAACCATCGGCATTGGCAGCGGGCTGGATTGCGACGGACAGATTCTGGTAACGCATGATTTGATTGGTGCGTTTCCGTGGTTTACGCCGCGCTTCGTGAAACCCAGGGTGAATTGCGCCGCGGAAATCAAATCGGCCGTGACCTCGTGGAAGAATGAAATGGGAGCGTGATGAGAGCCGTTCTGGTCATTTTGGCGATGGCGTTTGCAGTTTCCGGCTGCACGACGAAGTCCACGGTTCGACTGAAGGAGCAAAACGCCTTCCTCGCCGGGCAAAATGTCGCCTTGCGACAACAGGCGCAGTCTGCTTCAGCTTTTCCCGCAGTTTCAGTTATCGGACCGGTGGAGAAGGCTTCCGTTCCGTGGGTGGCCGGACTGACGCTGACGCAGGCGATTGCCACCGCGAAGTATCTGGATCCAAATGAACCGCAGGAAATCATCCTCACGCGTCAGGGCGAAAGCGCGAAGCTCAACCCGGCGGTTTTGCTCAACGGAGCCGTGATTCCGCTGGAAGCTGGCGATGTGGTGGAAATCCGCTGAATTGATTCCGGATTGGAATTTCCTGCCGGCTTTTTCCTTAATTTTCCGTCCTAAACTTTTTTCAACAATTTTTAGGCTTGGACAGCCATTGTCCTACCCCTCATGCGAGGATGTCGTCGAAAGAAAGGCAAATTATGACGAACAATGAACAACTCGAACTCGGCTTCAATGGAACCCAGATGCGCATTTACGGACGGCGGCGCGAGCAGCGCGTGGCGCGGGCCAAATGGTGGTTCGCCCGGATGCGTGAGGCGGTGGAAAACGCGTGGGTTGAACCAACCTCGCCGCGCGCGGAACAAGCCTGGATGCCGGGCGCGCATCGAGAATTGAGTGTTTGAGCTTCCCAAGCCCGCGCGGCAGCACGGCATGCTCGGGCTGTTTATCCGCCCACAACCAGATAACCGGCTTTCACGAAATCGCGAATGTTGGCGATTTCCTCGGCACCGTGGATGGTGTGTTCCTTGGGATATTCGCCCCAGGTGACATTCAGGCCGGCGGCCTTGAGCTGCAGCGTCTGGTTGCGGGCTCCGTCGAAAGGCAGCAGCGGATCGTAATGGCCGTGGGTGATGAGCAGCCGTTGCGTTTTGGCGACAGGTGTGAGGTCGCGGATCAAATTCTCGATTTCAAACACCCAGCCGCTGATGCCAACGATGCCGGCGAGCCGGTGAGGATAGCGCAAGCCGGTTTCAAGCGACATCAAACAGCCTTGCGAGAAGCCGCCAAGCGTGATCTGGTCGGCGGGAAAGTTTTTCGCACGCAAATCTTCGAGCAATTCAAATAGTAGTTTCCGGCTGCGGTGGATGCCGGGGGCGATGTCGCTGGGATAATCAAACCATGAATAGCCGCCGTAATATTCATCGGGCGCGTTGACGAGGAGATAGTTCAGCCACGGCAAATCCAGCGCGCCGGGCAGCCAGCGCCAGCCTTCAATCGAGTCGCCCAGGCCGTGCAGGACAACGAACAGGCGGTGTGAGTTTTTGTCAGTGGCAGGAATGAATTCGCTATGGAGCATTGGTTATTGACTGGGCGGGCCGGCGTGAAGCTTTTGGGCGAAGGTGGTTGTCCAATCCATGATTTCTTTGCGTTGCGCCTCGGAGAGGCGGGCATCGGCATGAATGAGTGTGTATTTTTTTGGTGGCATTTCGCCGTAGTCGAGGACTTCATTGATGCGATCCAATTTTTTTGCCGCTTGGTCGGCTTCCGTCGGCCAGTCGGAAAAATTCAAATGCTCGCGGCCTTCGTTTACATCGCTGGCGACGAGCCACGAGACTGGAGCGATGCGGGCATAAAACGGCCAGACTGTTTCATGCGAATGGCAGTCGTAGCAGGCGGCGCGGAGGCTGTCGGTGATGGCGCCGGCTGGTTTGGTGGCTGTGATAAAATCATTTTTCACCGGCGGATTCGTGTGTGCAGGGGTGAATAATTGGAGGGCGGCGAAAAATATGAGCGCAGCACCAAAAATAAAATTCCACTTTTTCACAAGCAATCAATTGCCTTGCCGCTGCGAGCGCTGGAGTTTGGCCTGGAGGACGTGGATGAGCGCTTTGACGGTCAGTTCGATGAAGAGGAATGGTTTACCGATGAAGTCGTTGCCGCCGGCCATGGTGGAATTGGTGCGGGCGTCAAAGTCATTGAGACTGGTGACAAAGACGACGGGGGTCTTTTTGTGTTGGGGCATGGCGCGGAGTTTGGCGCAGAGTTCGTAGCCGGTCATGCCGGGCATATCCACGTCGAGGAAGACGAGGTCAAAATCGTTTTCCGCCAGCAATTGCAGCGCCTGTTCCGGGTCTTCTAGGCTGATGGATTTGAGCTGGGCTTTTTCGAGGGCGTAAACGATGGCGCGGCGGGAAATGGCTTCGTCATCCACGACTAGAATTTTTGAGATGGGCGTTTCCTGTTGTTCCGGCAGCGTTCCTTTGTCAAATAGAATGCTCAAGAAATCCACGGATGTCGCAATGGTGCGGAGGGTGGAGGCGTTGATGTTCTTGGGTTTTTCGTAAATTTCCTTGAGCAAGGCCTCAAAGGCGGAAGCCATCCGCGCAATTTGAACCAGACCCGCTACGCCGGCATTTCCGTTGAGCGCATGAATCTGGCGGTAGATCTCATGAACCTTCTTGAGCCGGGTCATTTCATTTTCGGACTTGATCAGCGCCTGCAGTCCGGTCCGCAGCGAATAGAGCGTGACCGGCAGATTTTCGATGAAAGCCTTGCGCAGATCGGCCTGAAATTCCGCGTCGTTGGCCGCTTCCTGTTCAGCCGTGGCGGCGGTGGATTCTTTCTTGATGGAAGCGTTGGTTTGGTGGATTGCGCCGCTGTCGCCGATGCTGTGACGCACGACTTCAATGACATCCTTGGGCGTGCAATTGGACTTGGATAAACATTTGTTCGCTCCGGCCCGCCACGCTTCCTGAATCATATTGGTCAGGTAGGTGTTGGAAAAAACAATAATGGGAATTTTTGAGAAATCCGCCTCGCTGCGAATTTCCCGGATGACATCCACGCCGGAAATTCCCGGCAGCATGAGATCGAGTATGATTATATCTGGCCGGAATGTGCGCATGATTTTCAGGCCGGTCTCGCCGTCGGAAGCCAATTCCGCTTGATAGCCCTCAACCGCAAATTTGTTGCGGTAAACATTGGCTACGATCTGGTCGTCCTCAATGATCAGGATCTTTTTCATGCTAAAGTGAGGCTGGTAACGCAGGTGGTCAATTCTGGCTGCGCTTTCAAAAATTCCCGGATGCGGCCAAATTCTCCGACGGCATCTTCACAAATCTGTCCCGCGTCCGTCAAGGTTCCGGCTCCGCCCAGTTTTTCCAGCGCGCGGAGTTTTGGCACCAGCCGGATCATGCCCAGCGTGGCACTGGCCCCGGCGCAACTGTGTGCCACGCGGCGCACCGTGTCGGCGTTGCCCTCGCGAATGGCGGTCTCAATTTGCCCAAACTGTTTGTGCGTCTGTTTCAAAAACATTTCCACCAGCTCGCGTAAGTTGTCCTTGTTTCCGTCCGTCAAGTCATTCATCCGGTCCATATCCACCGGCGGTTCGTCCTCGGGCAGGCAGGGCGCGGCTGGGGTTGCCGGCTTTATTTCCTGCATGATTTTTCCGGCCCAACGTTCGATCATATCCCGAACATCTTTGGGGCGAACCGGCTTGGACAGGTAATCGTCCATGCCGGCGGCGAGGCATTTCTCGCGGTCGCCCTGCATGGCGTGGGCGGTCATCGCTACAACGATGATGCGTGGCGGATAATGTGTCTGTTGACCGGTCATCTGACGTTTGCGCAACAGTCGGGTTGCTTCCAACCCGTCCATCTCCGGCATCATCACGTCCATAAAAATAAGGTCGAAAGGTTTGCGATCCAGCGCCTCGAGCGCCTCGCAACCGTTGGTGGCCGTGCCTGGTTCGTAGCCGATCTGCTGCAATATGCGGACGGCCACCTTCAGGTTGATGGAGTTGTCGTCCACCAGAAGAATCCGCAACGGCAATCGCGCTGCCAGCGGCAAATCGGTCTTGGGTGTCTCCGGCAATCGGGTGGGGATGCGCGGGCTTAACAGCGCACGTTCAAGCACGGCACACAATTGCGCGGGCTTCACCGGTTTGCTGACCGTGTGGGCAAACACCACCCGGGACAAGTCGCTTTCATGATTTTTGCCGAGCGGCATCATCAGCACAATGGGCAGCATGGCGGCGGTGGGAATCTTTTGGATTTCAGTCGCCACCGTGAAACCATCCTTGCCGGGCAAATCCGCATCGATCAATGCCAGATCAAAGGTCGCGCCTTTGCGGAGCAACTCCAGCGCCTGAGCCGCATTTTCGACTGACTTCGGCTGCATCCCCCAGCGTTGGCTTTGCTCGAACAGGGCGTTTCGGCAAGCCGCATTGTCGTCTAAAATTAAAATCTTCAAACCTGCCAGCCGAGGCATTCGCATCGCGTGTGCCGATGATTGGGCGAGCGGAGAAGCCGTCATGGTGACCGTGAAATGAAACGTCGAGCCGGCGCCCGGCAGGCTTTCCACCCACATCCGGCCGCCCATCATCTCCACCAACCGGCGGCTGATGGCCAGGCCCAGACCCGTGCCGCCATATTGACGCGCCGTGGAAGCATCCGCCTGCATGAACGCCCGGAACAAGCGCGCCAGCCGGTCAGGTTCGATGCCGATACCGGTGTCGCGCACCGTAAAATGCAACCACAGGTTGGAGGAATTTTCCGGCTCGCCCGCCGGCCGGGGAGCTTTTTCCACTTTGATGAAAACATCGCCATGCTCGGTGAATTTCAGCGCGTTGCTGAGCAGGTTGACCAGCACTTGGCGCAACCGCTGGGCGTCGCCTTCGATCATAGCCGGAATCCCCGGATGGAGCTCGTAACCCAGATCCAGTTTCTTTTCAAACGCCCGCGCCGCCATCAGATCAAGCGCTTCCTCAATGTTGGCGCCCAGATTAAATTCCCGCTTTTCCAATTCCATCTTGCCGGCTTCGATTTTGGAAAAGTCGAGAATGTTGTTGATGATTTTCAGCAGCGACTCGCTGCTGTTATAGATGGTTTCGAGATAGCCGCGCTGTTCCGGCGTCAAAGGAGTCTCCATCATCAGTCCCGTCATCGCGACGACGCCGTTCATCGGCGTGCGGATTTCGTGGCTCATCGTCGCAAGGAAATCCGACTTGGCGCGCGAATGCGCCTCGGCGGCGCGGCAAGCCTCGATCAATTCCTGCTGGCGGCGCGCCAACTCCTCCAGCCGGCGTTTGAGTTGCACCGCCCCGCGGAGGCGCGCCCGAAAAAGGGAGCTTTCAAATGGCATCTGGATGAATTCATACAATCCCATGTCGAACGCCCTCAGCACCGCTGAGTTGTCGCCGGACGGAGCCATCATGATGGTATAAGCCGGCTGTGTCGGGGGACTGCTTTTGAAATGGCGGAGCAGGTTGAGGCTTTCCGCCTCAGACGTTTTTACGTCCAGCAGGATTAAGTCCGGCGGATGATTTCGGGCAAATTGAAGCGCCTCGGCACAAGTCGTGACCAGTCCCGCAGTCCCGCCATCCAACCGGATAAGCAATGACAGCGTCTCTGCTAGCTTGGCATCAAGGCTCAGCAGCAGAACTTGAAATTTTAGTTGGCTCATGGCGTCTTCTTCGAAAAATAACCTTCCGTGGATGATGTAGATAACGAATTTTTATGTGCCCCGCCAGACGTTTTTTTCTGCAATTCCCGAAAGAATCGTTGCCGCTCCGTGCTCTCGGCGATAAACTTTCCCCATGCTGCAAACCGTCTCCGAACCTCGCACCATCGGCGCGGCGCAACTGGCCGCCTACCGCTTCATGTTGCGGGCGCGGCTGTTGGACGACAAATTTGCAGCGCTCTACCGCGCCGGCAAAATCCATGGTGGCGTCTTTCTTGGCCGTGGCCAGGAAGCCTTGAGCGCCGCCATTGGCGTTTCTCTTAAAAAAACCGATGTCTTTGCCCCACTCATCCGCGATGCCGCCGGTCGGCTCGCGTTTGGTGAAACCATTCTCGATGCCGTCCGCACTTACCTTGGCTCCGCGCTCGGTCCCATGCGCGGGCGCGACGGCAATGTCCACCGCGGTCGTCCGCAGGACGGCTGTTTGCCGATGATTAGCCACCTCGGCGCGATGATTTCCGTCGTCAACGGGGTTTTATTCGCACGGCGGATGAAAGGCGTCACCGGCCTTGTCGGCGCGGCATGTCTCGGCGAAGGCGCGACTTCCACCGGATCGTTTCACGAAGCGCTTAATCAAGCGGCCGTGGAAAAACTCCCGCTCGTCCTCGTCGTCGCCAACAACCAATACGCCTATTCCACGCCGAATGACCGCCAGTTTGCCTGCGCCGACCTTGCGGATAAAGCCGTGGGCTACGGCGTCGAAGCGCATTCCGTGGTTGGCAATGATTTGGCCGCGTGTCTTGATGTCGTTAGCCACGCGGTCGCTCGTGCCCGCGCCGGCCACGGCCCGCAGCTCATCGTGGCCAATCTGCTCCGCCTCTGCGGCCACGGCGAACACGATGATGCTGGCTACATAGTGCCCGAACTGAAAAATTCTCCGCTGGGCCGCGACTGCTTGAAACTGGCGGAAGAATTCTTGCTCCAGGAAAAAATTGCCGACCGCGCCCAGCTTGCCGTCTGGCGCAGCGAAGCCATCCGCGAAATCGAGGATGCCGTCGCGCAAGTCCAGCGCGAACCGCTACCGGATCCGTTTGCGGAAAATTGGACGGCGCTTTCCACGGAAAATTTGGCCGAGGGGCGCGAATAATATACTTCCGACATGAGCATCACCTATCTCGAAGCCATCCGCGAAGCGCAGGCTCGCGCCTTGCGCGAGGATCCACGGGTCTTCATTTACGGTCAGGACGTCGGCGCTTTCGGCGGCGCGTTCAAGGCCACGAAAAATTTGCAGAAGGAATTCCCCGGTCGCGTGCTCGACGCTCCCATTAGCGAAGACGCCATTGTCGGCCTTGCCGTCGGCGCGGCGATCGAAGGCCTGCGGCCGATCATTGAGATGCAGTTTGCCGATTTTTCCACCGTCGGCTTCAATCAAATCGTCAATCAGGCCGCCACCCTGTTCTGGCGCACGCAGGTTGTCTGTCCCATCACGGTGCGACTGCCGTTCGGCGGCACTTCCGGCAGCGGACCCTTTCACAGCCAGTGCATCGAGGCGATTTATGCGCATTACCCCGGCGTCATCGTGGTGACCCCGGCGACAGTGGAAGACGCTTACTCCATGCTGCTCGCCGCCGTGGCCACGAACGACCCGGTGATTTTCTGCGAACACAAATTTCTCTATTACCATCTCAAGGCCGAAAAATTACCGAGTGAGGCGTTGCCCATCGGCAAGGCTCGGATTGCCCGCGAAGGCCGCGACCTGACCATCGTGACCTACAGCGCCATGGTTCACGAGGCGCTGGCCGCCGCCACCGAGTTGGCCACCGAAGGCTGGGAGATTGAAGTTGTTGATTTGCGTTCTGTGAAACCGCTCGATACCGATACGATCATTGCCAGCGTCGCGCGCACCGGGCGGCTGCTGTGCGTGGGCGAAGCGTGGCCGTGGGGGGGCGTGACGGCGGAAGTCATCGCCCGCGTGACTGCCGAAGGTTATGGCCTGCTTGATGCCCCGCCGCAGCGGCTCAACGCCAAAGACACGCCCGTGCCGTATCATCCCAATTTGTGGGCCGCTCACCGTCCTACGTCCCGCAGCGTCGCCGCCGCCGCCCGAAACCTGTTGCGCACATGAACGGAAAAATCGCAAACCGGAAATCTTAAAATCAAAAATTTCTATGCCTTCCATTCCCATCATCATGCCGCAGCTTGGCGAATCCATCGCCGAGGCCGCCATCATCAACTTCCTCGTGCAGCCGGGCGACCGCGTCGAGGCTGGGCAGGATTTGATCGAGGTGGAAACCAATAAGGCCAGCATGACGGTTACCGCGCCGTGCGGCGGCAGTGTAAAAAACTTTTCCGCCCAACTCAACGAAAGCTATGTCGTCGGCTCGGTGCTGGGTGAGATCGAAACCTCAAACGAAGAAGCCGCGCGCTTTGGTGTGGACGTTGTGCCGCCGCCGAAAAATTCTGTTACCGAGCAGCTTTCCCGCGCCAGTGTGACCGGCGGCTCGGCGGTGCAGCCGACGGTTCGCGGTTTGCCGGTGCCCGCCAACGCCACCGGCGCGAGTTATATTTCGCCGCGACTCAAGGCGCGGATGCATGAGCTAGGCTTGAGCGCCGCCGACCTTGCGGGCATCGCCGGTAGTGGGGCGGCGGGCCGCGTGACCGTTGAGGATTTCGAAAAGTTCATGCTGAATCTGGAGCAGCAAAAGTTGACCAGGGCGTCGTCCATGCGCGTGGCGGTGGCGGATGCCATGCGCCGCAGTTGGACGCGTCCCATCGCCACCGTGGGTCTGCCGGTGGTGATTGATGCCTTGCTCGCGCACCGTAAAACCTGCGATCCCAAACCTGGCCCCGCGCTCTATGCCTTGCGGGCGCTGGCCGTGGCGCTGGCCGAAAACAGTGCGGTGGCCGGTCGGCTCGTCGGCATGAACATCGTGCATCCGTCCTCGATTGACGTGGGCTTCGCCGTGGAGGCCGACGACGGCGTGCTTGTTCCTGTTTTGCGTGGCACGGATAAAAAACCGTTGAAAGAACTGACCGTGCGGTATAACGAACTCGTGGAACTCGCCCGGCAAAGAAAATTACCGGCGGATGCCACCGGTGGTTCGGTGGCTACCGTGACGAACTTTGGCACGTTCGGCCTGATCTGGGCCACGCCGATTCCGCTGCCGGAGCAGACGTTGGTGCTCGGTCTTGGTGCCGGTCGGAAAATGCCGCATTGGGACGAGGCGAAAGGCCAGTTTGTGCCCGTCATGGAAGCGTATCTCACTTTGAGTTTCGACCATCGTGTGCTGGACGGCGGCGCGGCGGGACGTCTGCTGCAACGCATCGCCGAGTTGATGAAACAGCCGGAGAAGTTGTAATTAAATTCTAAAAAATGAAGCAGTGTTCACGGGGCGCCGCTTTGCTTTCTGTCCTTGGTGCCTTGGTGGTTAAATCCCTGTGTTCCACCTTGTAATCAAACATCCTTGCGCGGAAACAGCGGTGCGGGTTCACCAATCGCATGACCTGCTTGTAATCCACCCCACGTCGCGTCGGCCAGCTTGTCTGGTGTGCTGGTCAAACCGAGTTGCGCGTAAATCTTGGCCGAAGTTCCCGGCAGAAATGGATTCAGCAACACGGCGAGCACGCGGCAGGATTCCGCCAGATTGTAGAGCACTTCGTCGAGCCGTTGGGCTTGTGCTGGATCCTTCGCCAGCTTGAACGGCGCGGTTTCATCCACGTATTTGTTCGCGCGGTTTACCAGTCCCCAGATGCTTTGTAGCGCGGACTGAAGCTGGCTCTGTTTGAACAGCGCCCGCGTTTCGTCCGCCGCCTTGGCCGCGTCGGCGGCCAGTTCATTTGAACGCGCAGGCACCACGCCGTTGCGATAACGCTTGAGCATTGAGAGTGAGCGGTTGACGAGATTGCCGAGACCGTTCGCCAGTTCTGCCTGATAACGCGAGCGGAAACCGGCGTCCGTCCAATTGCCATCCGGACCGATGTCGAGTTCGCGCAAAACGTAAAAGCGGAAGGCGTCCAGGCCCCATTCATTGATGACCGCCATCGGATCCACGACGTTGCCGGTGCTCTTGCTGATTTTCGCGCCGTCTTTTTGCCACCAGCCGTGTACGAGCACCTGCTTGGGCAGCGGCAGTTCCATCGCCTTGAGCATGATCGGCCAATAGACTGCATGGAACTTCACAATGTCTTTGCCGATGACGTGGATGTCCGCCGGCCACAGTCCGAGTTCGGGATGCGCGTGAGCGATGCTGGCGTAATTCACCAGTGCATCAAACCAGACGTAGGTCACAAATTCAGGATCAAAGGGCAGGGGAATGCCCCAGTTCAGCCGCGCCAGCGGCCGCGAGATGCAGAGGTCTTCGAGCGTGTTGTTTTTGAGGAAGCCCAGCACCTCGTTGCGGCGGTACGACGGCGCGATGAAATCGGGATTGGCTTCGATGTAATCAATCAGCCATGGCTGGTGCGCGCCGAGCTTGAAATAGTAATTATCCTCCTTCAACTCGACGACCTCGCCGTAGCTCGCGTCGAACGTGCCGTCCGGCAAACGGTCTTTCTCCGTGAGAAACGTCTCTTCCTTCGCGGAATAAAAACCGGTGTAGCTGGCCTTGTAGAACTGTCCGGCCGCTCGCAGCTTCGCGAGCGTGGCCTGCACAAATTCCTTGTGGCGCGGCTGTGTGGTGCGGACAAAGTCGTCGTTCGTCAGCTCCAGTTTTTTCACGAACGCCTGCCAGTCCGCCGCGAGCGCGTCGCAATATTCCTGCGGATTCTTTTTCTCGGCCTGAGCCGCCTGCTGCACCTTCTGGCCGTGTTCGTCGAGGCCGGTCAAAAAAAAGACTTCCTGCCCCAGACTCCGCCGCGCGCGGGCGATGACGTCGGCGATAATCTTTTCGTAGGCATGGCCGAGGTGCGGTTGGCCGTTCACGTAATCAATCGCCGTGGTGATGTAAAACCGTTTGCTCATTATTGAACAGGCAGTCTGGCTGACAAATGAGGCAAAGGCAATCTCACTTGCAGCACAAAGGCTTCGTGTTATTATGCTTTTCGGCTGTCGCGGAAAACCAGCCACGAACAAACACCGCATGAACACTGAATCTTCTAATTTTGCCACGCGTTTGCGTGAACTGATTGGCAATCGGCAATCCGCAATCGGCAATTCCCAATTCTCCGAACTGGCTCTGGAATTGTTCGCCCTGCAATTCAAATGCAATCCGGCCTACCGCAAAATCTGCGAGGCGCGCAAGGGCACCCCACAAACCGTAAAACATTGGCCGCAGATTCCCGCCGTGCCGACCGCCGTGTTCAAGGAATTGGAACTGACGAGCCTCGCGCCGGAAGAGCGCACCGCTGTCTTCCATTCCAGCGGCACGACGGAGCAGCCGCCCAGCCGGCATTTTCACTGTGCCGAATCGCTGGCGGTCTATGAATCGTCGCTGTGGAGTTGGTTCTCGGAGTATTTCCAACTTCCAATTTCCAATTTCCATTCGCCCGCCAATGGGGCTGGTGCTTTGGAAAAATTGGCAATTGGCAATTGGCAATTGGCAATCCTGACGCCGCCGCCGGAGCAGGTGCCGCATTCATCGCTCGTCCACATGTTTGAAACCGTGCGGCAAAAAACTGGTGGGGCGGGCGTCCTCGCGAGCCGGGCTGGATTCTTCGGCAAGCTGGCGGCGGACGGCGCGTGGGCTTTGGATTTTGAGGCAACTCTGGCGGCGCTGACTGACGGCCCAAAACTTAAAACTCAAACTCAAAAACTAATTCTGGGCACCGCCTTTTCCTTCGTGCATCTGTTGGATTATTTGGTGGAGCGCGACCTGCGGTTCGAACTTCCGCCGGGCTCGCGCGTGCTGGAAACCGGCGGCTACAAAAACCGTTCCCGCACGCTGGCCAAGGCAGAACTGCACGCGCTCATCGCGGAACGGATGGGCGTTCCACGTAAAAATATTGTCTGCGAATACGGCATGAGCGAATTGAGTTCCCAAGCATATGACTCAGGAATCCATCCTCGCGCCTTCCGCTTTCCGCCGTGGGTGCGGGTGCAAATCGTCTCGCCGGAAACCGGCTGCGAAGTGGCGGAGGGCGAGACCGGGCTCATTCGTATTTTCGACTTGGCGAACGTATTTTCTGTCGTCGCCATCCAGACGGAAGATTTGGGCATTCGTCGCGGAGAGGACTTTGAACTAGTTGGTCGCGCGCAATTGGCCGAGCCGCGCGGATGTTCCCTGATGAACGCATGAACCTGCCCAACTATTTTCTCGCTGACCTGCCGCCGGAAGCGACTTTGTCGCCCGCGATGATTGTGGCGGCGTGCGACACGCTGAAGCGCAACCGCGAAAAATATCTGCTGTCCCGCTCGACGGATGAAATCGTAAAAATCCTATGCGAAGTCGCGGCGGAATGGCTGCAGCCGGATAACAAATTCCGCCGTCACGCGCTGGAACTTGGCCCGGCGCAGACCGGATTTTCCGTAGCCACCCTTGCGCGGGGTCTCGACGAATTCTTTCGCCGGTTCACGCCGGAGAATTTTCAGGTCATGCTGGCTCAGGATCTTGGAACGGATACCGACCGTCGTTTTTGGCGCGGACCGAATTTGCTCGTTCACATCGCGGCGGGAAATTTGCCGAATCCCGCCTTGCTGAGTCTGACGCTCGGCTTGCTCACGCGTTCGGCGCAGTTCATGAAGTGCGCCAGCGGCGCGGCGTTGCTGCCCCGGCTGTTTGCGCATTCAATATACGAACTGGATCCCAAGCTGGGCACGTGTCTGGAACTGGCCGAATGGCGTGGCGGCCATGTGGCTTTGGAATCCGCGCTGTTCGCCGGAGCCGATTGCGTGACGGCCACCGGCGGCGATGAAACGTTGCTGGCGATCCGGTCGCGGTTGCCGGCGAAGACCCGCTTTCTCGGCTACGGCCAGCGCGTGAGTTTTGGTATTGTGGCCCGCGAGGTGTTGCGCGAAGAAGAAATCTCCAAAGTTGTTGCCCGGGCGGCGGATGACGTGATCGATTGGAATCAGAACGGCTGCCTCTCGCCGCACGTTATCTATGTCGAGGAGCGCGGCGCGGTGGAATCGGATAAATTTGCCGCGCTGCTGGCCGCCGAGTTGATGCAGCGCGAGGCGGCGGAACCGCGCGGAAAAATTTCGGTGGAAGAATCCGCCGACATCGCTGCTCGTCGCTCGATGTATGAAACCCTCGCGCCGCATCGCGGTGATATCAAGCTTTGGTCTAGTCCGAATTCAACGGCTTGGACAGTGGTGTTTGAGCATGAAGTGCGTTTCCGTTTCTCGCCGTTGAACCGTTTTATTTTTATCAAACCCGTGCCGGATGTGGCGGCGGTGCTGCAGGGCGTGGATGAGATTCACGGAAAAGTTTCCACCGTTGGCATCGCCGCGTCGCCGGAGAAGGCGAAGGAATTGGCGCTGCGATTTGCCGGCTGGGGCGTCACTCGGGTTTGCCCGCTCGGCCAGATGCAAAACCCGCCGTTGACCTGGCGGCACGATGGCCGCCCGGCGTTTGGAGATTTAATCACTTGGACCGATTTTGAATTATGAAAATGGAACTGCGAAAAACATTTCAGTTTGAGGCGGCGCATCTGTTGCCGTTGTTGCCGAAGCCTCACAAGTGTCGGCGGCTGCACGGCCACAGTTTCAGCGTGGAGATTGTTGTTGCCGGCGAATGCGATCCCAAGCTGGGCTGGCTGATGGATTACGCCGATATCACGTCGGCATTCAAGCCGGTCTGGGAAAAGCTCGATCATTATTACCTGAACGAGATCCCCGGCCTCGAAAACCCCACCAGCGAAGTCGTCGCAGTGTGGATTTGGCGCAAACTCAAGCCGAAGCTGCCGTTGCTCACGGAAGTCGTCGTGGCCGAGACCTGCACCGCGCGGGCGGTTTATCGCGGGGAATGATGGCCATGGCGCGGCTGCGGGGTGGCGCTGGTAGGGTTTGAGAGGAAAGAAAGTTGCTTGATTCTGCTGTCGTTGCGGTAAAATGCTTCATCATGTCGTCAGATAACATTTTGCAATCAGCCGCGCGGCCGCCACTGAACCTTGCGGCGCTCGTAAAGGAGCATGAGGGTAAAAATTACGAGCTGCAGGCGGAGCACATCAACCCCGCCAACGTCAAAACGCTCAAGACCATCGGCTTCGACCGCTGCTACACGCGCGCCGAGGGGCCGTATCTGTGGGACGTGAAGGGCGACAAGTATCTCGATTTGCTCTCCGGCTATGGCGTGTTCGGCCTGGGCCGCAATCATCCCGAAGTCCGCCGCATCCTCAAGGAATTTCTCGACTCGGATTATCCCAGCCTGGTGAAGATGGAGGCGCCGTTGCTCTCCGGTCTCCTCGCTGCCGAGTTGAAGAAGCGCATGCCGAACCAGTTGGACCTGGTGTTTTTCACCAACTCCGGCGCGGAAGGTGTGGAGACGGCCATCAAATACGCCAAGTGCGCCACCGGCAAGCCGGCGCTGATTCACTGCAAGAAATCGTTCCACGGCCTCAGCTCCGGCGCGTTGTCCGTGAATGGCGACGACAGTTTTCGCTCCGGTTTTGCGCCGTTCCTGCCGGATTGCCGTGAGATTCCGTTCAATGATTTGGACGCGTTGGAAAAGGAATTGAAGCAGGGCGACGTCGCCGGCTTCATCGTTGAGCCGATTCAGGGCAAGGGCGTGAACCTGCCCGCGCCCGGCTATCTGCTGGCGGCGCAGCAGCTCTGCCGCCAGCACGGCGCGCTCTTCATTGACGACGAAGTGCAGTCCGGCATGGGCCGCACGGGAAAATTTCTCGCCATCGAACACGAAGGTGCGGTTGACCCCGACATCGTGATTCTTGCCAAGACGCTGTCCGGCGGCTTCGTGCCGGTGGGCGCGGTGCTCTGCAAGAAATGGATCCACGAAAAAGTGTTTTCCTCCATGTCGCGCTCGGTGGTGCACAGTTCCACGTTCAGCCAGGGCAGTTTCGCGATGGCCGCCGGCCTCGCCGCGCTCGATGTGCTCGACCGCGAGAACCTCATCGCCAACGCCGCGCGGATGGGCGACCTCATCGGCCAGGGCTTGACGGCGATGATTCCGAAATATGAATTCATGAAGGAAGTCCGCTGGCGCGGTCTGATGACCGGCATCGAGTTCGGCTCGCCGAAATCCATCTCCTTGAAGATTGCGTGGACCACCTGCCACACGCTGGACAAAAGCCTGTTCCCGCAGGCTGCCGTCATTCCGCTGCTGGACAAGCATCACATCATCACGCAGGTCGCCGGGCATGGGGTGGACGTGGTGAAGCTTCTGCCGCCGCTCGTCATCAATGAAGCCGACGTGAACTATTTTCTGACCGCGTTTGAGGACGTGATGGTGCAGATGCACAAGTTCCCCGGACCGGCTTGGGACGTGCTGATGGGGATTGGCAAGATGGCCCTGACGCAACGAGCCAGGTGAAGCAATCTTCCAATGTGATTGGCAGATGAATACCGTATAGATTCGCGTTAAAAGCGCAGTCGCAGGCCGAGGGAGAGGGTCAGCATTTCCGAGAGGTCAGAGGCGGCGATTTCCGTGTTGCCATCTTTGAGTTTTAGTTTCTGTGCAAAGCCGGTGCCGATTTCCGCAAAGCCATAGATTTTGCCGAACAGATCCGTGGAGATGAGGCGCTCGGCTCCGAGGGTCACGCGCCAGCTTTCGTATTCCAGATTCCGGTTATCGCCAGCGGGAGTGCGGATGTTCCAGCTTGAACCGCCCGGCCGCAAGGAGAGGTCGAAATTCCATTTCTCATCGGGCGCATAGGCCACCCGGAAACGCGGGAACGTGGCGCTGATATTCCAATGCCGGTTGGGTCGCCAGATTACGCCGATGACGGGCAATAATTTGTCTTCACCGAGATCCGGGGAATAGTAGCCGCCAAATGAAAAACTCCATTCCGGTCGCCATTCATAAGCGGCCACGGCCAAAGCGGACACCGCAAAATCATCGCCGGATACCTCTTTGAAGTCGGTGAACAGCCCGGGATCCACGCTGGCCCAAAGCTTCCATTGTTCGCCGAGCGAATGCCAGTAGTTCACGGGCACTTGCAGCCGATACAAGTCGAGCGTGCCGGTGCCCAGCGGGCTGGAACCGTCGAAGTCGAACTGGTTCCACCGGAAGCGGACGCCGGTGGTGAGGCGGGAGTTGTCGGAGTGGAACAGCGGATATTGCGCCATCACGCCGGCTTCTTGCTGCGCGAGGCTGCTGCCGGGTGAGTTTTTTAGGTCGGCACTGGAACCCCAGAGGTAGTGGACTGAGGCGGCGCTGTAGCTGGGAATGAACGATTCTTCGGTTGTCCGGTCAGCCCGGGCGGCTAAGGACATGGTCAGACAGAGAAATGAAACACAGGTAAGTTTTTTCATAAATGGCAACTTATCGAAAAGCTGCGCCTGAAAATAGCAGGTATCAATCTATTCGCGAGTGGATTTCCGCAGGCACTAATTGATATGTAAAACGGCGGTGGTCGTGATGACCACCGCCGTTTTAAATTTTTAGGGACTCATAGAACTCGTCCCTCCGAAGAATTACATGTGGTTGATGATGTTGTCGCCGAATTCGCTGCATTTGATCTCCGTCGCGCCGGTCATCTGGCGCGCGAAGTCGTAGGTGACGCGCTTGGAGCCGATCGCGCCATTGAGGCCTTTAATGATGAGGTCCGCCGCTTCGTTCCAGCCCAGGTAGCGGAACATCATTTCACCGGAAAGAATCACGGAGCCGGGGTTGACGACGTCCTTGTTCGCGTATTTGGGTGCGGTGCCATGCGTGGCTTCGAAAATCGCGTGGCCGGTCATGTTGTTGATGTTGCCGCCGGGCGCGATGCCGATGCCGCCCACCTGCGCGGCGAGGGCGTCGGAGAGATAATCGCCGTTGAGATTGAGCGTGGCGATGACTTCGAATTCGTTCGGGCGCGTGAGCACCTGTTGCAAGGTGATGTCGGCGATGCTGTCCTTGAACATGAGGCCGGCGCCGCGTTTGCCTTCGGGAATCTTGCACCACGGACCGCCGTCCACGAGTTCCGCGCCGTATTCCTCGCGCGCGAGCTGGTAGCCCCATTGCATGAACGCGCCTTCGGTGTATTTCATGATGTTGCCCTTGTGGACGAACGTCACGGATTTCTTCTTCTGCGCGATGGCGTATTCGATGGCCGCGCGCACGAGGCGCTGCGTGCCGGTTTTGGACACGGGCTTGATGCCGATGCCGACGACTTCGGGGGTTTCGCCGAAGCGGATTTTTTTGAATTCCTTGGGGAAATTCGTTTTGATGAACTCCAGCGTCTTCATCGCCATTTCTTTGCCGGCTTCGAAATCAATGCCGGCGTAAATGTCCTCGGTGTTCTCGCGGAAGATGACCATGTTCACCTTCTCGGGATGTTTCACGGGCGAGGGCACGCCCGTGAACCATTGCACGGGGCGCAGGCAGACGTAGAGATCAAGCATCTGGCGCAGCGCGACGTTGAGGGAACGGATGCCGCCGCCGGTCGGCGTGGTCAGCGGACCTTTGATGCCCACGAGAAATTCCTTGAACGCCTCCACGGTGTCGTCGGGTAGCCAGTTGTTGAATTTTTTGAACGATTCCTCTCCCGCGAACACTTCCATCCACGCGATCTTCTTTTGCCCGCCGTAGGCTTTGGCCACGGCGGCGTCCATGACGCGCACGCTGCTGGCCCAGATGTCGGGGCCGGTGCCGTCGCCGCGGATGAACGGGATGATGGGATTGTTGGGGACGGTGAGTTTGCCGTTGGCGATGGAGATTTTTCCGCCAGCGGGAACGGTGCAGGTGGTGTAGGCCATAAATTTATGATTTTTAATTTACGATGGTCGCAATTTAAGGAACGAATGAAACCGTCTAATGCGCCTAAAATCAAGGACAGAAAGCGCCGGACAATAAAAAGTCGCCCGCGAAAAAACGCGGACGACGGATGGTCGGACGGATGGGTTAATCGGGTTCAGGCCCCGCCCACGAGCTTCGTTGTGGAATTCGTGTCGCCGAAATGCATTTTCACCTTGGCGACCGTGTTCGCGACGGACAAGCCATACTTGTTGCGGAGTTCGTCCTGCGTGGTGGCGTGCTCGATGAACTGATCCGGCCAGCCGATGCGCACGACGGGTGTGGCTAGGGTTTTCTCGCTGAACAATTCCAGCACTGCTGAGCCGTAGCCGCCAATGAGCACATGATCTTCCAGCGTCACGATCAAATCCGCCTCACGTCCGAACCGCTCGTGCACCGCCGCGTCAATCGGCTTGGTGAAGCGCGGGTTGATGACGGCGACGTCAAAGCCTTCCGTAGTGAGTTGAGCTGCCGCCTTATTCGC
Source organism: uncultured Verrucomicrobia subdivision 3 bacterium (assembly GCA_903858275.1). Taxonomy (GTDB): domain Bacteria; phylum Verrucomicrobiota; class Verrucomicrobiia; order Limisphaerales; family UBA11358; genus UBA11358. The sequence continues at coordinate 10,412 of CAIOIC010000135.1, read as the reverse complement.
AATGGCGTTCATTGGGCCGAGGCCGAATAGCGCGACTTTGCGTCCGCCGTTGTTGGCAAAGTTCTGCTGCACCACGGCCTTGCCGACTTCGATGAGCTGCGGTTCGTCCTTCACCGGCACGCCTTCCGCCGCGCCGCGTGGGTAGCGGATGAACGTGGGATGATTCACGGTGGTGGCGGTGAACATCATGTCTGCTAGTTCGTCTTCGTTGGCGGGCGCCATCGCGATGACGTTCGGGAAACAGCGCAGAAAGGAAATGTCAAAAATGCCGTGATGCGTCGGGCCGTCGTTGGCGGAAAGGCCGGCGCGGTCCATGCAGAAAATCACCGGCAAATCCTGCAGGCAGACATCGTGATGAATGCAGTCGTAGGCACGCTGGAGAAAACTGGAATAAATCGCCACGATGGGACGCAAGCCCATCGTCGCCATGCCGGCGGCAAAGATGACGCCGTGTTCCTCGGCGATGCCGACGTCGTAGTAGCGCTCCGGCATCGCTTTTTCCAGATGTTTCATGCCGGTGCCGCTGGGCATCGCGGCGGTGAGTCCGACGACGGCTTCATTTCTCTTCGCCAGCTTCACACAGGTCTGGCCCATCACGTCCTGATACATCGGCGGCGTGCCGGGTTTGGTGGCGGGCGTCTCGCCGGTGGCGGCGTTGTAGGGTCCGAGGCCGTGAAATTTCTCCGGCTGCTTGAGGGCGGCTTCGTAGCCCTTGCCCTTTTGGGTCAAAACGTGGATGACAATCGGATGATCGCACGTTTTGGCAAATTCCAGCGTGCTGATGAGCAGCGGCAGGTCGTGTCCGTCAATTGGGCCTAGATAGCGCATGCCCATTTCCTCAAACAGCACCGGCGAACCGTGACCCCCGCGTCCGTCGGATTCCACCAGACTGGTGGTGCGATTTAGGCCGACGCCTGTGAGTGCGCCCTTGAGGCCGCCCTCCGCGCGATGCGCGAGCTGCAGCGCCAGTTCGCCCTTGGGCAGGCGGCGGACGAAGTTTTCAAAATCTTTGGCGAGCTGGTTGTAGCGCGGATTGGTGATGAGCTTGTTGAGGTAGCCGGAGATGGCTCCCACGTTTTTGGCGATGCTCCACTCGTTGTCGTTGAGAATACCGATGAATTTTTTGGTCGTGTGCCCGATGTTGTTCATCGCCTCGAAGGAAATGCCGTTGGTCAGCGCCGCATCGCCGAAAATGGCCACCACGTTTTCATCCGAGCCGCGTTTGTCGCGTGCCGCCGCCATGCCGAGTGCGGCGGACAAGGCCGTGCCCGCGTGTCCCGCGCCAAAGCTGTCGTGTTCGCTCTCGGTGCGGAGCGCGAACCCGTTCAGGCCGTCCGTCTGGCGGATGGTGCGGAACCGGTTTTTGCGACCGGTCAAAATCTTGTGCACATAAACCTGATGGCTCACGTCCCAGACGAATTTATCCTTCGGCGTGGTGAAAACCTTGTGCAGCGCGATGGACAGCTCTACCACGCCGAGATTCGGGCCGAGGTGGCCGCCGCCCTTGGCGAGGCCATCAATCAGCTCGGTGCGGATTTCGCCGGCGAGTTCCTGCAATTGCGGCACCGTGAGTTTCTTGACGTGTTCCGGCCCGTCAATCATGTCCAAGTATCGGCTCATATTTTATTCTTCCGACGATTCAAATGGCTTGAGCTTTAATTCGCCCGCCGCCGTTTTTTCCAGTTGCTGGATTTTCACTTCCGCCTCAGCGAGTTTTTCCTGGCAGATTTTTACCAGCCGTGCGCCTTCTTCATAGCGGGCCAGCAGGGTTTCGAGCGGCAAATCATCTGCTTCCATGGCGTCCACGACGCCCTCAAGTTTTTTGAGGGCTTCTTCAAACGGCACGCCGCCCTTGGCCGCGTCCCCGGCCTTGGCTGGTTTTGACATGGGGAAAAAATAAGGAAAAACCCTAACCGCGTCCAGCGCGGAGAAAAGGCTTCACGATTCCGTCCGGCTGAAGATATCGCCCTTCGCCAGCCGCGTCTTTAATTTCTGTCCCGGCTTTACCGCCGCCGCGTCGCGCAAAACCGTTCCCGTCGCCGCCTCCATTGTGATGGAATAGCCGCGGGCCAGCACTTGTTCCGGGCCGAGCGCGTTCAGCCGCTTTTCCAGCTGATGCAATGTTTCCCGCCGGGCTTTCAAAGCCAGCGAGGGCTTTGCGCGCAGGAATCTGCCGGCGAGATTTTCAAAAACCAGACTGCGCGAACGCGCGGCGGTCTTGAGATTCCGCAAAAGACCCGATTGTAAATCATCCAGCCGCTGTAATGAATCGTTCAAGCGCCGGCGCGGATGCAGTCGCGCCAGCCGGCCGGCGAGCGATTGAAAGCCATCCGTTTCATTCGTCAGCCGTCTTTGGACCCGCAATTGCATTAGACTCATCGCCTCCGTGACAAATTCGCGGCTGGCATACACGTCCTCCGTGATGATTTCCGCCGCGGCGCTCGGTGTGGCCGCGCGCACGTCCGCCACGAAATCCGCGATGGTAAAATCAATCTCATGCCCGACCGCCGAAACGACCGGCATCTGCGATTCAAATATCGCCCGTGCCACCGGTTCCTCATTGAATGCCCACAAATCTTCCAGCGAACCGCCGCCGCGCGTGACCAGTATCAAATCCAGCGCTCCTAATTCATTCAGTATCCGGATGGCCTCCGCGATTTCATTTGCGGCGCCGTCACCTTGCACGCGGCAGGGGGCGAGGATGATTTCCATCCCCGGATTTCTGCGTTGCGCGACGTGCAGCACATCGCGGATTGCCGCGCCGGTGGGCGAAGTCACTAGGCCGATGCGCTGTGGGTAGCGGGGGAGGGGGCGTTTGCGTGCCTGGGCGAACAGTCCCTCTGTCGCCAGCTTCTGTTTCAGTTTTTCAAACGCGACTTGCAGCGCGCCGACACCCTGCAATTCCACTTCGCGGACGATGAGTTGGTATTGCCCGCGTGTTTCATAAACTGTCACCTCGCCCTGCAGTAAAACTTTTTGACCATCGGCCAGCAGGTTGCGCTGTGCCGCCGCTGTGCCGCGAAAGAGCACGCAGCTCAATTGCGCTGCGACATCTTTCACTGTGAAATAAACATGGCCGGAACTTTGCGCCCGCAAATTGGTGATTTCGCCGCTGATCCAGACGGATCCGATTTGTTTTTCCAGTAGCCGTTTGATGTCCGATGTGAGTTCCCAGACAGATAAGACCTTGCGCGTCTGTTTGGCGGGGAACAGCTCGCCGAAGTCCCACTGCGATTTGGCCGGTTTGGTCATGCGCTGAAATTAAACCACGGATGGACCCAGATGGACACGGATAAAAAACAAGTGTGGCATTTCAAATCTGTGTCCATCGGTGTTTCATCTGTGGCTAAAAAGTGATTGCCGCATTCACTGCCGCAACCAGCGCGTTGACGCGCGTGGCGAGCGGAAAATCCGAGGGCGCTTCGAGCGTGTAGCCCTGCCATGCTTTGTGGCTGATGAGATAAATGGCCTCCGCCCAGTCAGGCCGTTCAGCCGGCTTTATTCTTGGGCGAAGCACGCCGCCTCGTGCTTCCCAACCCTCGATAGTCTCGGAAAGGTCAATCGGGCAAACCGGCTTGACCGTCTCGATGATTTTGCCGGCGAGCGCCGGGCGTTTTTTGGGATTTTGCTCGTAGAGATAAAACCCGTGCGCTTCCCAGTCCTCGTGCAGGCAGAGGTAAAGATCAAACTTCGGCTGCCGTTCCAGCCACGTGATATGGGCGCGGGTTTCAGCGGATTTCGGGCTGCGATAATCGCGGTTCAGATCAATGCCCTGCAGGTTTTTGCGCCGGTTCAAGGTGAAGCCGGTGGGGTGCAGGCAGGGCAGTAGAAAAATTTCCGCCTGATCCGGCCAGCGATTTTCCTGGATCAGGCGCAGCGTGGCGAGCGGGCCGGCGGGTTCGTCGCCGTGGATGCCGGCGCTGATATAAATGCGGCATGCGGGATTCAAGCTGCGGGCCGGGCGGTGCAGCGCGAGCCATTTAAGATCAGTTTGCGTGTGGAAAACCTCCGTCGTCCAGCCGTGTTGCGGCGCGGCGGTTTCTACGTCGCGCAGTACGGTGCGGATGTCAATCGTCTCGCCGTGGTAGCCGCCGTGGTTTTTGCCCAGGCGCTGCCGGTTGTTGTTTTGTTGGTGACTCACGCTCATCCGGATAATTTGAAGAAGATGCCGGGTTGGTTTGAAAAATCAATGCCTTGCCGAAAGCAATCTTGCCAAGCGGCCTGATTTTTTATTCAATCTGCGCGTGCTGAACCAGCAAACTCTCAATCGCCCCGCCAGTTTTTCCGGTATCGGTCTGCACAGCGGGAACCGCGTCAACATGACGATTCTGCCCGCGCCCGCCAACAGCGGGGTGCGGTTCCGCCGCGTGGATCTGGACGGCCAGCCGGAAATCGACGCGCGCGTGGAAAATGTCTCCGAGACGAACCGCTCTACGACGTTGTCCAAGGGCAATGTCAAAGTCCAGACCATCGAACACGTCCTCGCCGCGCTCGCGGGCTATGGCATTGACAACGCGGTGGTGGAACTGGATGCGAACGAGCCGCCGATCGCCGATGGCAGCTCGCGGGAATTTTGTAAAATTATTCAGGCGGCCGGAATTGTGGCGTTGCCTGAGAAAAAAGAATTTTTCACGCCGACGGAGCCGATTGAAGTTCGCCTCGGCGAGACGGTGATGACGCTGTTTCCGGACGAACATTTTAAGATCACCTGCACCAGCGCGGATAAGAAAGGCCGGTTCACGCAGTTTTATTCCACCGAGGTCACGCCGAAGACGTGGGAGAAAGAACTGGCGCACGCGCGGACTTTCTGTTTTTACGAGGAGATCGAGTTTCTCTACAAGAACGGCCTGATCAAAGGCGGCAGCCTGGAAAACGCCGTGGTCATCCGCGATGACGCGGTGCTGACCGCCGAGCCGTTGCGGTATCCCGAGGAATTTGTGCGGCACAAGATGCTGGACATCGTCGGCGACCTGTCGTTGCTCGGCAAACCCATCCGCGGCCACATCATCGCGGTGCGACCCGGCCATGCGGGCAACGTCGAACTGGTGCGGAAAATTGTCGAGCAGATCAATCAGCCCATCCGCGCGCAGCAGACCTTCTCGCCGCCGCCGGCGAAAGATGCGCCCACCCCGCCGCCCGCCGCCGAGGGTGCGATGGGCATCGAGGAGTTGATGAAATATCTGCCGCACCGTCCGCCGTTTTTGCTGGTGGACCGGATTTTAAAAATTGACGGCATGAAAATCGTTGGCATCAAATGCGTGACGATGAACGAGCCGTTTTTCGTCGGCCATTTTCCCGGCCATCCGATCATGCCGGGCGTGTTGCAACTGGAAGCGATGGCGCAGGTGGCCGGGGTTCTGCTGTTGAAAATCATCAAGGCGGCGAATCAGGTGGCCTATTTCATGGCGGCGGATAATGTGAAATGGCGCCGGCCGGTCGGGCCCGGGGATGTGCTGGTCATGGAACTCGAATTGACCAAGTGCCGCGGAAAAATCGGCAAAGCCAAGGGCGTATGCAAGGTGGATGGCGAGATTGTGAGCGAAGCGGAGATCACCTTCATGCTGCGAGACGCATGATTCATCCCACCGCCATCATTCATCCGCAGGCGCAGATTGGTTCCGGCTGCGAAATCGGGCCGTATTGCGTCATCGGCGAACACGTCACGCTCGATGAGAACTGCCGGTTGCATTCGCACGTCGTCGTGGATGGCCACACGAAGCTCGGGCAGGGGAATGAAATTTTTCCGTTCGCGGCCATCGGGATGAAGACGCAGGATTTGAAATACAAGGGCGGTGCTCCGCGCTTGGAAGTGGGCGACCAGAATGTTTTTCGCGAAGGCGTCACGGTGCATTGCGCGACGAATGACAACGAAGCCACCGTCATCGGCTCGCATAATTTATTCATCATCCAGGCGCACGTGGCGCACGATTGCATCCTTGGCAATCACATCATCATGTCCGGCTACGCGGGGTTGGCGGGGCATTGCGTGGTGGAGGATTACGCGATTTTGGGCGGTTACGTCGCCGTGCACCAATTCTGCCGCATCGGCAAATTTGCGATGATCGGTGGCTGCACCAAGATCGTTCAGGACGTGTCGCCGTTCGTGATTGTGGACGGCAACCCCGGCGAAACTCGCGCCATCAACAAAATCGGCTTGCAACGCCATGGTGTTTCCGAGGAGGCCCAGAATGCTTTAAAAAAGGCCTACAAAATTCTCTTTCGCGAAGAACTTTCCCACCCCAACGCGCTGGCGAAAATCGAGGCGGAGCTGCCGGCGTTGCCGGAGGTGCAGCACCTCGTCCAATTTGTCCGGGCTAGCGAACGCGGTATCTGCAAGTGAATACCGCTGGGTGGACTTATCTCCAGTTCGGTTTAAGTTGCCCGCCTCATGTGCGCTGATCTGAAAAAGGAAGCTGGTAAAGTCCCTTCGCGGTTTAGCGAGGCGGGCGCGTGGCGTGATGTCGGCAAGGGCTGGCAGCCGATCTTCGGCAGTTTTCATGGCGCGGGCTACAGCATCGAGTGGCATGATTTTTTTGCGAAGCGCGAGTTTGATTGGGCTGCCAGTTTTCATCCCGGCTGCGTGGAATTGTGCCTGAACCTTGCTGGCAACGGCTTCGTGGAGTGCAAACAAAAGCGGACAGACTTCGCGCCGGGCACGGTCGGGTTTTACCATCGCAAGGACGAGCCGTTGGCCGCGAAGCGCACGGCGGACGAACAGCACCGGTTTCTCACGGTGGAATTTTCCTGCGCATTCCTCGCCCGGCATCTCGCGGGCATGGAGGCGATGCTGCACCCGCTGGTGCGTGCGGCCATCGAAAACCAGCCGTGCGAGCTTGTTTCCGGCGCGACGGTCCGGCTGACGGCGGCGCAGCAGCAGCTCATCAGCACGCTGCGCCAGCCCCCGGTTTATGCGGCCGCCCAGCCGTTGTGGTATCAGTGCAAGGCGCTGGAACTCGCGGTGACATTTCTGCTCCAGCCGCCGCTGGAACAGGAGCTGTTCTGTTCGCGCCAGCAGCGGCTCGCCCAGGAGCGGGTGGAGCAGGTGATTTTTTTGCTGAAGCAAAATCTTGCCGCGCCGCCGTCATTGGAGGAGTTGGGGAAGAAAATTGGTTGCAGCCATTTTTATCTGAGCCGGATTTTTTCCGGGCAGACGGGGCACACCATCACCCAGCACCTGCGCCAGTTGCGCATGGAGCGCGCGGCGGAGTTGCTCAAGTCCGGCGAATACAACGTCACCGAGGCGGCGCTGGAGGTCGGCTACAACAGCCTGAGCCATTTTAGCGCGGCGTTTCACGAGACGTTTGGCTGCTGCCCCGGCTTGTATCCGCTCAAGCTGCCGTCGCAGAAGCCGGGCTGAGCGGGCAAATTGCCGACAATCTTTCGCAAGCCATCGGCAGCAGGAGTTTTTCGTTTGCGTAGCCTTGTCGCCATGAAATATTCATTGCTGTTTGGAATTCTGTTCACGGCCGTCACCGCGCTGGCCGACCATCGCGCTTTTACCTACACCTACGAGCCGGAGACCGAACCGAAGGGCGATTGGGAACTGGAGCAATCCATCACCTCCCGCATCGGACGCAGCGCGGCGGTCGGCCAGAAGGAGTATCAGCTCTGGCAGTTCCGCACGGAAATCGAACACGGCGTCACGGACCGCTACACGGTTGGGCTTTATGTGAATGATGATTATGAGGACTTCCGGGATTCCGCATCCGGCGCCGTCATTTCCAAGAATCGCTGGACGGGTGTTTCCCTTGAAAACCGCTATCTCGTCCTCGACCCGGTTTCCAATCCCGTCGGGCTGACCCTTTATCTGGAGCCGACTTATGACGGACACAATGCCGAACTGGAGCAGAAAATCATTCTTGGCCAGCGGCACGGCGACTGGAAATGGGCGGTGAACCTGTCGCACGCCACGGAATGGACGGATGATTTCCGGCAGCATGAGGGGGAATTGGAACTTTCTGCCGGCCTCGCGTGGTGTCCGGCTTCGCGTTGGTCCATCGGTCTGGAAATCCGCGATCACAACGAGCTGCCCGATTATAACCAATGGGAAAACACCGCCATCTATGCCGGTCCGGTCATCGGTTATCACCGGCGGGGCTGGTGGATGACCCTCTCGGTGATGCCGCAAATCTGGGGCGCGAATTTTGTTGGCGGGAACGACGGCAACCGCCATCTGGAACTCGAAGGCCACGAGCGGCTGAACGTGCGGCTGTTGTTCGGCATCAGTTTTTGATGCGCCCGGGAATGCGTTTCAGCGCAGATTCCACTTGTTCAGCAAATCCTCCGGGATTTCCGAAAGAAAGCGTGAAGGCGACTGGTAAGTGTCCATGCCGGACGCGCCGAATCCGGCGCGCATATTCGGATAGCACAGGTAAAGCTCGTTCTTTGCCCGCGTGATGGAAACGTAAAACAGCCGCCGTTCTTCCTCCTCGCCGTCGTTGCTTTCGCTGGAGCGCGCGGAGGGAAATAACCCGTCGCAGAGCATGATGACAAACACGACCTCGAACTCCAAACCCTTCGCCTGATGGATGGTCGAGAGCTTGATTTTCTCCGTGTCATCTTGCGGATCTTCCTCGGCCTCGACGTTCGTGAGCAGCGCGAGTTGCGTGAGAAATTCCTCCACCGTGCCGAACTGGAACGCAAATTCCGCCAGCTGCTGGATCTCGTCCAGTCGCCGGGCGTAGTTGTCGTAAGTCTCCTTGAGATAATCATCGTAGCCCGCGTCCATGATGAGCCGCAGCATCTTCGCCGCGCTTCGGCGTGTTTCTTCGGCTTCCAGCTGTGAAATGGTGGCGACGAATTGTGTCCAAGCGACGGCGGCTTTTTTCGGCACGGCTTTGATGCAAGTTTGCAACGCCGCTGCGAGCAGATGGGAGTTAGGAGATGGGAGTTTGGGAAGACTGCTGGGCGACACTGCTTTCCCCATCTTCCATCTTCCATCTTCCATCTTCCCGGAAAAACTTTGAAAAAGTTTTTCCGCCCCCTTGCCGCCGATGCCGGGTATCAGCTGCACGAGGCGTTTGAACGAAACTTCGTCCTTCGGATTCGCGACAAATTTCAGATACGCCGTCGCGTCCTTGATGTGCGCCTGCTCAAAGAAACGGAGCCCGCTGGTGATGGAAAATGGAATCTGTCGCCGCGTCAGTTCCAGCTGCAATTCCAGCGCGTGAAAATGCGAGCGATACAGCACGCAGATGTTATTCAAGCTCGTGCCTTCTTCGCGCAGTTCCAGCGCCCGCTGCGCGATGAACGTCGCCTGTTGCCCGGCATCCTGGCATTGGACGAGCGCGGGTTTCACGCCCGATTTGCGCGCCGGCGCCAGTTCCTTCGCAAACTGGTTCACGTTCGCGGCAATCGCCGCGTTCGCGACGTTGAGGATTTCCGGCGTGCTGCGGTAATTGGTCTCGATTTTGAACACCTTCGCGCCGGGATAGCGCTTTGGAAAATCGAGGATGTTGGCAAAGTTCGCGCCGCGCCACGCATAGATGCTCTGCGCATCGTCGCCCACGACCGTGACGTTGTGATGCCGCGCGGCGAGCAGGTCGATCAGGTCGCCCTGCAGTTTGTTGGTGTCCTGATACTCGTCCACGAGGATGAACTGGAAGCGCCGCTGGTAATGCTCGCGGATGTCCGCGTGTTCTTGCAGCAGCTTCAGCCAGAGCGCGAGCAGGTCGTCGAAATCCATGCCGTTCGTCGCGCGCTTGCGGGCGTGATAGCGCTTCTGTTGGTCGGCGATCTCGGTGGCGAACTGGGAGAAATAGCTGAACTGTCCGTCCACCAGTTCCTCGACCGTCTTGTGTGTGTTGGCCGCGAGCGAAAAAATTTCGTTCAGCACATCCGGCTTGGGAAAATGTTTGTCCTTCTTGTCGATCTTCGCGTCCGCCATGCACGCCTTGATCAAATCCTTCGCGTCGTCGCGGTCGAGGATCGTGAAATCCTTCTGGTAGCCGAGCGCGTCGGCGTGCAGCCGCAATATCCGCGCGCCGATGCTGTGAAACGTCCCGCCCCAGAGCGAACGCAATTCATGTCCGAGCAAATCAGAAACGCGCCGCATCATTTCGGCGGCGGCCTTGTTCGTGAAGGTCAGCAGCAGGATGCGGTCGGCGGGGATGCCCTGTTCCAGCAGATACGCCACGCGATAGGTCAGCGTGCGCGTCTTGCCGGAACCGGCCCCGGCGATGACGAGCGCCGGGCCGGGCGGCGCGGTCACGGCGGCCAGCTGCTGCTCGTTGAGTTCGCGCGGATAGTCAATGTTCAGCCGGATCTCCGGCGTGAACGGCTTTAAGACGTATTCGTGCGACATGGCGTGAAATTGAAAGCGCAAACGGCGGCGGGCGAAAGGAAAAACTTCGGCCGGGTCGCGCGAAGGCAGCGAAGTGGGCGAAGGATTTTAAGAAGTGGAAGAAATGGGT
>CAIOIC010000134.1 GCA_903858275.1 uncultured Verrucomicrobia subdivision 3 bacterium | reverse complement strand
GCGGAATTGGATGGCGAGGAAGGATGATAGCCTTCCCGGGCACGTCGTTTCTATGTGCGCTTTGCCGGCGGCAGGATAATTCTCCCCAGGCTGCAGCGTTTTTCAAGACGCTGCCGGAAGCGTTGCATGTGTAAACTCGCCTTTGATAAGCCGGTGCGGTTTCAGCCGCCACCCAAGCTGTTCCGCATTTCGCCGCAATCAGATGTTCCCATTCTTAATCGTCGCTCAAAACGGTGATCCACAGGCGATTCTTGGAATCACCTTTTTTATTAATGCAACCGGCTCATTTGTTACGGCCGGAAACTTTTCGAGGTTGGAGACAGTCGGCGAGCGGACGAACCTTGATCCGGTCGTCCAAGGCATAAACGCGGCTGCCTGGATAAACCACCCAAAGCTCATCCAATCCCAGGTCGGTGATCGCCAGATGCATCGAGCGGGTGGCGGTGGGCGCATCCGCCCGTTTGAACTCCACGCCGATGCGCTTGCCCCCGACCTCCATCAGCAGGTCGAGTTCCGAGCCGCTGTGAACCGCGTAGAACCAGGTCTGGTCGGGTTGCTGCGCTTGGATGATTTCTTCCAACGCAAATCCTTCCCACGAGGCACCAAGTTTGGGGTTGGTCAACAATTCGGCGGCGGACGGTATGCCGCACAGCGTGTGGAACAGGCCGGAGTCGCGGAAATAGATTTTTGGAGTTTTGACGAGCCGCTTGCCCAGATTAGCCTGCCACGGCAACAAACGGCGAATCATGTAGGTTTGCTCCAAGGCATCAAGATAGGCGCGCGCGGTGTTGGGGGCGATACCCAGTGAGGCGGCAATTTCGCTGCCGTTCCAAAGCTGCGCATGGTAGTGGGCGAGCATGGTCCAAAACCGGCCCATGAGCGCCGGCGAAAGCCCGAAGCCCAGAGCCGCCAGGTCGCGCTCCAGAAACGTGCGAATGAAATTCTTGCGCCACGCCACGCTGCCCTCTTCATCAGCGGCCAGATAGGAACGCGGAAACCCGCCACGTTGCCAGAGGGTTTCCTGTGCTCCGTCGGGTAATTCGTTGAGGTCGAAACCGCGCATTTCAATGATTTCGACCCGCCCCGCCAGGGACTCGGCCGCCTGACGCGACAGTTCCGGCGAAGCACTGCCGAGAATGAGAAAGGTGGCCGGCTGCTTAACGCGATCGGCCAGCACCCGCAACACGGGGAACAAACCGGGTTGACGTTGCGCTTCGTCAATCACCACCAGCCCCCGCAATCCCTGCAAGGCCGTCATGGGGTTTTCCATGAGTTGGGATACGACCGGATCTTCCAAGTCAAAATACTGCGGATGACCGGCGGAAATCATCTGTCGGGCCAGCGTGGTCTTGCCGCATTGACGCGGGCCCAGCAGGGCAACCACAGGATTGCGGCCCAAGGCTTTTTTTAACTGGTCAAAATAATGCCTGCGAGAAATCATAGATGAAATATTGCAGCGATATTGCCAAATATCAAGTGCAGGGTTTACCTGTAAACAGAACAGCCCAAGGCAATTTTCCATTGCCGATTCCGGCAAATCCCCACGTCTCCCCCGAAAAGCCGCAAGGTCATAGGCTACCTGTTGGGTTCACAGGGTTCATTTCAACACTTAACCAAAGGAGATTCATCATGGCAGTTCAATGCGCTTCATTTCCCATGGGCGTTGTCGTTATCACACCCAACGCACTCAATCAACTCACCCCCGCCGACGTCCAACTCGGCCTTCAGCGGCATCAGGCGGGTGACCGCCTCGCTGAATGATTTGCACCTGCATTACGGCGATGACTTCATGTTATGGGAGCAGGGTTGGCTAAAGCGTCTGCAAAACAGCGCCAGCGGGCTGACAATCTTGCTGGGGCCGCCGGGCTGCGGCAAGACAAGCT
>CAIOIC010000133.1 GCA_903858275.1 uncultured Verrucomicrobia subdivision 3 bacterium | reverse complement strand
GCGGTAAAGCCGTTATCCGCCAGCCGGTGGACCGCTTCATCCCAACTCATCCCCGGAACGCCCAGCGCACTGTGGCACCAGAAGGCGCGGAATTCCCCGGGCAGCGATTTTTGCGCCAGGCAATAGGCCGTCAGGATTTGCCGGCTGGCGTCTTCCGCCGCCTCGATGGATTCGGTATATTTTCCTTTGCCAGCCAGTTTTTTTGCCGACTCCCGGAGCGTTTCAGTGGCTGAGAGCGCCGATTTCACCCGCGGATCGGTGCCGCCGGTCTGCGAGATTTGCTGCACTGCTTCCGCATAGTTCGCAAAGCTGGCAATGCGTCCGATGCGATCCAGGCTGGTCTGGGCCGCCTGCTGCCAGATTTCGGGGACGAGCGCTCCGGCCATCGCCAGCACTAACCGGCCGCTGTCGCTGGTCGGGCTGGTGTGCGGGGCCGGGGACTTAGCCGCTGGCAGCGGCTTCAGGCTTTTGCTTTGCGGTTGCAGCAGAACATACGTCATCAGCATGGTGTTACTGGTCGCCACGACGGCGGGATGGCCTGCGGGTTTGCCGGTGTCATCCAGCCATTCGGCGAGGGTCCGCCCCGCGCCGGAAACCGGCTTCACTCCGTTGATGTTTCGCGACTCCTGCTCGACGAGCAGCGGAGCGCCGGCCAGCGAACCTTTGCCAAATTGAATCTGGTTGAATGCGCCGGCCCGGGGCGCTTTGACCGCCCGGTTCCCTTCAATCCCAAAAACCTCGCGCAACCCATCCGGAATCGTGTAGAAGGCCAGCAGTTTCCCGCCGCGGCGGGCATAATCCTTGAGCATGGCCGTCGTCCGGTCGGAAAGCATCGGGTCTTGCGGCAGCACCACGAGCTTGGTCAAAGCCAGCTGACCGGGAGTCAATTCCTCGTCGCTGATGACCAGGCTGTCCACGCCGAATGATTTCAACCCTTGGGTCACGTTGTCGATGGATTGCTGGAAGCTGCTGCTCTGGCCCGGCCAGCGTTGCGCCGCCGTCTCGCTCCGCAGCACCACCACCGATGATCCCGCTCCCAGTTCGCCGCTTTTGCGCAGGTCGCTCAGATAAAACTCCGTGTTCACGTCGTTCGCGCGCCAGGCCGAAATGCGGATGGTTTTGATCTGGCCCCAGCCCGCCGGTTTGCCTTCCACCTTCATGGAGGATTTGTTGATCACCACCGTATGCCAGTTTGTCAACGAATCGGGAAAGAAAATGCTGTGATACCACCCGTCGCCGCTTTGGAAATAGATATTGAAATGCGCCACGGACGATGTGTCGCGGCAGAAAAATTTGAACTCGACACCTTGGCAGTCCCGCAGGTCCAGCTTCACGGATTTGTCCCAGGAGGCGCGGTCAATGGGATTGCCGGTGAAATTGCACGGCAGGCGCAAAGCTGGTTTGCCGGCGATCACCGCCTGCGCGACGGGCGCCGATCCCTTCATTGGAACCCAGGCCGTCCGGGCCGCGGCTTCGTCGGCATACTGGTAACTGTCAATCACCGTCGCGGCCGGCGGCGTCGCGGCTTGCGCCGGCGCTCCCCAGCCGATCCAGCCAACCAGCGC
>CAIOIC010000132.1 GCA_903858275.1 uncultured Verrucomicrobia subdivision 3 bacterium | reverse complement strand
GCGGTAAAGCCGTTATCCGCCAGCCGGTGGACCGCTTCATCCCAACTCATCCCCGGAACGCCCAGCGCACTGTGGCACCAGAAGGCGCGGAATTCCCCGGGCAGCGATTTTTGCGCCAGGCAATAGGCCGTCAGGATTTGCTGGCTGGCGGCGTCCGCCGCTTCGATGGCCTCGCTATATTTGCCTTTGCCGGCCAGATTTTTTGCCGACTCCCGGAGCGTTTCCGCCGCAGCGAGCGCCGATTTCACCCGCGGGCCGGTGCCGCCGGTTTGGGAGATTTGTTGAACCGCTTCCGCGTAGCTCGCAAAGCTGGCAATGCGGCCGATGCGATCAAGGCTGGTTTTGGATTCCTGCTGCCAGATTTCAGGAACGAGGGCTCCGGCCATCGCCAGCAATAGTCGGCCATCGTCGCTGGTCGGAACTGGAAGGACTTAATAAACCAACAATTGAGGGCTAAACCTTACAATTGAAATTTACAAAGGTGTCTTTGCTTGGCGGTGATATGACTGAGCGGCCATAATATTATTGCCATAGTTGTTAGTGGTACTTATTTTTTTACTTGATGGTCGCATGGTTCGGATTTGATGTAGGCGATGGGAGAGAACCGCGAGACCTTCCGCAAGATCTTCCTTCTGACTCACCACATCATCAGGCAATTGCAGCTTTGTAGGAGTGAAATTCCAAATTCCTTTAATGCCGGCGCAAACCATCGCTTCAGTGATTTCCTGTGCGGCTAGGGCGGGAACGGTCAATACACCCAGGAGGATTTCTCCGCGCCGGACGAAAGGAATCAGTTGGTCCGTGGCCTGCACTTTACGTCCGTGAACCCATCTACCGACGATTTTTGGGTCGTGGTCGAATGCTCCCACGATGCGGAATCCTAAGTTCTGAAAGCCGTGATAGCCCAGTAGCGCCGTGCCGAGACTGCCAACCCCGACCAGCACGGCTTTGGTCTGGTTGTCCCAGCCGAGAAACCGTTCGATGGCTGTGATCAACTCGGTAATGCCAAAACCGATCCGTGGCGTGCCCACCGCGCCGGTCATAGCCAAATCTTTGCGCACAACGACCGGCTCCAGATTATGCACCCTCGCCAGCACGGTGCCGGAAACATACTCCTGTCCCTCCGCTTGCAAGACACGTAACAACTGCAAATACGCCGGCATCCGCTTAATGCACGGCAGGCCCGCTTTGCGCGTCCCGGCCACGTGCCGGAGCATGGTTTCAGGAAAGGCGGTCTTCGACCTCGCTGGAAACGGTGCCAATGCGCTGGCGAGATAGGCTTTGGATAGTTGGTTGGGTTTCATTTGCGGTATTCGAGATTTAGTTACCGATATAAGAATATTGGTTGAAACGATAGGAAAATATGGATTCTTGCCGCGCGCCGGCGTCTTTAATTCAGGCAGAAACTGTAAAATATCCGCTGTCCATTGAGATTTATTGATATATCTGCCACTTGCTAATCTTTTGGAAGCCGCCGCCTAATATCTGTTTACGGAACTTCAAAAAAATTGACAAGCCTGAAACATGATGTTTAATAGAGAATAGTTTATTGATATAACAATCACGATATGACTGCCAAAACCCAGCTTGGCCGACGGGAGGGGACGCCTGTAAAAGTCGTCTCGGAACCGACCTTGAAGCGGTTGCCGCTGTATCATCGATTCCTTAAGGAATGGCAAGCCGTGGGGCATGTGACGGTATCGTGCACCGACATCGCTCAGGATTTGGATCTGGATCCGACGCAGGTGCGCAAAGATTTTGAATCCATTGGCGTGGCCGGCCGCCCGCGCATCGGCTATGTGCTCGCGAATATGATCGAGGGGCTGGAACATTTTCTCGGCTGGAATAACATCAACGACGCTTTTCTCGTCGGTGCGGGCAGCATGGGGTCGGCACTTTTAGGCTATCGTAAATTTGAACAGTGCGGCTTGAAGATTGTGACCGCGTTTGACTTGGATCCCTCAAAAAACGGCACCAAAATCCACGGCAAGCACGTGTTGCCGCTGGACAAGTTGCCCAACCTCGCGCTGCGGATGCACATTCTCATCGGTATCATTACGGTGCCCGCGGCGGAGGCGCAAGCAGTGGCTGATTTGATGGTGGATGGCGGCATTCGCGCGATCTGGAATTTTGCGCCGATCCGCCTGCACACGCCAGAGCACGTCATCGTTCACAACGAGGATCTTTACTGTTCACTCGCCGCGCTTTCGCAAAAACTTTTCGCAACCTTGCAACATCAACCCCCCAAAACCGGGTTGAAATCCAGACCCGCCACTACGGCGACCCTTTCCCATTAACCACCAACATTAAATGCGCTCTAAACCAAAGCCTGATTGCAGCGGCAGAAAGTTTGTGAAAGTTTTCACAATCCTTGAAAAACACGGACGTAAACCCTCGCGGCTGGTGCCGATTCTCCAGGCTGTGCAGGAGGAATACCGCTATTTGCCGAAGGAAGTTTTAACCTATGTCGCCACGGCGCTGGATATTTCTCCGGCACGTGTTTTCGGCGTCGCTACGTTCTACACGCACTTTGCGATTGAGCCGAAGGGCAAGCACATCGTGCGCTTGTGTGATGGCACGGCGTGCCATGTGAAGGACTCCATTCCGATTCTCGACGCCATCCGCAAGCGCCTCAAGCTCGAAGGTAAAAAAACCACCACCGACGACATGCTGTTCACGGTTGAAACGGTCGCGTGCCTCGGCGCATGCGGCCTCGCGCCCGTCGTCGTTGTGGACGACCAGGTGCATGGCGCAATGTCGCCCGCCAGCGGCGTGAAACTTGTCGAAGAAATCATCGCCCGAGAACAATCGTAATGAATACCCAGCTTATTTTGGATCCGGCCGCCGGCAATGGCGGCAAAACCCAGCGGCGCGTCATCGTCTGCGCCGGCACTGGCTGCGTAGCCAATGGCGCTTACAAAGTCATCGCGGCTTTTAATGATCAAATCGCCGCCACAGGCATCAGCTTCACGACCGAATTCCAGGCGGAAACCACCCCGCACGATCTGCGGCTGAACAAAAGTGGCTGCCAGGGCTTCTGTCAGATGGGGCCGCTCGTCACGATTTTGCCGGATGAAATCCTCTACAACAAAGTGAAGGTTGAGGATGTCGAGGAAATCGTCCGCGAGACCCTTGTCGGCGGCAAAGTGGTGGATCGATTGCTCTATGTTGATCCCGCCACGAAGAAACATTGCAAAGGTATAGACGACATTCCGTTTTACCAGCGCCAGCAGCGGTTTGTATTGAAGGAATGCGGCGTGATTGACCCCGAAAGCATTCTGGAATATCTCCACCACGGTGGTTATCTGGCGGCGAAAAAGGCGATCTTGAAAATGTCGCAGGAAGAGATCGTGCAGGAAATCACGAAGTCGGGTTTGCGCGGACGCGGCGGCGGCGGTTTCCCGACCGGTCGCAAATGGGAGGCGGCGCGCACGCAGAAAAGCGTGAAGAAATATGTGATCTGTAACGCCGACGAAGGCGATCCCGGCGCGTTCATGAACCGCAGCGTGATGGAAGGCAATCCGCACAGTGTGCTTGAAGGCCTGATGATCGCCGCCCGGGCTATCGGTGCGGATGAGACTTTGATTTATGTGCGCGCGGAATATCCACTCGCCGTCGCGCGGATGAAACGCGCCGTTGAGGATGCGCAGAAGCTCGGTTGCCTCGGCGACAATGTTTTTGGTTCCGGCCAGAGCTTGAACTGCGAGGTGCTGGAAGGCGCGGGCGCTTTCGTCTGCGGTGAAGAAACCGCGATGATTGCCTCGATTGAAGGCCAGCGTGGCATGCCGCGCCCCAAGCCACCGTTCCCGGCGCAAAGCGGTTTGTGGGGCAAGCCGACGATTATCAACAACGTCGAGACGCTGGCTCATGTCGTCCGCGTGATCAAAGATGGAGCAGATAATTTTCGCAAGCTCGGTTCAACCGCTTCGCCCGGCACGAAAACATTTGCGCTCACCGGGCACGTTGCTAACACCGGCCTGATCGAAGTGCCGTTCGGCACGACGCTGCGCGAAGTGGTTTTGAATATCGGCGGCGGCATTACTGACCGTCGCGGCAAGGTGAAGGCAAACGGTTTTAAAGCTGTGCAAATCGGCGGGCCGTCGGGCGGCTGCTTGACTCAGGAACATCTCGATCTGCCGCTCGATTACGATTCGCTCCGCAATGTCGGCGCGATGGTCGGCTCTGGCGGTCTCGTCGCGATGAATGAAAAAACCTGCATGGTGAGCATCGCGCGGTTTTTTATGGACTTCACCCAGCGCGAAAGCTGCGGCAAATGCGTGCTCTGTCGCGAAGGCACGCGCCAATTGCTCGCGATGCTGGACGACATCATCGAAGGCCGCGCCACCAGTGAAACGTTGGTGCTGATGGAGAAGCTCGCGCTGGCCGTGCAGAAAGGTTCGCTCTGCGGCCTCGGTAAGACCGCGCCGAATCCGGTCCTCTCGACCTTGCGCTATTTCCGCCACGAATACGACGCTCATGTTTTCCATAAGCATTGCCCAACCGGCCAGTGCAAGGCGCTCGCGAAGCCGAGCATTGATCCCGTGATATGCAAAGGCTGTATGGCGTGTGGGAAGAAATGTCCCGTCGGCGCGATCAGCGGCGAACGGAAGCAAGCTCATGTCATTGATCAGGTGAAGTGCATCGTGTGCGGCGTCTGCGCTGACACCTGCAAACTGGAAGCCGTTGTCGGGGTCTGAAATTTAACCAAAAAACCTGAACTGAATATTTCATGAGTGCCACCATCGCCACCGCAGTTAAAACATTGAACATTGACGGCATAGAGGTGCCGATCAATGGCGAGCGCAATTTGCTCGAACTGATCCGCAAGGCCGATATTGACCTGCCAACGTTTTGTTATCATTCGGACCTGAGCGTCTATGGCGCGTGCCGCCTGTGCCTTGTGGATATCGCCGGGCGCGGCATCCAAGGCGCGTGCTCGACGCCCCCGGAACCCGGTCTGAAAGTCCGCACGCAGACTGAGGAGATCCGCGAGATCCGCAAAATATCCGTCGAGCTGCTGCTCGCCAATCACGAGCGCGAATGCACCACGTGCGGCAAGAGCGCCGCGTGCCAATTGCAGGATGTGGCGCGCAAACTCGGCATCAACAAAGTCCGTTTCCAGCCGGTCCATAAACCAAAGCCGGTGGACCGTTCGTCACTCTCGCTTACCCGCGATCCCAATAAATGTGTGCTCTGTGGTGACTGCGTGCGGTTCTGCTCGGAGATTCAAGGCATCGGCGCGATTGATTTCGCGTTTCGCGGACACGATGCGGCGGTGCTGCCGGCTTTCGGCAAGGATTTGGGCGAAGGCGAGTGTATTAACTGCGGCCAGTGCGCCGCCGTGTGTCCGACCGGCGCGCTGACGCCGCGCCAGGAGATTGACGAAGTTTGGAAAGTGCTCGGCGATCCGACTAAAACGGTCGTGGTGCAAATCGCGCCGGCGGTGCGCGTTGCCATTGGAGAATTATTCGGCATGCCGCCCGGCGAATCCACGCGCGGCCAAATGGTCGCGGCTTTGAAGCGGCTCGGATTCAAATATGTTTATGACACCGCGTTCAGTGCCGACTTGACGGTGATTGAAGAGGCGAATGAGTTTTTAGGCCGCAAAACCAATGGTGGAAAATTGCCGCTGTTCACGAGTTGCTGCCCGGGTTGGGTGAAATTCGCGGAGCAATATTTTCCCGAATTGTTGCCAAATCTGTCCACCTGTAAATCGCCGCAGCAAATGCTCGGCGCGTTGGTCAAGGAGCTTTTGCCAGCCGAACTGGGCGTGGAGAAGAAAAATCTCGTGATGGTTTCGATTATGCCCTGCACGGCAAAAAAGTTTGAGGCCAAGCGGCCGGAGTTTGCGAAGGATGGTGTCGCCGAAGTGGATCATGTGCTCACGACCCAGGAACTGGCGCGTATGATCGAGGAAGCCGGTCTGCGCTTCACGAAGTTGCAGCCGGAATCGTTCGACATGCCGATGGGATTCAAGACGGGTGCCGGCGTCATTTTTGGCAATTCCGGCGGTGTCAGCGAGGCCGTGCTTCGCTACGCGGCCGAAAAAGTCACTGGCAAAAAGCTGGTGAATCCAGATTTTCACGCCGTTCGCGGCGAGGACGGATTGCGCATTGTCGAAGTGCCGGTGGGCGACATCGTTTTGAAACTGGGCATTGTCCACGGCTTGAAAAACGCGCGGATGCTTGCAGAAAAGGCGCGGCGCGGTAAGTGTGACCTTGACATCATCGAAGTGATGGCCTGTCCCGGCGGCTGCATCGGCGGCGCGGGGCAGCCGGTGTCGCGCGAGCGGGATATCCGCAAACTTCGCACCCGCGGACTTTACGACGTGGACAAAAATATGGAACTCCACAAGTCGCAGGAAAATCATTTCGTAACGGAATGTTACCAGCGACACCTCGGCGAAATCGGCGGCAAGAACGCGCACCGCCTCTTGCACACGCATTACCACAACCGCCGTCGCATTGCTGGCGAGACCATTGAACTGGGCGACAGCCCGGAAGCAGAGAAAGTGAAGGTCAACGTCTGCACCGGCACGAACTGTTTCGTCAAAGGTTCGCAGCACATTTTGCACGCGCTGCTCGACCAGGTGGAAAAGGAAGAGTTGCAGGACAAGGTTTCCATCAACGCCTCTTTCTGTTTTGAAAAATGCGACCACGGACCGACCGTGAGCGTGGACGGCAACAAAATACAATGGTGCACGGCACCAGCCGCCAAAGCGGAAATCCTGCAAAAAATGAAAGAAAAGAATCAATGAACGCCACCCTTCCAAAACCGCGAACCACGATCATCAACGAGGCCGAAATCAACGCCTTGCTTTCCGTGGCGCGGCGATCTGATGCCCGTCGGGTGCGGGAAGTGCTCGCCAAGGCGCGCCAGATGGATGGCCTGGATGCGGAAGACGTTGCCGTGCTGATGGAAATTCAGGACGCGACGTTGCTTGAAGAAATGTTCGCCGCCGCGCGGTTTGTGAAGGACGAGATCTACGGCAAACGCCTCGTTCTTTTTGCGCCGCTTTACATTGCCAACCTTTGCAAAAACGAGTGTTCCTACTGCGCCTTCCGCGCCGGGAATACCGAATTGAAACGCCGCACGCTCACGCAGGAGGAAATCGCTGCGGAAGTGAAAATCCTTATTGACCAAGGCCACAAGCGGTTGCTGCTCGTCTCCGGCGAAGAGTATCCGAAAGAAGGGTTTAAATACGTGCTTCGGGCGATTGACACCATCTACAAAACCAAGAGCGGGCGCGGCGAAATCCGGCGCGTGAACGTCAATATCGCGCCACTCACCGTGGATCAGTTCAAGCAACTCAAGGAAGCCGGCATTGGCACCTACCAGTTGTTTCAGGAAACCTATCACCGCGAAACCTACGCGAAAATCCACACCGCCGGCGCGAAGAAGAATTTTGACTGGCGCGTGACCGTGATGGATCGCGCGATGGAGGCGGGCATTGACGACGTTGGCATCGGGGTGCTGTTCGGCCTTTACGATTGGAAGTTTGAGATGCTCGCGATGCAGCAGCATATCCTCCACCTGGAGGAAAAATTCGGCGTCGGGCCGCACACCATCAGCGTGCCGCGCATCGAGCCGGCCGGCGGTTCGATCCTGGCAAATCGACCGCCCCATGCGGTTTCGGACGGGGATTTCAAAAAAATTGTTGCCATTCTGCGTCTCGCTGTGCCTTACACCGGCATCATCATGTCCACTCGCGAAAATGCCGACACGCGCCGCGCGACCTTCCAGCTTGGCGTTTCGCAAATTTCCGCCGGCAGCCGCTGTAATCCCGGCGGCTACGCGGAACTTGGCGACGGCCACGACGCGGAGCAATTCCAACTCGGCGATCACCGTTCGCTGGATGAAGTCGTGCGTGATGTCGCGTCGCTCGGCTACACCCCTTCGTTTTGCACGGCCTGCTATCGGCTAGGCCGCACCGGCGCGGATTTTATGGATTTGGCCAGGCCCGGCTTGATCAAAGAACATTGCAGCCCCAACGCGCTGTCGAGCTGCATGGAATACATGATCGGCTACGCTTCGCCAGAAACACGCAAAACGGGCGAGAAGCTGGTGGACCACGAACTGGCCACGATGCCCGGCACCGTCGGCAAGACGGCCAATGAACTCGTCAGCCGCGTGCGCAAAAACGAACGCGACGTGTTTGTTTGAATTAGCATGAACAACGCCTTTCGCATCGAACGGGATTGTCTCGGCGAGCTGCCGGTTCCGGCGGAGTCCTTGCATGGCATTCACACGCAGCGCGCGCTGGATAATTTTCCGCTCGCCCGGCGTTCCGTTCATCCCGAACTTGTCCGCGCTTACGGCGATGTTAAATTTGTCTGCGCGCGGACCAATCGCGCACTCGGCGCATGGGCCGACGACGTGGCCAAGGCCGACGCGATTGATCGTGCCTGCCGTGAACTGGCCAATGGCGACCTCGGCAAATTCATCATCGTGGATGCGATGCAAGGCGGTGCTGGCACTAGCACGAACATGAACGTCAATGAGGTGTTAGCGAACCGTGCCTTGGAAATTCTCGGCCTGACGCCCGGCTGCTACGACCGCATCTCGCCGCTGGACGATCTCAATCTCCATCAGTCAACCAACGACACTTTTCCGACGGCGTTGCGCCTGGCGGCGATCCGGCTGTTTCAGGCGCTAGAGCTAAAGGTCGTGGCGCTTCAGGAATCATTTCAGGCGGCGGAAAAGAAATTTGCCCACGTTGTCAAAGTCGGTCGCACGCAATTTCAGGATGCCGTGCTCACGACGCTTGGTCGTGAAATGAGCGCGTATGCCGAGGCGATCAATCGGGACCGCTGGCGTATTTACAAATGCGAGGAGCGGTTGCGAGTCGTAAATCTGGGCGGCACCGCCATCGGCACCGGTTTGGCTGCGCCGCGCCGATATATTTTTCAGGTGGTGGACCAGTTGCGCGAGGTGACCGGCATTGGTTTCGCCCGCGCAGAAAATCTGGTGGACGCCACGCAGAACGCTGATGTGTTCGTGGAGGTTTCGGGCATCCTCAAGGCGCATGCGGTTTCGCTGTTGAAAATATGTGGTGATTTGCGGTTGCTGTCCTCGGGGCCGGAAGCCGGTTTCGGTGAAATTCGTCTGCCGGCGCGTCAGGCCGGTTCTTCAATCATGCCGGGGAAAGTAAACCCGGTGTTACCCGAAGCGGTGAGTCAAGCGGCGATGCGCGTGATCGGCCACGACGCCACAATCACGATGGCTTGTGCTTCGGGCTCGCTGGAACTGAATCCCTTCCTGCCGCTCGTCGCCGATTGCCTGCTGGAAAGCTTGGATTTGCTGGCGCGCGGCGATGACATTTTGCGCCGGCATTGCATTGACGGACTTGAAGCGGATGAAGCCCGCTGCCGGCAGCATGTGGAAAACTCCACGGCGGCCGCGACCGCCTTGTTGCCCGCGCTCGGTTACAGTCGCGCCGGCGAAGCGGCAAAACTTGCTCGCGCGAACCGCTGGAGCATTCGTGAAACGGTCGTCGCACAAGGCTGGCTTACTGGCGAAGCATTTGACGAGTTGATTAGCCCGGAAGCGGTTTGTCGGTTGGGAATGCCCGCAACGTCTTTCGTAATGAGCGACCTCCTCCTCCGCCTTTCGGGCAACCTTTCCTCCAGCGGGGGGAAGGGCAGGGTGAGGGGGCACGCCGAAAAGGAGGCTGGCTGATGACTCCCACGCCAAAAGGTCTCCGCCTGCACATCGCGTTTTTCGGCCGGCGCAACGTTGGCAAATCGTCGCTGCTCAATGCCCTGACGCGCCAACAGGTCTCGATTGTGTCGCCGGTTGCGGGCACCACCACCGATCCCGTGGAGAAGCCGATGGAACTGCTGCCGTTTGGCTCGGTGCTGTTGATTGACACCGCCGGCATTGACGACTTCGGCGAACTCGGCGCGCTGCGCGTGCAGAAAACCCGTCAGGTTTTGGAGCGCACGGAGCTGGCGGTGCTCGTCGCCGAAGCTGGCGCCTGGGGAAATTTTGAGGAAGAGATCTTGCACGAGTTGAGTGAGCGCAAAACTCCGCTGGTCGTGGTGTTCAACAAAATGGATGCCGCCGAACCAGCCGCTGCGCTGGTTGCAGGATTCGCCGAACAGAAAATTCTGGTCGTCAAAACGTCGGCAACCAACGGCACTGGGCTTTTGGAATTGCGTCAGGCTTTGCTCGATGCCGCGCCGCCGGATTTTATTGATAGCCCGGCGATTCTTGGTGATTTGGTTGGTCCCGGCGAAATGGCCGTGCTCGTGGTGCCGATTGACAAAGAAGCGCCTAAAGGCCGCTTGATCTTGCCGCAGGTGCAGTCCATCCGCGATCTCCTCGATAGCGACGCGTATTGTCTCGTCGTCAAGGAACGCGAGTTGCGCAATGCAATGGACCGATTAAAGTCTCCGCCGAAGCTGGTTGTCACTGATTCGCAGGCTTTCTTGAAGGTTGCCGCCGACACGCCGCGCAACGTGCCGATGACGAGCTTTTCGATCCTCATGTCGCGCTTCAAAGGCGATTTGCTGGCGCAGGTGCAGGGCGCGCTGGCCATTGAAACTTTGAGCGGCGGGGATCGCGTGTTGATTGCCGAGGCGTGCTCGCATCATCCGGTTGGTGAAGACATCGGTCGCGTGAAGATTCCTCGCTGGCTGACGCAATACACCGGCGTGAAGCTGCAGTTCGAGCACATGCAGGGGCGCGATTTTCCGAAAGACCTCGCCGATTACAAACTGGTGATTCACTGCGGCGCGTGCATGTGGAATCGCCGCGAGATGCTCAGTCGCATCTTGCGGTGCCAGCAAGCCGGGGTGCCGATTACGAACTACGGACTAACCATCGCCTACAGTCTGGGGATTTTTGAACGCGCCTTGCAGCCTTTTCCGGCGGCGCTGGAATATTTTCGAAATGCGGGAAGGAAGCCGGCATGAGCGTTACGATCGAGAAAACTGAAATCCTCGGGTGGCTGCGGGAAGAAAACCCGGCGCGACTGAAGGAACTTTGGCAGCGTGCTGATGAAATCCGGCGCAGCCGCGTCGGCGATGCTGTGCATCTGCGCGGCTTGGTGGAAATTTCCAATTTCTGCTCGCGGCAATGTGCCTACTGCGGTTTGCGTGTTGGCAATGAAAATCTGGCGCGCTACCGGATGGATCTGAATGAGATTTTGGAAGCCGCGCAACAAGCTGTGAGTTTTGGCTATGGCACGGTGGTGTTGCAGGGCGGCGAGGATTACGGCATCGCGACCCTTTGGATGGCGGAGATCATTCGCCGGATCAAAGGTGAAACGCCGCTTGCGGTGACGCTGAGTTTGGGCGAACGGCCGGACAAGGACTTGGCGGCGTGGCGCAAAGCCGGTGCCGACCGTTATCTGTTGCGGTTTGAAACTTCCGATCCCAACTTGTTTGAGGAGATTCATCCGCCCTTGGGCAGGCGGAAATTTGATCGTCTCGCCATTCTGCGGCGGCTGCGCGGATTGGGTTTTGAAGTTGGGAGCGGCATCATGGTGGGCATTCCCGGCCAGACTTACGCCAGCGTGGCGAACGATATCGCGCTGTTCCGCGAACTTGATTTGGACATGATTGGCATCGGGCCCTTCATTCCACACCCGGGCACGCCGTTGGGAAACGGATTGAGATTTTTCCCGTCGGTGAACGGTGAGCAGGTTCCGAACACAGAGTTGATGGTTTATAAGGCAGTTGCCCTGACGCGGTTAGTGCGGCCGGATGCGAACATCCCGGCGACCTCGGCGCTGGCGACAATCAATAAAGCGAACGGGCGGGAACTGGGTTTGCAGCGCGGCGCGAATGTGTTCATGCCGAATCTCACGCCCTTGAAATATCGCCATCTTTACCAGATTTATCCGAATAAGGCCTGCATTGCCGAGACCGGCGACGCCTGCAACGGCTGTTTGAGTCTGCGCATTAAAGGCCTTGGCCGGCACATCGGGCGCGGCCAGGGCGGACGCAAAGATCGCGATTTGTTTGCGCCGGAGCGTGGCTCTGTGAGCCGCAGCATTCCTCAGACGCAATCCGGCACCATGATTCCCGGTGGCTTCGAACTGACACGGCCGCTGCGGGTCACAGTGCCGATTTCCGATGAGCGAAGCCGTCGGTCAATATTGAACCCCTTTTCCAGCCATGCCTGAGATTCCTGCCACCAGCATTACCATTTGCATGGGCAGCTCCTGTTTTTCTCGCGGGAACAGCCGCAACATTGAGGTTGTTCAGGATTTTCTAAAGACGCAAAGCCTGCCGCCGTCGATGGAGCTGAATGGTCACTTGTGCGAAGGGCACTGTAAATCCGGGCCGAATATTACCATCAACGGCAAGATATATCACGAGGTTGACCCCATCGTCATCATCGGCTTGCTTAACCATTTTTTGCCCAAGGCATGAATTTTCTGAATCCCATTTTCACCGAGAAGCGGGAGTGTCAGGATTGCTACAAATGCGTGCGCAACTGTCCCGTGAAGGCAATCAAGGTCGAGGGCGGCTACGCCTCCGTGGTGCCGGAACTGTGCATCTTCTGCGGCCATTGCGTCGAGGTTTGTCCGAACGGCGCGAAGAAGGTGCGCGACGATCTGGCCAGCGCGCGGCAGTTGCTGGCGCTTAAGCCATCGGTTTATGTTTCGCTCGCGCCTTCGTATGTGACGGAATTTTCCGGCGTGAAACCGGCGCATATGATTGGTGCGCTAAAGCGGCTTGGCTTTGCGGGTGTGTCGGAGACGGCGCTGGGGGCGCAGCAGGTTTCGGCGCAGGCGGCTGCTTTGCTCCGCCAAAATCCCCAGCGTGTTCTCGCCTCGTCGGCATGTCCGACCGTCGTGGCTTTTCTGCAAAGGCATCGCGCGGGCGGTTCCGAACTGCTTGCGGGCTTGATGTCGCCACTGCTGACGCACTGCAAGATGCTGCGGCAATATTTCGGCGCGGACATCGGCATTGTTTTTATCGGCCCTTGCATCGCCAAAAAACTGGAAGCCGCGCAGCACCCGGAATTGCTGGATGTGGTGCTGACTTTTGAGGATTTGCGTCGCTGGTTAAACCTGGAGCAAATCACGCCGGAGAAAATAGCCGCCGCGCCGGAAAATTATTTTGTGCCCGAGCGCTCGGCTGAAGGTGCCTGGTATCCGGTGGATGGCGGTATGATCGCCGGCATGAAATCCACCTGCGCGGTGAACGACTGTTCGCTGATGGCGTTCTCCGGAATTGTCGCGATCAAGAAAGCGCTGGATGGTATTGAAGAAATGAAGCCGGACAACGGCCTTTTTCTCGAACTGCTCGCCTGCGAAGGCGGTTGCGTGAACGGTCCGAAAGTGCTGCGGCGCGACGCGACGGTGATGAAACGTCATCGCGTTTTGAGTTCGGTCGCCGCACCGCAGGTGCCGCTGCCGCGTCCAACGCTGGTGGATACACCGACGGATTTTATCGTCCTGGCAGTGGCGGCGGTGCGTCATCCCGAATCACAGATCCGCGAGGCGTTGCGCAATGTCGGGAAATCTTCGCCGGATGACGAGCTAAACTGCGGCGGCTGCGGCTACGACACCTGCCGCGAATTTGGCATCGCCTTGATCGGTCAAAAAGCCGAGCGCGCGATGTGCGTGACTTACATGCGTCAGCTCGCGCATAAGAAGGCCAACGCGCTAATTCAAAAGATGCCGTCGGCGGTGGTGATTGTGAACGATGCGATGCGCGTCATTGAGTTCAACGCCGCATTCGTCAATTTGTTTGAGACTGAAAAAATCGCCATCGGCAACGGCGCAGTTTCGATTGAAGGCATCGCGTTGGCCGAGGTGATGCCGTTTGCCAGCTTGTTTCACAGCGTCCTGAAAACTGGCGAGGATATTTTGGATCGTGATTTGCGGTTCCAAAACACGATTTTGCATGCGGCGATTTTCAGCATCGAGAAACATTGCCTCGTCGGCGGCATTCTCCAGGACATCACCGAACCGGCGGTGCAGAAGGAACAGGTGATTCGCCGGGCGCGCGAAGTTATTCAGAAGCAACTGGCGACGACCCAGCAGATCGCCTACCTGCTCGGCGAGAATGCGGCGGACTCGGAGATTGCGCTGAATTCAATCATCGAGTCTTTCTCGCCGCCCAAGCCCGACGAGCCGAAGGAAAACAATGACTGGCGAAAGCTTTATCGACGTTGATTTCTGCCGGCAGGCGAAGCACGGGCAGGTCGTGGCCGGCGACGTTTTTCTCTCTCGCAAAATCAAGGAGGAAGGCCGCATTATCACCGTGCTGTCCGACGGCCTGGGCAGCGGTGTGAAAGCCAGTGTGCTTGCCAATCTCACCGCCACGATGGCGCTGCGCTATACCTCGTCGTTCGTGGATGTGCGGCAGAGCGCGAAGACCATCATGGATACGCTGCCGGTCTGCGAGAAACGCAAAATCAGCTACTCGACGTTCACGATTGTGGACTTGGACGAGGATGGTAAAACCCGCGTCATCGAGCACGGTAATCCGCCGCTGATACTGTTGCGCGGGCAGACGCCGGTGCCGATTGAGCGCGTCAGCCTCACGTTGGATACGTGGAAAGACCGCGTGATTCATTATAGCGAATTTGCCGCGCAGCTTGGTGATCGTATCGTGTTTTTTTCCGACGGCGTGAGCCAGTCTGGGCTGGGCCGCGTCGGGCTGCCCTTCGGCTGGGGACCAGAACGCGTCACCGATTATTTACGCCGGCAAGTCGCGGGGGAAAGCGAAATCTCGTCGCGGGATCTCTCGCACAAGCTGGTGGCCGAAGCGCTGCTCAATGACGGCTGCGCTGCGAAAGATGACATCACCTGCGGCTCAATTTATTACCGCTGCCCGCGCCGGCTGCTCGTTCTCACCGGTCCGCCGTTCAGCAAGGAGCGCGATGGCGAACTGGCCGAACTGGTGCAGATTTTCAATGGTCGTAAGGTGATTTGCGGCGGCACCACGGCGGGCATCGTTTCGCGACTGCTGAATCGGCCGGTCACGATGCGCTTGACGCAGTTCGATCCGGAAATCCCGCCGCCGGCTGTGATGGAAGGAATTGATCTGGTTACCGAAGGCACCATCACGCTGGCGAAGGTGGCGGAAATTCTGGAGCGTGGAAATCCAGCCGAACCCAAGCGCAAAAATCCCGCTTGTGATCTTGTTGCGCTCATGCTGCAAAGTGACATCGTGGAATTTATGGTCGGCACGCGAATCAATGAGGCGCACCAAGATCCGAGCATTCCGGTGGAACTGGATTTGCGGCGGAACATCATCCGAAAAATCGCCTTGCTGCTGGAAACCCGTTACTTAAAAGAAACGTGCGTGCGATTCATTTAGCTGTTAGCCCGCCAACCCCCTCTGCGGCGGGGCCATGACACAAGCTACGGGCTTGCGTTGATTGGTCTTCGTTGGGTTGATGTTATGCGGCGGGCGGACGGCAAGTAAGCCGGTCTGTCTATGGTGCTCTGTTCCCCGAGCCCGTCAGTTAGCGTGGCGCCGCCGCCGTGCAAGTCGCTGGTGGGAAGTTCAGCCGCGATGATCAGAGTCATACGCTGTAATGTTCGAGGTTGTTTTTGGCTATGACCCGGTGCCCCGTTCGCCACCCCCCGGCCCCCACACTTTGATAAAGCGGTTGACGTATTTTGGTTTTGGCGGACGGAGATCAGGCTCTGGCAGCGGAGCCAGGATTCCCCAGTGACCCGCCACTGAGTGGCGGGTCGGTGGTGATAATGTTCAACACCATTAAGCTCAGGCTAGCTGAACACATTCGTGCGTGTGTTGTAAATGGCCACTGTTTGAGCGCCGCTCAAGGTGGCTTGCGCGAAGTCGTCATCCCCCAGCGTCACTACCGTGCCGCCGGTGGGATCCGTCGGGAAATTGGTGGCCGGCACTGGGCGGGCATAATAAAAATTCGCGCTCCCGTTCGGTGTGAACGCCATGGTTCGATATTGTAAATCGTTGATGGTATCGGTTCCGTCGCAACCCTCGGTGGACCAGTCCGTCACCTGTGCCCGGCCCGTCGCGGCCATGAGGAACAATAATGAGACAAACAATACCCAGTGGATGATTGATTTGTATTTCATATATTTCCACCTGTTGATCGCTTTTTACCATGAGCTGCTCCCACAGTATATTCTCCACATCATCATTGTTGCGTCCGTGTGCATCCTGTTCTGGTGGATCCGGATTTGCCTTGGCGTATATCTGTCTGATGTTTCGGGATTCCGGACAAGGTTGTGCTTCCGTTACCTGCGGCGGTAAACTTCCTATCTGTTGGACGTTTTTTGAAATTAATTAACTTTTTGTCAAATGGTTGTCGCCCAACGGCCATTTCGTCTGGCTGGGGCGGGGCAAACCAGATACCGCTCCGTCTATAAAAGCGCTGGCCCCCGGCAAAGTGGCCTTGCCTCGCTTCGCATGAAGTGAAAAAATTCAATTGTCGGTTCTGGCCATTTTTGTTGAGTTATATCTTAAAGTCCACACAATCGGGGAACGCCAGATTCTAATATGAAAGCAAAAATTCTTTTTACCGCGCTGACCTTGTCCGCCTTCTTTCCATCGCCGGCTCAGAACGGGGTTGCGACTGTAGTTGCCACCCAAAATGGGCAGAAGGTCTATGATTTCAATGCAACTGCCGCCGAGGAACTGCGGGTTCGCGACGGGCTGCCTAATTTCTTTGCCAAACTGGAAGCCGGCGGTCCGGTGCGGATTGCTTATCTGGGCGGCAGCATAACCGCGGCGAATGGCTGGCGGCCCAAAACTCTGGCGTGGTTCAAGGAGCATTTTCCCAAGGCGGAAGTGATTGAAATCAATGCCGCCATTTCCGGCACCGGTTCCGACTACGGCGCCTGTCGAATCGCCGGCGATGTGCTCGCCCAGCATCCCGATCTGGTGTTTATGGAACATCGGGTCAATGGCGGCGGCGGGTTTGAAGCCAAATCCGTGGAAGGTGTGGTCCGGCAAATCTGGAAAAACAATCCGCGCACCGACATCTGTTTGATCTACACTATTAATCAGCCGATGCTCAAAGATTTGCAGGCGGGCAAAACGCCGCGGTTTGGCGCGATTATGGAGAACATTGCCAATGTCTATGGCCTTCCCTCGATTGACCTCGGGGTTGAAATCGCCCGGCGCGAGCAGGCTGGCTCGCTCATTTTCAAAGCGAGTGAGCCGGTGCCGGGCAAGCTGGTCTTTTCGGCCGATGGCACGCATCCGGGCGACGCCGGACATGATGTTTATTGCGAGGTGATCGCCCGCTCCATGCTCACCATGAAGCCGGCGGGACCAGTTCGCGACCATCGTTTGCCAGTGCCGATGGAATCGCGCTGCTGGGAAACGGCTGGATTGCTCGCTATCACCAATGCCCGATTAAGCGCGGGCTGGA
The DNA here is from genome assembly GCA_903858275.1 of uncultured Verrucomicrobia subdivision 3 bacterium. Lineage (GTDB taxonomy): Bacteria > Verrucomicrobiota > Verrucomicrobiia > Limisphaerales > UBA11358 > UBA11358. The sequence continues at coordinate 62,371 of CAIOIC010000132.1, read as the reverse complement.
CGGTCGTCAATCCGGAGAAAGATGCGGTTTACCGGGATAATTTCGGGCGCACTCATGCCATGCTCCGGGGCGGGGTGAAGTGTGACCATGCCGGCGAGACCATCACCGTGAAATGGAATGGGACCACCATTGGCTTCAGCGATATTCCCCAGGGTGGTGAGATGGAAGTTGAGTGCGTTATGGATAATAAACCTCCGGTGGTCATCAAACGTCCCCAGACAGAACTGCGCGGCAAATTCGCCCGCTTCTTCTATCTCCCGGAACAAGCGCCAGGCGACCACACGGCCGTCTTGCGGGTGAAAAACCTGCCCGCCGGAATGTCCTTTTATGCCGGCCAAGTGCTGGTAGTCGGCAAGGTGATGCGGTAGGCGGATAGTCCGCCAGGCGCATACAATTTATGCGGCGGCTGGGTGTTAAAACTAGGTCAGTTTGAGTTGCCATTATTGTGTTCGCCCGATTCTTCAAGCCAATCGAACCCCAGCCCGACCAGTTGCAAGTCGGTTCCAGATCCGTGCCGCTGTTGTTTGTGCATCAGCCGAGAGCCCGACGTTATCTTTTGCGCTTGCGGCAGGATGGCATTGCCCGGGTCACAATCCCGGGAAGCGGTTCAATTTCAGCAGCCCGAGATTTCGTAAACCGGAACATTGATTGGCTGGAGCAACAATTTCAACGGCTGGCAGACCAGCCCAATACCCCGTTGGCCTGGAACAATGGAACCAAAATTTATTTTCGCGGTGAGTTGGTTGAAATTGAAGTTGTAGACGCTCAGATTCGGTTCGGCTCGGAGCGGATCAAAGATTCTGAGGCGGCGGCGGATTTGCGTCCGGCGATTCAACAGCATCTTCGCCAGCTTGCCACTCAAGTGCTTCCGGCGCGGGTCATGGATTTGGCAGCAGAGCATGGCGTTGAGGTGACTCGGGTTTCCGTCCGGAACCAGAAAACCCGTTGGGGATCCTGTTCGCGGCGGGGAACAATTTCATTGAACTGGCGATTGATCCAGGCGCCGGATTTTGTGCGCGATTACATCATCCTGCATGAGCTGTCCCATCGCCGGCAGATGAATCATTCGGACCTGTTCTGGCGGGAGGTGGAACGTTTGTGTCCCGATTATCCGGTGGCGGAACGATGGCTCAAACAGCATGCCAAGCGGTTAAGGTAGCTTTTTGTTAACCTCGGAAGATGCCGGTAATGGACAAAGAGCAAACAGCAATATAAACTTCACCATGTCCCAAAATAACTCGTGGACTGAACTGAAAAAGTGAATTCAGTCAGACCCATATTTGCATTAATCGCCATCGGGCTGTCTTCACTGCTTGGCCAGGCCGCGTCGCCAACATGCGACCAGGCCAAGCTTTCATTCACTTCCGGTTACTTCATAGGCAGCTCACTATTTTACGGCGGCACCGAATCCGGCAGCGCCTACTGCTGGCTTACCAACGGGGCGAGCTTTGCTTCAGGGTTGGTGGGTGAAGATTTGCTGCTGAATTTCGATGCCACCGTCAACGGGGCAAACGGGGAAACGCCCGGCACTGCGCCAGCCCTGCAATATGCCGCCGGCAAATGGGCTTCCGGCCTGGCCCTGCCGGCGGCGGGCAAGCTGCAATATTCGCGCACCAACAACCTGCACCTGGATCAAGGAACGATTGAGATGTGGGTGGCGCTGCGCGCGGACGGAACCAACGTCATTTACACCAACCAGGATCACACGCTGTTTCATTATAAGAGCGCCGGCACCAGCGACTATATGCGGATCAACCAGTCCAAAGGGACAGGAATCATCAATGCGGGCGGCAGCGTCAGCAACCAATGGGAAAGCGCCTATGGCGGCGGGGGCTACATGCAAACCTGGGTGGCGGGCGAGTGGCATCACCTGGCCTTCACTTTTTCCGCGCCGCAAAATTTCATGCGCTTTTATGTGGATGGCGTGAAGGTGGCGGAAAACAACGAGGGCCATTATTGGATGCCGGCCGGGGATGGCGCAGTGTTTAGCATTGGCGGCAATCTTAGTGGCACGAACGCGCATTATTATCTTGATGCGGTGAGGATTTCCAGCCGGGTGACGGACGCGGCGGAGTTGAAGGCGCGAGTGAACCGGTCCAGTGCCATGGAGCCTAACGAGGTCTGGCTGTCTGCCACCAATATCTCACCGGGCGATTCGCTGGTATTTGAATACACCCCGGTCACGCCGGCGCAGACGGGACCGGTTTGCCAAAGCGCGCCTTCAATCTACCCAGGGATTCCCATCATCAATCCGCAGCCGCCCAGCACCATCCTGCCGCCGGGAACCACGCAGTTGGATCTCTCGGTCCAGACCGTGCTTCCCGGCACTTGCGCCTATGCGCTCGGCCAGCCGCTGGCTTATGCCCGGATGACCCCGTTCAGCCAGGGGGCGGGCACGACCAATCATCAAACGCGGATTACCGGCCTAAGCACGGATCCAAACGTGGTGAACGACATCTATCTGCGCTGCGCCAGCTATCCCGATTACCCGATCCACCTCCAGTATCGCGCTTATTCGGAGGCGAACCCGCCTTATCCGCGCACGGGCAACCTGTGGGGATGGTCGCAATGGCAGGCCAGCGGGCTGACCAACTGCGCCAAAGTGGACCTTTGGCTGGGTGTGGCTCTGCCGCCCGGCACCATCCGCAGCCTGCGCCTGCTGAACCCGCACATCCGCATCCTGACTTCAATCAACTGCGTCGAAAACAGCGGCCTGCCGGATGACTATTATCTCAAGGGCACCAACGGCAGTCGCGTTGAAGTGTGGCCGGGGTCATACCGGCTGAACCTGACCAAGAATTACGTGGCGGAATATCAGGCGCAGTTTGCCTACCAGACCATGCTTGATTCCGGCATGATGGCCGACGGCGTATTTTTCGACAACGTGATGACCACGCAGTCGTGGCAGAACCACGACATCTACGGCAACCCGGTGGCGCTGGACGCGAACGAAGACGGCATTCCCGACGACCCGGCCGTGCTGGACGCCGCCTGGAAAGCCGGGGTGTTCCATGAAATCCAAACCTTCCGCCAGCTCATGCCCTACGCCATCGTGAGCGGGCATTCCTTGAACATCACCGAGCCCGGTATTGCGGACCTGTTCAACGGAATCAGTTTCGGGTTCCGCACCGCCGATGTCATCGAGGGGAAATTGGGTTACAGCAGCTTTGCGACGGAATACCAGACCTGGTTCAGTCAGGCCGTCCAGCCGGTGACGGTGATGATTGAATCCTCGCCCACCGACCAGATTGCCTATGGCTACGGCTATTCGCCGATCCAGCAGATTCCGGCGGCGACTTTGGAGTTTGCCCGCACCTATTATCCCTGGGTGCGTTTCGGGCTGGCCACCGCGCTGATGGGCGACGGCTACTTCGCGCAAGAGTATGGTGATACCTGGCACGGCAACTTCTGGTGGTATGACGAGCTGGATTTCAATCTCGGCTATCCCCTGGGGCCGATGCGGCGTGTGGAGTTGGCCGGATTCAACCCCACGAATAGCCTCGTCAACGGCAGTTTTGAAAGCTCCATCGTCGATCCCTGGCGGCTGGGGAAATCCGGTGCTGCCACCGCCACCGTCACGCGGGCCACGGCCGGTGCCGCCGCCGGCACCGCCTGCGCCCGCCTGGACATCACCTATTCCGATGGCACGGACTGGCATCTTGATCTGTCCCAATGGAATCGTTTGCTGGTCAAGGGAACCACCTACGATATGATTTTTTATGCGCGGAGCAGCGTCCCGCGCGCCATCACGTTGAGTTCGCAAAAAGGCAGCGCCGACTGGCGGAATTATGGCCTGTCGCAGAAAGTCAATCTCACCACGAACTGGCAGGAATACACGGCGACTTTTATGGCCAATGAAACGGTGGCCGACGCTCGCATCCAGTTTTTTGTGGGCGCCACCAACAGCACGGTCTGGTTGGATGACGTGCGGCTGCAGGTGCATCCGGCCGATGTTTACCGGCGCGATTTCAATCGCGGCATCGCTCTGCTTAACGCGTCGCGGCAAACCCAGTCGGTGGCGCTCGAGCCGGGCTTGCGACGGCTGGCCGGAACGCAGGCGCCGCGCTACGAATTCATCCTCGACAACACCGATGCCAGCTTCAGCACCACCGGCATCTGGACCAACACCCCCTTTGACAGCGGTAATTGGACGGCCATCGGCCCGTTCTATCACGGATGGGCGGGAACGACGCAGGTGCGGACGAGCGCGACCGGCGAGGCGCAGTGGGCGGTGCCGATCGCAGCGGATGACATTTACACCCTCTCCGCCTGGTGGCCGGCCGCCGCCGCCGCCACTAACTGGACGCACAGCGCCAGCTTTGCAATCGTCTCCGGTGGGGTGGTGGTGGCGATGACTAACTTGGATCAGTCCACCGGCGGGGATCAATGGCACCCGCTGGCGACCCTGCCGCTCGCCGCCTCCAACGCCACCTTCGTGCGGATAACCAACACCATGGGGATTTGCGTGGCGGATGCCGTGCATGTCACTTCCGCCGCCCGTTACAACGACGGGCAGCCCGCCGCCGGCGTTCTTTTGCCGCCCATGGACGGCATTATCCTGCAGCGTGACACGCCGCTGGTTTTGCCGCCGACAATCAATCAAGTAAAGCGTACGCAGAACACGGTTGAGTTAACGGTGACCAACCTCACGCCGGGGTTCACCAATGAACTGATCCGCGCCACCCAACTTGGCATCAATGACTGGCAAACCATCAGCGTTTTCCAGCCGCAGAACACCACTGCCACTCTGCAGGACACGAGCGCGGCAAATCTGGGCAGCTGCTTCTATCGGGTCCGGATGCGGTAGTTTTCCAGTTCGGCCGGCCGTGGGTTGCAGGTTGTTGGATGCTGTTATTTTTTGAGTCGGGGATGAAGCTGGCAATGGAAAAGGGTCCTGAATCGGACATTGGTGCGGGCCTTTATCTGCAAACTTATGAACAACGCTGCCGTGAACCAATTTATGACAGGGCGCCACGCAAAAATCCTGGCCGGAACGGGTCTGACCCGTTGTATCCGGTCGAGGTCGAGACCATTCACTTATTTGTTTAGCTCGGTGCTGCCGCTTAAACTTAAATAGTTGGGCGGCGCGGTTCGCTTTTGCCTATTCGCTCTGGCCGATATTTCACTTTGTGATTGCTTGGCGGCTTCGACCATTCATCGCTTGCCCCTGCCTGATTTGTTCACTAGTTATTTCTTTCCCCAATAGGAATAGTATTTGTTGGTGTATTCCTTGACCATGCGGTCGGTGGTGAACTGTGGCACGAGCGTGGCCATGCCGTGGCGGATGCGCTTGATCCATTCGCGCGGAATGCCGTTCACGTCGCGGTTGAAGAACATCGGCACAACCTGCTGGGTGAGCGTCTTGTAAAGGTTGGCGCTGTCCACGCGGTCCTGCTCCTCGATGTTGTCGGGATGCGAGTCTTCACCGATGGAGAATCCGTTCTGGCCGTCGTAGCCTTCGCGCCACCAGCCGTCCATGATGCTCAATCCCATGCAGCCGTGGCAGCTCGCCTTCATGCCGCTGGTGCCGGAGGCTTCGAGCGGACGGCGCGGGTTGTTCAGCCAGATGTCGCAGCCGGCCACCATTTGCCGGGCGACGTGGACGTCATAGTTTTCCAGAAATACAAGGTGGCCGGCGAGTTCGCTGTGCTTGCTCAAATGAATGATCTGCTGGATGAAGCGCTTGCCTTCGTCGTCGCGCGGGTGCGCCTTGCCGGCAAATACGAATTGCACGGGGCGATGCTTTTCGTGGACGAGTTTTAGAATGTTTTCAAACTGCTGGAAAACCAGCGGCGCGCGTTTGTAGGTGGCAAAACGGCGGGCGAAGCCGATGGTCAACGCGTCGGGATTCAGCAGGTGGTCGAAGCGGATGAAATCGCCTTGCGTCATGCGCTGGTTCTGGAGCAGCAGCCGGCGGCGGGCAAATTCGATCAGCTCGCGGCGTAGCTTGTAACGCAAGGCCCAAATTTCCTCGTCGGTAACGAAAGCCGGGTCGGTCATCTTTTCCCAGAACGAGGCATGATTGATGGCGGAGGCCCAGTCTTCGCCAAATTTTTCGCGGAAAAATTTGGCTTCGCCGTTTTTATTGTCGGTGAGTTTTCGGCGCCAGAAATGACGGACGGAGCCTTTCATCCAGCCGAGCAGGTGAATGCCATTGGTGATGTGGCCGATGGGAACGTCTTTTTCCGGGACGTTGTAAAGGTGCTGCCACATCTGGCGGCTCACCTGGCCGTGAAGTTCGCTGACCGCGTTGGCGGAGCGGGAAAGTTTCAGCGCCAGGACGGTCATGCAAAATAGCTCGTGTTCATCGCCCGCCTTCACGCGGCCCAACGCGAGCAATTCTTTGAACGGCACGGTTAGCTGGGTGCAGAACCGCTGCATGGCGTAGTTCATCAGGTCGGGGCTGAACCGGTCATGTCCGGCTTCAACCGGCGTGTGCGTGGTGAAAATAGATTCCGGCTTGGTCAGCGCCTGCGCTTCAGCAAAAGATTTCCCGGTCGCCATTTTTTCGCGGATCAGTTCCAGCGTGAGGAAAGCGGCGTGACCCTCGTTCATGTGGAACGTGGAGGGCGCGAGTCCCAGGGCGCGCAATAGTCGCACGCCGCCGATGCCCAGGAGGATTTCCTGCATGATGCGCGTGGTGCTGTCGCCGCCATAGACGCGGCAGGTCAGGTCGCGAAAATGTTGCTCGTTCGCGGGCAGGTTGGTGTCGAGCAAATACACCGGCACGCGGCCGACATTGACCCGCCAGACCTGGAAGTCCACGACGTTCAAACCGATTTCCACGCTGCAGACGAGGCGTTCGCCGTCGGCATCCCGCAAGGGTTCCACCGGCACGTTTTTCGGATCCACGGGATTATAATATTCCGTCTGCCAGTTGTTTGAATCAATGGCCTGCTGGAAATAACCTTCGCGGTAGAATAAGCCCACGCCGACAAACCCCAAGCCGAGGTCGCTGGCGGATTTGGTGTGGTCGCCGGCCAGCATGCCGAGGCCGCCGGCGGCGATGGGGAGTGATTCGTGGAAGCCAAACTCCGCTGAGAAATACGCCACCGGATTTTTGTGCAGCTGCGGCGCGTGTTTGTGGCCCCAGGTGTTCTGTTCGCTTAAATAATTTTCGAAATCCTTGAGCACGGCGCGGACGCGGTCCGAGAATTCGCTGTCCTGCAAGTGCACGCGCAGTTCGTATTCCGACACCTCGTGCAGCACGGCCACGGCGTTGTGGTAGAGGTTCATCCACCCGCGCGGCGAGAGTCGTTGAAAGATGTCTTGAGCCTCCTGATTCCACGTCCACCAGAGATTGCGGGACAATTTGTTTAGGCCGGTAATCAATTCATTCACTTCTGCGCCGGTGAGAGGTTTCTTCATGTGTAAAAGTTCTCCTTAATTAGGGGCCGACTTTATGTCGACGATTTCCAATGCTAATTCACAATCAGTTGTCAGGCAATTGAAAATCTTGCTCTCAGCATCAAATCTTTTGGTTTGCGTGCCCATAGGGCAGATTTTTATTTAGCCATTTCAATGCGGGTGAATTATTGCTGGTAGGCGGAAATGAAAAAATACCTCCATGTCATCAACATCGGCCTGCAAAATAATTTGCAGTATCGGTTTAATTATCTGACCCGGACGCTGTTTGGTTTCATCCCCTTGTTCGCGATGCTGTCGCTCTGGCGGACGATTTACAGCCACCGCAACGGAACGGGGGATGCCTCCGGTTTTTCGGAGGCGCAGATGTTGTTTTACTATCTGCTGGTGGCGGTCGTGGATGTGTTGACGGCGGTCAATGAAGATGACTGGCAAATCGCCGCCGATATTCGCGATGGCAACATCAGCCAATTTCTTTTAAAACCGGTGGATTATCTCTGGTATCGGCTCAGCTTGTTCTTTGCCGGTCGAATCGCCTTTATCGCGATGGCCGTGGGGCCCCTGGCCGTCTTCCTCTATGGGTTCCGCGGATACTGGCTGTGGCCGGCGAGCGCTGAAGCCATGGCGGTTTTTTCCTTGTCGCTGGTGCTCACGGCGCTGCTGCAATTTTTCATTTCCTACGCCATGGCGATGCTGGCGTTTTGGCTGCTGGAAATCTCCACCTTCATCTTCATCTTGTTTGCCTTTGAATATCTAGCCAGCGGCCATTTGTTTCCGCTCGATATTTTGCCGCCGATGCTGAAGCAGCTTCTCTATCTCACGCCATTCCCGTATCAACTTTATTTTCCCATCAGCATTTATCTGGGCAAAGCGGCTGGCGCGGAAATGTGGCGCGGGCTGGCGATGCAGCTGTTCTGGGTGCTGGTGGCGTATGTTTTTGCGCGCCTGATGTGGCGGCGGGGGATAAGGCGCTATTCCGCGTTTGGCGGCTGAAGGGTGTGGTTTATGCAAGCTGATTCTGATTGTCATGTCTGCATTCTTATGTCGAAATGTCTCAAATGCTGTGGCTGTTTAATTTGATTGGAAAGATTTTTTTCCCGCGTCAGCAGGACTGGGAACGCAGTCGCAGCGTAAAAATCATGCTGTCCGTGATGGCGGTGAGTCTGGTGGTGGGGGTCATTATCTGGAAGGTGATGAAGCTGATGAACCGGATCAAATGATTCTCGCCCTTCGTGCGATCTGGACAGCCCTCCGCTGGCGGCTCAATGTTTTACACCGATTACCGTGACCGCGAATATCAAGCGTTATCTCGCCCTCTACGCCGCGCTATGGAAAAATTCCGTGTCGCGCGAAATGGGGTTCAAGGGCAACTTCATCCTGTGGATTGTGGTGGAGCTGCTCTGGTTCGGCCTGCAAATCTGCTTTGTCTCCGTCATCTTTTCACAGACGGACGCGGTCGGCTCGTGGACAAAATGGCAGATGGTGTTCCTGGTTGGCGTGAGCAATTTCATCCAGCAGCTTTATCAGGCGTTCTTTCTGACCAACTGCACCAATCTTTCCGAACTGGTCCGCACGGGAAAAATGGATTTTTTCCTGTTGTTGCCGGTCAATACGCGTTTTCTGGTCTCATTCCGCGTTGTGGATCTTGGCGCCTTTGTGAATGCGCTATTGGCCGTGGGCGTGATGGTGTTCGCGGCGGGTAAATTAAATCTGCATCCGACCGCCGGGCAGTTCGCCGGCTTCGGCGCCCTGTGCCTGGTGGGAATCTTGATTCACTACTCGCTCATGTTCATCCTCGCCACAATCTGTTTCTGGACGGTGCGGGCCCAGGGCATCGTCTGGGGTTATTACAACCTCTTCAACATCGCGCGGATGCCGGACGAGGCGTTCCGGGGCGCGTTTAAGGCGGTGTTTACCTTTGCGCTCCCGGTGCTGCTGGTGAGCAACGTCCCCACCCGGGTATTGGCGGATAAAATCAATTCCCCCTCCGCCTGGTTGGTGCTGCTGGGCGTCGGTGTCTTTTGGGCGGCGGTGGCGGAATGGTTCTGGCGCATCTCCCTCCGCCGCTACACCAGCGCGAGTTCCTGATTTTATTTTTTCGCGATGGCGGCGGCCACGGCCGCTTCCAGTTTTTCAGCTCGCAAGTCGGTGCCGATGATTTTGCCGTCGCGCCCGATGAGCACGGTGAAGGGGATGGATTCCACGCCGTATTTGCCCGCCAGTTTGTTTTGCCAGCCTTGGCCGTCGAAGTATTGCGGCCAAGCCATGCCGTCCTGCTTCTTGAGGAAGGCGTCAAGCTTTTCGCGGTCGGAATCCAGGCTCACGCCAATAATTTCAAAGCCCTGCGCATGAAATTTTTTGTGGGTGGCGATGACGTTGGGGAGTTCATGCACGCACGGCCCGCACCAGGTTGCCCAGAAATCCACCAGCACCACTTTGCCCTTCAAGGCGGAAGCGGACAGGGGCTTCCCGTTCAAGTCCTTTTCGCTGAAATCGGGGAATGTCGTGCCGGGCGCGAGGGTGGACTGGATTTTTTTTGCCTCGTCCTGTTTTTCCATCATTTGCAACATGCGGTCGGCGTTCTTGCCCAGCTTGGTTTCAGAATAATCGGTCTTGAGTTTCTTGATCAAAGCCTTGCCCTTGTCTGCGTTGTCGAGCACCTGCAAATAGAGCATGGCTTTCATGTAAACGATTTGCGCCACGGCCTCGGTTTTTTCACCCGTGTGTTTGGCCAGCAATTTGTCAAATCCAGCCAGATCGATGGCCAGTGCGGCTTCGGTATTCTTGCCGGCCTTCAACTTGGTTTGGATGTTTTGGACCAGGGTTTGCAATTCCGGATCCATGCCTCCGGTGGCGTGGTTTGTGGTTTGAGCGGATAGGCCTGCCGGGACGAATATCGCTGCGGCCGCCAGCAAGGCGAGAAAAGATTTGTTTTTCATTGTAATTGGATTCGACTGACAATTTCACTTTTTTATCGGCAGCGCAAATTTATTTCATCAGCAGCTTGACAGTCGGAATCATTTCCGTAACTTTCTTAATTTAATGATCTACGTTCCCTCCCGCATGGGCCAGTTCAACCGGCGCGCCTTGCTCCGGCGACTGCAGCGGCTTGGCGTCGCGTCGCGCGCGGAACTCGCCAAGTCGCTGGGCATGAGCCAGCCCACCGCCGGGAAAATTGTGGACGAACTGCTGGCGATTCGGGTGCTGGAAGAAATCGAACCGCTGGAAACCGCCGGTGCGGAATCGGTGGCGCGCGGACGACCCGGCCGGCAGTTGCGGCTGAACCAATCGCAATCCCGTCTGCTCGCGGTCCAGCTTGGCTTGCTGGAAACCACCGTGGCCGGATTATCGCTGGGGGCGGCGGATGCGGATGTCTGGCAGGTTTCTTTTTTACTGGGCCGGAATGAACCCAATCCCGCCAAGGCCTGGGAAAAACAATTGCGGCGGGCGGCGGCCAAAATCGGCGGCTCCAATTTGCTGGGCGTGCTGTTGAGCGTTCCCGGTCTGGTGGATGATGCTCAGAACCGGATTTTATTCTCGCCCAATATCCACTGGACGGAAAAAGCCGATCTTGCCGCCATTGTCCGGAGCGTGTGGGAAGTGCCGGTGCTGCTGGTGCAGGAGGAGCGGGCGCTCGCGCTCGGTCATCATGCTGCGAATCCGGATTGCGATAATTTTTTGCTCGTGGATTTTGGCGAAGGCGTGGGCGGGGCGGTCATTTTGGACGGCAAGCCGCTGGCAAATTCGCTGCCCATCAGCGGGGAAATCGGTCATACGCCCGTCCTCGGCAACCAGCGGCGTTGCGGCTGCGGCGCGACCGGCTGCATGGAAACGCTCGTCTCCCTGCGCGGCTTGCTGGAAAGTTTCTCCCAAGATCAGCGCGGGCAAAAAACTTCCTGGACCGAATTGCAGGAATATATTTTCAAACACGGGCTGCCGTTGTGGCTGGCGAAATCGCTGGAAGCCGCGGCAGTGGCTATTGCGGGCGCATTGAATGTCATCGGCCTGCGCCGCGTCGTCATCACCGGCACGCTCACGGAGCTTCCACCGGTGGTGATGGCCCACCTCGCCCAGGCGGTTCAGAACGGTTCGATGTGGGCCAAGTTTGGCACCGTGGAATGTGTTCCCGCCCCGCGCCGCCGCACCGCCGGCTTGGTCGCGATCGGCATTGACCGGCTGGTGGTGCCGGATGCCAAAGAAAATGAATTTTCACCCAAAATCTCCCGACGCCAGCAGGTGGCGTTGAAACCGAAGAGTTAGACATCAACAAAATAACAAACCACAAAAATGAAAGCTGCATTCCCGAACATAGAAACCATCGCTTACGAAGGCCCGAAGTCCAAAAATCCGCTCGCGTTCAAACACTATAACGCCGCCGAAATCGTCGAAGGCAAATCCCTGCGCGACCATCTGCGCTTCGCGGTCGTGTATTGGCACACTTTTCGCGGAACCGGCAGCGATCCCTTCGGCGCCGGCACGATGCAGCGGCCGTGGGACGACGGCAGCGCCAGCGTCAGGAACGCCCAGAAGCGTGCGCGGGTGGCTTTCGAGTTCATTGCCAAGCTCGGCGCGCCGTATTATTGCTGGCATGACCGCGACGTCGCGCCGGAAGGCCGGACGCTGGCTGAATCCAACCAGAATTTTGACGCCGTGGCGAAAGTTTTGAAGGAAGAGCAAAAGCGCACCGGCGTCAAGCTGCTGTGGGGCACGGCGAACTTGTTCTCCAATCCGCGCTTCGTCCACGGTGCCAGCACGAGTTGCAACGCCGACGTCTTTGCTTACGCCGCCGCGCAGGTCAAGAAGGCGATGGAAGTGACGCACGAACTTGGCGGCGAAGGCTACACTTTCTGGGGCGGCCGCGAAGGCTATATGACGCTGCTCAACACGGACATGAAGCGTGAGCAGGAACATCTGGCCAAGCTGCTGCACCTTGCCGTTGCCTACAAAAAGCAGATCGGTTTCAAGGGCCAGTTTTACATCGAGCCGAAACCGAAAGAACCGACCAAGCACCAATACGATTCCGATGCGGCGGCGTGCCTGAACTTCCTGCGTGAGTTTGATTTGTTGCCGCACTTCAAGCTGAACATCGAAACCAACCACGCTACGCTTGCGGGTCACACCATGCAGCACGAACTGGAAGTTGCGGGTGCGGCGAATGCGCTTGGCTCCATTGACGCGAACACGGGTGACGAGTTGCTCGGCTGGGACACAGATCAATTTCCGACCAATATTTATCTCACGACCTACTCGATGCTGGCCATCTTGAAATACGGCGGCCTGACCACAGGCGGCGTGAACTTCGACGCGAAAGTTCGTCGCGAGAGCTTCGAGCCGATGGATCTGTTCTACGCGCACATCGGCGGCATGGACGCGTTTGCGCGCGGTCTGAAAATCGCGGCAGCGATCCGCAAAGACGGGCGCCTGTGCGAATTTGTGAAGAACCGCTATGCTTCGTGGGATTCCGGCATCGGTGCCAAGATTGAAGCGGGCAAAGCCTCGTTGAAAGAAATTGAAGCCTACATTCTTAAGAAAGGTGAAGTTTCTCCGAACACGAGCGGCCGCCAGGAATACCTCGAAAACCTGATCAACGAATTCATTTGATAACCTTCATGGCTGGGAAGAGGGAGCGGGTGAATTCATCCGCTCCCTCTTTTCCACGGCGCGACTACGTAAAAAACTTTTATGAAAATTAACCTCAAGCAATCGGAAGTCTGGTTCGTCACCGGCAGCCAGCATCTTTACGGCCCGGAAACACTGAAGCAAGTCGCGCTCCATTCGCAGGCAATCGCCAAGGCACTCAATCTGTCGCCGGCGATTCCGGTGAGAGTCATTTTCAAGCCCGTGCTCGTTTCACCGGAGGCGGTGACGGAACTGTGCCAGGCCGCGAACAACGCGAGGAACTGCATTGGCCTCATCACCTGGTGCCACACGTTTTCACCGTCGAAGATGTGGATCAATGGCCTCAAGCAGCTCCGCAAACCCATCTGCCACTTGCACACGCAATACAATCGCGACATTCCTTGGGCCACGATTGACATGGATTTCATGAACATGAATCAGGCCGCGCATGGTGATCGCGAGCACGGCTTCATTATGAGCCGCCTGCGCATCAATCGCAAAGTCATCGTCGGCTTCTGGCAGGAGAAAGCTGTTCAAGCCAAACTCGGCGCGTGGGCGCGCGCCGCCGCCGCCTGGGCCGATTGGCAGGATGCGCGGTTTGTCCGCTTTGGGGACAACATGCGCGAAGTCGCTGTGACCGAAGGCGACAAGGTCTCCGCGCAAATCAAGTTCGGCTATTCCGTCAACACGCACGGCGTCGGCGATCTCGTGAAAGTCATCGGCGGAATTTCCGAAAAGGAAGTGGAAGCGCTTTGCAAAACTTACGAAGCCGTTTATGAAGTGGCCGGCGATTTGAAAAAGAGCGGCAAGCGCCACAAATCCATCCGCGAAGCTGCACGCATCGAACTTGGTCTGCGTATATTTTTGGCCGACGGCAATTTCAAGGGCTTCACCACGACGTTCGAGGATTTGCACGGCCTTGTGCAATTGCCCGGCCTCGCGCCGCAGCGGTTGATGGCGGACAACTACGGATTCGCTGGCGAGGGCGACTGGAAAACCGCCGCGCTGGTGAGAGCGATGAAGGTCATGGCGAGCGGCCTCAAAGGCGGCACGTCGTTCATGGAAGATTACACCTATCATTTGCAGCCCGGCAATCAGGTCGTCCTCGGCGCGCACATGCTGGAGATATGTCCGAGCATCGCCGACGGCAAACCGTCGTTGCAGGTGCATCCGCTCGGCATCGGCGGCAAGGCTGATCCGGCGCGGCTGGTTTTCAACACGCCCGCCGGTCCGGCGGTGAATGCGGCATTGATGGATTTCGGCAACCGCTTCCGCCTGCTCATCAACGAGGTGGAGGTCGTGAAACCCGAACAGCCGATGCCGAAGTTGCCGGTCGCGCAGGCGGTTTGGAAGTGCCGTCCGAATTTCGAGGATGCGTGCGCCGCATGGATTTACGCGGGCGGCGCGCACCACACCGGCTTCAGCCAGGCCGTCACCACCGAAATGCTCGAAGACTTCGCCGCCATCGCCGGTCTCGAAACGGTCGTGATTGATGAAGACACGAAGCTGCGTCAATTTAAGCAGGAACTCGTTTGGAACGACTGCGCCTACGCTCTGAAAAGCGGCTGGGTTTCCTAGACCAAATCAATTGATCTAACCATGCATCCCCCACAATGAAGCTTGAAAAACTTATTGTTGTCGCCATTGCCTTGTCGGCCTTTTCGGCATGGTCGGATGCGCCTGCGCTCAAGGTTCCGCCCGTTATCGAGCCGTTTTCACTGACGGATGTGCGGCTGCTGGACGGGCCGTTTCGTGATGCAATGTTGCGCGATCAAAAATATTTGCTCGCGCTCGAACCCGACCGGCTGCTCCATACGTTTCGCTTGAATGTCGGCCTGCCATCCAGCGCCCAGCCGCTCGGTGGCTGGGAGGAGCCGAAATGCGAGCTGCGCGGACACAGCCTCGGCCATTATCTCTCCGCGCTGTCGCTGATGTATGCCAGTACGGGTGACGCGCGATTCAAGCGGCGCGTGGATCACATTGTTGCCGAACTGGCAATTTGCCAGGACCATTCTGTCGGCGCTGGTTATCATGAGGGTTATTTGTCCGCATTTCCCGAATCGTTTATCGATCGAGTGGAGCAAGCCAAGAAAGTCTGGGCCCCGTGGTATACGCTGCATAAAATCATGGCCGGGCTGTTGGATGCCAGCCAGCTCTGCGGCAATGCCCAAGCTCTCGAGGTGTTGCGGAAAAATGCCGATTGGGTGAAATCTCGCGTGGGAAAACTTTCATCCGGGCAGATGCAGACGTCGCTCAACTGTGAACACGGCGGCATGAATGAAGTGCTGGCCAATCTGTATGCCGTGACCGGCAACACCAATTATCTCGCGCTTTCCGCCGCCTTCAATCATGCGAAGGTTTTGGAACCGCTGGCGCACGGCGAAGACCGGCTGGACGGCATTCATGCCAATACGCAGATTCCAAAAATCATCGGCGCGGCACGTGAATATGAACTTACCGGCGACCCAAAATATCTCGCGGTGGCAAACACGTTTTGGGACTCCGTTGTCCTGCGCCGCTCTTACGTCATTGGCGGGCATAGCGACCGCGAGCATTTCTTTTCCACAAATGATTTTGCCAGCCATTTGAGCCCCGACACCTGCGAGACGTGCAATACCTACAACATGCTCAAGCTCACGCGCGAGCTGTTCGCCCTGAAGCCGGATGCGGCGAAGATGGATTTTTATGAGCGCGCGCTTTTCAACCACATCCTCGCGTCACAGGATCCGGAGACCGGCATGTTTGTCTATTTCCCGTCGCTGAAGCCGGGACACTTTAAGGTGTATTCCACGCCGGAAGATTCCTTCTGGTGCTGTGTCGGCACCGGCATGGAAAACCATTCCAAATATGGCGAAACGATTTATTTTCATGATGCCAATTCGCTGTTCGTGAACTTGTTCGTTGCCTCGGAATTGTCGTGGAAGGAAAAAGGACTGGTGGTCCGACAGGAAACCGGGTTTCCCGTAAGCGATACGACGATTCTAAAAATCAAAGCCAAGAAGCCTGTGAGCTTCGCGTTAAAAATCCGGCAGCCGGCCTGGGCGACCGACGGCCTGTTCCTTTCCATCAACGGTAAAAAACAACCGGTGAAATCCGCGCCGGGAAGTTACATTGCCGTGTCGCGTGAGTGGCATGACGGCGATAAAATTGAAATCCGTATGCCGATGCGGCTGCACACCGAGCCGCTGCCCGGCGTAAGCAATCAGGTCGCCTTGCTTTACGGTCCGATTGTGCTGGCTGGCAAGCTGGGCACGAACGCGATGCCAAGTCCATTTGTGAAGCGGCAGACCGATTTGAGCAGGCTTCCCGCGCCGGCGGCACCGGTGTTGGTTTGCGAAGCCGGAAAACTTCTCGAACATGTTCAGCCGGTGTCCGGCAAGGCGTTGACATTTCGCACGCATGGCATCGGCCGTCCGGACGACGTGACCTTGATTCCGTTTTACCGGCTGCACCGCGAGCGCTACTCGGTCTATTGGAAACAGATGTCTGAAACCGGCTGGCAGGCGCATCAGGCGGGACTGGCGGCGGCGGAAGCGCAGCGGATCGCGGAGGAAACTCGCGTGGTGGATTCCGTCAATCCCGGCGAATCACAATCGGAGACGGATCATAATTTCCAGGGCGGCGTCACCCACAGCGGCGACTTCAAGAGCCGCAAATGGCGCGATGCATCCGACTGGTTCAGCTACGAAGTAAAAATTCTGCCCGACCAGCCGCTGCAACTGGCCTGCACATTCTGGGGCGGCGATGGCGGCCGGCGCGAGTTTGATGTGCTGGTGGATGAAAAAATTATTGTCACGCAAAAATTAAACAATGACCGGCCGGGGGAGTTCTTTGAAGCGACTTATCCGATTCCGATCGAACTGACTCATGGCAAAAACACCGTTGTAGTGAAGTTCGCTGCGCCCTCCGGTAATAAGGCCGGCGGAGTTTTTGGTGTCCGGATTTTGAAAGCCCCAACCAATTCAAAAAAATGAGCCAACTATACACCATCGGTCTGGACTACGGCACGAACTCGGTTCGCGCCCTCATCGTCAATGTCGCCAACGGGGCGGAAGTCGCCGCTGCCGTCTGGGGATATTCACACGGCACCGCCGGCGTCATCCTGAGTCGCGACCCGAATCTCGCCCGGCAGCATCCCGCCGATTATCTCAAGGGCGCGGAAATCACCATCCGGCAGGCGCTCGCCACCGCGAAGAAAACCATCAAAGGTTTTAACGCCGGTCAGGTGATCGGCATTGGCGTGGATACGACCGGCAGCACGCCATTGCCCGTGGATGCGAACGGCCAACCGCTTGTGTTCCAGAAAAAGTTCGCCAACAATCCCGCCGCGATGGCGTGGCTGTGGAAGGACCACACCGGCATCGCCGAAGCCGCCGAGATCACCGCACTCGCGAAAAAGATGCGTCCGCAATATCTCGCTAAATGCGGCGGCACCTATTCCAGTGAATGGTTCTTCAGCAAAATTCTGAAATGCCTCCGCGCCGCGCCGGAGGTTTTCAACGCCGCGCATTCATGGATTGAGCTGTCCGACCTTGTTCCCGCCGCGCTGACGGACACGTTGCCTCCCGACAAGTTTGTCGCCGGCATCTGCGCCGCTGGTCACAAGGCGATGTATAGCGCGACTTGGGGCGGCTATCCGGACAAGGCGTTTTTGTCTAAACTTGACCCTAAACTTAGTGCGTTGCGCGATCGTCTGCCCAAGCGCGTGCTCGCGGTGGACTCCGCCGTCGGCACGCTCACGGCGGATTGGGCCAAGCGCACCGGCCTCTCGGCGGGCATTCCCGTGACGGTCGGCGCGTTTGATGCGCACACCGGCGCGATTGGCGCGGGCGTGAAGCCCGGCACGCTGGTGAAGATCATCGGCACGAGCACGTGCGACATCAGCGTGCGCGTGAACACCGCCAAGCTCGCCGACATCCCGGGCGTCTGCGGCATCGTGGATGGCAGCGTTGTTCCCGGCTACTTCGGCATTGAGGCCGGACAGTCCGCCGTGGGCGACATTTTTAATTGGTGGGTAAACTATATCCGCCCGGCGGCAAGTGGTAGTCGCAACGCAGTTGCTTCGCACGAAGAACTCACGAAGGGCGCCTTGAAACTACAGCCCGGCGAAAGCGGACTGCTTGCGCTCGACTGGAACAACGGCAATCGCACCGTGCTGGTAGATCAGCAGCTCACCGGCCTGCTCCTCGGCCAGACGCTTTACACGACGCCGGCGGAAGTGTATCGCGCGCTCATCGAGGCGACGGCTTACGGCGCGTTGACCATCATCAATCGCTACGAGGAATACGGCGTAAAGATTTCCGAAGTGGTGAACTGCGGCGGCATTGCGGACAAGAGCGCGCTCGTCATGCAGACCTACGCGGACATCACCGGCCGGCCGATGAAAATCAGCCGCTCGGCGCAGACCTGCGCGCTTGGCTCGGCCATCGCGGCGGCGGTCGTTGCGGGTGCGCACAAGGACTTCGCCACCGCGCAGAAGAAGATGACCGGCCTCAAGCCGGCCGTCTATAAGCCGAATCCAAAGGCGCACGCGGTTTACAAAGAACTTTACGCCATTTACAAACAGCTTCACGATGCTTTCGGCACGATGCAGTGGAACGGTAATCTGTATGGCGTGATGAAAAAGTTGATTGAGATTCGTAGTCGGGTGCGGAAGTAAAAATTTAATTAGCCACAGAGGCACAGAGAACACAGAGTCCGTTTTGAGTTTTTCTCCGTGCTTTCGGTGGCTCTGTGGCAAAAAGAAAATTTGTTATGCTCGAAAAATTAAAAGCTGAAGTGTGCCGGGCGAACCTGGATCTGGTCGCCGAAGGTCTGGTCATCCAGACGTGGGGCAACGCCAGCGCGGTGGATCGCGCGAGTGGCGTGATGGTCATCAAGCCGAGCGGCGTGCCGTATGCGGAGCTGAAACCGCAGCACATGGTTTGCGTGTCATTGAAGGCCGGCGAGGTCGTTGAGGGCCAGCTCAAGCCCAGTTCGGACACGGCCACGCATCTGGTGCTGTATCGCGCCTTCCCCAAAATCGGCGGCGTGGTGCACACGCACAGCCTGTTTGCGACGGCGTGGGCGCAGGCGTGCCAGCCGTTGCCGGCCTACGGCACGACGCAGGCGGATTACTGGTATGGCGAAGTGCCCTGCACGCGCAAGCTGACGGCGGCGGAAATCAAAACCGATTATGAGGCGAACACGGGCGACGTGATCGTGGAGACCTTCAAGAAATTTAAGTTCGATCCGTTGCAGCATCCCGCCGTGCTGGTGGCGAGCCACGGGCCGTTCACGTGGGGCGCGGACGTGCATGCTGCGGTTCACAACGCGGGCGTGCTGGAATTCATCGCGAAGCTGAACAGCGAGACGCTGCGCATCAATCCCAAGCTCAAGCCGATGCAGGGCGTGTTGTTGGATAAACATTTTCTTCGCAAACACGGGCCGAAGGCAACTTACGGGCAGAAATGAATTTCAACCGAAACCCAACATGAATAAACTAGCCCAACTCATTACCGTCATGTCCGCCAGCATTGCGGCGGCGTGTTTTACCGGTTGCAGTACTATGAACACATCCAAAGGAACCATCACGAAGGCTGACTTCGGCAAGACGACTGAAGGTCAGGCGGTTGAAATCTACACGCTGCGAAACGCCAACGGCATGGAGGCGAATATCATGACCTATGGCGGCATTGTGCAGAAGCTGACCATGCCGGACAAAAACGGCAGGTTCGCCGATGTCGTGCTCGGCTTTGACGATTTGACGGGCTACATCGACAAAACACCCTATTTCGGCGCGCTCATCGGACGCTACGGCAACCGCATTGGCGGCGCCCGATTCACGCTCGAAGGCAAGACCTACACGCTGGCCACGAACAACGGCCCGAATTCGTTGCATGGCGGCTTGAAGGGTTTCGACAAGGTGGTGTGGACGGCGCGGCCGATGCACACGGCGCAGGGACCGGCGCTGATTTTGACTTATGCGAGTTTGGACGGCGAAGAGGGTTTCCCCGGCAACTTGATGGTGACGGCGACTTACACGCTGACGGATGACAATGCTTTGAAATTAGAATGCACCGCCGTGACCGATCGGCCGACGGTCGTGAATCTTACGCATCATTCCTATTTCAATCTGTCGGGGCAGGGGAATGGCGATATTCTTGGCCACATCGTCTATATCAATGCCGACCAAACCACGCCGGTGGATGCCGGCTTGATTCCCACGGGCGAGTTGAAATCGGTGGCTGGCACGCCGTTTGATTTTCGCAATCCGACCGCGATTGGCGCGCGTATCAACGAGCCGGATGTTGTTTTGCAATACGGCCCCGGCTACGACCATAACTGGGTCATTAACAAACCGCTTGGCCAGCTTGGATTGCAGGCTCGCGTGGAGGAACCCACCACGGGCCGGGTGATGGAAGTCTGGAGCGACGAGCCGGGCTTGCAGTTTTACGCCGGTAATTTTCTGGATGGCAGCATTATTGGCAAAGGCGGTGTGACCTATCAGGCGCGCACGGGTTTTTGCATGGAGCCGCAGCATTATCCGGATTCACCCAACAAGGCGAATTTCCCGTCCGTGGTTCTCAAGCCCGGCCAGACATTTCACAACACGATCATCTACAAATTTAGTGTTAAGCCATAACCACGACCTCCTGAAATCATGAATGAAATAACGAATAAAATTGTCGCAGCAACCAATGCCATTGCGGCCAATGCCGGGATCCGGCAGGAGCCGGTATTTAACGGGTTGGACTGGTTTGTGATTGCGTTGTTTATCGTCGGCATGCTGGCCGTGGTGTTGTTCTCGATGCGCAAAAAAAACGAGTCCGGCAAGGATTACTTCTTGTCCGGTCGCGACGCGAACTGGCTGCAGATCGGCTCCTCGATCTTCTCCTCGAACATCGGCTCCGAGCATCTCGTGGGCCTCGCCGGCGCCGGTTTTGTCACCGGCATGGCCATGGCGCATTGGGAAATGCACGGCTGGCTGATCCTGATCCTGGGCTGGGTTTTCGTGCCGCTCTATGACCGCATGAAGGTGTTCACGATGCCGGAATTTCTGGAACTGCGCTTCAGCCGTGGTTCGCGAAATGTTTTAAGCCTGCTCACCATTGCCAGCTTGGTTCTGACCAAAATTGCGGCGACCATTTATGCCGGTGACGTGGTCATCCGCACTTTGCTGGGGGTGGAGTCCGTCAGCTTGTTCGGGCACACCGTGGATGTTTTTTGGGTCATCGCCTTGGGCCTGGCTTTCACGACGGGTCTTTACACGATTTTCGGGGGCATGCGGGTGATCATGTATACGGCGGTGCTGCAAACGCCGGTGCTGATCTTTGGCTCGCTGGCCATTCTTTACGTCGGGCTGCAAAAGCTCGGCGGCGGCAGTCTGATTGAAGGCTGGAATGTCACCAAGGCATCGGTGGGCGCCAACATTCACCTTATCCGCTCCAACGCCGATCCGGAATGGCCGTGGCTCGCAGTGCTGCCCGGTTCGGCCATCATCGGCTTCTGGTATTGGTGCACCGACCAATACATCGTCCAGCGCGTGCTGGCGGGCAAAAATCAGAAGGAATCGCGCCGCGGCTCTATTCTCGCCGGCTATTTCAAGCTGACTCCCGTGTTCATCTTTCTGGTTCCCGGCATGGTGGCCTTTGCGCTCACCCAGAAGCCGGGCAGCGGTTTCACCACCAGCGGTGACGCCGCCTACACCTCGCTTGTGGCGCAGATTTTGCCTCACGGTGTTAAAGGTATCGTCGCTTGCGGCATGATTGTTGCGCTTATGGCGTCGCTGGCGTCTAAGTTCAACGCTTCAGCCACTTTGTTCACGATGGATTTTTACCGCGAATGGCATCCCAACGCCTCCGGCAAAACCGAAGTGCTGGTTGGGCGCATCGCCACGGCGGTCATCGTCTTTCTGGGCATATGCTGGGTGCTGGTGATTAAGGCGCTGCATTCAAACCTGTATGAATATCTGCAAAGCGTGCAGGCGTATTTATCGCCAGCCATAGCCGTTCTGTTCGGCATTGGCGTCTTTTGGAAACGCGCCACCGCCCCGGCGGCGTTATGGGCGTTTGTGGTGGGGGTGGTGGCCGGATTTGCCCGGCTCGCTTCTGACCTCATCATGCGCAATGACGGCGGTGTGGTGAAGGAGCTCAAGCAGCAGCTATACAAAGGGATTATCACCGCCGATCAATATGCTTCCGGCATTGCCCCCATCAAAGCCAAGCACGGCCTCATCTTCGACTTCTGGAATATTCACTGGCTCTATTTCTGTCAGGGACTGTTTGTGCTGACGGCCGCGTTGATGATCATCATCAGTTTGATGACCAAGGCGCCCGATCCTCAGACTGCCAAATATACTTGGTATGGGGCGACGCCCGAAGAGAAAGCCGCCACCCGTGCCAGTTGGAATGCGCTCGACGTGGGGTTGAGCTTGATCGTCGTGGCTTGTGTGATCTGGTTTTACATCGCGTTCTTCTAAGCCGACACTTTTAAAAAGGCGGTGATGCACTGGCGTCACTGCCTTTTTTTCGTCTCTATTGCTAAAATGTTTTGAATGTCTGACTGAGCTTTTGGCGCGAAACAACCTCGCTTGCTCATCAAATTCACTTTACTAAACGCCCGTCCGTATTATTATCAGCGTTCAATTTTTTTCGTATAGCAAATCAATTTTATGGCAAAACTCTTTATTGAAGATATCGAATTGAAAGGCAAACGAGCCTTGATTCGCGTGGATTTTAACGTTCCGCAGGACAAGGCAACTGGTGCCATCACCAACACCAAGCGCATTGAGGCGGCGTTGCCGACCATCCGCTATGCGCTCGATAAGGGGGCGTCGGTTATCCTGATGAGCCACCTTGGTCGTCCCGATGGCAAGCGCATCGAGAAGTTCTCCCTGAAGCCCGTGGCGGCGGCGTTGGAAAAACTGCTCGGCAAACCGGTTCATTTCCTCAACGACTGCGTCGGCGTCGAAATCGAGGCTGCCTGCGCCCAGGCCAAGCCCGGCGATGTGATTTTGCTCGAAAACCTGCGCTTCCACATCGAGGAAGAAGGCAAGGTGAAACTGGAAGACGGCACGAAGCTCAAGGCCGACGCCGACCAGGTGAAAGCCTTTCGCGCCAGCCTGACGAAGCTCGGCGACGTTTATATCAATGACGCGTTCGGCACCGCCCATCGTGATCACAGCTCCATGACCGGCGTGCAGCTGCCGCAGCGGGCCTGTGGCTATCTGATGAAGAAGGAGCTCGACGCGTTCGGTGCCGTGCTCGACCACCCGCAACGCCCGTTGCTCGCCATCCTCGGCGGCGCGAAGGTTGCCGACAAGATTCAACTCATCAACAACCTGCTCGACAAGGCTGACGAGATCATCATCGGCGGCGGCATGGCGTTCACCTTTAAAAAAGTTCTTAACCACATGGCTATCGGCAATTCGCTCTATGACGCCGAGGGGGCCAAGCTGGTGCCCGACCTCATGAAGAAGGCGCAGGAAAAGGGCCGCAAGATTATCCTGCCGGTGGATTATGTTTGCGGCGACAAGTTCGCGGCGGACGCGCAGGTCAAGGTGGCCGACGATGCCTCCGGTATTGCCGACGGATGGCTGGGCCTGGACGTGGGGCCGAAGTCAACGGCCTTGTTCCTCGACTCCATCAAGCGTGCCAGGACCATCATCTGGAACGGGCCGGCGGGCGTGTTTGAATTCCCGGCGTTCGAGCAGGCTACCAAGGCCATGGCGGAAGCGATTGTGACGGCTACGCAGAACGGCGCGACGACCGTCATCGGCGGCGGCGACACCGCGACGGCGGCGAAAAAATACGGCGCGGACAAGAAAGTGACCCACACTTCTACCGGCGGCGGCGCGTCGCTGGAATTCCTCGAAGGTAAAGTGCTGCCCGGCGTGGCGGCGTTGAGCGAGAAAGCCGGCTGCGGCTGTAGTTGCTCCCACTAAATTTATTAATCCTTTAAAATACTTTAACCATGAACAAAGAACGCAAATTAATCATTGCCGGTAACTGGAAGATGAACAAGACCGTCGCCGAGGCGCTGACCCTCGTCGCCGATCTCAAGCGCGACCTCGCGGGCGTGAAGGAAGTGGACATTGTGGTCGCCCCCGCTTTCACTGCCTTGAGCGAAGTTTCCAAGTCCATCCTCGATTCCAATATCCGGCTCGCGGCGCAAAATATGAGCGAGAATAATTTCGGCGCTTTCACCGGCGAGATTTGCGCGGGCCTGTTGAAGGAATTTTCCGTGCGCTACGTCATTCTCGGCCACAGCGAGCGTCGCCAGTTCCAGAAGGAAACCGACGCGCTCATCGCCAAGAAGGCGGCGGCGGCTCATGCGGCGGCGCTGAAGCCGATTGTTTGCGTGGGCGAAACCCTCGCCGAACGCGAAGGCAATTTGACCGAAAAGGTTTTGGAAACCCAGGTGCGCGGCAGCCTCGCGGGTTTGACCAAGGAACAGATGGTGGAAACCGTCGTTGCTTATGAGCCTGTCTGGGCCATTGGCACCGGCAAGACCGCCACCACGCAGCAGGCGCAGGATGCGCACAAGTTCATCCGCGGCGTGCTCGCCTCGCTGTTCGACGCCGAAGTGGCGCGCAAGGTGCGCATTCAATACGGCGGCAGCGTCAAGCCGGGCAATGCCAAGGAATTGATGAGCCAGCCCGATGTGGATGGCGCGTTGGTCGGCGGTGCCTCGTTGGAGGCAAGAAGTTTTGCTGACATTATCAAAAATTCCATCTAAACTTAAATCACTATGAGTTTTCTCGTTGGCGTTCTTACATTTTTACTGGTCATCAACTGTCTGCTGTTGATTTTGCTGGTGCTCGTTCAGCTGCCCAAAAAAGACGCGGGCGCGGGACTGGCATTCGGCGGCGGCACGGCGGACGCGTTGTTCGGTTCTGGATCGGGCAACGTCCTGACCAAGGTCACGAAATACGCAACGGTGGCTTTTCTTGTCATGGCCTTGGTGCTGGGCTATCTGCAAGATCGGGCGCAGCGCAGCAACGGCGGCAGCGCGACTGACTTCATGAAGCAGGTTCAGCAAAAACAAATGCAGACGCCGGTCGCCGCGCCGGCGCCCAAAGCTGCGGTTCAGCCGGCGAATAACCTGCTCACGACCGTTCCTGCCACGGCGCCGGCAACGGCTGGAACGAATCCGCCCGCCGCAAAATAATTAGCCGTTTTTTTAAGCGCGCCCGCAGGAAACTGCCGGGCGCGTTTTTGTTTTCAGGTCCAATGCGGGATTCGGCTTAACGTTCTGCCTGATAATCCTCGATCCGCCAGCGGAGGAAGCTCGAGCAGTGCCGTGGGGTTGCCTTGTTTCGCCGCGGCCAATACCCATTAAAATCCTTTTCCAGTTGGCGCAGTTCTTGAATGCCTTGCCGTTTCAGCTGGCTCGCTGTGATTGTGTTTTTGGCCGCCACCGCCTGCTGCCACAACATGAATTTGCAGGATTGTGCTGCCATGCGTGCTGCCAAATCCAGCTCTTGCGCCAAAACCTTGGCGGAACCTGGTTTTGTTTTTACCCGGCTTAAAACTTTTCGCTGCCTTTCAATCTCCCGAAGCGCCGCTTGGATTTTTGCGGCGGGAATTTTTGTGAACCATTTAAGCCCGTTGCGGCAAAACAGCTCTTGTTCCTCCGGTTTTGGGGCGGCCATGACCGTGCCCAGCGGGGTTTCGTTGGGCGCTTTGACCCCCAGCTTTTGGTGAACAAACCCGAGTTTGAATGCGATGTCCGCAATTTTGCCGGAGGCATCTAAAAACACGTCGCGGCTCAAAACCGCCGCCAGCTTCTTTGTGTCGAGCGACTTTGCCTTCCACGCCAGCGCCGCTCCGGCGGCCAACATCGGCCAGCTCACGGCGAGTGGCTGTGGATGTCCGCCATCGCCCCAATCGGTGTTGAGCAGGCCGATCGCGCCAAACTTCTTTCCTGCCTTGGCGGCCGCGCGCAGATTCGCCAGCGCATTGTCGTGCTTGCCAAGGAGGGTTTGCCAGGTCGAGGTGCCGGGGCAGATATAAAACGGAATCTTTGCCTTGGCGAATTGTGCCGCTTCCTTGGCAAAGGGATGACCGGCTTCATAACCCCAGTTCAGCGCGATGATGGTATGGCTGACCTGCCGGTCAGCTTTGCCAAGTTTGGCCAGCTCTGGAATCAGCTTCGGATACTTCAAGATGATGTCGCCCCAGAACATCATGCGCTTGCCGCGCTGGGAAACTTCGCGGTGGATTTGCCTCAGGAAATCCAGATACACCCGGCCTTTGCCTTTTTTCTCGCACAACTTCTTGCTCTGGCCTTTGCCCAAGTCCCACGTTTCATCGCCACCAACATTGAAGAATTGGCTGGAGAAATTCGGCAGCAACTCATCGTGGAGTCCGCGCAGAAAGGGCCGGGTGCCGGGATGATTGGGCGCCAGTGTGGTCGGGCGTCGGAGGAAATCCTTCGTCTCGGCGGGGAATGGCTCGGAGATTTCGCCGAGTTTTTTCAGCTTCGGATCTTCCAGAAAATAGCGCAGGTGGCCGAAGGAATTCTGGTTCGGCACGAGGTCAATGCCGAGTTCGCGGCACCGCGCATCGAGGATTTGGATTTCCTTGGCCGTCAGCGCGCCCCAGCTTTGCCAGATGCGCTTGTATTTACGATAGGCGAAGGTGTGCTCGGTATAAAGTTGCAGCTCGTTGATCTTGAAATCGGCGAGCTTCTCCGCCAGGTCAAGCAAGGTTTCCAGCTTCGGCACGCGCCCGCGCGAAATGTCGAGCATCACGCCGCGCCGTGCGAAATCCGGCCAATCCCGGATTTTCAGGCATGGCAGTTTGTGTCCGTATTCGCGCATCAGCTGGCGCAGCGTTGATTGTGCTGCCCGCCAACCGAGTAAGTCGCGGGAGGAAATGAATATTCCCCGTTTGGAAATCGCCAGCGTGTAACCTTCGGGATGTTTCGGCGCCGATTGGCTGCGACGTTGTCTGATGACGCCGGCCCGGAGCGATTTTTTCCTTGGTAAAAGTAAACTCCCCGGTCGCTTGATCAGCGAGCGGGGAGTTGGCAGCAGATTCATTTGCGAAGGTTACTTCGCAATCATGCCGCTGTTGCGCGCAAAATTGAACAGTCCGCCGGCATCCACCACGGGGCGCACATCGCCCAGCGGCTTGAATTTATAGACCTTGCCCGTCGCCTTGGCGGTCACGGTCGCGGCGTCGAGGTCCACGGTCACGACTTCGCCGGTTTTAAGCACGTCGCACAGGCGGTCGGCGCATTCGCAGGGATAAAGTTCGCCGGTGGCGACGCAGTTCCGGAAGAAGATGCGCGCGAAGCTTTCCGCGAGGACGATTTCGCAGTTGGCCGAGCCCATGGCGATGGGCGCGTGTTCGCGGGAGCTGCCGCAGCCGAAGTTTTTGCCGGCGACGACGATGGGATATTCGCTGTCAAGCTGGCCGGCCTTGACGTAGCGGTTGGGATAGAGTGAGGCGGGCAGGCCGTCGAGCGCGTGGCTGCCGAGCTTCTCGTATTCCTCGGCGATGGTCGGCACGAGGTTAAGAAACTGCGCGGAGATGATCTGGTCGGTGTCTATGTTGTCGCGCACCACATAAACCGGACCGGTGAAAACAGATTTCGTCATGCGCTGAATCTGCCGTTTGTGCGCGGTGTTTTCAATCAGATTTCAATCGTGACTCGGCTGGCGCCGGTCAGGCTTTTGGCGGCGCGGTGCTTTGGCGGGTGACCAGTTCGGCGGCGAGACGCTTCAACTGGATGGTTTCGCCGCGAATCAGGCGCATCAAGGCGTCCATGGCCGCCACTCCGAGCCGATGTTTGGGCTGGCTGATCGTGGTCAGCGGCACCCGGTAAAATTCGGCGGCGAGGATGTTTCCGTAGCCGGTCAGGGAAATGTCTCCGGGAATCTTGAGGCCTTGTTGCAGCAGGGTTTCCGCGCAGCCGATGGCAATCAGGTCGCTGACGCATTGGATGGCCGTGGGCTGGCTGTTTTCGTTGAGCATTTGCAAGGCGGCTTTGGCGCCGTCTTCAATCGTGCTGCCCGCTTGGAAAACCAGTTTGTCGTCCACGGTCAATCCCGCTTCGCGCAGCGCCCGGCGGAAACCTTCGAAGCGTTCATGTGCCCAGGGTGCCGCGGGCGGGCCGGTGAAGTAGGCGATTTTCTTGTGGCCCAAGGCGAGCAGATGCTTCGTGAGGTTGTAGCTGGCCACCAGGTCTTCAATTTCGATGGCGGGAAAACTTTTGCAAAATGGCGCCGGCGAGCCGAGTAGGACCGTGGGGATTTTGCGCGCAATAATCTCCTGGTAAATCCGTGCTTCGGCTTCAAAGCGGTATACTGGCGTGATGAAAAGCCCGTCCACCCGTCGCGCCAGCAGCCGGCGCAGGCAGGCGTCCTCGCGTTCCGCCAGATTCTGCGTCTGGGCCAGCAGGATGTCGTAGCCCAGTTCCTGGGCGCGCTCCTCAATGGCTAATACGATCCGGGCATAAATGGGATTCGTTGTGGCGGGAATGACCAGACCGAGCAATTTGGTGGTCTTGGTCCGCAGTCCTTGGGCGCTCGAGTCGGGCACGTAGCCCATGTCCAGGGCCAGTTTTTTGATCTTGGCCTTCGTGGCGGCCGAGACATCCGGTTCGTCGCGCAATGCTTTGGAGACGGTCATCACCGAGACGCCGATAATTTGGGCAATGTCTTTTAATCTAACCATGTGATTCGTTGAATGGTTGAACCGTTGAACCGTAGGTTGAGCGGCAGCGAAATCCGCTTCAACAATTTGACGTTGTAATTTTTCAACGATGGCATGTTAAAGATACGTTCCGCGCCAATGAAGTTTTCGTCGCAAAGCTTCCAGAAAAGATCCGTTGCCCAGATGCACGAGGCGCACGGTGCTGCGGCTGCGGCGGATGGTGATTTCGTCGCCGTTGATCAGTTCGCCTGCAATCTGTCCGTCCGCATTGAGAAAGGTTGCCGGCTCGGTTTTGATGGCCTTTACGCGCAGGGTGGCCGACAGCGGCAAAATGATGGAGCGGTTGGACAATGCGTGTGGGCAAATCGGTGTCAGGACGAAGACTTCCGCCGTCGGCAAAACGATCGCGCCGCCCGCCGCGAGCGAATAGGCCGTGGAACCGGTCGGCGAACTGATGATCAGGCCGTCGCAGCGGTAGCGCGTGATGGGCTCGCCTTCTACGCTGACATCCAGCGCGATGAGCCGCGAGGCGGCGCCGCGGCTGATGACGATGTCGTTGAGCGCCGTGGCCTGGATGGGGGTTCCGTTGGCGTTGCCGGTGGCCGCAATCAGCGCCCGGGATTCGAAACGAAATTTTCCCTGCCCGAGCAGTTTCAGCGCGGTGGCCAGTTGCTCTGATGGCACGGCGGTGAGAAAGCCCAGCCCCCCGATGTTGACGCCGAGCATTGGCGTGTGCGATCCGGCAATCTGCCGCGCGACGTGGAGCATCGTGCCGTCCCCTCCGAAAATGATGAGCAAATCCACCGCGCGCGCCAGCGTGGCCGTGTCGGGCAGAACCCGGCCCTTGATCTTGGCGAAGGCGCCGGTAATGGCGTCGCAGAAAACCTCGCGGCCGGATCGGCGCAGGAGCTGCGCCGCCGCGCGGACGCTGGCGGCGGCGGCGGGTTTTTCCGCGTTGCCGACCAGTCCGATGCGTTGGAAATGTTCAGCCGTTTTTTTCAATCAGTGCTAAAAACTCTTTGTTGCCGGCCGGGCCCAGCAGGGGAGATTCAACCACACCGCGCCAGCAAAGGCCAGCCTGTGCCGAGACAAAATCTTTCAGCTCCGCCAGGACGCGGGCGTGGATCGCGGCATCGGTGATGACGCCGCGGCCCTTGTCCACCTCTTTCTTGCCGGCTTCGAATTGCGGCTTGATGAGCGCTACGATCTTCCCCTTCGGTTTGAGCAGGGGCCCGGCGGGGGGCAGGATTTTTGTCAGCGATATGAAGGAGCAGTCAGCGACGATCAGGTCGGCCGGCATGGGGAAGTGTTTTGGCTTCAGGAAGCGGGCATTGGTTTTCTCCATCACCACGGTGCGCGGGTCGCTGCGAAGTTTCCAGGCGATCTGGCCGTGGCCCACATCCACGGCGAAAACTTTTTCCGCCCCGCGCTGGAGCAGGCAGTCGGTGAACCCGCCGGTGGAGGCGCCGATGTCAATGGCGGTGAGGCCGGCGACGTTGAGTTGGAAATGGACGAGGGCGTGTTCGAGTTTGTGGCCGCCGCGGCTGACGAATTTTTCCGGTGTGTCCACGGTGATTTCGTCCGCCGGCTTGATGCTGTCGCTGGCTTTTTTGGCGGGATGGCCGTTGATGCGAACGGCCCCGGCCAGAATCAGTCGCTTGGCTTTTTCGCGGCTGGCGCAGAGGGCGCGCTCGACCAGGGCTTGATCCAGTCGGGTCACGTCTAGTTGCGGGTGCCGCTGGTGAGCACGCGGTGCTGAACTTCGCGGTAGCTATGGAGAAAGGTGGTGTTGTCGGCGACCGCTTTCTCCACGAGTTGCTTGAGCAGGAACAGCTCGGAGCTGTTGATGACGGCGTGGACGCTGTTTTTGAACGCCTCCATTGGTGTGAAAGTTTGAAAGGAGTCGCCGATGAGCAGGAGGGTGGCGTGGCGGCGCTGGTTGACCGGCATGTTTTGCAGGGTTTTCAGTGCCAGGTTTTCGCCTGGCGTATTGGCCCCGAAGAGTTCCTCGATCAGCACCACCTGGTAATGTGCCTGGCCGAAACGCAGGAGGAAATCGCTGTGCGTGGCGGCGGTGTGAACCTTGTAGCCGAGTTCATTCAGGGCGGCCTTGGCGGAATCCAGCCATTCGGGCGTGGAAAAGGCGATGAGCGCGGGCGCGTCTCCGTTGCTGACAAAATCAAAGGCATCGTTCATTTAATTTTTAAGACGGGTGGTGCCGCCGCCGTTCCGCCATGGCTGCCGGCTTTCATTCGGAGGGTGTTCACATCGCTGGTTTGCTCGCCGCGGGCCTTTTTTAAGTTGTCAATGGCGCGGGAGACGACGCTGCGCTTGGTGCAATAGAGCATCGCGGTGTCTTCCGTGATGACGCCGCGGTCATAGGCTTCAATGCAGTTCTGATCAAAATTCCGCCAGCCAAAGGGATAGCTGGCTTCGATGATTTCATAAAAAGTTTTTCCTTCGCTCTCGCCCAGCCGGATGCTTTCCTGGGTGCGCAGGTTGGCGCCCATGATTTCCAGCAGGGCAAACCGCCCGCCTTCAATCTTGGGCACGAGCCGCTGGCTTACCACCCAGCGCAGTGAGTCAGCCAGCCGGACGCGAATCTGCTCCTGCTCCTCCGGCTCGAACATGCCCAGAATGCGGTTAATGGTCTCCCCGGCGTTGATGGTATGTAGCGTGCTCAAGACCAGATGGCCGGTTTCGGCGGCGCTTAAGGCGATCTTAACCGTGTCTTGGTCGCGCATTTCGCCGACGAGAATCACTTTCGGCGCCTGGCGCAGCGCGGCGCGCAAACCGTTGGCATAGGAATCAAAATCAATGCCCAGTTCCCGTTGGTTGAACGTGGCTTTGTCATGGGTGTGCAGGTATTCCACGGGGTCTTCCAGCGTCACAATGTGGACGGGACTGTGCCGGTTGATTTCATTTAGGATGGCCGCCAGGGTGGTGGATTTTCCTGA
Source organism: uncultured Verrucomicrobia subdivision 3 bacterium (assembly GCA_903858275.1). Classification (GTDB taxonomy): domain Bacteria; phylum Verrucomicrobiota; class Verrucomicrobiia; order Limisphaerales; family UBA11358; genus UBA11358. The sequence goes on along the minus strand of CAIOIC010000132.1, from coordinate 30,786 downwards.
GCCGGTGGCCCCCGTGACGAGCACCAGCCCGGTTTTTTCGCGGGGTATATCCTTTAGAATGGGCGGAAACTTTAATTGTTCAAGGGTCGGGATTGCCGCGTTTAACTGGCGGCAGACAATGGAATAATTGCCGCGCTGCGAAAAAATATTTACGCGGAACCGGGCTTTGTCGCTCAGCGCGTACGAGGCGTCGCACGAGCCGTGCCGCAGTAAATCCTCGATATGCCAGAGGTTGTCCCCGATGATGTTGAGCGCGATGCTCTCAATCTGGAACGGTGTCAGTTTTGCTATCGGCGGATCCAGAACGACCGGCTTGAGTTCGCCGTAGGCTTCGACTTGGGGCGGGCGGTCTACGGTGAAATTTAAATCGGATACTTCCGGCTGCGCTGCCAGCATCGTTGTCAGAATCTGATCCAGTTCCGGTTTTCGCATAATTACAGGGCATCTTCGTCTTCCGGCGGGTGTGCTAACAGCGGGCGGAATTTTTTCTTGTCGAGCGCCTTGTCAAAGGCGTCTTCCGGGGTGATGCGCTTCATGCGGACGTGCTCCATGATGTGGTCGTCCAATTGCTGGTTGCCGAATTTCTTGCCGATCTGGATCATGCCTTGAATCTGATGCGTCTTGCCTTCGCGTACGAGGTTGGCCACCGCGGTGTTGAATACCAGGACTTCGAATGCCGCCACGCGGCCTTTCTTATCCGACCGCTTGAACAATGTTTGCGCCACGACGCCTTTCAACGCCTCGGACAATGTTTGCCGGATCTTGTTCTGCTGGTCGGCGGGAAAAACGTCAATGATGCGATCCACGGTCTTGGCGGCGCTTTGCGTGTGCAGCGTGCCGAAAACCAGGTGGCCGGTTGCGGCCGCCGTGATCGCCAGTTCGATGGTTTCCAGATCGCGCATTTCGCCGACGAGGATGATGTCCGGGTCTTCGCGCAAGGCGCCGCGCAGCGCCGAGGCAAATGACTTCGTATGCACGCCGACCTCGCGATGATTGACCAGGCAGTTTTTGCTTTCGTGGACAAACTCGATCGGGTCTTCCACGGTGATGATGTGATCTTTGCGGTTCCGGTTGCAGTAATCCACGACGGCCGCGAGGGTGGTGGATTTGCCGGAGCCGGTGGGGCCGGTGACGACCACGAGCCCGCGGTTTAGCATCGCAAACTTTTTTAATACCGAGGGCAGCGGGGCTTCTAATTTTTCGAAATCTTCAAACGACAGCACGCGGCTCGGAATTTGCCGGAACACCGCGCTGACGCCGTTTTTCTGGTTGAAGAAGTTCACGCGGAAGCGCGAGATGTTCGGGATTTCATAGCCGAAGTCCACATCGCCGGTTTCTTCAAACTGTTTGATTTTGTAATCCGGCGCGATTTCGTAGAGCATGGCCTTGAGCGTATCGTTATCCAGCGGGGGATAATCTACCCGTTGCAGCTCTCCGTTGATGCGCATCATCGGGGGATTGCCGGAAGCCATGTGCAGGTCGGAGGCCTTCTGCTCAAACATCAGGTTGAAAAATGCGTCAATTTTAGCCATAAAGTCCTCTCGTTGATTCGACACTAGCGCAAGCCATGTTTATCTGCAAGCAATGAAAATGCCGGGTGAAAATATCCGCGGGGAAATCCTTCGCCATCGCGCAATTTCCTTTGCGCGCTTCATGGAGCTGGCGCTTTATTCCCCCGCCACCGGCTATTACGAAAAGCCGCCGGGCGGCGTCGGTCGGCGCGGGGATTTTGTTACCAGTGTCAGCGTGGGGAATTTGTTCGGCGAATTGCTCGCGTATCAATTTGCCGAATGGCTCGCCGAATTGCGTGTTCCGGATCGCCCCTTGCGAATCATCGAGGCTGGCGCGCACGATGGAAAACTCGCCGCCGATGTTTTGGGCTGGCTTCAGCTTCACCGTCCTGGGCTTTTCGCGGAATTGGAATATATCCTCCTGGAACCGTCGTCGGTCCGGCAGCAATGGCAGCGGGAAACGTTGAAAGGATTGGCGTCGGGCGTTCGCTGGATTTCCGGTTTGGGCGATCCCGCGCTTGCCGGATCCCGCGGTATCATCTTTAGCAATGAGTTGCTGGATGCCCTGCCGGTTCATCGCCTGGGTTGGGATGCCCCGGCTGGGGACTGGTTCGAGTGGGGCGTCGCTCTCGCCGGGGAAAAGCTCGTCTGGACGCGCCTGCCGGAACCGGTCCATGATTCATTGTCCCCCCGCCACGCTCCGCCGGAACTCCTGGCGGTTCTGCCTGACGGCTACACTATCGAAAAATCACCGGCCGCTGAAAATTGGTGGCGCGCCGCTGCCCAAACCTTGGCTGGTGGCAAGCTGGTGGCGATTGATTACGGGTTTGCCGCCGGAGAGCAGTTTTCCCCTTCGCGAATCAATGGCACCCTGCGCGCCTATCATCGTCACCAGGTGAGCGGCGATTTGCTGGCGCGTCCCGGCGAGCAGGACTTGACCGCCCACGTTGATTTCTCCGCCCTTCAAAAAGCTGGGGCGGAAGTCGGATTGCAAACGGAGCGCTGCTGCCCCCAGCCGCAATTCCTCACCCGGATATTAAGCGCGGCCGTGAAGCGCGGCGACTTCATCAATTTCGATGCGAAACAAATCCGGCAGTTTCAAACCCTCACGCATCCGGACCACTTGGGGCGCGCCTTTCGGGTGCTGGTTCAGTCGCGCTGAAGCTCGTAATTCAAAAACGACAGGCCGTAGATCGCCGCGGTCTCTACGCGCAGGGTCAGCTTGCCGAGCGTCACCGGCTGCGCACCCGCCGCTTCGATGGCCTGCAATTCCGCCAGCGTGAAATCGCCTTCCGGCCCGATCCATAGGCCCGCGCTGTGGGGCGGTCGTCCGTGTTGGGATGAAAATGCGGCCAAAACCTTGTGCGGATGGACCCGTTTCGTCTGCAGCGAGCCGACCAGGGTCAGTTCGGGCAATCCGCCCTGCGCGAGAAATTCTTTTAGCGCCACTGGGGTTTCTACGCGCGGCAGCCAAGGTGAGCCGCATTGCTTGATGGCTTCGATGGCGACCTGTTGCCATTTGTTTCGCTTGGCTTCCGCGCCTTCCCTGTCCAGTTGCGCCACCACGCGTTCGGTCAATAGCGGAACGATGCGCCGTACCCCGAGTTCCGTGGCTTTTTGTATTATGTCTTCGATGATTTTCCCCCTGGGCATGGCGATCAACAAGCTGGCGGGGCAGGGCGGGACCGGCGTGGATTTCTTTTCTTTTACGGCCAGCGTTACGGACTTTTTTTCGGTGTTTACAACGGCCCCGAGAAATTCACTGCCGGCGCCGTCCAGAACCGTCGCGAAGTCGCCGGGTTTTAAGCGCAGGACGTGCCGCGCATGGTGCGCTTCGCGTTCGTCGAGGTGCAGTGAGTCCCCCCGGCAGTTTTCGGGCGCCAGATAGAAGCGGTGCATGGCGGGATCACTTGAAGAACTTTTTTGCCTTCTCAAAAAATCCCTGGGCCAGGGGCGCTTCCTTGCCGTCGCACAGGGCGGCGAATTCCTGGATTTTTTGCTTTTGCTCGGAATTTAAATGCGTCGGCACTTCGACTTGGACGCGGATATGCAAGTCGCCCTGTCCGTAGCCTTGGAGATTTTTTACGCCGCGCCCCTTGATCCGGAGTAATGTCCCCGGTTGCGTCCCGGCGGGAATCCGGATCGTGGCTCGGCCTTCCAGCGTCGGCACTTCCAGCTCCGCGCCTAGCGTGGCTTGCGCAAAACTTACCGGGACCTCGCACAGCAAATCGTCGCCCTCGCGGGAAAATACCTCGTGAGGTTTGACCTGCAGGAAAACATAGAGATCGCCCGCCGGGCCGCCGCGCGCGCCCGCCTCGCCATTGCCGGCGGAGCGCAGGCGGGAGCCGGCTTCCACGCCGGCGGGAATGCGCAATTTGATTTTTGAAGTGCGCTCCTGTTTGCCGTTGCCGGCACATTTTTTGCACGGCTTTTCCAGTATGCGCCCCGCGCCCTTGCAGTGCGGGCAGGTTTGCGCGATGCTGAAAATGCCGCGGGCGGTGAGCACCTGCCCGTGTCCGCCGCACGTTCCGCACTGGCGCATTTTGGAGCCCGCCTCCGCCCCGGAGCCGTTGCAGCTGTCGCATTTGTCGGGCTTGGTGATGGAAATTTCTTTTTCGCAGCCCAGCGCCGATTCTTCAAGCGTGATCTGCATGTCGTAGCGCAAATCATCGCCGCGCTGCGGCGCGTTTGGATCCTGGCCGCCTCCGCCCCCGCCAAAAACCTCGCGGAAAATATCAAACGGATCGTGGAACCCGCCGCCGCTGCCGCCGCGGGCGCGGGCGCGCGGGTCGAAGGCGTCGTGGCCGTATTGGTCGTAGGCGGCGCGCTTTTGGGGGTCGCTCAAAATCTCATAGGCATGGCCGAGCTCCTTGAAATTTTCCTCGGCGGTCTTGTCGCCGGGGTTTTTGTCCGGATGAAATTTTACCGCCTGTTTGCGGTAGGCTTTTTTGATTTCGTCGTCGTTCGCGCCGCGCGGCACGCCGAGAATTTCGTAATAGTCGCGTTTGGCCATGGTGATTTCGGATGACGCCGGTTGAATTACGAATTTGTCGCCGGCTTTTTGGCGACGATGACGGTGGCGGGGCGCACCAGGCGGTCTTTGAGTTTGTATCCCTTGCGGAGTTGTTGCCGCACGTTGCCTTCGGCGACTTCGGTGGATTCTTGTTCGGAAATGGCCTCGTGCAGATTCGGGTCGAACGGCTTGCCGGCGGCGTCAATTTCTTCCAGGCCGGCCTCGGTGAGTGCGGCCTTGAGCTGTTGCTGGATCATCCCGACGCCGGATTGGAGCGCGGCGAGCTTGTCGCCTTCGGCGTTTTGCGCGGCGGCGAGGGCCATCTCAAAATTGTCGAGCACGGGCAGTAGTTTCTGGATCAGCGAATAATTGGCGTATTGCGCGGCTTCGATTTTTTCGCGGGCGGCGCGTTTTTTGAAATTGTCAAAATCCGCGGTGGTGCGGAGCAGGCGCTCCCAGTTCTCATCCGCTTTGGCGACGCGGTTCTGGAGTTCTTCCTTTTGCTCCGGCGTGGGCGGCGGCGCGGGTGCCGTCGCCGCGGCGGCGGCTTCGGGCTCGGGCAAATTGTTTTTGGTTTTGCTCATAGGTTTTTTGCGTCCAAACATTAAGTGAGAAAACTAGCAGATCCGCGGAGTTCCGGCAACGGGCAAGCCGGTCGGCTCAATGTTTGAAACTTCAAATTGGTGGACTACTTGGGTGGAACCAGTTTTTGAAATTCCGGCAAGGCGCGCAGCGCGGTTAAACGGGGGTCGGTCCGCGCGGTTTTCAGCAAATCATTGGCGGTGGGGTTGCTGGCCAGTCTTTTGGCGCTGATTTCCAACGCGCTTTTAAGATTTTGCAGGGATTCGGCGGTTTTCCCGCCGATGGCCTGCAGCGCGGCCAGGTCGTAGCGTGGCTCGGGTTGATCCGGCGCCAACGCCACCAGCTTCTGAAGCGCCGTCTCCAGTTTGCCGAGATTGCCCATCCCGGCAAAACTTTGGGCAATGGCGGCCGCATCCGGAAATTTGATGGCGGGGCTGTTCAGCGCCAGCTCAAAAAGTTCCGCGGCGCGGTTGGTCTGCTGCATTTGCAGATAAGCCCCGCCGAGCGTGAGGAGGTTGGCGATATTGCTCGGGTTGGTGCGGGCGATGGCTTCCATCGTGTTGATCTGGTTGATCGCCTGGGTCCGGTCGGCGGATTGGGCTTTGTAACCCTCGAGCTGGCGGATGAGTTCGGTGATGGAATTATTGTAGGGATCCAGCTTTTTGCAGGTTTTGGCGACGATGACGGCGTCGTCAAAACGTCCGTATTGCATCAGAAAATTGATGTAGCGATAGACGGCTTCCGGGCTGTATGGGCAGAAGGTAAACGCCTGCTTGTAGGCAAAATCGGTTTCGCGGATGAGCGCGGCTTGCGCTGCTGCCGATTTTTGGCGGAACTCCGGCGGACATTGTTGTCCCAGCCGCCAGGCATACATGCCGGCCTGGGAGCTGCGCAGTTTGGAGAAGGCTTTTTGCGCGTCGTCGTCACGAACGAAGGCGCGATCGCCGGTATAGCCCTTGTAATTGTTGCGCACATAGGTCCGCTCGCAAAAATCGGCGATTTGCTGGACGGTGGTGTCGTAGGTGATCCAATTGCCGCACAGCCGGGTGGAGAAATCGCTCCAGAATTTGTGATCGAGATCAAAGACCTCCTGGGAAAGTTCGGTCACCGGATTCCGGTTGATCTTCATGATGATGCCAAACGGGGTTTCGTGGGGATACATCCATTCGAGCGGAAAACTTTCCTCAATGTAGAAATCATTGGTCGGGCAGTTGTCGAAGATGACTTTGCACAGCAGGCCGTTGATGTTCATCACGGCCACCTGGCCGGAAACCTGGACGCGGCCGTTTTCAATGCGCACGTCTTCCCCGGGGCGCAGTTGATTGAGCTGGGAGCGGCGGGCGACGTCCTGGGTGTAATTCTCAAAGCATTTTTGCGAATCTTCCGGCGAGGGGATGTAAATTTCGCTGGGCGGATAAACCCCTTCGGCCCGGCGTTTTTTTTCGACATGCGTGCCCCATTTGGTGAACGGTACATCGAGCGTGTAATAAAGCAGCTTGGCCACGCCTTCAATCAGCGAATTTCCCGAGTCGCCACTGCCGGTGTCAATGCCGCTCATGACCACGTTGCCGGACTTGTTGGCCCCCAGGATCAGGCTGGAAACATATTTGAACAGCCGGCTGAAAAAGGGCGGGTCAATCTGCTTGGAGCGGTTGTATTGGGAGCGCAAATAGCTCAGGTAGGTGCCGTCGGCCAGCGCGTTTTGCGTGATGATATATACATCGCGGCGGTCAAATTTTTGATCCTGCGCCGGCTGGCAGCGGTGCGGAATGAAGCTCTCGCAGAAAATGATGTAAGTCGGGCAGAAACGGCCGGGATCCGTGCCGCCAAAGAGCACCGTATTGCGCGCCATTTCCGGGTAGATCTGCTTGGCCTGTTTGGGGTCTTTCAGCAGCGCCGCGCGCCGGTCGTTGTCGTAGCTCAGCTTGCCGGTGGTGTCCAGGAACGGCGGCGTGAACATGTCGTGCCCGAACCAGTAGCCGAACCAGTGGTTGCGCTGCTCGCTCTTATACCAGTGCGTCAGGCCGGAGCAGACGGGCATCATCAGGAAAATCCCGAGGAGAATCAGCACCGGGCCGCGGCTGCGGTAGAGGAACAGGGCCGCGATGAAAATGACCGACAGGGCGAGCAGGATCAGGTTGGCAAACACGGGATTGCCAAATTGATCCTTGTCAAACGCCATCGCGATGTGCTGCGGCAGTTGCGAGAGGCTGATGGAACCCGCGGGGCCGTAATAAAGTTTGCCCGTCGCATCGAGCAGGCAGTAAACCGCCAGGATCACGGCCACGGCCCCGCCCATTAATCCCCAGCGGCGGAAGTTCGCGTAGTGCGTCGCCACATACGCCGCCAGTAAAGTTAAACCGTAGCCGATCATCAGGGCGAACAGTCCGTGCGAGGCGGTATAGAAAACCTTGTTGAGGTCGGAGGACTGGCGATCGGGCGAGACGTTCAACAAAATGCCCAGCAGCACCGAAATGCAAATATACACGGCGGTGACGCCGATGATCCAGCTGCGCTCCCGCTTGTGCATCTTCAGCAGGAACAGGAAGGGCAAAAGGCCGACAAAGATGTAAACCCAGCTAAAGGATTCAGATAAGCCCTGGACGATATACCACAGCTGAAACATGAAGCGGCTGGGATCGGAAAACACATTCAGGCCGCGCGCCGTTTCATATTGCCCGCGGCTCAACGCGTGGAAAAATCCCTCCACCGTGCGCGGGTAACCCCATTGCATGGGCGGAACCGTCATGCCTGAAATCGCCTCGTAGAAATAGAAGGACACGCCCGCGACCCACAGCAAACCCATTACTAAAAGGGTTTTCCATTCCGTTCCGGCGCCCTGGGTTTTTAGCGCCAGCCAGCCGCCGGTAAAAATCGATCCCAATCCCACCATGTGGAAAAGCACGCCTTCCACATCCGTCATGTTCGCCAGCGCTGGGATGGAACTCTTCAGCACCAGGCATACGATATAAATCAAGGAGTTCCCCAGGAATAAATCGCGGCCGATGCGCGGATGCGCCAGCACGATGATGATTTCCACCCCCATGGCGCTCAAGAGCAGCGTCTGGTGAATCGTCGCGCAGATGCCGTAAAACAGCATGGCCAGATACAGGTAGCGGCGCTGCTGCGGCGCGTAGCTCCAGCGCATCAGGAAGAGCATGACCGCCATCAGCCAGGGGACGCCGAACAGGGAAATGCGGTTGATGGCCACGGACTCCTTCCACATGAATCCATCCATGCCCATCAAGGTCCCGGCCACGAACCCGGATACCATGCAAATGGCGGTTTCCCAGCCGCGGGAAATGTTTTTGATTTCCTCGATGCCCTCAATGAGCATGCTGCTGCCGCGCGATACCATCAACCCCACCATGCCGCAGCCGAGCGCGGCGGCAAACGATTGGCCCACTTCCACCCGCCAGGCCACGTTGCCGATCGGGAGAATCCACGTCCAAAACCAGCTGTATAGCGCCCAGAACGGATAGCCCGGCGGATGCGGGATGCCGGCGTAATACGAAGCCGTGCACAGCTCGCCCGAATCTTCCAGGGTCAGCTCCGGCGCCAGCGTCAAAAGATAAATGATCCAGATGACGCCAAAAACCAGTCCCGCCGTTAGCCAGTCATTCTTGCGGAACAGCGGTGGCACCCTCACCGGTGCGGGCGGGGTGGCGGCTCTGGCGGGTTCCTGGTTTTTCCCCGTGGTGCTCTTGGGACCCTTGGCGGAATTCGATTTCGGTTTTTCCATTTGGCGCTTCTTCGATTTTAAAAATTAACTGAAAATGTAAAACCCATACTAGACTTGAAAACACTGGGGTTTGTCCAATCAAAAGTGACGCGGCGGCAATCGTTTTGCTCGCTCTTCTTCCGCCGTTATTCGCCGTAACCGCTTAAATTCTATGATCATGAGGCAAAATTAAATCCCGCAACGTATTGGCGTTTGACCGTCCGGCTGGCCTGGCGTTCAATGTGGCGATTTGCCTTTGGGTGGTTCAAAAAACCGATTTGAAGGTTGCGGGCCGGGTTATGGCGGTGTAATAAAAATCGCATGACTATTCATGTTGAACACCTCGCCATTCCCGCCGCGGATCCCGTCGCATTGAAAACCTGGTATGAGCGCGTTCTGGGGGCCCAAGCCGTCTGGGACAACGGCCAGAATCCGCCCACCTGTCTGATTTCCCTGGCCAACCTTTGGTTTGAAATCTATCCCGCCGACGCGCCCTTGCCGGAGCGCGGCAACAACAAGCTGGCCGGCTTCCGTCATCTCGCGCTCCGCGTGCCATCCCTGGAGGCGGCGAAAGCCGAACTGGAATCACGCGGCGTGAAGTTCACGGAAGAAGTTCGGCCCGCCGCCGGTGGCGGAAAAGTCTTGTTCTTCGCCGACGGTGAGGGAAACCTGCTGCACTTCGTTGAGCGCCCGGCGGATTTCAAATTGTAAAGCACCGCCGCCGCCGCTCTCTTTTACCGCTGCGGCGACTCTGCGTGAAACCGGTGCCGCATGTCGGTTGCTGGCAGAACTATTTCTTCTTCGCGCGCAGGACGAGCAGGGGAATTTGCGTGTGGTGGCGCACCTGGGTGATGGTGCTGCCGTGAAACAGGTCGCCGAAGAACCGGTGGCCGTGGCTGGTCATCGCGATCAGATCGCAGTTTTCCGCGTCGGCCACCCGCAATATCTCGGCGGGCGGATCGCCCATGGCCAGTTGCGTTTTCACCGCGAGCCCTTGCTGGCGCAATCCCTGGGCGGCGGTTTCCAGGTAGTCGCGGTCGCCCTTGATTTCCTCGGACTCGGCCAGTTTCAACTGCTCGTAGCAACGTGCGGCAAAGCCGTCGGCGACGTGCAGCAGAAGCAGCTCGGATTGAAATTTCGCGGCGAGTTCGGCGACGTGCGGCAGGATGGTTTGATCCGCCGGCCCGTTTTCCAGGGCGATGAGAATTTTTTTATACATGGCTGGTTTAAGGTTGTCCGCCGGTGACGCCAAAAAAATTCAAAAGGAACTTTACGTTCAACACGACAATGACACCGGCCACGAGCCATGCAAGGGTTTTTATCCAGGGTGGATTCACGAATTCGCCCATCTTGCGGCGGTCGCTGGTGAACAGGACGAGCGGGATGACGGCGAAGGAAAGCTGCAGGCTCAAGATGACCTGGCTGATGACGAGCAATTTGGCGGTGCCGCTTTCGCCGTAGATCACGGTGACAATGACCGCTGGCACGATGGCGATGAGCCGGGTGATGAGGCGGCGCAACCACGGACGCAGGCGGATGTTGAGGAAGCCTTCCATGACAATCTGGCCGGCGAGCGTGCCGGTAAGCGTGGAGTTCTGGCCGGAAGCGAGCAGAGCGACGGCGAAAACCGTGCTGGCCACGCCGACGCCGAGCGTGGGCGAAAGCAGTTTGTAGGCATCTTGGATTTCCGCGATGTCGTGCTGCCCGCTCGTGTAAAAAGTGGCGGCGGAGACGATGAGGATGGCGGCGTTGATGAACAGGGCGAACATCAGCGCGGTGGTGGAATCAATGGTGGCGAACTTGATGGCTTCGCGCTTGCCTTCGGGCGTCTGCTCGTATTTGCGCGTCTGGACAATGGACGAATGAAGGTAGAGATTGTGCGGCATCACCGTCGCGCCCAGGATGCCGATGGCGACGAACAGCATGGCCGGATTCGTGACGATTTCCGTCTTGGGAATGAAGCCCGCGAACACCGCTGCGAATTCAGGTTTGGAAAAAATAATTTCCAGCAGGAAACAGCCGCCGATAAGCAGAATGAGCGTAATGACGAGTGCTTCGATATAGCGAAAGCCTTTGTTTTGGAGAAACATCACGACGAGGACGTCCAGCGCGGTGATGCACACGCCCCACACGAGCGGCAGGCCAAACAGCAGGTTCAGCGCGATGGCCGAGCCGATGACTTCCGCGAGATCGCAGGCGCAAATGGCAATTTCACACATCAGCCAAAGCATGAAGGCAACGGGTTTGGAGTAACTATCGCGGCAGGCTTGCGCCAGATCGCGGCCGGTGACGATGCCGAGCTTGGCGCAAAGTGATTGCAGCAGGATCGCCATGAGGTTTGAAAGTAGGATGACGGAGAGCAGCGTGTAGCCGAAAGCCGATCCGCCCGCGAGGTCGGTTGCCCAGTTGCCGGGATCCATGTAGCCGACCGCCACGAGATAGCCGGGGCCGGAGAAGGCGAGCAGCTTGCGCCAGAAGCTGAAGGTCTTTGGCACCGGAATCGTGCGGTAAGATTCCGGCAGGCTGGGAATGTCGCTGCGGGAATCCGGCTTCACGTCACTGGCGCCTTCAGTTTTCAACGAAAAGCAGGTTAGCGAATGCCGCCGATAAGTCAATGAAACCGGAAAGAGTGGACGCCGTGCCGCTTTGAAAATAACCTGCCGCCGTGCGACCGCTCGACATTCAACCCATTGGAACGGAACTGGCCATCAAGTGGGCCGATGGCCGCGAGGATTTTATTCCCATGGAAGATTTGCGCCGCGCCTGCCCGTGCGCTGGTTGCAAGGGCGAGACGGATATTCTTGGCAATCTTTACCAGAGTCCGGCGAAGCCTTACGCGGCGAATGCGTTTGCGCTGGTGAAGTTCGTTAGCGTCGGTGGCTATGCCATCCAGCCGGTTTGGGCCGACGGGCATAATACGGGGATTTTCTCCTTCGACTATCTTCAGCGCGTGGCGGATTCAAAATAAGGATAGTGTCCTGATTTCGGTGCGCGGCTCTGTGAGCCGCAGCCCGTCGGCTGGGTAAGGTGGGTAGTCCACTGCCGGCGTGGTTGCCTGCCCGCGCACCCGGATTGTCGGGCCCCGTCCCTTGGACTTTCGGCGTTAAATGTTGAAACGGGCGGAACAAGATTAACCACGAAATACACTAAATACCCGAAACCCAGGCACTGAAACCCGCTGGGGAAGCTGAAAGTTTTTTACAAGGCGATTGTAAAGCCGGGCCGGTGTTTTTTTTCGTGTGGTTCGAGTATTTCGGGGTTGAAAATCGGTGTCCGCCTTGCGCCTTTATTGTTTAACCGGTCTCCGGTCTTGGCGCTTATGGCGCCTTGGCGGTTAACCCCGGTCTCCTTCCCCCCATTAAGTGTGTTCCGTGTATTTCGTGGTTAAAAGTTCCGTCCTGATTTTTTTTGGTTTGCTTTCCGCCTACCGGTTCCTGACGCCTCGCTTCTAACTTCCGTTAACTGATTTTTTTCTTTTATGCTCGTAGCCGCAAGCGTGAGATTCCTCCAACTCGGAGCGGCTTTCCTGGCTGAAGGAATGTCGTGCTTTTTCCCAAAACGGCTCTGTTTCAAAATAAAAACGGCGTGTCTTGGAGACACGCCGCCGTGGGTTCAGCAAATTTCAGGGCAGGATGCGCACGCGGTAGAAGTGGGCTCCGCCTTTGACGTTGTCGTTAAATTCAATGTCCGTGCCCGTGCCATTGGTGGTTAGGATGCTGGACCAGTCACCGGCGAACAGGCCGGTGGAACGCTCAATCACGTATTGTTTGCCGCTGACGGTTGGCCAGTGGATGGATCGGTTGTAACCGGTCGGAACGGGCGACTTGGTGTTCACGCTGGGGAAGTTGTTGGCCGTGTTGGGGTCAACCCCGGCCACGAATTTCTTCCAGTTGCTGATGCCGTCGCTCGTGGGACAGGCGTTGGAGCGGGATAGCATGTTGTTGGTGGTGCCGAACCAGCGCAGGCGCCACGAATCCGGTATTCCGTCGCTGTAACCGGAATTGGTGCGACTGGACAGGGTGATCAGGCCCGTCAACGTCTGTTTCGGGAAAACCGCCAAGCCGTTAGGTGAACCAGACGCCTTGTTAAAGTGGATAGCATAAGCCGAGAGACTCGTTGCGTTTGTCGGTAAAGTCACTGCGAGCGTGCCGATTTGCACATTGCCGGTAAGCCCGCTGATGCCGCTATTCAACCACGCGGCGGCATAACTGACCGCGCCTTTGGGTGATTCGATGGTCGGGCTGCCGAGAGCGGCCGCCGGCGTAAAGGTCACCGGCGTGGTGATGGCAGGCGAGCCATCCAGCGGGACGACGGTGAGGCTCAAGCCCAGCACCCGCAGGGGATAGCTGCCGAATATCTGCGCGTTGATGGGAATCTGGATGGTTTGGTTCCCCGTCACCACCGCGTCGCCGGCGCTGAAGTTGATGGTTGATTGGCGGTAATCATTCGTGCTGGAAACTTTGGCTGCCACTGCGGCATGGGCGGTCAGATGCGGACTGTTGGAGTTGTAAGCCAGATTGGTCGCGGTTACGGCCACAAATTGGTTATTGGTCCAATAGCGTTTATACCATGTCAGGCTCGGATCCAGGGAGCGGCGGAAGGTGACGTAGAGGTCATTGATGTCCAGCAGCCCGTCACCAAACGCATTCGTATTGATGGTCAGGTCATTGCCATCCCACATGGCTTGCTGTTGGATCAATGATGCCGGACCAGCATTGGTATAATAACCATTAACACCATCCCATGCACCAAAGCCGCCGGATGAATCCATGGCCAGATACATGTCGGAATTGGTTGGTGGCATGTTGATTCCATTCCCGTTTACATCGACCAGGATGCCTGCTTGATAGACCTGCATGACGTCGGAATTGTCCAGGTTGGTATTGCCGAAATCTCCGGCATTAAACCAGTGGAACGGGGCGGCATCGCCAACCACATATGCCGGCGCACCCACGGTCACCGCCTGGCTCAAGGCTGGTGCTGCAATGGTAATATTCGCACCCGGTGCGCCCACGCCGTCGGCGGTGGCCGAGGGGCTGCCAAGCTGGATGAAATATTGGTCGCCGATATTGGCGCCTGCCGGCACGTGGAATGAATAGGCCCCGGCCAGCACCACTCCGGCGGCTTTGCTGAACAAAGTGTCATGGGCAATCGAAGAGTTGATCAAGTCCTGCTTGGCGGTGTCGAAATCAAGATAAACGACGCCGTTGGTATCCGACGATTTGTATTTAAACCCGGTTCGATATAACCAGCCAACCCCGAGGAGATTGTTTGTGCTGTTTAAAAACACCGATGAGCCAAGATTGTTCGTGGAAATTAACATGGGAATCGGCAAATACCATTGGCCGTCGGCCGGCGGAAAATAAAGCCCTTCAGCCGGTTCGACCTGCGTCATCAGCATGGAGCGGAAATTAATGCCGTCTCCGTTTACGACCGGCGGAATGGCCGCGCCATTGATGATATTGGTGTATCCGTTGGTGACCGCCACATTGAATTGCAGGCTATACATTTTGTCGAAGCCCGGCAGCAATTGCAGCGTCACCGGCGCATAGAAATACTGGCCCGGACGGGCGACAAAGGCGCTGTGCGGTTCGCCAAAGGGCTTGCCGAAGGTGATGGCCGTGTAGCGTGTGCCGGCAAGGGTGAACAGGTTGCTGACAATGGAGCTGGGCTGGTAATTGTCTTTGAAGGCGCGAACCTTGAACAAAGTGTTGCTCGTAATGGGGAAGGTGACATTGGACCATTGATTCGAGGCAGGAGCCACCCCCAAGTCGCCATTGGCGGCGTAGTTTGTGGAGGAAGGATCGGATCCATCCAGGGTGAAATACAGATGGGCTCCGGCGGTTATGTCGCTGATGTTAAACCCGCCGGCACCATTGCCGATGTCGTTGATGACGGGGTTGGCGGTTACAAATTGGAACAACGCAGAAACCACGGCGCTGTTGGAATGACCGGCTTGCATGCCGATGGCCTTGATGCCAAGGTTCGGCTTGATCTGATTAACCGTCCAATTCGGTGAAAGGGCATAATTACCATCTGCATAGCCCTCTAGAATTTCAGGAGAACCTGACGTGGGATCGGGCACATTGATTACCGACGGAGTGTTCGAATAATTATAATAGGTATGACTTCCGGTAGTCCCAATAATTACAATTGGTTTGTCATTGTTGAAGGTAACGCCAGACACGGATACCGGGTGAAAGACGGAAGTAAAAAGCGGGGGCGGGAATTCCACATAACCAATTTGCGGGTCGGGCACGGGCGGCAGCGGCACCATGATGCTGGCTTCAGCCGAGTTGGGGCCTTCGCCGCCGGCGTTCACGGCGGAAACAACATAGTAATAGGTGTTCCCGTTGATGACGTTGGTATCAGTGAAGATTGTGCCGCCAGTGGTGGTAATCGGGCTTTCAGTTCCGCTCGACTGCGAGCGTTTGACGATGTAATTCGTGGCCGTGGGCACCGCTGTCCAAGTCAAACTTACCTGTCCATTATTGAGGGTGACGTAGCTGGCGGTGATGGTCAGGATAGTTGGAGCCGCTGGCGGTGGGGGCGGCGGGAGCGGCGGGGGAATCAAGCCGGTGCCAGTTACTTTGCGGATGATGTGGTAGTAATCTTCCGTGACATAAACCGTGCCGTCTTGTGCTATGGTCACACCATTGGGCTGACGGGCGGCAACGCCGCCGTAATTATCAGGAAGTGCAACTTTTCCATCCATCCATCCTTTATATGGGTCGATCCAATAATCGGATTTGACGCCGTAAATATTTGTTACTGAGCCATCGTTCCGCACGGCCTTTACTCGGTTGTTTCCGTAATCGGCAACAATCAGGGTTCCATCGCCCGTTGCGGCTATGCCGGTGGGTTGAAAAAATTTGGCAGAGTTACTGATTGAGGTGTTGCCAACGGTAATAAAATCACCAGCGCCATGGAACCCGGCATTGGTGGTGACGACACCACTGATGGGGTTGATGAGGTAAACTCCGTTTTGGGCGGAGTCGCAGACGGCAAGCAATCCGCTGGTATGTTTGACGGCAATCCCTTGCAAGGTGGCTCCAGGTATGGTGGCGACAACATTGCTGACACCGCTGGGCGTAACTTTGAAAACCCGGTTGCTAGCCGTAACATATATGTTTCCAGAAAAGTCCAGCGCGATTCCAGCAGCATTAGTTAATTTGGTGAGGTTGGTGGCTACCAATTCGCCGTTATAGTCGAATTGTATAACATATCCATTGGTTCCCTTGGCGTAATTAAGAACAAAGATGTTGTAATAATTATCAATCGCGACACCAACCGGTTTGTTGAATAGATTAGTTACTGGAACGTAGTTGGTTGTAGTCAGAAGCGTAGCGGTGGTGTTGATGTCAAGCTGAAGCACGCGAACGGCATTGTTGTCCCGGTCGGCTACCAGAATGAAATTACCGGATTGATCAACTGCGATACCACAAGGTGTGTGATATTCCGCTTCGAGGGTGATGTCGCCATTCACGTATCCAATACCGTCTAGGTAACCAGTATTTGGTCCGCCGCTAAGCCATGCTACCGTGGGCATTGCTAACAGATGCGTTGCCGATAATAAGCAAATGAAGGCTGTCGTGACAGCAATACCTGCCCGCAGAACCTGTGCCCGACAGGCAATCCGCCACACACGATTGAGGGTTGCGGTTTTCATAAATAATCAGGTGTTACAGGTGAATATTTACTGTTTACCCGCCGGCTTGGAGTTCGAAGGGTTGCTCCAGTCGGGAGTTTTCGTGGTGTCCCACGAGGAATTCGGGTTGAACTTGACCGGAGATTTTAGATCGGCACTGTTCGGAGCGGTGCTTAAATAGTCGCTCGAGTTTGGCTGAAAGTCGTTGTCTTTGACGATGGTTGGCGTGATGAAGATGATCAGATTTTGCTTGTTCAAGCTCTTGGTCTCGCTCCGGAAGGCATAGCCCAGATACGGTATGTCGCCCAGGAGCGGAACCTTGCTGGATTGTGAAGACGGACTATCGTTGACCAATCCGCCCATGACGAGCGTGTTGGCATTCGGGATGAGCACCTGGGTTTCAATTTTGCGGCAATCAAACAGCGGGGCGGAATATATTTGGCCGCCAATGACCCGCGTGCTGTCGCCGGGATTGACCGAAATTTCAGGAACGACTTTAAGCCAGATGAAGTCATTGGCGGAGATGCGCGGAGTCACTTCCAGAACGGTGCCGACATTGCTGTAGGTTACGGAAGATCCGCCCGCCGTTTGAACGGTGCCAGCGGAGACATTGATCACCGGAATGCCCCGCGTGACGCTGATGCGGGCCAGCTGGTTGTCCAAAGTCACGAGGCGGGGAGTGGAGATGGTCCGGGCATCCTTGGAGACGTTCAGGAAGGAAATCACCGCCTGCACGCCATCGGCGTTGAGAAAACCAATGGCCGGTGACAATCCGCTTAATGTGTTCCAAGAAACGCCACCGGGTTGGGTGGAACCTTGGACGAGTGAACTCAAAACGGTCGCGCTGCTGGATTCCGGGGTGGTGGTAATGGTGTGTCCGCCAAAGGTGGTCGTGACCGGGGTGCCCGGCAAGGATGTGGTTGTGCCAGAAATTGTGCTTGAACCTCCGGAGCTACCAGAGGAAGTGGATTTAGCTCCCGTTACCCCATTGCCAAAGCTGACATTTTGGCCAGCCAGCGTTCCGGACCAGTCTATGCCTTTGGAGGTTTGGGGATTGCTCTGGATTTCAACAAAGCGGGCTTCAATGAGCACTTGCTTGGTTGGCTTGTCAAGCTGGGCAATCAACGTGTCCACCGAGGTTTGCTCCGGCTCCGTGGCTGATACCACAATCTGGCTGGTGCGGCTGTCGGGGAGAACTTTGCTGCGCTTGTCGGTGAGGACCGACTGGATGGCGTCCACCATGTTGGTGGTGCTGGCATATTTCAACTGCACCACCCGGGTGACCAGCGGTGGCGGAGCCAGGGGATCTTTGAGCGAGATGCGGGCAATGGTGGTGTTCTTGTTGCGGACCAGTTGCATGCCGTAGTTGTCCAGCAGCGCCATCAGGGCGTTTTCGGCGGTGATGGCTTCCCAGCGAATGGACAGCTGCGGCTCGCTCTTGATCTGGCCGTTGGCATCCGGAAGCCCATAGCCAATCTTGGGATCGAGCATGTAATTGATGCCGGCTTGCCGCGCCAGACTTTCAATGGCCGTGGTAATGGGCACATCCGAGAAATGAATCAACGGAATCACCGGCGCGCTGGCGGCGGCTGGGGAATTGGTGCCGGCGGGAGCCGTTGGTGCGGCGGCGGTTGGGACGGTGTTGGTGCCGGGCGTGGTCGCAACCTCATTGGTGGTCGCGGCTGGCAGCGGGGCCGGGGCCAGTTCCACTGCCGTCGGGTTGGTGCCGGGCACGGCGGGAACTTGGGTGACGGGCGCTGCCAGGGCGTTGGCTTCAGCCGGCGGCGTGACGGTGCCGGCATTGGTTTGCGCCTTGGCTGCCAGTAAGCTGGTCAGTCCGGCGAGCAGGATGATGATGGCGATTTTTTTCATGGCTCGTTTGGGTTGATTTGTCTGGTTCCGCTCCTTGATTCAAATTCTGTTTATATTATCGGTTATGGCAACTGTTTTCTTTTCAGCGGGCTTCAATGTTCAGATCGCGGCGCTGGCCGTTGATTTCAATGGATACCAGATTTTTCCGGATTTCAACGCACCGGATCCGCACGCGTCCGCCCGCTGTTTTGACTTCGCCTTCGTCGCCCACCGCGAAAGCATGATTGTTGATGATGGCTACGAACTGTCCCGGGGTGCCGAGCACGCCCTTGCAAACCAGCGAGCTGGCTTCCACCACATTGCGGGTGGCGGCGGCGGTGGCGGCTTCAAACGGCCGGGGTGATTCCGGAAAAAACGGGTCGCGGCCTTCCCGGGCATTGGTGGGCATCACAAACACGGACCGTACCGGGGCCGCTTTGGGTGCCGCCGGCTTGGTCAGCGCGGGTTTGGCTGGGGTGTTTTTGGCGGGGGCGGTCTTGTCGGTTGCGCCAAGCGCGGTCTGCAGCAGGGCCGCGCCGCCCGCCATTGCCCAAAAATATTTCGCCAGGGTTTTCACGTTGTTCAAGGGTTGGGTTTTACCAGCACCACCACATCCGTGCGGAAAGCCAGTTTTTCCGAGGCGCCTCCGGATGGGCTCGGTGCGGGATCAAGTTGCAAGCCGACGATCCGCATGTGCGGAAAAGTGTTTTCAAAATCCGCCAAAAACTTGCCGATGTCATGAAAATACCCGGTGCCATTCAGCGTGATCTTGACCTGCTTGTAGGGAATGCCCGGCAGCAGGTCAACCTCGCCCAGAATGGGCTGGCCCACGCTGGGGATTTCCAGATGGTAATCCGCTTTGAATCGGCGGATGGTGTCGTAAGTCCACGAATAAACGTCGCCGGAGGCGATGTCTTTTTCGGTGCGGCTTAGCTCCGCGGAGATTTCTTCCAGATTTTTTGCCGTGGCGCTCGCCTGTTTGATCACCGTCTTGTATTGTTCCCATTTGGCCTTGGCGTTTTTGGTGTCCGTGGCCAGCTTGGTGTTCTTTTCGTTTTGCGGCAGAATCAAAAAGAGGTAAATCAAGCCAATCATTGCCAGTGTGGCGGCCGCCACGACGATCAGCATGTTCCGTTTGGCTGGAGGTAGGCGTTTCATGGTGTTTTATCTATAAAACGGCATTCCACTGAAAAAATGACATACGGCTTGATATCGGGCGAGATTTGCGTTGGCGAGAGGCTGGACAGCCTCAAGCCGTTGGTGGCGCTCAGGTTGGTGCTGAAATAAGCCTGCACGGCCAGATTGTTTTTAAAGGTGTTGACCTGTTCCCCCGGGCTTGAACTGAAGTCTCTGGCTTCCAGGGTCAGCAGCTTCCGTTCGGTCGAAGTGGCCGGGTGTCCCGCCACAATGCCAAAGCTGTTGGTTTTGGCGGCCACTCCCGCGTTCGGGGTGTAAATTTGGTCCAGCCGCAGGCGGACCATTTGCACGTTGGGCACATAGATATGCTGCAGTGCGTTCAGCAGGTTGCCCTGTAAAAAGCGGGCGGCGTTGTATTTATGAAGCGCCTCCAGCCGGTTCTGCGTGTCATTGATTTTTTTCTGGCTGATTTGCACCACGCTGTATTCGTTGGTGCGCGAGCTGATTTCCGACTGAATCTGGTTGTAGCCGCTGCGCGTCAGCATGTATTCAACCAGGGTTGAGCTCCACCACACCAGGGCCAGCACCGCCAGCAGCACGCCCACATAAATGGCGCGCTTCACGGGGTCTCTCCGGCGCAGGTCCTCTTCTTCCAGCGCCTCGGCCAATAGATTGATTCGTATGGGCATAGTCTTAAAGGGCGGCTAGCGCGGCGCCGATGGCGACCGTCAGTTGCGGTCCCACGTGTTCTATTTCCACCGCCTGCTGGCCCGGTAGGGCCAATTGCAGAAAGCCGGTCGGATTCCAGGTTTTGCATTCCAGCATCAATTCCGAATGCAGCATCTGCATGATCATTTCCGACCGGGCCGCCCCGCCGCTCACATAAACCTGGGTCACCGGCCGGTCATTCTCGTGTTCAAAGAAGTCCAGCGACGCGCGAATTTCCCGGCCCAGCGGAATCACCTGCATCTGCAAGGCGGATTCCACTTCCGGGGCCATGCCCACTTTGATGCCTTCGGCTTCGGCGTAGCTGATGTTCATCGTTTCCGCCAGGCCGGCGGTGAGTTTGTCCCCCCCGATGTTCACCACGCGGGTCAGGGCCAGTTCGCTGCGATCCAGCACGCACACGGAGGTGTTCTTGAAGCCGACATCCACCAGGGCCACGGTTTCATTGGCGAATACTTCCGGCAATACCCGTTCCAGGGTGTTGATGGGGGCGAGGATTCCCGGGATCATGCAATCCACCGTCAAGCCGGCCTGATTCGCCGCCCGCGTGTAGTCGGTTATCAATTGCTGCTTGGCGGCTGCCGCCAGCACTTTGAATTTCGGGGCGCTGCCGCTGGATCGTGCCGAATCAAATCCCTTCTCGTTGGGTAGCAGCGGGCGCGGGGGAATGATGAAGCAGTCAAAGACATGGTTGGGCAAATCCTGCTGCAGATAGTTCTTGTGGTTGACCTTCAGCACCAGCCGCATTTCGTCCAGCGGAATTTGCGGCATTTCTATCTGCCGCACAATGGCATCCTCCAGGCCCACGGACATCGTGAGATATTTGGTGGTGTTGCCCAAAGCTTCGGTCACGGCGTGCAGATGATCGGATAGCAGCTCCGGCGAGATTTTTTTCTCAAAGATGGGCGCGTCCAGCATGGCGTAGCGTGTCAGGGCGTAAATTTCGCCGCGGCGTTCGAGCAGGACGGCCTTGGTCGTGCGGCTGCCCAGATCCACCGCGATCATTTGAGCACGCTGTGTCCTTGAATTGCCTTTGAGAAATGCTGGCAGTTGCAAAACCATATCGTTTTTATAGCTCTGTTTGAGATGATGGCAAGCCGTAATTGTATTTTTCTGTTCTCCTGCAAGGAGATGCTTCGTTATCCGGTGATGTCGCCGCGCGCGGAGGATATGCTAAAAGCCTGCTTTGCCTGTGCGTAAACGCTTCGTTTCGTAAATTCAAAACCGACGAAAGCGCGGTTTGCCTTGGTGCTTTCAAGGGTGTTAATTGTGCTGGTAGTTGGTGTAGTTGATTGTGTTTGGCGGCGGCGTGACCCAGGCAAAACGGATGGGGACGAGGGCGACGGGAATGCCGGGCGGCACCTTGCTGGAGTTGAGAAAATTCTGGTCAAAACTGTAACGTCGGGTGGGGGGGTTGTAATAGCCATTCACCGGGGCAGGGCTGAAACCATAGGGATTCCGGAACTGGTTCGTGGCCATGTTGCTGTCCCACAGTCGCAGGATGGAGGTGTTCAAATAAAGGTTTTTGTTGCTCCAGTCTTCCAGCAGCCGTGGCAGGTTGTGGACCCCGCCGCTGAAAGTGGTGCCGCTGGTGCCGGTGGATGGCATGGTGCCGGTGACGATGGCGGCGTTGATGGTGTTGTTGTCCGTGGCGGTATAATTGGCATTGCCCGTGGTATAGACGGAGCTAAAGCTGACGGCATCCGACCAGTGGGTGGAAAGAACGGTCAGCGAGTCGGACAATAAGGCGGCGGGCACTGTGTTGGCGGTGTTGGTGGTGCCGGCGGAGGCATTGGCGGCGCTGCTGGCGGTCTGCACATTGTAATTGCCCTGGACATAGAGCGGGTTCATGGTGGCCACCGTAAAGCCCAGCCCGTTGTTGGCTGGTAGTCTGGCGCCGTTCACCAGGCGAACTGAAGACAGTTGCCGGGCGCTGTTGGTGCGGCGGTCGGCCACGTAAAGGATGGTGGGATAAACCCCCGCGCTGGAGGGCAGCTTGCCTTGGATGGTGTCATTGGTGGCAATCCAATTCGCAAAATTTGTCACATTGATCTGGGTGATGATATTGGTGTCATACTCGCGCTGGTCGTAAGCCGAGTTGGTCAGGCTCAGGAAGGGCAGGTTGGTGCGCAAAAAATCAGGCGTGGCATTGGTGTAAGTCAATATCACCGGGGAGGGGTCTCCGCCCGGCACCTGGCCGTTGACACTGTTTTGCAGTTTAAGTTGCACGGTGGGATTCGGGCCGCTGGCAGTGTTGGTGACAATTAGCACCATCTGCGCCTGATTAAAAAGCCGCTGCTGGCCCACCGAGGATGTCGGGTCTTCGTTGGCTGGCGGGACGTCGATCAGGAAATGGGAGTTGGTCATGTTCAGCGAAACCGTGACGCTTTGGACATGCTCCGAGTAGCTGGGTACGGCATTGAAGGTGGTGCGCCAGGTGCTCGGGGTTCCGGGGGTCCAGCCCGAGGTTAAACCATCCACGAAGGGGGCGGTCAAAGTGTCGGTGGTGCTCACGCCGCTGTTGAAGGTCAGGGAGGCGGAGGTGCCGACATAAATCGGCCCGTTGGCTTGAACCCGGCCATTCACGATCATGGTGGCGCACTGCGTGAACTCCAGCAGGCCGTTGTAAAAAATCGCCCAGGTGGTCAATGGCACCAGCGCCAGCAGCACATCCTCTTGCGCGGTGCCGATGACATTGTATTGGGAGGTGGCCAGCTTCGCGTTTGATACGATGCGATAGACCGGCGCGTTGGAGGTGAACAAGCCGGTGTAAGCCGAAGGCAGCGCTCCGCTATAGGTGCCAACCTGGCTGACATAGGTCTGGTTCACATGGCCGTTCGCGTCGGAAAATACGAAGTTGCCCCAAAAGGCGTTTTCAGCGGCGGTGGGATAAAATGCCTGATAAGTGGACAGCCGGGTGGTAACCCCCGCCACTCCGTAGCTTTGAAAGTCCCAGGCCATGCGCGTGAAGACTTTTTCCACCGCCGCCTCTGCTGCGATGGAGCAGGTGTTGTAATCGATGTTCCGCTGGTTGAGGAGGGAAACGGTGTATCCGCGGTACATGATGCCGGCGAGGATGGCGATGCTGATTCCGGCCATGATTAATACCCCGAGCAGCGCAAAGCCGTGCCGTCGGGTGGCTGTGGACAAGGGATTTTTCATACGTTTATTCGGGTAGATGTGGCGTGGCCCGGTAATCCAGTTGGTAGAAGTCGTACAGGCAATTGGACCCGACCGTGGTGGTGGGAAATTGGAATTGGCGGAACTGCAGGGTCGTGTGGATCACGTTTTTATAGCTCTTGCTGGTCCAGTTGTTGGTTTGAACCACGCCGTTGTAATTTTCCGCGGTGAAGTACAGAGTGTTGATCAGATTGGAGGCCAGCACCACCGGGTTCCAATTGGTGCTCGTGGTGCTCATTAATTTGCCGTTGCTGTTATTGGTGTCCGCCAAATCAAAATAATAATAAATAAACTGGGAGCCGTTGGTGGTTACGCATAGCGCCAGGGCCGTGCCTTGCTCCCGCCCGCTGTTGATGGCGGTGAAATTTGTACCGGACATGTTTCCGATGAACCACATTTTGGCGGAACGGATGTCCTTCGTGAGATTGTTGATCGCCCGGCGGGAGGAGTCGCTGGCTCCCGCCTTGCTCTCTATCAGTTGATTCTGTTTCAACCCCATCATATGCGCGCTCAATAACGCGGCGACCGCGATCATGAATATGGCCATCGCGACCATCATCTCGACCAGGGTGAACCCACCGGCCCCGGTGAGCCGGGGTTTCCTGTTATTTTGATTGAGTGGTGAAAGTTTCATGGTGCCTCAGCTGCCAACCCCCAGCGTGGTGGGATCGCGATTGTCCGGTGCAAAATAGGTGCCGATGGAATTGGTGTAATACCGGATGCTGTTATTCCCCCAGCCGGTGAACGGCCACACCGTGTCCACCCGCATGATCTGAAGCAGAATCTGGACATTGGTCGAACCGCTGATGTTGATTTGCTGAATGGTGATAAAGTTGGTGGCCATTACCACGTTCGTGCCTTTGATGGGCACATCCAAAACATTGGTCGTAAATCCGCTGTAAGTCTTCGTGCTCTCATTCCAGGAAGAGGACAGTAATGTAATATTGGTCAGTTGATTCTTGCCCATCGCAATATCCCAGACCGCCCCCCGGGCCTGTTCCACTGACTGCAGCCCGAGCGATTGGGCGGCTTGAGAGTAGCCGGTCCATTCAATTTTTTTGGCTGTGGAGATATAGCCGTTCAGAATCGCCCCAAACACCAGCGCCACAATGGCCACGGATACAACGACCTCCACCAGCGTCAGGCCCGCCTCCCGTTTTCTGCCTTGTTTGGGTTGGTCTTCGCCAAGCGGCTTGGGTTGTTTTAAATTAAAGCGCATTTGACAAGTTATTCTACCTCAACTTCAAAACATTAGCACGCATCATGCCATGATGACAAATTTAATTTCGATTCGGTAGTGTCCTGATTTGAAAACGGAGCGCGGGTCTGTGACCCGCAGCGGCTTGATTTGCCGGGCGACGGGCTGCGGCTCACAGCGCCGCGCTCCGAAATTAGGACACGGCCTTCGATTCCACCATTTCCGCCGTCAGGCTGGCTTTCCCCGATCGAACCGATATTCTGGCCTTCAGCCATTTTAAATTGGCTTGAACCATGTCCTTCCTGCCGCTCGTCCGAATCTGGTTGCTCGTCTCGGCGCTGGCCAGCGCCGCCGGTTGGATTTTGTCGGCGCTGGGCCAGTTGAATCGGATCGGCTACGCCCTCTTCGCCGCTCTCAGCTTGCTCCTGCTTTTCCTGGCGCGAAGCGAGTTGCTTCGCGATGGACAGCGTTCTGGCTGGTCGCGGATCAAATCACGACTGGCGCGGCCATTCCCGCTCGTTTTCACCGCGCTGGCGGCGCTCGTCTTTCTGGGCGGCGCGCTTTACCCGCCGAGCAATTACGACGCCTTGACCTACCGGCTGCCGCGCGTGCTGCACTGGCTGGCGGACGGGCAATGGCATTGGCTGCACACCGGCAACCAACGGATGAACGGCCGCAGTTGCGGGTTTGAATGGTTGATGGCGCCCATCCTTGCCGCCACCCGGTCCGACCGCGCCCTTTTCCTGATCAATTTTCTGCCGTTCCTCCTGCTGCCCGGCTTGGTCTTCAGCGTCTTTACCCGCCTCGGTGTTTCGGCCCGGGTGGCGTGGCCCTGGATGTGGCTGCTGCCGACGGGTTATAATTTTTTGCTTCAGGCGGGCAGTATCGGCAACGACGCCTGCGCGGCGGTTTATGCGCTGGCGGCGGTGGACTTCGCCTTACGCGCCCAAAAATCCCACCGGATTTGGGAAGTGTGGTTATCATTGCTGGCCGCCGCGTTGCTGACCGGGGCCAAGCCCGGCAATCTGCCGCTGCTGCTCCCGTGGCTCATCGTTTTTTTGCCGCTGCTGCCGAAATTATTTTCCAAAACCGTGGCCAGTTTTGCGGTGATGTTGCTGGCGCTGCTCGCCTCGTTTCTCCCCACCGCGATCTTGAACCATCTCCACTGCGGTGACTGGACGGGAATGATTTTGGAAAGCGCCACCAGCATCGTCAGTCGAAATCCGCTGGTGGGAATTCTCGGCAACACAACCGTGTTCCTGACCAGTAATTTTGTCCCGCCCCTCTTTCCGCTGGCGGGCTGGTGGAATCATTCCATCCTCACATTCCTGCCGGATAAGATCAACGCGCTGCTCGCCGCCAATTTCGAAGCGTATTTTTACCGGCTGGGGGAAATTCCCACCGAGGAGGCCGCCGGTTTGGGTTTTGGTTTAAGTGTGCTGCTGGCGGTTTCCGTTTTGACGGCGTGGCTTCGGCGTTCTCCCGGTCCATCGCCGCGCCGCGCCGGGCCGCCGCGCGCGTTGCTGGCGGCGCCGTATGTGGCCCTGCTGTTTTTCTTCGCCAAGTCGGGAATGATGACGCTGGCGCGCCTCGTATCCGCCTATTATCCGCTGCTGCTGCCGGCGCTGCTCTGTGGTTCCGCTCAATCGGGTTTGGTCCGACGCCGTTGGTGGCGGCGGCTGGCGTTGGCGTTGATGCTGCTGGCGTTCGTTGCGGTCATTCTGACTCCCGCCCGTCCGCTATGGCCGGTGCGAACTGTATTCCATTTCCTCGGCAACGCCGGCGCGAACCACGCTTTTGCCAATCGCATCCGGGAGGTTTATCTCACCTATGCGGATCGGCCGGATCCCTTGGCCAAAGTGCGCGCCGCCTTGCCGGATGATGGTTTCGTGGTGGGATTTGTGGGCGCCGCGGACGACACGGAAATTTCGCTGTGGCGCCCCTTCGGTCAGCGGCGGGTGGAACATGTTTTATTCACCGATTCGCTGGCGCAAATCCGCGCCCGCCAGATCAGATACGCGGTGGTCGGCGAAACCGTATTGGGCGAACATCACCTGACCATTCAAGCCTGGCTCCGGCAGCACCGCGCCACGCTGGTGGCTTCCGTTTCCGCCACCATGACCGTGAGTCTTGGCCCGCGCCGATGGTATGTGGTTCGCTTTGAATAGCCGCCGTCGTTTCCATTGCGATGCGTTTGCTTGTCGCCCGGTGCGGAAATTTCAATTGAATGCGGCCGCGGTTTGGTTCACAAATGCACCGTCGCCCAATTATTTCAAATGAACCACGCGGACATTCAAAAGCTTCACGATGCCGGCCTCATCACCGGGGAGCAGCGGCAGAAAATCATCCAGCACTTCCAGTTCAAGGAGGACGGCGGGAATAAATTTCTCGCCATCATTTCCATCATCGGCGCGGTGCTCATCACGGCGGGCATCATTTTGCTCATCTCGGCGCACTGGAATGAAATCCCGCGCGGCGTCAAAATCGCTGCCGGAGTCCTGCTCCTGCTGGGGGCGCATGGCGGCGGCTGGTGGTTGCGCGAAGTTCACGGCCAATACCGCAAAACCGGCGAGGCGCTGCATCTCATCGGCTCCGGCCTCTTTCTGGTGAATATCGCGCTGCTCGGCCAGATTTACAATCTGGTTTCGCGGACGCCTAATGCTTTTCTGCTCTGGTGGCTGGGCCTCGCCGCGCTGCCGTGGCTGCTGCGCTCCCAGGCGCAATTTGTTTTGCTGCTGCTGGCATTTGGCCTGTGGTTCGGCCTCGAAGTCAACGAACGCGGCGGCTGGATTTATGTCGGCTCCGATCAGCGCCAGATTTTGCTCTACTCGCTGCTGGGCCTGATTTATCTCGGTGCGGGCTGGCTGTTGCGCCGGGGCGGTTTCAAGGAATTCGCCGAGGTCACCGAAAGGCTCGGCTTGCTCGGCTTTCTGGTTTTCTTTTATCCCCTGACATGGAAAATGTTTTTTAGCGGCTGGGAATCCGAAAAACACCACGGAATCTTTTTGGCGTTAGCCGCGCTGGCGGTGGCTTTGCCCGCGCTGGGCGTTCGCAACTTGCCCGCGCTTAACCGCCAATGGCGCTGGACGTGGTTTTCGGCGGCCGTCGGCATGGTGGTTTTCATGACCACCGTTTGGTTTGGCTGTTGGCAGTTGGATTCCCTCGGCGGTGCCCGCCGTTTTTACTGGGGCGATTCGTGGAGCTATCTGGGCGGCACCTTGGCGCTCTTCGTGTTCTGCCTGCTGCAAATTCAGGTGGGGCTGCAAACCCGCTCCAGGTTTCTCGTCAACCTCGGCATCGTGTTCATCGCGCTTGATATTTTATCCGCCTACATCGGTCTGTTTGGCTCTCTGGCGCGCACCGGTGTCATGTTTCTGGTGTCGGGAATCTTTCTCATCGTCTTCGGCGTCTATCTCGAAAAGAAGCGCCGGAAGCTGATGCAGCAAATTAATAATTCAACCACGCCGGAGGCTCGATGAAACTCAAGCTGCTCGTCCTGGTGCTCGCCCTGCAATGCGCGTGGATTGCCTATACCGTGGCCACGCAGGAACACGCGCTGTCTCATGGCCAAATCATCTTGCTGGAAACCCGGCGGGTGGACCCGCGCGACCTGCTGCGCGGCGATTATATGATTATGGACTACAATATCAGCGATGTGCCGACAAACTTGTTTTTGCCGCCCGTAAAAAAGGATTTGTCCTACGGCACGAAAATCTTTGTCGCCCTGGTGCCGGGCACAAATCATTTTTACCAGGTCAGCCGCGCCAGCACGAATGAACTGGCGGCCGGAATCGGGGAGGTTTTGGTTCAAGGCCGAAGCGATGGGAACCGGTGGAATGCAAGCAATGCCGTTCACGTCGTTTACGGTATTGAAAAATATTTCGTCCCCGAAGGGCAGGGTAATCCCGCCGGCAAACTCACCGTGCAGGCGGTGGTGCCGGCTTCGGGTCGCGTGAAAATCAAGGAAGTGTTAGTGGACGGCCGACCGTATGCCGATGCCATGAAAGATGTTGGACGATGATGATCCCCCTATTTTTTTATTTTAAAATATTTTTGACAGTCGGCGGCACTCGGCGTAAAAAGTTCCTTGTCGGCGGCCCCGCTGGGTGGTGGCGGTTGGCCGGCAAAAACAGTTTCGACCGCTGGCGGTGTTGGCCGTATTCAGGGGCGGGGCTTCTGGATCGGGGCTGTGGCTGTTTTCAAAGTTTTTATTTGGGCATTCTCCTGCGGGAGAAGGGTGTGGGTCATGGGTGCCCACGCCAGAACTTTACCACTCGCAAAAGATTTCAATGGTAAAGAAATGGTAAAGTTTTAGATGCTCTATCAAGCACTTACAACAATTAGACCTCAGCTTGGTAAAGAATAGCTTAACGTTAACGTTTCAATGTGGGAATCTTGCCCCTTGTCTGGAGGCTGGGTATTCTAGCTTATGTCCAGTCTTTGGGACGGTGGGCGTGTCAATGGAAAATGGTCATGGCAACTGATAAAGTCGCTTGTAACGGCGCTCAACCTTGTGCTGTAAAAATCCTGATCAATTGTAAGCCATCGCCAGTGCCGCTGAATTGGTGGAGGGAATTTTGAACTGAAGTTATTTCAATACAAAATCGTGTTCCGCCTTGATTACATCCGCCGTAACGATGAGATGATAGGCGACATTGGTTGCAAGAGGTTGAGGCACCGCTCCCTTGATGGCTGGCTTTAAACCGCGGATGGACTGGCCGTAGATAATGGAACCCACTGCGACGGAGTTTGAATCAGAAACCAGGTGCCAAAGCGGAAGAGTAAACTGGTTTGTCTTAAATTCGGCAGCCGGAACGACCTTGATTTCGGTTAATTTAAGCTTTTGATTGATCCCAAAAATCAGCAGCGGCTCCACCTTCTTGGCTTTTGCTTTGCGGGTGTGTGGGGTTCTGACAATGTGATATATTTGAACCGTTTTGGGCGCGAACCAATCTGTGAAATAAACCACATAGACCGCCGCCAAAATCACTGCGACCGCAATCAGGATAGCATTTTTTTTAGTCATAAAACTTGTAACGCCTGACATGTTCCAAGCGTCGAATGATATGTCAGACGCATCCTGGTGATCGCTGGTTATGAAAATATTTGAAAATTCATTTTTTGGTCGGTGCGAAAAAAATCGCGCCGCCACGGCTTTTACCCTGATTGAGTTGCTCGTGGTCATCGCCATCATTGCCATATTGGCGGCCATGCTCTTGCCGGCCTTGGGCCGGGCGAAAGAAGCGGGCAAACGCATCGCCTGCCTCAACAACCTGCGGCAGTTGGGTCTCGCCTCGCGTCTGTATGTAGATGACAACCAAGGCTATTACCCCAGACGGTCAAGCATTGAACGCTGGCCGGGCAGCTTCTACGATAATTATGGTCGGAATGTGAAAATGCTCCTTTGTCCGACAGACGTTGGCTATGGGCAATTGCCGCTAACTGGAACGTCTACAAATAATGTCGCCGACGCCGCGCCGCGCAGTTATCTAATCAATGGCTGGAACGACTGGATTGCTGACAACTGTGGAGTTCCAAACCCGACGATGACGGATGTGGCAAATTTCGCCAATGGTATTAAAGAAAATGTCATTCTATATCCCAGCGATACAATCCTTCTTGGCGAAAAGTGCACGGATCGAGCTGATTACTACATGGATTTAATGGAGGGAACTGGCGGCAATGATGTTGATTTAGTGCTTGAGCAAAGCCGGCATTCTGGAAGGGGGGCGACTTCCGGTTCGGGGTCATCCGGCTCAGGTGGTTCTAATCATTCTTTTTCAGATGGCAGTGCCCGATACTACAAGTGTCCGACTTCCACCGCTCCTCTCAATCTCTGGTGCGTCAGCGATTCCAACCGCCAATATTATGCACATGTTTACAGCCCGTAATGTTGCGCTGATTTGACATGCGCCTTCGTGCGCTAACTCTGGCGAATGAATGAGCTTGCCCTTAATCGTGAATCGGGCAGAATCTTTTTAGTAACAGCTTGTTGCAAATCAGGTTCAAGAGCGGCGTTTTCGCCTGACGGAATCTTTCTTCAGTTAGTTGTTAAAGGTTTTACGGTTTCCGTATCGGCATGTGAAATAGTTTAAATGCTATTGCGCGGAGAGGCGGACAACCAATCAATTTATGGTTCGGGGCGTAGCGTAGCCCGGCTAGCGCGCTTGCTTGGGGTGCAAGAGGTCGGGAGTTCAAATCTCCCCGCCCCGACCATTT
>CAIOIC010000131.1 GCA_903858275.1 uncultured Verrucomicrobia subdivision 3 bacterium | reverse complement strand
CGGTTGTAATCCCAGATGTCCACGACGGCGACGAGATTGATGCCCTCGATCACCTTGAGCGATTCCAGCAGGACCTGGCCCTGGGCGCCGCAGCCGATAAGCGCGATGTTGATTTTGCTCAACGCCGAGGTTTTCTTGGCGGCCGGCTTCGGTTCCGGCGAGCACGAAGTCAGCAGCAGCCCCGCGCTGGCGACAGCGGAGGCGCCGATGAAATCACGGCGGGTGATGGGTTGCTTTACCATTTTTTGAGCAGCGTAAATTTGTTGTGCTTGGCCAGCATCAAGGCGAACGCGACCAGCGCGATGTGGATGCCCAGCCAGGAAATGCCATCGTCCTGCTTGATTAAAATCAAGCCGACCGTCAGCGCGATATAGGTCACGCCCTGCAGGAACAGCGACACCCGCGTGCCGATGCCGATCAACAGCATCAAGCCCATGGCAATCAGCGCGGGCCCGAGCATTTTATCGAACGCCGTCAGCGCGAAGCCGGGCAGGAGGGCTTCGTTCGCGAATTTGGTTTTCAGTCCGGACGGAATGCCGGAGTAATTGGCGAGCGCATAAAACTTCACCTTCGCATCCACCATGGCGCCGCTGGCGTCCGGCTGGCCGGTCGCGTCGAGCAACGGTTTTTGGACGGTTTTGTAGGCGCCAAATTTTTCAATGCCGGTCTGCAGGGCACGCACACCCAGCCAGCCGCGCAGGACGAGGAAGGCGAGCGAGTAATCGCAGTTGCAGCAACATCCGGCGGAATTATCGTTGCCAGCGGTTTTTTGATTTTCGGTCGTGTTGTTCATGGAGTTGTGAGGATAAATCAGTAGTTATGGGAATTTCAAATTAATTCTGTTTTAGGACTGCTTCCACGGGGCACGGTATTCGCGGGCTAGCAGTTTGCTGGCCTCGGGGTCGCCCAGGATGGTTTCAGTCGCGTTGTCCCAGCGGATTTTGCGCCCGGTGAGCATGGAAATCAGGCCCAGATGACCGGGAATGGCGGAATGATGCGCGGTCTCCACCGGCGTGATGGTGGGCTGGCGCGACTTGACGCAGTCGATGAAGTTCTGCCAGTGGTTTTTGGATTCGTAAAGTTTCACTTTGCGCAGTTCCTCGGCCAGGTGCTTGCCTTTTTTCCAATCTGGATTTGAGCAGTCAAACCCGGCGCGTTCCTCCTTTGACTTCTTTTCATCGCTTTCCGAGGTGCGATTGACCCAGACCCAGCCGTCGGTGCCGATCCATTTGGTGCCGGTCTTGATGTCATTGTGGCCGCCCGCAACCATCATGGTGACGTCCTGCGGATATTTCATTTCAACGCGATATTTCGTGCAAGTGTTCCACAAGGCATTGGAAGCGGGAAATTCACCGTGGCCTTCAACTTCCAGCGGGCCGGAGTTGTCGAAACCCAGTCCCCAGTGGGCGATGTCCAAATGATGCCCCACCCAGTCAAGCAACTGGCCGCCGCCGGTGTTGTAATTCCAGCGCCAGTTCATATGGACGCGCTGCTTGATGTAAGGCTCAATACGGGACGGGCCGATCCACATCTCATAATCCAGTTCGGGCGGCGGTTCGGTCACGGCGATTTTCCACGCCTCTGTGCCCGGCGTGATTTTGGAAAGGTCGTCCAAGTGCAGCGCGGATAGTCTTTTCACCAGCTCTGGCCTGGTGCGTTTGAAGTCGTTATGTCCGCTCGGCAATCCGACTTCGACGCGCGTGATTTTGCCGATCAAGCCGCTGCGAACAATTTCCGCCGCCTTGTGGAAATGCGGCAGCGAACGCTGCCACGAACCGGTCTGCCAGATGATTTTATTCTTCTGCACGGCGTGAACAATGGCTTGTTGTTCCGCAATGGTCTTGGCCAGCGGCTTTTCGCCGTAAATATCCTTCTTCCGCCGGGCGGCCTCGGTGGCGATGATTTCATGCCAATGATCCGGCACCGCAATCATCACCGCGTCAATGTCATCGCTCGCCAGCAATTCGCGATAGTCGTGATACGTTTTGCAGTCCTTGTTTTTGTAATAGCCATTGATGGTGTCGACCGCCGTCTGTAAAGCATTTTTGTCAAGATCGCAGGCGGCCACGACCTGGCAGTCTTCGAGGAACATTAAATTCTTGGTGTTCGACGGCCCTTGCATACCCCAACCAATAACCCCGACATTGATGCGGTTGGACGGGCGGACGCGGCGCACCGGACCGGTGGCGCAACCCGGAAGAATCAGCGGCAAAACCATCGCCGCGCCCGCCGTCTTGAGAAACTGGCGGCGGTTGAAGATTCCGGCGGCGCGAACGGAGGCTTGTTTTTTCATGTCTGGTCCAAAGTTGTGTTTTGATTAAACCCGCAATCCATTGTTTGAAGTGCCGGGGATTTGTAAGTTTTAGATTGTCTTGAGTCGCCCCAGGTTACAAGTTTTTT
>CAIOIC010000130.1 GCA_903858275.1 uncultured Verrucomicrobia subdivision 3 bacterium | reverse complement strand
CCATCGTGCTCCTGCTCGCGGTTTCCATTGCGCTCGGCGCGCTCACGTTCCGCCAAAAGCAGCAGCTCGCAGACACGCACACCCGGCTCGTCGCGGTCGAGACCCGCCTGCAGGCCCAGGCCGCGACCATCGAAAGCGCCAAGGCGGCGGCGAGCCGCGCCAAAATGCTGGAAGCCGCGCTAAAGGAATCCGCCGCCGCGGCGGGCGAACAGACCAAACAACAAACCAACCAGGTCGCGCAACTGCAAGACAAGCTCGCGGCGGCGAAAACAAATGCGCCCGCCGGCGGACTCTCGGCCCTCGCCACGATGTTCAAAGATCCGAAGATGAAAGAGGTGATCCAGGCGCAACAAAAGGTGGTCCTTGGGCCGATGATCGACAAACAATACGCCAGCTTGTTCCGCCAGCTCAACCTGACGCCGGAGGCATCGGCTTCCATGAAAGACTTGCTCATGAAAAAAATGTTGGCCGGCTCGGACGTCAGCATGTCGTTGATGGATGGCAGTCTGGACGCCGCGCCGCGCGCCGAACTCGCGAAAAAAATGAAAGCCGAGACGGATGCCTTCGACGCGCAGATCAAGGATTTTCTCGGCGCGGATAATTATTCCGCGTTCCAAAGCTATGAAAAAACGGTGCCGGACCGTTTTTCCGTCAGCCAGTTCAACGATCAGCTCGGTAGCGGCCCCAACCAGTTGAGCGCCGACCAGCAGGAGCAACTCGCCCTGGCCATGAGCGAGGCGCGCACCAGCTACAAATGGACGACCGATTACAGCAACAACAAAACGCCGACCGATGGCAACCTTGCCGCCATGTTTTCCGAGGACAAGCTCAACCAATACGCGCAGGAAAAAGAAAAGTTCGACGAACAATTTCTCACAAAGGCGCAGCAGTTTCTCACGCCGGATCAAAGCAAGGCGTTCGCCGACTTTCAGAAAACCCAGCGCGACCTGCAGCTGATGGGCATGAAAATGGCCGCGAGCATGTTTGCGCCGAAAGCTCAGTGAGCGGGTATTCTTTCTGCCGCCAAAGTTACGGCTCATTTTTGGAATGGGATCAATATCTCTATGAGCTGGCGGAGATTGGGGATGACACCAAACCGCTGGTGCCATGGGTTTGCCTTCCGGCTTGCCTTGTCCTTGTGTTTGGTGCTCTAATCTTGCCGCTAACCATTTTTGGAAAGGGCTTATGATTATCTACGCAATCTGTCTGGTGTTTGGTTTGATGTTTACGCTCATCAGCGCTTTTGCCGGGCATCTTTTTGGCGGGCATGATTCGATCGGCACGGAAGGGCAGGCGGATGCGGGTTTGGGTTCGGATGGCATGCCCGGCGTCTCCTTTTTGAGCCCCACGATCCTAGCGAGTTTTATCACGGCATTTGGCGCGTTTGGCTTGATCCTGATGGAGATACCCGCCACCGCCAACGTGTGGCTGAACGCCCCGATTGCCTTTTTGGTCGCTTTGGTGGTGGCTTTGGGCGTCCTGTGGCTCATGAACACCATGTTTCGCAAGATGCAAGGTTCCAGCGAGGCGCGCGTGGGCCAGCTAGTCGGCACCACGGCGTCGCTGGCCACGCCGATCCCTGAGAACGGTGTGGGCGAAATTTCCTATGTTTACGGCGGCTCGCGTTACAGTGCGCCGGCCCGCTCGGAAAACGGTCACGCCATCGGTGCGGGCAAATCCGTCAAAATCACCCGCATCGTCGGCACTCAGTATTTTGTGGAAGCAGCCAGTTAATTTATTCAATAACCAACCATCAATAGACCTATGAACCTTACTCCAATCCTTGCAGAAATTTCGTGGCCGACCGTGGTCGGCGGCGTCGGCGCGGTGATCTTCGTCCTGTTCATCTTCGTCATGATCTGGGCGAGCCGTTATACCAAGGCCGGTCCCAACCAGGTGCTGATTATTTCCGGCAGCAAACGCCGATTGACCGACCCGGATGGCAATGTGCGCGAGGTCGGCTTCCGCGTCGTCAAAGGCGGCGGCACCTTCGTCATCCCCGTGAAGGAAAAAGTGGACGTCCTTTCGCTGGAACTGTTGACCATCGACGTTCAAACGCCGGAAGTTTACACGAGCAAAGGCGTGCCGGTGAAAGTGGATGGCGTCGCGCAGATCAAGGTCAAGGGCGACGACATTTCCATCGCCACCGCGGCGGAGCAGTTTTTGAGCAAGAGCGTGGAAGACATCAAGAACATCGCCATGCAGACGCTTGAAGGCCATTTGCGCGCGATTCTCGGCACGATGACGGTGGAAGAGATTTACCAGAACCGCGATGCGTTCGCCTCCAAGGTGCAGGAAGTCGCCGCCGGCGATATGGCGAACATGGGCCTCGGCATCGTCAGCTTTACCATCCGCGACATCCGCGACACCCAGGGCTATCTCGACGCGCTCGGCAAACCGCGCATCGCGCAGGTCAAGCGCGACGCCATCATCGCGCAGGCCGAGGCCGACCGCGATGCCGTCATCCGTTCCGCGCAGGCCAATCAGGCCGGGCAGGAAGCCAAGTTTCAGGCCGACTCGAAAGTCGCCGAGGCCCAGCGCGATTACCAATCCAACGTCGCGCAATACCAAGCGACCGTTAATGTGCAGAAGGCGCAGGCCGACCTCGCGTATGACCTGCAACGCTTCAAAACCGGCCAGCTCGTGAAGGCCGAAGAAGTGCAAGTGAGCATCGTCGAGAAGCAGAAGCAGATCGAACTGCAGCAGCAGGAAATTCAGCGCAAACAAAAGGAGCTCGAAGCCACGGTGCAAAAGCCCGCCGATGCCGAGCGCTACAAAGTCGAGACGCTGGCCAACGCCAGGAAGTTCCAATTGGAAACCGAAGCCGCCGGCGCCGCGTCCGCAACCAAGGCTACGGGGTTTGCCGGTGCCGATGTCGTAAAAGCCACGGGCCTGGCCGAAGCCGATGCCAACAAGGCGCGCGGTCTCGCCGAGGCCTCCGTCATCGAGGCGCAAGGCAAAGCCACCGCCGAAGCGATGCGCGTGAAAGCCGACTCGTTCAAGCAATACAACGAAGCCGCTGTCATCGAAATGATCATGCGCGTGCTGCCGGAAATCGCCGGCAAGATCAGCGAGCCGCTGGCCAAGACCGAGAAGATGGTCATCATCAATGCCGGCAACGGCCCCGGCGGCGGTGCCAGCAAGTTGACCGGCGATGTGACCACCATCATCAGCCAGTTGCCGCCTATTATCGAAAGCCTGACGGGTGTTAAGTTTGAGAAATTGCTGGAACAAGTGCCCGCGCTCCGGAAGGCGATGGGCAAGGATGATTCCGAAACCAAATAATCCATGCCTAACGAGCCAGCAATCTGGGCGGCTTTTTTGCCGCTTCTGATAATCATTCCAATGGTGTTGATTGGTCTGGCGTTAATGGCCTTTTGGATCTGGATGCTAATTGACTGCGCCACCAAGGAATCAAGCCAGGGTAATGACAAGCTCATTTGGATACTTATTATCGTGTTCACCCATTGGATTGGCGCGTTGATTTACTTCCTCGTCCGCCGGCCGGAGCGGAAGAAACAGTTGGGTGGATGATTTCATGCGTCTTTTCGAAGCCATCATTGATGCGAATCACCGGGCCGTGGCCGGTGACGCCAGCGCCGGTCTGCGGCCCGCCGATTTTGCGGACAACCTGCCGGTCATCGCTTTGACCTGCGTTGATCCGCGCTTGAACGCCTTTTTTCCGAATGCGCTGGCCTTGCCCGGGGAACAGTTCATCTGGCTGCGCAACGCGGGCAACATCATCACCGGCCCGCTGAGCAGCACCATGCGCTCGCTCGCGCTGGCGTGCGCCGTCAAGGGCGGCGAGGAGATCGCCATCATCGGCCACACGGATTGCCAGGTTTGTAAGACCACGACCACAACGGTGCTGGACCGACTCAAAGACCTGGGCGTGGACCGCAGCCGGTTGCCGGAAAATATCAATGATTTTTTCGGCCTATCCGGCAGCGAACGTCAAAATGTCATCAAGGCCTGCGGCTTTGCCCGCAACAGTCCGCTCATCGGTCCGAAGATTCCGGTACACGGCCTGATGATCGATATCGGGACGGGCAAACTGGACTGGGTGGTGAATGGTTACGACACGTTACCGGTGAACACGATCACACCGCCGCCCAAGACGCAGTTCGCGTCCATCGGCAATCTGGGTTCGTTCAAGGATTTTGAGATGGGCGAAATGAAATTTCCCGACCTGAAGATCGGTGACGCCGCGTTGCCGGTAATTTCCGTGCCACCCAGGGTGGTTCCGTCGGCGCCGGCGCCGGCGGCAACCCTTCCGCCCAAAAGAACTCCGGCAAAAATGACCGCGCCGCCGCCGCTCAAACCGCGTCCGACCTTTTCGGGCAGGCATGTTTGAACCATGGTTTGCGGCAGGCGTCAGTTGAGCGTAATGATTGTGAAGGGGTCTTTGCTTTGCCCGCCCCCGCCATTCCCGGCCGGCCTTATTCGTCGCCTGCACCCTTGTCACCATAACTGGTGACAAGACGAATATATGGAATCTGTTAGTCTGTGGTCGTTGGGAGTTGTGTCCCGACCGAAAAACAAAGTGTGTTGAAAAAGCCCGGAGTAGTGTCCGGGCT
>CAIOIC010000129.1 GCA_903858275.1 uncultured Verrucomicrobia subdivision 3 bacterium | reverse complement strand
TGGGCTGAGCGCGCGAAGACGGCCGGTATGCCGGAACGATTTGCGATGGAGAACCTGGGCCACAACAGCAAAGCGGTCCACCGCGCCTACGCCAAGCGGGCGCTGGTGAAAATCCCGTCGCTGGAAGACTACGAAAAAGAAGCGGCGGCAAAGGTGGAATCGACGGCATAAAACGTTTCCCGAAGCGAAGTTTGACTGCGGCGAGTGATTCTGCCAAAGATGCCCCGGTGAAGAATGGGAGTGAATACCCATTCTCCCTCACCCGCGGAGCGTCAAGTCAATGCGAACCCATGAAATGCAATTTCCGGTTGGTGGAGTTAGAAGCTGTTTACTAATCTAAAATCGCATGGATATTAAGCACCGAAAAATATTTGCCATTCTGGCGATGGCATTTGCCGCCGCCTCCTGCTTTGCCCAGAACCTTGCTAACGGCGCTCCGGTTTCGGGCATCGTCCTCGAACGCGACTCTACCACTTACTTTGATGGCATTAATACCCGAAGGGAATGGCGGCGCAATGGAGTAACCATCATCATCAATGTGAACGGCGCACGTTGTTGGATGGGCAGCCCCGTCAGTGGTAGGCTTTTTCCTGCACCGCCTAAACCGCCGTCAAAATTATCCTTTCCTGAGGAAACGGTCAGACTCTTCGCATATCTCACGCGCACCAACGCCGTAAAGCTCGGCGACAAAATCATGAGCGGTTTGCCTTGCTGGGAATATTCCATCAAACGCAGGCTGGCCGGCGCCACTAGCACGCAGGAAACGGAAGAAATCACCACCACAAACTATTTTCTGGCCAATCTCGTTTTCCCGTTACGGGTAAGCGATGGTATGGAGTTGAAACTTAACTGTCCGATATCCGGCGAAATGTTTAACTGCCCGACCAACCTCAAACCGTCGCAGGAGTTTTCCGCCCGGGCGCCTTTTGAAATCGAAACTTGCCAGACAAGATGTTCCTACCGATATGGTTGGTCGATGATAGCAT
Source organism: uncultured Verrucomicrobia subdivision 3 bacterium (assembly GCA_903858275.1). Classification (GTDB taxonomy): domain Bacteria; phylum Verrucomicrobiota; class Verrucomicrobiia; order Limisphaerales; family UBA11358; genus UBA11358. The sequence goes on along the minus strand of CAIOIC010000129.1, from coordinate 10,268 downwards.
CGAACACCATGTCCACTGACGGCATCCAAGCTCGGAGTCGGCACTTCCAGACGACCACGGAGAATACCGGGCGAATTTCAACCTTTGGGCCGAAGTTCGCCACAAACGATGTCAATCAAGGATTCCGGGAAATCTACAGCCAATTCCGCGCACCGTATTGGCCCTCCGTTCGGAAGATTGGGGACGCGAGCATCCTCGGAATGAAGGCTGAAGTTTACGAATCCACCGTCCTGCAACCAGACGAACACGAACGTTATTGGGTCGTGGATCACCCCGTGTTCGGCACGTTCAGTGCACGTCGCACCATAGTTAAAGCCGCGGAAGGGGAAACCAACGAAATAGTGAAGCTGAATTTACCCGCGGAGCGTCAGCGTCAATGAGAACCCAAGAAAAGCAATGTCAGTAACGGATTAATTTAAACTGGCATCACCCGGCAAGGGGCTTTCGAGCCGCTTGCCTTTTTTGTCGCCGTTGGCTTCGCGCACCAACCGATCCACGATGCGAATCGCCTTGTCCAGCCAGACCGGATCACGGCCCACCCGCTCAAGCTCGACGGTGGCATACCATTTGCGCGCATTCTGGCCCGGCTTGCCCAATGGCTTCAAGTGGCCGGAACGCGCCAGCAGCGGCATGAAATAAGCCGGCCAGCCCAAATACCGTGCGGCTGCATCGGCATCCAAACAGGCGGGAAGTCGGTCCCCAGTTCCATTTTGTGAAGTTGTGTTGAAGCTGCGATTCATACTTTCCCCTCCTCCTTGGCCGGAGTTTCCAGCCGGTCATCAATCCCGTTTTTGTTGGCGTCCACGAGTCCGCGAAGTTGCCCATGCCGATGCGCGAGAAACCAGAGGCCGACGCTTGGTCCGCGGCGTGTGATAATCGGTCGTGCGGGCGTGAAGACATGTAGTTCATGGACCTAAGTTGGCCCTCGGTGACAAATGTATATTTATTTCATCGCGGTTTGCTCAATTTGGTCGAACAAAACAGGTAGCTAGCGCGATGATCCAAAAAAAGATAATTGGCAGAATGCCCAGAACGGTGCAGCATTTGCCGTAACCTTCGCCAATCATGTGCCGTCTGATCGAACAACCATTCCACCGAAGTTATATTATTCATAAACTATCCTTGGTTTGTGTCGTCTGCTGTTGGTGCCGATTCGTTGACTAAATGAAAATATTGCTGATTGCGGTGCTCGGCCTCGCATCGGTTCTCGGCGGAACCGCCGCCCCGAGTACCGAACAAAACCCCTTTGAAAGCCTGTCCGACCCAATCCCGCAAGGCCGGGTTGACAAGCTGGTTTTCGGCAAGCTGAAGCAACTCGGGCTTCAGCCGCCTCCGCCCTGCTCGGATGCCGTGTTCGTCCGGCGCGTCCACCTGGACGTGATCGGCACGCTGCCCACGGCGGTGGAAGCGCGGGAGTTCATCCTGGATCAGGCCCCGAACAAGCGCGCCGCGTTGATTGACCGGCTGCTGGAGCGGGAAGAATTTGCCACCTATTGGGCGATGAAATGGGGCGACCTCCTGCGGATCAAGGCGGAGTTTCCCGTCAATCTCTGGCCCAACGCCGCCCAGGCGTATCATCGCTGGATTCTGGCATCCCTCGCGGCGAACAAACCCTATGACCAGTTTGCCCGCGAATTGCTCACGTCCAGCGGCAGCAATTTCCGCGTCGGCCCGGTCAACTTCTACCGCGCCATCCAGAACCGGACGCCGGAGGGCATCGCCACCGCCGTGGCCTTGACGTTCATGGGCACGCGGGCCGAGTCCTGGCCAAGCAACCGACTGGCCGGCCTGACGGCATTTTTCTCGCAAGTCGGATACAAGCCCTCCAGCGAGTGGAAGGAGGAACACGTGTTTTGGGATCCGCTGGGGGCCAGCGCCATGCCGGGCAACAGCGCGCCCGGCAAGGCCGCCGTCGCCGCGATCGGGCAAACTTCCAACCGCGTGCCCGAACTGTCGCTCCCGCCGCTGACGAACCGCGCGCCGCAAGTGGCGACCTTTCCCGATGGCACCCGGATCACACTGCCGCCAAATCGCGATCCACGCGAGGTCTTCGCGGATTGGCTGATTACAGCAAAGAATCCCTGGTTCACCCACAACATCGCCAACCGCGTCTGGTCCTGGCTGCTCGGACGGGGCATCATTCACGAGCCGGACGACCTCCGGGACGACAATCCGCCGGTCAATCCCGAGTTGCTGGCCTATTTGAAAAAGGAACTCATCGCGGGCCGCTATGATCTCAAGCACCTCTACCGGTTGATCCTGAACTCCACGACGTATCAGTTCTCCGCCTTGTCCCGGTCCACCGCGCCTGAGGCCGGGGCTAATTTCGGCAGCTACCCGCTGCGCCGCCTGGATGCCGAGGTGTTGATTGACGCCCTCAACCAGATCACGGGCACGACTGACCTTTACACCAGCCCGATTCCGGAGCCGTTCACCTACATCCCGGAGGACATGCCGGCGATTGCGATCGCGGATGGCAGCATCACCAGTCCCTTCCTCGCCTTGTTCGGACGTTCGGCGCGCGCCACCGGCCTGGAGAATGAACGCAACAACAATCCCGTTCCCGCCCAGTGGCTGCACCTGCTCAATTCGAGCCATATCCAACGCAAGCTCGAACAAGGCCCCAAGATGAAAGCCCTGCTTGATTCCCGCCGCCCGCCGGCGGAAACCATCGAGGAGCTTTATCTGACTTTTCTTTCGCGCTTCCCCACACCGGAGGAAATGCTGAATGCCAAGACATATGGCCTGGTGCAGCCCGCCAAACCAGCCAAACCCGTCGTCGTAAAAAAACGCGAGGACTGGGTAGATCTCGCCTGGTCGCTGGTCAACAGTTCGGAATTCCTGTATCGTCACTGACAGCCACCACCCAATAAAGGCCAGACTATGAGCACAAACCACAATTCCAATGTAATGGGGATGAATCTCAGCCTTTCAATGTCCCGGCGCGAAGCCCTCCGGCTCGGCTTGTTCAGCACGGCTGGCTTGTTGTGCGCCGACAGCCGGGTTTTGGGGGCCACCGCCGCGCCCCCAGTGACGAAAGCCCTGGTCAGCGCCCCGGTCAAAGCGAAGGCCAAATCGGTGATCCAGATTTTCCTGTGGGGCGGCATGTCGCACAACGACACTTGGGATCCGAAACCGGACTCGGGCTACGATTACATGGGCGAGTTCAAGACCGCGATTCCGACCAACGTGGACGGCATCCAGATCGGCGAGTTGTTCCCCAAGCTGGCCAAGCAGGCGGACAAGTATGCCCTGATCCGGAGCATGACGCACCGTAACAACGGCCACGAAACCGCCGCCTACCTGATGCAGACCGCGCACGCGCCCGGCGAACGGCTGGCCTATCCAAGCGTCGGCGCCGTATTCGCGCAGTTCAAGAGCAAGGGCTACAAGGGCATCATTCCGCCCTATGTGGTGCTGACCCGCCCGCAGGGGCGGTTCTCCGAGGAGGGTTTCTTGGGGCCGAGACTCAAACCATTCGCCACCGACGGCGATCCCAACGCCGCCCGGTTCGAGGTGGAAGGCGTGGTTTCCCGGGGCATCACCGACGCGCGGCAAATGGCCCGGCGAGAATTGCTCGGCAGGATGGACACGCTGCGCCATGCCATGCCCAACAATCCCCAATTGGCGGCTTCAGAGGAAGCCAAGCAGCAAGCGTATGAGTTGATTCTGGGCCAAGGTAAGGAAGTATTTGATCTCTCGAAGGAGAAAACGGCGTTGCGCGACCGCTATGGTCGCCACACATTCGGTCAGGATTGCCTGGCGGCACGGCGGATGGTCGAGGCCGGCGTCCCCTACATCGTCATCAACTATCCCGGCGGCTGGGACACGCACAGCAATCATTTCGCGACCATGCGCCGGCAGTGCCCGCAACTGGACCAGGGCCTAGCCATGCTGTTGGAGGACTTGCAGGATCACGGCCTACTGGAAAGCACCATCGTCTGGTGTTGCGGCGAGTTCGGTCGCGGCCCGAAGGTGGACTGGCAACCGCCGTGGAACGGCGGCCGCAACCATTATGGCAACGTCTTCACCGCGCTGGTCGCCGGTGGCGGCTTCAAGGGCGGGCACGTCGTCGGCGCGTCCGATGCCAGAGCCGAAGAAGTCAAGGACCGGCCAGTGTATCCGGTGGATCTCCTCGGCAGTATCTACGCGTTGAGCGGCATTGATACCAACGCCAAGCTGCCTCATCCCATGGGGTTGGATGCCCACGTCTTGCCGACCGCTGCGGAAGACGCGAAGTCCGGCGGGCTTTTGACGGAAATCATGTAGTCCGCGGTCTATGCGCAAAGTTAATTCCTTTACATTCCTGGTTCTGGCCGGCTGGCTGGCGCTGGCTGCGACGGCACCGGCCCAACCGCGACCGTATGTCGGCTTTGTCTATCCCGCCGGCGGCCAGCGGGGCACGACGGTTCAAATCCAACTGGGCGGACAAGGCTTGGACGACGTCAACGCGGTGCTTGTCACCGGCGCCGGTGTCAGCGCCCAAGTGGTCGAGTATAAACGGCAACTGGGCAATCAGGAGATCCAGTTGTTGAGAGAACAATTGAAAGAGTTAAAACAAGCGAAGCCCGCAGCCGGCACCGCGCAGGCTCCGATGATGGACGCGATGAAATCCGGCACCGCGATGATGGCCGCGGAAAGCACCATGATGATGGCGACAACAGACGCGGAAAAGAAGCCGGCGCCGGCGAACAAGAATAGCAGCACCCAGGAGTTGCTCGCCAAGCTCGAGCAGCGGACGCGCGAATACGTGCAAACGCCGGCCTGCGATTCGATCGCCAGCCTGGTCATCCTCAAGGTCACGATTGCGGCCGACGCCGAGCCGGGCGAGCGGGAACTCCGGCTGGCCACGCCCAAGGGTATCTCCAATCCACTCCCGTTCCATGTGGGTCAACTGCCGGAGTATTCCCGGAAACCCATGACCACGGCCACGAAACAGGTGCTCGGCAAGGAGGAACAAGCCCTCCGCAGACGGCCGGCCGCCGAGGTCGAAGATCGAGTCACGGTGCCTTGCACCGTCAACGGGCAGATCGCCTCCAGCGAGGCGAACCGCTACCGCTTCACGGCCCGCAAAGGCCAGCGGCTGGTCCTCACCACCCTGGCCCGGCAGTTGCTCCCGTATATTGCCGACGCCGTTCCCGGCTGGTTCCAGCCCGTGCTCGTGCTCTACGACGCGAGCGGGAAAGAGGCGGCGTATGACGACGATTACCGGTTCCAGCCCGACCCGACCATCTTGTTTGAAGTGCCCCAGGACGGCGAATATGTGTTCGCAATCTACGACAGCATCTACCGCGGGCGAGAGGATTTCGTATATCGCATCAGCGTCGGGGAACTGCCGTTTGTGACGAGCCTCTTTCCGTTGGGAGGCCAGGCGGGGGCGGCGCTGACGCCCAAAGTGAACGGTTGGAATCTCCAGGAGGAGGCGCTGACTCTGCCGGCCCAAAACGCCAAACCGGGAATCCAATCGCTCGTGGCGAGCCGGAAGGGATTCGTTTCCAACCGCGTGCCGTTCGCGCTGGACACATTGCCGGATGCTTTCGACCAGGAACCAAACAACACGCCGGCGCACGCGCAGAAGATTGCCCTGCCCGTCATCCTTAACGGACGCGTGGACCAGCCGGGGGACTGGGACGTGTTCCAGTTCGCCGGAAAATCGAACGACGTGGTGGTCGCGGAAGTCCAGGCGCGCCGGCTCGATTCCCCCCTGGATTCGGTGCTCAAGCTCACCGACGCCGCCGGCAAGCTGCTCGCGTTCAACGACGATTGCGAAGACCTGGGAGCGGGCTTGAACACGCACCACGCGGATTCCTGGTTCATGGGCCGGCTGCCCGCCGACGGCACTTACTTTGTTCACCTCGGCGACACCGCCCGCAAGGGTGGTCAAGCGTATGGCTACCGTCTGCGGATTAGCGCGCCAAAACCCGATTTCGAATTGCGCGTCACGCCCTCCAGTGTCGCCCTTCGGAGTAAAGCCACCGCCACAGTTACCGTCTATGCCGCGCGCAAGGACGGATACAGCGGCCCCATCAAGCTGGCGTTGCAGGATCCGCCCGCCGGATTCTCGGCGCCACCCGTCACTCTCTTAGCCACCCAGAGCGTCGCGCGGCTGACGATCAAGAGCACCTTGGTGGCGACCGAAGAACCGGTCAACCTGTTCGTCGTGGGCAGCGCGAAGATTGGCGAGAACGAAATCACCCACAAAGCCGTGCCAGCGGAAGACCGGATGCAGGCCTTCCTGTGGCGGCATCTCGTGCCTGCCAGCGACCTCAAGGCGTTGGTCTATGACCCCGCCTACCAACCCCCCCCCATGCGCGCCCTTCCCGCCCGGCCGAAGGCCATCGCCTCAACCAACGTCGTCGCCTCAACCAACGTCGTCGCCTCGACCAACGTCGTCGCTTCGGCCGGCTCAGCGACCGCGAAACCCAAGTTCACCAAGCAACAGATCACCGGGCGTCTGCGGCAGCTCAAGCTGCTTTATGAAGAGGGATCGCTGACCGACGATTTCTACAACGAGCGGGTGGCGGAGTGCGAAACCCCGCAGTGACATCTATTGTCCCACGTTCAGCCGCATAAGTTTGGGATCGGTCTGTTTTTTCGGACGCTCCACAGCGACTGGGCGGGCTGAACCGACCTTGTTCTCCGGTCAACTGACAGGAAATTGCTTTTCAGGCGGGCTCATTTACGGGACGCTGCGCGGGTGAAACGCGTCACATGGCCGAATAAATCGCACCCCAACATTTCACGCATCCTGTTGACCACCCTTGTCGCCATTGTTGCGACGACCCTCCGCGCCGAGGACGCCGTTAACAGGGAAATCGAGCCTTGGCAACCGGGCACGATGGATATTCACCAAATCAGCACCGGTCGCGGTAACGCCGGCCTCTATATTTTCCCCGATGGCACCACATTGCTGGTGGACGCGGGCGAGATTGAACAGAAGACGCCCAACCACACGCCCGACCGTCCCGATGGTTCGCGCCCGGCCGGTGAATGGATCGTCCGCTACATCCGCCATGCGTTGCGTCACGACCCCAAACCGGCGCTCGACTACGCGCTGCTTACGCACTTCCACGAAGACCACATGGGCGGTCTCACCAACAGTCAGCCCATGTCGCACTCCGGCGCCTACCGACTTACGGGCATCACGTGGGTCGGCGAGAACCTGCCCATCGGCAAACTGCTCGATCGCGGCTGGCCGGACTACAACCACCCCATGCCCCTGGAAAGTCCGTTCATCAAAAACTACCGAGCCTTCGTGAAGTGGCAGGCGGACCACAATGGCGTGAAGCCGGAACGATTCGTGCCTGGCCGCAACGATCAGGTGGTGTTGTGCCGCGAACCGAAGAAGTATCCGCAGTTCGAGTTCCAGAACGTGGGCGTCAACGGGGAAATCTGGACCGGCAAGGGCACCGCCACTGAGCATCGCATCCCGCCGCTCGACCCCCTGCTACGGAAGCAACTACCGGATGAAAATGTTTGCAGCATCGCTTTCCGGCTGCGCTATGGTGGCTTCCGGTTTTTCAACGGCGGCGACCAGCCCGGCATTCGTCCCAACAAACCGGTTTGGTATGACATCGAGACGCCTGTCGCCAAGGTCGTCGGCCCGGTGGATGCCGCCATTCTGGACCATCACGGCTACGTGGACACGATGAACGAATTTTTCGTGTCCACGCTGCGCGCCCGGATCTGGACAATCTCTGTGTGGAACGTCCACCATCCTACGCCCGCCGTGTGGGAGCGTCTTTTTTCGGAGAAACTCTATCCCGGCCCGCGCGACGTCTTCGCCACGGATGTGCATCCAAAAGCTCATGAAGACATCAAGGACATTGACCGCATGGCCAGCGGCCACGGCCACATCGTCCTGCGCATCTCGCCCGGTGGCACCGAATTTCGCGTCGTGATTGTGGACGACACTTCGGAGAGTCACCGCGTCACGAAAATCTTCGGCCCGTTCAAGTCGAAGATGTAGGCCCGCAACCTCCGACGCAAATCGGTGGTTGCGGGAGCAGTTGGGCGAGGTGATGAGGTTCTACACCCACCCGCACCTTGTGCCAGCTAAAACTATCGCTGGTTGACCGCTTCCGGGGGTGAAAAACTGATAGGAAATTACTTTTCAAGCGGGCTCATATACTGGACGCTGTGCGGGTGAGCCAATTCTTCCATAAGGATTTAATATGATCAGGATGACAAGATGGATGTGCCGAGCGACGATTCTCGCGGGATTCGCGGTTCAAACCGGATGGGGCGCACCGCTCACTGCCGACGCGTTCATGCAGGGCGACGGCGCAGTGCTTGCGAGGATGTCTTGTTCCGTCGGGACCGTTGATCAAGGCGCAGCCATTTTTTTGGACCGCAGCTTCGTTTTCCACGAGCCGCCTGAGGGCTTGAAGGGCAAGCTGTTTCTCAAGTTTCCGATTGACGGGGGCAAACCCGTCAGCGTGGCGAAGGACGGCGTGCTCACGGTTATCACGCCCGCGCCGGATATTCCGGGCGTGCCCTGTTCGAACGCTGCCACTCTGGAGGAGCTGGGGTTCACGTGGATTCAGGCGCCGGCCGTCTTTCAGCTCTTCGGCGAGAGCAGGGTCGACCAGTGCCGCATCTACCAGAAGCGGGTGAAAGCAGGCGAGCACTTCCAGTTCAAGAAGTGGGCCGTCTACGCTGGCATCGACGCTGACGGTCTGGATTTCTATCGGCCGAACAAGCGGGTGGCGAGCATCGTAGAAATGCTGAAGCACGACACCTCCCGCCTCGATGCGCAGGAGGACGCGCAGGATATTCAGGTCAACCGCCCCGACACTGTCGTCTTCATCCCGAGACAGCCAAGAGACAAGCAGAAGCGCGACCCCTCGAAACCCGGCGACACCTACAACGACCACTTTCAAGTGCTCGACAAGACCAACGGGCTGCTTTTCGCCTTCTGGACGCAGGCGTCGCGCGAATCGGATATCGACCAGCACATCGCCTTTTCGAAAAGCACGGATAAGGGCGAGACCTGGAGCGAGCCGGTGATCCTCGCCGGTTCGCCTAACAAAATCAATCCGGGGCTGCTGGCGAGCTGGCAGCAGCCGATGCTGAGCAAATCGGGTCGCCTCTACGTGCTCTGGAACCAGCAGGTCACCAGCCGCGGCCCGCACTGCGGCAACATGTTCGGCTGCTATTCCGACGACGAAGGGCAGAGCTGGACCGCTCCGAAGATGGTCCCTATGCAGCGCATGTCACGTGACCCCGAAGATCCGCTGATTCCTCCGAGCTGGTGCAACTGGCAGCGCCCGCTGCGCCTGGGCAAGGACGGCAAGTTTCTTGTCGGCGTCTCGCGCCACGGCAAGCTCCCCAGCGAGGCGCGAAGCAGTTGCACCATCGAGTTCCTCCAGTACGACAACATCGACGACGACCCCAAGGTCGAAGACATCAAGCTGAGCTGGTTCTCCACCAACGAGAACGTCCTGAAGGTGGAGCACGAGAAATACGGCTCCGCCAACGAAGAAGCCGGCATCGTCAAGCTGCCGGACGGGCGCCTGTTCGCCCTGACACGCACCTGCGCCGGCCACCCCTTCTGGTCGCAAAGCCGCGACGACGGCGTCACGTGGAGCCAGCCGAAAAAGCTGCTCGACCGCGACGGCGGAACCCCTTATCTGCACCCGCGCTCGCCCTGCCCGATCTACGACTGGAAGGGGCCGGAAGCGGCGAGCGGCCATTATTTCGCGCTGGTCCACAACACCTTCGACTTCACCGCCGAACGCGAGTATCAGAAACGCGGACCGCTCTACCTGATCGCGGGAAAGTTCAACCCGAAAGCCGAGCAACCCATCGAGTTCGCCCCCGCCAAGCTCTTCGCGGAACGGGAGAACGGCAATTCCTTCTATACGAGCTACACCGTGGTCGACGGCAAAGGCACCCTCTGGTTCCCGGACCACAAGTTCTACCTGCTCGGCCGCGTGATCGGCGACGAGTGGTTTAAATGAAAGAAAAGTGATGCTACACTTGAACCCTCGGTGGGGCCATCGCATGCCACACTGGGAGAAAGTTCAGACCGAGACGGGAGGGTTCCGCCTGATGAAAACAACTGATAGGAAATTGCTTTTCATGCGGGCTCATTTACTGGCGCTGCGCGGGTGATAGAATTTCTGCGCCGGCTGCCGGCACCACAACTCCGTCGCCTCATCCGCCCGCGCCGCGCACGCGCACAGCGCCAGATACAGCTTTTGCATACATCAGCCTCCTACCGTTTCTTTTTCAGCAGCGGCTCGATGGTTTTGACGACCTCGGCG
>CAIOIC010000128.1 GCA_903858275.1 uncultured Verrucomicrobia subdivision 3 bacterium | reverse complement strand
TGGGGCAACCTGGGCGGACCGCTGGGACATTCGTGGTGTATTCACCTGGGATGCGACCGGTCAGACCATGGGCGATACCGAAATCTGGATTCGCCGGGTGTTTGTGGACGCGGATTTTTCGAAGTGGGGCACGGTTGGGTTCGCTGCCCGGGCCTTCACGATTGGTCATCTCTGCGCGGCGAGTCCGGATCCAATTCACTACCAGGTTAAATTGCGGTTCAATAATTACACTGATCCGGCGGGGCCGTTCTCGGCCGTCGTAGAAGTCGTGATGCGCGATGGAATTGTTGTCGTCAAGGAAACTGGCGCCGGGTTGGCCAATGCCAACAGCTACGCCTGCGTGGATGACTGCGACATTTATCACGACGGGCATTTGTATGCGGAGGCGTGGACCGCTGCACCGCTAGACAAAAAAATTCCATCGTTGGTGATGGCGACGCGATTGATTGATGCCGAATACCAGTTTAGCGGCGTTCGCGCCGTGGCGACTCAATCACTGCAATGGCCGCGCGAGAACTGTCCTGATCCGGACGCGGGCGACTTGGTCGCGGTCACGGTGGTGCCGCAGGCCGTCGTCCAGGAGACGTGCGAGCTGGCCCGGGAACTCATCATCGCCGACCGCACCGCTGCACAACCGGGCGACGGTTTGAGTTTTCAAAACGTCGGCAGCACGCAGACGGGCTACAACAAGGCCGATACTCGTCCGATTATTCCCGCCGTCGTCCAAGCGTTGCTGGCGAAATTCGGGGTGCTGATTAAATCGAAAAGCGGTTCTACCAAACTCGTGCGGGCCTAGCGTTCGCCAGTGCGAGCCGCACCTGCAATTTTATGACTGAGCCAATTCAAAATCCGAAAAAGTTCCGTTTCATCCCGGAGATCACGCTTGGGAACGTGCTGCAATTGTTGTCCATCGCGGCGGCGGTCATCGGCCTTTGGGTGAACATGGACAAGCGCATTTCCGCCGTTGAACTGCGCGAGAGTTATTCCATCGAGGAACGGCGCGACATGAAAAAAAGCCTGTCAACGCTCGCCGAAAATCAGGCGGTGATGGCCCGCACGGTGGACCGCATCAGCATTCTGTTTGATCAACACGCAAAAGGGGCCAGCGGCCCCAGCCAATAAATTTATGAAAACACTCCTACTGATAATCCCTGTGCTGGCGTTGACCGGCTGCACCATTGCGCCGCTTAAGGGTGGCAAGGCCACGACCAGCCAGTCTGCAGGACGTATTGAGCAAGCCGTCGTGCAATCCGACAACCCGGCGGCTGTTTCAAAACAGGACCAGGAAACGGTTCGCACAAAAACATACACCGTGCCGGCTGGTTCTCGGCTGGTGGAGACGCGAATCACCGCCGACGCAGGCGGAGCGCCCGTAACCAATGCGCAAACCATGATACTCAGCGCGCCGATGCCGGTGACCGAACATGAAGAGACGCGAGCCAAGAGTGAGCTTGGCGCGGCTCAGAAGGACACGGCGCGCGAATTAAGCGCGAAGCTGGCGAGCCTCAAGGGCATCGTGTGGGTCGGCGTGGCTGTGTTTCTGTTCGGCATTGCGTCGATGTTTTATCCGCCGCTCAAGGTCATCATCGGCAGCATTACCACGAGCGCTGCCATCACCGTTGGCGGGCTTGCGCTTATCGTTTTGCCGACGGTCATTGTCGGGAATGAACTTCTCATCATGGGCGGCGTCGCCGCGGCCGTCGGGCTTTGGTTCCTCGCGCATCGGCATGGGCAACTTCGAGGACTCGTGGATGCGAATAATGAAACAAAGTGAACACGGCTTAAAGTATGACAGGTTGGCGGTTGGTAGTGGTTGGTGGTTTGGTTGGTTTTTGGCTGGCATTTTGCCGGTTGTTCGCCAAGTCGCAAAAAAAGGAGCCAAAACCGTGAAACCGCATATCGACCAACAAAAACGGCCCTGAAACGGTGGTTTCAGGGCCGGAAATTGGTTGCGGGGGCTGGATTTGAACCAACGACCTTCAGGTTATGAGCCTGACGAGCTACCGGGCTGCTCCACCCCGCGATCAAGGAAATCCACTGTATCTACCACGCACCAAGGTAGCAAGCCATTTTCAAAATGGATTCACTCCGTAGCGAAGCCAATAGCCCGGCAATTTCAAAAACTCCAGCCGCATCCGCCGGCCAAGTCCGGTGCGTTTCCATTCGTCACGGGCAAAACCAAAATACGAAGGGCGGGAATAAAAAGTCAGTTCCGGAGCAAAATGCCTGAACGTCACCAACGCCCGACGGGAGTGATACCATGACGTCACCAGAATCACCTTCCGCACCTTCTCCGCCCGCAGCAATTTGATGGCAAACTTGGCGTTCTCACGCGTGGTCGCCGATTCCGATTCGACTTCAATGGCGGCGGCCGGCACGCCGGCGCGGATTAAAATCTGCCGGTTAATTTCATGGTCGCCCGCTCCGGAGATGATGATGCGCGGGGCCTTGTGCTGGAGAAACAATTCCGCCGCGCGCTGGGGGCGTTCGTGCTGGCCGCCGCCAAGGATGAGAATCACGTCCGCTGAAACCGGACCGCTGTCCACGCACAGAAATTTTTCAGGATAGAACCAAGCAACGCCCGCCACGAGCGCCAGAAGCGCCGTTATCAGCAATGCAACCTTGGCAATTCGAAAAATCAACTTACTAATCACAACTTTATGCCACAACAGCCGGGCCGGCTTGAAAGCAACTCGCTTGGACAGTGAACAGTTTGCCTAGCCGGCCATGCCGCTGGATTATCCCAGATGGTTTGCCGCCCCGGACAAACCGGTGACAATCTCATCCCGGGTCTTGGAATTGCGGATGCGGACGTAGGCGTCGTTTTCCAACCGCGCGGTGAAGGCCACCTTTAATTCCTGTGCCCGCTTGAATTGCTTGTCCGGTTTCGCCGGCGTCAGCGGATACTCCACGGCATACCCCGCCCCACGCAAATCGTGGACCAGCCGCAACGAAATCGGTCGCAACGTCTCGTCCTCAATCAGCACAAACACATCCATCGGCGAATCAAATTTCGGCAGCAAACCGCGCGCCTTGAGCAATTCCAGCAGCACCACATCCCCCATGCCGAAACCGAGCGCGGCGAGATCCACTTTGCCGCCGCTGATGAGTTTCACCAGATTATTGTAGCGTCCGCCGCCGGCAATGGCGCGGAATTCGCCCTTGCGATCAAACGCCTCGAACACCACGCCGGTATAATACGCCAGGCCGCGAATGACCTGGTAATCCACTTTGACAAAATCCTTCAACCCACGCGCCGCGAGATTCTGCAGAATGCTTTCCAACTCGGCCGTCGGCCGGCCGGCTTCGATGAACTGCGTGACCTGGGCCAGTGAAAAACCGAGCGCGGATAATTTCTTTTCCGTCTCTTCCGCCGGGGTGCGCTCCAGCTTGTCAATGATCTGGAAGAACTCGTATTCATGCGCGGAATCACCGCCGCCGTGCTTGAAGAAATCCTGCCACGCATTGCGGCTGCTCAGCCGGATGACAAAATCCGCGTCGGTCAAACCGAAGCCACGCAGGGTGTCAATCAACAGCGCAATGAGTTCCGCGTCCGCCGCCGGATCGGTTTCCCCGATGAGGTCGGCATTGAATTGAAAATGCTCGCGCAGCCGGCCTTTCTGCTGGCGCTCGTAGCGGAAGAGCTGAGGGATGGCAAACCACTTGATGGGTTTTTTGTAGTTTCGCTCGTGCGCCGCCACCATGCGGGCGAGCGTCGGCGTCATCTCCGGACGCAAGGAGATTTCGCGGTCACCCTTGTCTTTGAAATTATAAAGCTGCCCGACGATTTCCTCGCCGCTCTTGGTGGTGAACAGATCCAGCGGTTCGAGCGGCGGGCCATCGTATTCGCGAAAGCCATAGCGCTTGGCGACGGTGCGCCATTGATCGAAAATGAATTGGCGCGCGTCAGTGCTCCAAACGTCCGGGTGCGGGAGCGGTTCGGGATAAAAATCACGAAATCCAGGCAGTCGTTCCATGCCCAAGAAGATAAGAAATATTTTTGATTAGGAAAGCAGGAAGCTCGAACTGGGATTTGGAAGTTGGGAGATAGCAGTTGTGTTCCCGCCCCAACTCCCAACTGCCAGATTCTAACTTCGTTTACGCCTTGGGCGTAAGTTTCAGGACTTCGGCGCGCATTTCCTTGCCGGCCTTGAACTTCACCATCGCACGGGCGGGAATGGGGACGTCGGTTTCCGGCCGGTTCGGGTTGCGCCCGACCCGGGCCTTGCGAATTTTCACGTCGAACACACCAAAGTTGCGCAGTTCCACTTTGTCACCTTTGGCCAGCGCTTCGGCAATGTGGTCGAGGGTTTTTTGCACCACGTCGAAAACCTGGGATTGGATCAAGCCGGTTTCTTCACTGATGCGGATCACGAGGTCGCGTTTGGTGAGAGTCATTTTATTAAATGGTTAACGTTTGATTTTGGTTAGCAACTCGACATTCCATTAGTCACAAAAGCCACCGCATAACACAACCCGATAATCCGGCAATTCCCGCCTGCCAACCATTGCGGCTAATCTGAAAAACAGACTTTTCATGGCCTAGGAATGCCCCATCAACGGCCTTTTCTCATTAAAAGTCCAGAAAAAAATCAAGCAACCAGCCTGCAAAACCGGCTATGGCCTGCCGCCAGCACCTGAGCCAGTTTCACCAATCAAATCCTTGGTAATGGGCGTTGGAGGAATAATGGCGGCCGCCGGGTTTCCTTGATCCAGCCATTTGGCCCGCTGGGATTCCATCATTATAATCTGCGCCTCGGGCGAAAGCGTCTCCTGCTGAGCCGGCTGACCATTACCGCGAACGGAAGTGGCGGTGGAACTTGCCTGACTCGCATTGCCGCCGGTGCGCACTTTTCGACCACCGGGGCCGGTTGCACTGGCGGCACCAATAGCCGGCAACACACTCGTGCCCCCAGATGGGGCCGCACGCAATGCTGGATTATTCATTCCCGGCATGCCCCCCCTTGGCGACCCCGGCGGCGCCGGGGAACCGGAAGAACTTGTGGCCGGCACCAAGGATAATTCCTGAACCGTGCCATGGTTATTAAACGTCACCACCCCAGCTTTGCTGTCAATCTTGAGCACCGTTATCTCATCCTGCCGCTCGCCCTCGTTCATCACATATGACGCATCTTTCTGCGGCTGCCCCGACGGCGGCTTGACCGCCACCTTGAACAACACTTGCAGCCGGCCAAAAATCGTCATGATTCCGTTCGGTGTGATTTTAGGCGGCGGTTCGGGCGGCGGCAGCAGGCTGGCGGGATCCACCACCGGAATCGGCACCAAGCCAAAAATATTGCGCGAAACGATGGAAGTATAAGGTTTATCCGACACGGTTCCATCCTGCGCGTAAAGACCCTGGGTGAAAACCAAGGTAACGGCAACAACAGGAATTAAAAAACCCGCGACTTTCATAGTTCAAATATAATCGTTTGAAGAGCAAACACCAAACCCAAATCAAAGTTGCGGAAAAACAACAGGGAATAGTGCCGCAACCCAAAATGGAACCGTTGGCGTTAACCGGCTGGAAGTGACATGAACGCCATTCCTCCTTCAGAACGAAAACAGCACCCCTCGGAATTTTCAGACAGGCTGTAAGCAGAGTTTAGGCTTGAAATGAAGCCATAATATAAAAGACTCAAAACCATTTCATGAACCGAATCATTCAAAGCTTATTGGTCTTAATTTTTACATTAAGCAATTTATCCCTCGCTAAAGCCCAGAAACCCCAACCGGAGCGCTTCATCCAAGCCGTCCAGGCCTTTGCCGATGTTGCACTGAAGGACGGACGCGATACATACGGCCCCAAACACACGCCGCTGTTCATTGATGGCCTCAACTTCGAATCCCGAAAACCCGTCAGGTGGAAATCCAAAGACGGACATGACTGGGTGCTCTCAGACCTCGGCAACCAACAGGTCTTTTTCCGCACGCTCGTCGGTCTCTCCGCGCTCACGGGCGATCAGAAGTATAAGCAAGCCGCGGTGGATGCCACCCGGTACGCTTTCACGAACCTGATCGAGAATGGCTTGCTCGCCTGGGGCGGTCACATGGCCTATAACGCCTCCGACGATGTCACCTTCTACGCCGAAGACAAAGGCAAGGTTCACGAACTCAAAGATCATTTTCCATTCTATGAATTGATGTGGGAGATTGATGCACGAACAACGAAAACCCTGATTGAAAACATCTGGAACGACCATATTCTCAACTGGTCAAACCTCGACTTTAACCGCCACGGCGCACCGAAAAAAATGGGGCTACTCTGGAAAAATGAATACAAAAATGCGCCCGTCTTTTTCTACGGTAAAGGGCTCACTTTTATCAACGCCGGCAGCGACCTGATTTACGCCGCCGCCATGTTGAGCAAATTATCCGGCGATCCCGAACCGTTGGTCTGGGCCAAGCGCCTGGCGTATCGCTACGTCGAAACCCGCGATCCCAAAACCGGCATCGGCGGTTATCAGTTCAGCCAAATGACCAATGCCTGGTGCGACGATGCAGGCAAAATCGTGGGCGATCGGGCCCAATTTTTTTACGGCGATGACTTCAAAGGCCACCAGGTGGTGGAAGGCACGCTCTTTCCCTGTTACGGCAACACGCCACAAGTGCGCCCGCGCATCTGCCAAATGCTGCTCGGTGAAACACTGGGTGCCAACGGCAAGGAATTTATCCAATGGTCACGCGAAGATCTGACCGCCTGGGGCAAGTCTGCCTATCGCGCCAAGGACAACACCTTCATTCCCATGCTCACCGACGGAACCAGCATGGAAGGCTACGTCGTGAAGAAGGACGGTTACTTCGGCCCGAAAGGTCGGATCCTGACCGCCGGCAAGGCAAGCGCAATCGATTTCTGGACGTATGCCCTTGGCTACCGGCTCACCGGCGATCCCTTCCTCGGGGAGATGACCCGCTCCATCATGGCCGCCAACACATTTGAAAAGAGCGCCAATCCGGAAGCTCTGTTCGGCTACCTGGAACTCTACCGCAAGACTCAGGATCGCGCGTATTTGAAATCAGCCGAACGGGTGGGCGACAACATCCTTGCCGCCGGTCGCTATCATAAAGGCTGGGTAAAGTTTGACCGGGAAGAACCCCTAGCACTCCTCCATCTGGCGGCGGCCCTGCAAGACCGTCAGGAAGTCGTTCCGACCTATAACGGTGGCTCCGGTTTCTTCGCGGCGGCCTATGCCAATCAGGGACACAAGTATGACGACTTACTGTATCGGTAGAAATCAAGAGACGGCGTTAGTGGTAACAGCTTAAATTGAAGTTAAACCCCGGAAGTTCCGCGTGTCCCCGGCCTAGTTAACTTATTAGCGGGAGGCCATTCCGCTGGTTTACTAATTTGATGGGCAATCCGGCCGCGGCCTTTTATGCTGCGGCCCATGATCCGCTTCCGAATCCTGCTTGGGACATTGGTGTTTGCTGCGATAAGACTATTGGCCGATGAGAGACCGAATCTGGTGGTCAATTTTGCCCAGCCTTCAGCAACGGTCGGACTGACTGTCCCTTCTGCAGGTGATGGCGCAAACGTGGCCGAGGCCATTCACGACATACCCGTTCGGCGGGTCAAGGGTGATCGGTCGGCCTATTTATATGTCGAAATCAAACACCCGGCTTATCCAACGGGGCCGGCCGACATCTATGTGACCGTCGAGGTTTTTGATGATTGTCCCGGCATGTTGAGCCTCCAATATGATAGGCAAAGCGCCGCGCCCACCATGGAAAGCCGCTATACCAAGGCTGAGCAAGTTTTGATTCTGACCGGCACCGGCAAATGGCGCAAAGGTAGTTTTCACCTGCCGGCGGCGAGCCTGGCGCACGGTGAAAATCATCACGCTGATTTTCGTTTGTGTCTGGCCGGCGTTGCGGTTCGAGGGATTACAGTATCCACGCGCAAACCGGCCGATTTTAATCCCGATGAAGTAGCCAGCGCAGAAACACTACGGGAATTACAAGTCACGCGTCCGGCGGGCATGGAACTGACTTTGGGCAACGACGCCTCAGCCGGACAGGCGGCGCTATACAAGGCGCTATCGGTTAGCAGCGTGGAAAGCTATGTGGACTGGGCGGGCGTGGAGCCGGCGGAAAATCATTGGGATTGGAGCAAATGGGACAGACAAACCGCGGTGCTGCAGCAGGCCAAACTGAAATGGGTGCCGTTTCTCATTGTCGGACCGGCTTATGCCACGCCACTTTGGTTTCAAAACGGGCCGCACTCGCATTACTATCGCTGCCTTGAACACGGTCAGGAGGGCAAGGTGCAAAGCCTCTTCAACCCCGAGTTGCGGCCGCAGGTTGACCGTTTCCTCAAAGCTTTCGCTGAAAAATATCGCGACACCGGGGTCATTGAATCACTGCTGCTAGGGGTCTCCGGCATTTTTGGCGAGAGCATTTACCCCGCCGGATCTTCCGGGGTTCAAGGCGGTTGGACCGCGCGACTGACAGGCGCTTATCATAATCACTTTGGCTGGTGGGCGGGTGATGTCCAGGCGGTAACCGCATTCCGGGCGGCAATGAAAAAACAATATGTCACCATCGCCGCCTTGAATGAGGCTTGGAAAACTTCCCATGCCAGCTTTGAAACCGTCACCACCTTCTTGCCAGAACAGGCACCGTCAGATCGTGCGCGCGCGGACTTCGTGGAATGGTATCAGCGCGCCATGACCGATTGGGTGGTCTTCTGGGTGAAGACCACCAGAAAATATTTTCCCCGGACCGAAATTTATCTTTGCACCGGCGGCGACGGCACCCCCCGGCTTGGCGCCGATTTCACCGAACAAATTGCGGCGATGGCAGCCGACGGAGCGGGCGTGCGCATCACCAACGAAGGCAGCGACTACGCGCGAAATTTTGTACTCACCCGCGAAGTGGCCAGCGCCACACGGTTTTACCAGTCGTTCTGCGGTTTTGAGCCAGCCAGCAAGGTTGATGAGCGGGGCGTGGTGGCGCGCATATATAACGCCACGGCATCAGGGGCACGCCAGTTGCATTATTATACCGACAATGTGATGGGGGGCGGCCCGGCCATCAAAAACTTCAGGGCGAACGCAGCCTGGATGGTTCCCCGTCAACCCCGCATTGACGCCGCCTTTTATCTCTCACGCGAAACATGGGCGCTGTCACCTGACGCATTGGGCCGGACGCACAACCTTGCGCTGCAACTGCGCGACATCACCGATCTGGACTTTGTGACCCGCCGCTCGGTAGCGGATGGCTTCTTGCGCAATCACCGGTTGCTGGTGCTGCCGGAATCAACCGTGCTGGAACCTAAAGCTGCCGCCGCCATTGAAACTTGGGTCAAGGACGGCGGGGCATTGATGGTCATTACGGAGAAAGAGGAGCCGACCGGCAGCCGGCTTTATGATTTATCCGCCTGGCGGGATCGGATGCTGGTTGCCAAGCCCGCAACGGAATTATCACCGATGGCAGCAAAGGCGGCCACCCGACTGGTGGGCAAGGGTCGCACGATTTATCTTAGCAGCCAGCCCAAGTCAGTCGGCCAGATTGCTCAAATCGTGGCGGCAGTGCTGGAAAAACCCGCGGATGGCCGCTTGGACCGCCGCTTCGCCACGATATTCGACGATGGCGTGCTTTGGTATGATGCCGCCGAAGCGCGCATCCTTTTTGAGAAAAAATAGAAACACACGGCTTTCACTGTTTCAGCGGGCAAAAGCAGATTCGTGACAAAGGTCTGATGCGGGCGGCGGGCCCGGTAAACGGGTGGCAGCGACGGCAGCAGCAGCATTCCGCTGATGAGTTTCAAATCGCCGTTCAACAGCAAGGTGCCGTGAAAGAGGGAAAGTTTTTTCGGCGGGCAACGGAAGCTGGAGGTCGAGGTGGTACATTTTTCGGGTTTTGATTTCGCTGGCGATAAGGAGACAAATTCGGTTTAATATGTAAGTATCGTTTTCGTGTTCACGAAACGACTTTATCCAAGTGAAAGCATCCAAAAAAGATATTTACGGTACGCGTGGCGTTGCGGCTTCCGGCGGCAGCGGTGATAAATTGTCGGAATCCTTCCGTTCGGTATTTGAACTGACGTTGGAAAGCCAGGGCACAGAGCGCACGGCGCAATTGCTCGAAAGGCTGGCGCATGAGCTGCGTTCAGCCCCGCGCCCGTCCGGCGGGCAAAACACGCCTTACCTGAACACCATTCCCGTCGAACAGCAGCCGACGTATCCCGGCGACCGCGACATCGAGCGCCGCATCAAGAGCATCATGCGCTGGAACGCGATGGCGATGGTGGTGAAGGCGAACTCCACCACGAACGTCGGCGGCCACATCGCGTCGTTCGCGTCGTCGGCGACGCTTTACGAGGTGGCGCAGAATCATTTCTTTCGCGGCGCCACGGAAAATTTCCCCGGCGACATGGTTTATTTTCAAGGCCACGCCGCGCCCGGCATGTATGCGCGCGCCTACATGGAGGGCCGGCTGGACGAAAAAGATTTGCAGAACTTCCGGCAGGAACTGGCCGAGGGCGGCGGGTTGTCGTCCTATCCGCACCCCTATTTGATGCCGAAGTTCTGGCAGTTCCCGACGGTTTCGATGGGCCTAGGCCCAATTTCCTCGCTGTATCAGGCGCGGTTCAACCGCTACCTACAGGCGCGCGGTCTGACGAACTGGAAAAGCGAGCCGAAAGTCTGGGCGTTCCTCGGCGACGGCGAATCGGACGAGCCAGAATCACTCGGCGCCATCACGCTCGCGGCGCGCGAGAATCTCGACAACATCGTCTGGGTCGTGAATTGCAATTTGCAGCGGCTCGATGGTCCGGTGCGCGGCAATGGCAAGATCATCCAGGAACTGGAAGGACTTTTCCGCGGTGCCGGCTGGAATGTCATCAAGGTCATTTGGGGCGGCGCCTGGGATGAGATTATTGCCCGCGACAAGTCGGGCTTGCTGCTGAAGCGCATGGAGGAATGCGTGGATGGCGACTATCAAAAATATGTCGTGGAGCCGGGCAGCTACACGCGGAAACATTTCTTCGGCAAATATCCCGAACTGCTCGAACTCGTGAATCATCTGTCCGACGAGCAGATCAGCAAGCTGCTCCGTGGCGGCCATGATGTGCGGAAAATGTATGCGGCCTACAAGGCGGCGACCGAGCACAAGGGCCAGCCGACGGTGGTTCTCGCCAAGACGGTCAAAGGCTACGGACTGGGCGAAGCCGGCGAAGGTAAAAATATTTCGCATCAACAGAAAAAAATGAACGAGAAGGAACTGCGCGAGTTCCGACGCCGCTTCGATATTCCCATCAGCGACGATGTGATTGCAGACACGCCGTTCTTCCGGCCGACGCCGGACAGCGCGGAGACAAAATATTTACTGGCCCGCCGCCAGGCGCTCGGCGGATTTATTCCCGCGCGCATCGTTAAGCCCGTTGCGCTGGATGTGCCCAAGGCGGATTATTTCGCCGAATTTTTCAAGGGCGGCACCACCGACGCCTCGACCACGATGGCGTTTGTGCGGTTGCTGACGATTTTGCTGCGCCACAAGGCGGTCGGCAAAAATATCGTGCCCATCATTCCCGACGAGGCGCGCACTTTCGGCATGGATGCGCTGTTTAAGGACATCGGCATTTATTCATCCAAAGGCCAGCTTTACGAGCCGGTGGACAAGAAGTCTTTGCTCTATTATCTCGAAAAAAAGGACGGCCAGATTCTCGAAGAAGGCATCAGCGAGGCGGGTTCGATGGCGTCCTTCATCGCGGCCGGCACCAGCTACGCCACGCATGGCGTGCCGATGATTCCGTTTTACACCTACTACTCGATGTTCGGTCCGCAGCGCGTCGGCGACCAGTTTTGGCTGGCGGGCGACATCCGCGCCCGGGGCTTTTTGCTGGGCGCCACCTCCGGCCGCACCTCGCTCAATGGCGAAGGTTTGCAGCATCAGGACGGCCACAGCCTGCTGCACGCCAGCACGATTCCGACGTGCCTGCCGTATGATCCGGCGTTTGGCTTCGAGCTCGCCGTCATCATCGCCGACGGTCTGCGGCGGATGTTTGTCGAGCAGGAGGATGTTTTTTATTACCTCGCGCTCTACAACGAGAATCATCCGCAGCCGCCGATGCCCGCCGGCGTCGAAGACGGCATCTTGAAAGGTTTGTATAAATTCAAGTCCGGCTACGAAGGTGGAAAAATCAAGGCGCATCTTCTGGGTAGCGGCTCCATCATGCAATCAGCGCTGAAAGCGCAGGTGATTCTGGCCGAGAAATATGGCGTGAGCGCCGATGTCTGGAGCGCAACGAGCTACAAACTGCTCCGCACGGACGCCATCCGCTGCCAGCGCTGGAATATGCTGCATCCCACGCAGCCCGCAAAGAAATCCCACATCGAGACGGTGTTCGCGAAAGAGCCGGGCGCCTTTGTCGCCGTGTCCGACAATATTCGCACGGTGCCGGATCAGATTGCGCCGTGGGTGCCCGGCGGCCTTTTCACGCTGGGCACGGACGGCTTTGGCCGCAGCGACACGCGGGCGCGGTTGCGGCGGTTCTTTGGCGTGGACGTGGAGAGCACCGTCATCGGCACGCTCTACGCGCTGGCAGAGAAAAAGCTAATCGACCGCAAGGTGGTGGCGCAAGCCATCAAGGATCTGGGGGTTGATCCCGAAATGGTGCAGCCGCAGATTGTTTGAGGCAGAAATGCCGCTTGTCATAGGCGGGAAAGTTTGATTCAATTCGCGCCCCGTGGTTTGGCAGGATAGCTCAGTTGGTAGAGCAGAGGACTGAAAATCC
>CAIOIC010000127.1 GCA_903858275.1 uncultured Verrucomicrobia subdivision 3 bacterium | reverse complement strand
TGGTTCCTCGATGTTTGTAATGGGTAGTTAGCCATAGTAAGGGATTTCCAGTTTACCGGCCACGAAGTAGAGCATGGCGGTCTGATATTCAATTGAGCGATAGCCTCTGGCTTTGCGTTTGGTGGCCGAGAACAAGCTGTTGAGTCCTTCCATGAAGGCCGTCGTCAACCCTTGTTGCCAGTGTGCCAAGATGCCTTCCAAATGGCGTTCGACCATGTCGGCCGCTTGCCGCATTGGTGCCAGCAATCCTGAGGTCAGTGCATCCGACTCGGTTCGCACCCAACGACACCAAGCTTCAAAACAGACCCGGGCCTGCCCGACAGTGGTTGCCGCATAAGCCTTTTGCAGTTCCAAGCGCATCGCATACGCCAAACCTGTGACCAGCGGTTTGTCCTTCAATTGGGTCCAGCGTTCACCTTCCTTGGTCGTCCAGGTTTCTGGATTTTTCCGCCACAACCAACTGCTGCGCTCCAGTTGCTGTCGTGCCGCGTCATCCGCTCGCGCTTCTTTACGCCGCACTTCGTCCACCGCCTTAACCACTTGGCTGACCACATGAAATTTGTCGAACACGATCTGCGCGTTCCCGAAGTTCTCCCGCACCCCCTTTTGATACGCCGGACTCATATCAATCGCCACCATCGTAATGGCTCTGGGATGCCCGTTATGATTGCCTAATTCAGCGGCAAAGCACTCCCAAGCGCTGGCGTCTTTGCCTTCGACGGCCAGCAACACCCGCTTGGCTTGCAAGTCCACAAACACTGTCAAATAATTGTGTCCCTTCTTCCGGTTCATCTCATCGGCTCCCACCCAAATGACATTCTCCCAGCTCAAATCTTTCCACGCTGCATCCACATGAGCGAACAACGCCCGCCACAACTTCTGGTCGGTCTCCCCCAAAATCTCACCGGCTTTCTTGACCGGCATCTCCCGCATCAGCGTCAAGGCAAACGCTTCAAACTCCTGCGTCAACCCCCGGCTCCGTCCTTCCCACGGTGCTCGCACGGTGTAAATCTTCCGGCAGCTTTGACATTCGCCACGGGGCAAAGCACACACAATCTCCGACTGCAACTGACACACGTTGAGATGCCGCCACCGCCGTTCCGGCGCATGATCGTAGCCGCGCACCGTCTTGGCGGCGCAATGGGGACAGCTTTCCTGCGGCCACAACGCGGGCGTCTCTTCCACCCGGATCAGCACCCGCTGTTCTTTTTCTTGGTAATCCATACGTGCCACCCGCCAGACTTCGCCCAGCGCCAATATCTGTTGAAATACTTTTTCGGGTATCATCCCCGATTTCACCCCGTTTTCCCCTTGTGCTCAACCTTTTTACCCATTACAAACGTCGAAGAAGCCTAAATATATATCGGTTGCAATTACGCAGGGGTGATCAGCAGGCTCATTTTATAATTCAGAATTTGGTCAGCGGGATGATGTCCTCAATGATTGTTTTTTCACGGGTAAAGCATAATGCGATAGAACTTATTTGAGTAAAGCGGAGTGTTGGTTTCGACCCAGTCAAACGAACCCAGCACAGAAAGATTCGTGGCGATGTTTGTCCATTGCGCCAGATCGGCTGACCTTTGGACAATGTAATCCAGGCTCGCATCGCCGGTGACATTGAACCGGAAAAATCCGTTCGTCATTTTGAACGAGTTGAGGGCAGGCTTGGTGAGACGGCTTACCAACACCGTGAATGCCTGCGTGGCACTCAGAATGGGCAATCCATTATCCGCGACTTTGATGGCAATGTTGTTGGTCGTGCCTGCCTGCGCCGCCCCGGGGCGCCATTGGAATATTCCATTTGAGCCGGTCACCGAGGCGTTGGTGGGGGCGCTCAAAAGCGAGTAGGTAAGAACTTGCGGCGGAACCCCGGCATCCGTGGCCGTGTTGGTTACCAGAAGGACTTGCCCGGCCACAATCGTCAGATTCGAAACGGCGGCCAGGATGGGCGCGGTATTCGTTGGCTGCGATACCACCGAACCCTGATCCATCCAGATGGTGCCCGGTTGAAGGGAGCGCAGCTGGAAGCGGCACTGAATATTGGTCACCCCATTGCCCGTCAGCACCAACTGGGTCCAGTAATTGGTGAGCGTCACATTGGTCGAGTAATAGCTGTTGTAGGGCGAAGAATTACGGTTCATGGACAGGGTGACGCCGGTCATCCCCTGGCTTTTCATCCAAATGCTGGCGGTGTAGATGCGGTTGTTCGTCATGTTGAATGGCTGCGTGAGTTGGAAGTTGGGAGCGCCGCCAGGGAAGAGCGTCATTTCCTGGGCATAGCTTCCGCTCGGCACGTCGTTGGTTTCCGCGGCGTAAACCATGGTGGGCCAATAGGGGCTGTAAGAGGAGTTTTCATACCAGCCGGTGGAAAGCTGACCGGTGATGGAATTGCTCGAAGTCACCGTCGAGAGGGTGTTGAACGGCGCTTCGAAATCCACATTCGCAAGTTCCTGAGTTCCGGCCAGGGACGGCGGGGCGACCTGCAGGCTGAAGACATTGGTTGCGGTTTTCCCGCCGGAATCCGCCAGGGTCATGGTGATTGTCGTGGAGCCAACCCGGCCAACCATCGGCGTCAGGGTCAGGCTGCGGTTGGTGCCGGTGCCGGTGACAAGGATCTCCGGGTTCCGGAGCAAATTGGTGTTCGAGGAAAAGATGCTCAAGGAGAGCGAACCCACGGGATCGAGGGTGTCCCACATGGTGAAGGGAATCACGGCGAACGTATTCTGGGCGATTACCTGATCGGCGATGGGATCCAGGACCGGCTCATGATAGCCGTTGGTGACCGTAAGGTTAAAGCTGCCCTGGTTGGTGGCGCCGTCCGCATCGGCAACCGTGATGGTGATGGTGGCGGTTCCATAGTAATCCGGGGCCGGTTGCGCAGTAAACAGATATTGCGGTCCGTAGGCGGTCAAGGTCAGATTATTGGCGGGGAACAGCCGGGGGTTGGAGGATGCGACCGAAACCGAGAGTGCCGGCTCCACCGTTTCACGGTCATGAACCATGAACGGCAGGGGGCCGAAGGTCTGGTTCTTGAGCGTCGCCTGATCTCCGATCGGATCCACGCCGGGCGGCTGGTTGCCGTCCGACCCGGTGGGGGTCAATCGAATGTAATCCAGCGCCAGCGCCCGCCCGGAACTGCTGCCGTTTTTCCCGGTGCACATAAAGCGGAACCACCAGTCGCCGGCGGCGGAAAAGGTATTGGTCCAAGTGGTCAATTCGGCATAATTGGTGCTGGAAGCATACAAGTCTTGCGTGGAGCCGATATTGACATACGTATTTGAGCCCGCCGGAGCCGCCGCCAGCTGATAGATTCCCGACCCGTTATCCTTGCGCACGCCCACGCGCACACTCCAGGGGCCTGCGTAAGGGATGCGAACGGCCAGGGTGATGTAATCGTTGTTCGCGCCGGCCGAGAAAATCCGCGCCTGACCGGCGCAGAAGAGGGTGTTGGTTGCCACGGACTGCGAGTCGCCACTGGACATGCCGGCGACGGGCAGCTTTTCGGCTTGATTGGCCAGCACGTTATACAAAGCCCACCAGGCGGGTTTGCGGTCGAAGTTTTCGTCCAGAGGCAGCCCGGCGCCGTAACCCGGGGAGAACGCTGGAATCCACGAATACCGGTCGCTAAAGCCCCACGTCTGAATCACCTTGGTATGGGGGAAACCCAAGGCGGTGCCCACCAGATTGAAATAGACGTCGCCCTGAGTGGCGAGATTGGCGGCGTCCGCCGCCCCGGTGTTGGTGTTGAGCGGGACTTTGACATCCAATTCCGTGATATGAATATCCATACCCAGGTCGTCGAAGCGCTGGAGGTTCGTTCTCCAGGACGGGATGCTAATGCCCGAAAGGCTCAAATGTTCCTGGAAGCCGATGGCATCGATGGGCACGCCGCGGCTTTTGAAACCCTGGGCCATGGCATAGATGGCCGTGGATTTGGCGTTGACCACGTCGGTGCCGTAGTCGTTGTAAACCAATTTTGCCTGAGGGTCGGCCGCGCGCGCCCGGTTGAAAAGGGCGGCAATGTAGTTAGAGCCTTGACCGGCGAACCCGAAGCCCGGCTGGTTATACCAGACGGTGCTCCGCATGCTTCCATCCGTATTCAGCGCCTCGTTTACGACATCCCAGCAAAACACCTGGCCTTTGTAGTGCCCCGCCACAGTGTCAACATGATCATAGGCGATCGTCTGCAATTGATTCGTGGTGTAGCTGTTATTGGTGACCCAATTCGGAATAGCGCTATGCCAGATCAACGTATGTCCCCGGGCCTGCTGGCCGTTCGCCCGCGCGTAGCTCATGATGGCATCCCCCGGTCCAAAAGTATACGTATTTGAGCCCGGCTCAGTGCCCGAAAACTTTAACGCGTTTTCGGGGCCGGCGATATGGTAGTCGGTTCCAACGGTGGCCGCATAATCCAAAACATTGGCGAGCGTGGAGTCACTGCCAACGCCGCCAATTCTCACTCCCGGGAATTTCGCCGCGGCCAGACGGAATCCGGAAAGGGGGACCACCGCCGCGCTATCCACGCCGAGACTTATCCCGGTTCCCGGTCCGCTGACCACAAAACGGATGTCTTGAACCAGCCCGGTTGACTGAAGATAAAAAATGCCGTCCAGAAACACCCAGCATCCATTGGTGGCGGAGGCGGCGGCCAGATTGGTCTGATGCAGCCCTCCGGAATCGATCACTACCATGCTCAGCGTCACGGATTGAGAGTTTGTGGTGTCCACGGCAGCCCACGCCGCGCAGTAGTAGGCAGCGCCCGGAACGAGTTTTTTGGCCAGCGACTGCTGGATTCCGTTCGTCGGGTCAATCCGGTTGGTCACCCATGCGGCGTAGTCGCCCCAGTGAGCGTTGGCGGCGGCCGTCAGGCTTCCGCCCCCATGAATATCCCAAGATTGAGTGCCTGACTCAAAGCCGGGATTTGTCAGCAGGTTCTGTCCGTGCCCTGAGATGGCCGCCAGCAGGACAAAACCGGCCAAAACCATGGCCAATCGAGCCGCAGCTCGTTCCACAAGCGAAGGGTTAACAATCATTTTGCGGGAGCCTCTAATAACTGCTTCCCGGAGCCGGGCGGATGCGCGAACAGCAACGGCACCGATCTTGAACCGGCTTGAAGAGCGTCTGTCTCGGGCTTTTTGAATTTGAATAATTTTGCCCTAATTGATTTTCATTGGGTAGCAAAAAACATCCAATCTAAACGGAAGCCGGAAAGTCTTTATAGCGGGGAGCGGGGAGCGAGGAGCGGGGAGCGGGGAGGGATGAGAGGCCACGGAAGGCGGCGGCGGATTTCACAATTCTGAAAGGGCGGCATGACACGGAAGTTTGGTGTTTGTCCTTTACCAGCACGGCGAAAAACGGATATAAAAAACTGCACCTCTGAAAAATCCGCGCGCAGCGCGGCGTAGCGTCCGGCCGGTGGCCATAATTCACCGGTTGGTCACGGTGCGGTTGAGCCACAGGCTCAACGCTACACCCAGAGATTTCAATACATACGCCATGAAGCCCAGCCTTAATCAAATCCTCTTTTCTCTCAAGCTAACCCTGCTGGCCGCGCTACTGATGGTCCCGGCGGAAAGCGTTTGGGCGGCGGAACGGGCGGTGCCGCAATTCAAAACCGGCGACACTGTTTGTTTTGTCGGCGACAGCATCACCCACAGCGGCAGTTATCACGGACACATTCTCCTGTTCTATGCCACGCGTTTTCCCGACCGGCACTTTGACTCTTTCAATTGCGGCATCTCCGGGGATTCCGCCGGCGGAACCGTCAATCGCCATGCGTGGGACATCGCGCCGCGCAAACCGAAGGTGGCCGCCATCATGCTGGGCATGAATGACGTGGGGCGGGACAATTATGGCAAGGACAAGACGGCTCCCGAGTTTGAGGCCAGGCACAAGCGGTCGCTTGATCTCTACGCGACGAACATGCTCAAACTTTCCCAGACCCTGACCGAGGCCGGCTGCCAGCTGATTTTCATCACCCCCTCCATCTATGA
>CAIOIC010000126.1 GCA_903858275.1 uncultured Verrucomicrobia subdivision 3 bacterium | reverse complement strand
TTCAAGTCCTGTCGTGGGCACCAACTTTAATATTCTGGCTGTCGTATTGATCGTGCGATCTTATCTAACAGAAGTGACGCCTCCTTTATGGTGAAATCATCAATCAACCAAGCCATTCGTTTCGGTGCTGCATGTTTGTGGGCGACCTTATTTTTCATGGCGAATCGCGCCGGGGCAGAAGAATATGACTTCAACGCCCTGTTGCAGCCGGTTCCGGCCACCGCCAAATGGATTGATCCGGAATACAACATCTGGTGCGGTTCGGCGGTGAAGGGCGACGACGGCAAATACCACATGTATTACTCGCGCTGGCTGCGCCAGTTGACGCACAAAGCCTGGGTGACGCATTCCGAGATCGCCCATGCCGTCAGCGGTTCGCCGTTTGGTCCATGGCAGCACCATGATGTATCATTGCCCCCGCGTGGCACGAATTTTTGGGACGGTTCCTGCACGCACAATCCGACGGTGATTCGCGTCGGCAAAAAGTTTTACCTCTACTACATGGGCAACTATGGCGACGGCGTGGTGCAGAAATCACTGAACTGGATTCATCGCAACCATCAGCGGATTGGCGTCGCGGTGGCAGACAATCCCAATGGTCCGTGGCAGCGCTTTGACCAGCCGGTGATCGACGTGAGCGCGGACACCAACGCGCCCGATGCGCTGATGGTGGCGAATCCCTCAGTGGCGCTGCGTCCGGACGGCGGCGTATTGATGGTCTATAAAGCGGTTGCCAAGAAAGGCAAACCCCCGTTTGGCGGACCGGTGACGCATCTGGTCGCGACGAGCGCTAGTCCGCTCGGGCCGTTCACCAAACATCCCGGCGAAGTCTTCGGCGCGAAGGGCGTGATGTTCGCGGCGGAAGATCCTTTCATCTGGCGCGGCGCGGATCGTTACTGGGCCGTGGTTAAAGACAACGACGGCAACTTCACGCATCGCGGCTATTCGCTGGCGCTGTTTGAGTCCGGCGACGGCCATGATTGGAAGCTGGCGCAGCATCCGCTGGTGACGACGCCGGAAGTGACGTGGGTTGGCGGCGAAAAGCAAAAGCTTGTCGCGCTCGAACGTCCGCAAGTGCTTATTGAAAATGGCATCCCCATCGCGATCTATTGCGCGGCGGCAGATCAAAAGGATCGCGCCGGCAGTTTTAATGTTCAAATCCCGCTAAAAACCAGCAAATGAAACGCCTGCTCTTTATCATTTCGCGACCGTCAATCATTGGTGGTTTGGTCGCGCTGGTGTTTTTCATAAATCCGGGAGCGATGGCCCGCGATTTCACGACGACCGGCGAATGGGTGTTCAGTTCGCTGGCAGGTCATGAAAAAGGTGCCAGTTCGATTTACAGCAAGGATATGAACGCCACCGCGCTCTGGCAGCCGAAGTTGCGCAGCGTGGGGCCGGTCCGCTTGTCGCTGTTTCTCGTCACGCACCCAAGCAACGACAGTAATGCCGTGGTTGAAATCTTTGCCGCCGGTAAAGCCAGCTCGATGCGGGTGAACATGAAGGCCGGTGAACCGCGCTGGATCACGCTGGGAAAATTTGAATTCAAGGGTCAAGGCGAGGAGTTCGTGCGGATCCGGCACGGCGGGCGCGGAAATATCCGTTTGAGTGCGCTCAAGCTGGAAGTGGTGGATGCCAAGGATGGCAGCATCTGGCAGACACTTGTGCTGGATAATGTCGTGCCCTATAACCCGTCGAAGTTGCTACAGACCGCGCCGAAAAATCTGCGCGAAGGCCCGCCGAATCCGGAGCTGTGGAAACTCACCTTTAGCGATGAATTTAACGGCAGCCAACTGGACACCAACGTCTGGAAAAGCGCACAAGGAGAATCATGGGGGCAATTGCTTTCGGCGCGCTTCCCGGAAAATGCCGTGGTGACCAACGGCCTGCTTCGGCTGGTGACGAAAAAAGAGAATCGCGGCGGCAAGGAGTGGACGAGCGCGATGATTTCCACGAAATCCTTCCGCCAGAAATACGGTTATTGGGAATCACGCTATCGCTATGCGCCGGCGACCGGTCTGAACCAGGCGTTCTGGATGCATCCTGGCGGGAAGGACAAGGATAAGGTCTTCGAGATTGACGTCAACGAAGGTCATTACCCCTCGGACGTGAATGCGACGCTGCATCAAAGCGGGTTGACTTCGAAGTCCAAGCGCTATGTGGCCGACTACGATCTGGCCGCTGACTTTCACCTCTATGCCGCCGAGTGGAATGAGCAGGAGGTCATCTATTATTTCGACGGTCGGGAGATTTATCGCGTGCCCAACACCAAGGCGAATCTTGATATGCCCGTGATTTATGCCACGGCAGTTTTACCCTGGGCCGGCCCCATCAACGACAGTCTCAATGGGGCGAGCATGGACGTGGACTGGGTGCACGTATATCAAAAGAAAAGTGAAAAATAGTTCTGCCAGAGACGGGTTGGTCGCCAGTATCGCCTCGCATTCTCGCTCCTGCCTTTGGCGTCATTGCTGCGGCAGCGCGCCAAAACAAATCAACATCTAATTATGGATCGAAACCACCCTGTGAATAAAAACAAGCTCAACCGGTCGTGCAGCATGGTTTTCATCATCGCGCTCGGCTTGGCAGGTATATCGTTCGCTGAGCAGCCACACAGCATTTCCGGAATTTATCCGCAGCTGGCCACTTTCAATAGCGAGGGCGAATGTGGCACCGGCGCGGTGGTGCCGTGGGCGGACCGGCTATGGGTCATCAGCTACGGCCCACATCTGCCGTATGGTTCGTCCGATAAACTTTACGAAATCACGCCGGACCTGAAGCAGATTGTCCGGCCCGAAAGCATCGGCGGCACGCCGGCGGATCGCCTGATTCATCGCGAGTCGCAGCAACTCATCATTGGTCCGTATCTCATTGACGCGCAGCGCAATGTGCGGGTGATTCCGTGGCAAAAAATGCCGGGCCGGCTGACCGGTGTCGCACGGCATCTCACGGATCCCACGAATAAAGTTTATTTTGCCACGATGGAAGCGGGCCTTTACGAGGTGGAAGTGCATTCGCTCACGGTTACCGGCTTGCTGAAAGATCGCATGAACAAACCCAAGGCTGGCGCATTGAGCGAAGATCATCCCGCGACGATGGAGACGAAGCTGCCCGGCTGGCATGGCAAAGGACTTTATTCCGGTCAGAACCGCGTTGTGTTTTCCGACAACGGCGAGCATGGCAAGGCAGCGGAGACGCATCCCGACACCGTGAGCGGCGCGCTCGGTGAATGGCCGGGTTCCGGCGATTTCAATCTCGTGCGGCGGGCGCAGTTTGTGGAAGTCAGCGGGCCGGGCGGAATTTTTGGCAATAAACATCCCGACACCGATCCCGTCTGGGCCACCGGTTGGGACAAGCGCTCCGTCATTTTGATGTGCCTCGACGCGGGAGCATGGCACGCGTATCGCCTGCCGAAATCGTCCCACACCTACGACGGCGCGCACGGCTGGCACACCGAGTGGCCGCGCATTCGCGACATCGGCGAGCGCGATCTGCTCATGACGATGCACGGCGGCCTGTGGCGTTTTCCCAAAACTTTTTCCGCGCAAAACTCCGCCGGCCTTGCGCCGCGCTCCACGCACCTGAGCGTCACCGCCGATTTCTGCCGCTGGAACGACCAGATAGTTTTCGGCTGTGATGTGACGGCGAAGAGCGGATTTCTCAATGACCGGAAAGCGAAGGGAAAAATCCTTTCGCCCGGCCAATCGCAGTCGGGTTTGTGGTTCGTAAAACCGGCCGCGCTTGACGATCTGGGCCCGGCGCTGGGTCGCGGCGCGGTGTGGCTGAATGACAAAGTCCAGGCGAACACGGCCAGCGAGCCGTATCTTTTCAGCGGCTACATGCATCGCGCGTTGTGGCTGCAGCAAGCGGAGAAACAACCCGTCACCTTCACTCTTGAAGTGGACGTGAAAGGGAATGGCCAATGGAAGAAGCTGCGCGAGGTGGCTTTTGCGGCAGACGAGGCGAAGTTTATTGAATTCAAAGCCGGTGAAACCGGCGCGTGGATTCGCCTCCGCGCGAATCGCGACTGCACGAACGTCACGGCATTCTTTCAATACCGCAATGACGATCCGCGCCCCTCCAAGGCGGCGGCCATTTTTGACGGCCTGGCGAAACCCGCGGACGCGAACGTCTCCGGCGGCCTGCTTCACGCCCGCGGAGAAAATCGCCGCACGTTGGCTTTCGCCACAGCGAACGCGTATTACGAACTCGACGGCGACCTGAATCTGCGGCGTAAAGACGACGTAACGACGGGCGATTTCGTGCGTAAAAACCTGGCGATTCCCCGGGGCGTGATCAGCACCGACTCCGCATCGGCGCTATATGTCGATGAATCCGGACGCCGCTGGCGCCTGCCGAAGGGCGATGCGGCCTTTGATTCGCCCGGCGTGCTGGGCGACGAACGCGTGGATCGTGAGGTTGTCACCGAGCGGGATTTGTTCAACTGTCACGGCACCTTTTATGAATTGCCGGCGGAAAGTTCCGGCGGCTTTGGCAAGCTTCGTCCCGTTGCCACGCACAACCGCCGCCTCAAGGACTACGCCACCTATCGCGGGATGCTCGTGATCAGCGGCGTCACCGATGACGCAAGGGGCAAACACATCGTTCGCAGCGACGATGGCAAGGCCGCGCTGTGGCTGGGCGCGATGGACGATCTCTGGAAACTCGGCAAGCCCCGCGGCACCGGCGGCCCGTGGCGCGATACGTCCGTGAAAGCCGGCATTCCGAGCGACGCGTATCTGGCGAGCGGCTACGATCGCAAGCGGGCCATGTTCTCGCATAGCTCGCAGGCGGCGGTGGCGTTTCGGATCGAAGCGGACATCACGGGCAACGGCCAGTGGGTTTCCTTCGCAACCGTAAGCGTGAAGGCCGGCGAGAAAAAGGAATACAAGTTTTCCGATGCGTTTGCCGCTTACTGGCTGCGCGTGGTTGCCGACCGGGACACGACGGCGACGGCGATGTTCACATACGAATAGTTTTTAACTATTCATTTTCACTGCACGCGCGATGCCAGCCACCGGCAATTAATCACCTTTTCTACGAGGTCGTGCGGGGTGTAGTAATATTGGTTTGATGCCTCAAAACCAATGCGTGAGTCGCAGCTTTGCAGCGCGTGCAGCCGCCCGGCGAGTTTGGCTTCAGCCGCGCATAGTCGGACTAGAGCGGCGTTGTCGCCCGCATCACGAGCTAAGACGGCTTTGGCTTGGTTGGCGACGCTGGCGAAGTGAATCGCGGCAGCTTCGGTAAAGAGGAGTTCTTCGGTCAAGGCGGTGGGTGGATTGGGAATCGCGGCGCGAAGTCTGGCAATCGCAGCTTCGAATCCAGCGGCAACTTTCTCCAACTGCGCGGCAAAAATATCCGGCGGATAAATAGAGCGCCAGGCTTTCAAATCATCATACGGGATGCCGACCATGCAGGCTTTGTAGTTGGTGGGCGCTGGCCAGAGTGGGTTGGCCGGACCCATTTGCAGCGGGGCCTTGTAAACCACGCCGATATGATATGGAAACTCGCGGAAAGCGGCGCTGCACTCCCGCCAGAAGGTGGCGGCGGCGGCATGGGATTTGCCGTGACGTTTCTCTGCGAGTGTCTCGAACGTGCCGCCGGAGTTGATCTCGGAAATGGCTTGGATGTTGGGCGAGGGATGGCAGCCGAGCGTCCAGCCGAGCATGATGTCTTTCACCCCGAGATCACGCAGCGCCGTCGCATGGCGCGTGATGTTTTCCAAAACCGGCAGATACGGCACGGCGGAAAATTCCCAGGTGTTGCCGCACTGAATCTTTGCCGAGATGCGCATTCCGCGCTGCTTTGCCGCCGCCCAGTGGCGCTGTGCGCGCGGTCCGGGACCGATGGCGCAGATGCTGTATTCGCCAACCGCCGATTTCACGCCGCCACGTTCAATGGGCAGGCTCCACTCGCTCACGCTTTGCAGTTCGACGCTCGTGGGCAGGCGCTCGATTACATCAAGCGCCCACTCATCTTTCCAACCCCAGTCCCAGGCGATATAGCGCTGCTTTCCGCCTGCCGCCCGGATGCCTTCGTCCATCGTCGCACTGACTTCGGCGATCACCTCCGCTGGTTTGCGGTCCTTGCAACGCGGACATTTCGCGCCCTGATCGTGCGACCAGCAATTTGTCAGGTTTTCGCTCGCAGTGATGGTGAAGAAGCCGCCCAGCGCCGGCACCGCGCGACAGATGCTGGCAACGCCATCGCGAATCACCGCCCGCACTTCCGGCGCACTGGTGCAGATGGCATTGAAGCCCTTTTCCTCCACGCCGCGCCAGTCGGGATGTTGTTTGAAAACCGGCGATGAAGTCGGCAATGAACGCGGTTCATTGAAGTAGAGAAAAATCTTTATGCCGTGCGTGGCCGCCCGCGCCACCAGTTCACGCAAGGCACCAAGCCGCCGCTGGATCTGCTTGTCCTGCGACCAGGGCACTGGCGCGAGCTGGCTTAGCTCTACATGTAGCCATACGGCGTTCTCGCCCACTGCCGCCAGTCGCGCGAGCAGGCCATCGGGATAGGGATCAAGTGCCGGGTCGAGCAACGGATCGCCGCATAAGGCGAAATAGGAATAGCCCATGCGCAGCGGGGCTCCGTCCTCCGGCGACGCCGGTTTGGAAGCCTTTGCGAGCGGGGCTTTCAGCTTTTCGATAAAAGTGAACAGTGGCTGTCGGCCCTCCAGCGCGCCGTTCGGGAATGTCTCGCGCACGAGCTTTGCGATCTCCCCGGCCCGCGCCGTTTCCGCCGCCGTCGGAGCCGTCCAACGCAACGGCAGCGCCCTGGGTTTGAGGCTCCCCACCTTTTGAAAGAAAAAGTCATCTTCGCGCAGCGTGTAAGCCATCTTTTCCGCCGTCCAACCCAGCAGCGTCAGGAGTTGCTCATACGGCAGCAGATGCCAGTTCCGCCGGATGATCGTCAGATGCGCGCGTCGCCGCTGTGCCGTTGTCAATCCCCGTGGCGATTCGAGTCCCAGGCTGCGCCCGATGGCTTCCAAATCGCCGGTCTTCGCACCCACGACCTCGGCCATTCGTTTCAAAGGCACCAGCGCCCAGTTCCGCCAGACAAAAGCATGCACCCGGCTTGGAAACCACGCCGCGTCCAACGGCACCGGCGCATTGCCCATCGGCAGAATGGAAGCGTTTTCCTCCGCCATCAGTGGCCATGAAAGAAACGGCAGCGCCGCCAGACCAAGCGATGAGCGAAGGAGGAAGTCGCGCCGAGAGATGGTGAAATTCATGGTTGGATAGGGTTCAAATTTCAAGCTCCACAGGGAGCCGGTTTGGGAACGGTTTTGAGCCTATATTCTCCTTGGGTTTTTGTCTATTCCCGGCGCAAAGAGAATGAAAAGGGCAAATGGACAGATTTCACTTTCTGGTATTATACTTCGCCCATGAACAAAGTGACCAAACTGCTGCACACGCGTTATCGCGTGAATGATTTGGAGCGCACGGTGGCCTTTTACCGGGATGTCCTCGGCTTGAAGGAAATCAAGCGGCACAAATCGCCGCGCGGGTCGGAACTGGTCTTTCTGCAAACGCTCGGCAGCGAGGAGTTGCTTGAAATCACCTATTTTCCCGGCAGCGGTCCGGTCCAAGTGCAGCCTGATCTCACGCATCTGGCGTTCGAGGTGGAGAGTCTTGAAGCATTTGGCCAGCACCTCGCTGCGCACGGTCTGAAATATTCCGACGGGCCGACCACCAGTTCCAGCGGCACGACGTTCGCCTTCATTGATGCACCGGAAGGCTATGAAATTGAACTGATTGAAAAAAAGTAAAACCGGTTTTAACTAAAAATTAAAAACTCAAAAACTGATTAACATGAGCGTCCTCATCGTCGGTTCCACCGCACTCGATTCCATCAAAACCCCCACCCGGGAAAACCCGCGCCTGCTCGGCGGCTCCGCCAGCCATGCCGCCGTGGCCGCGAGTTTTTTTTCACCGGTGAAACTCATCGGCGTCGTCGGCCAGGATTTTCCAAAAAAATACATCCAGCTTTACCAGCGGCACAAAATTGACCTGAGCGGCCTCCAGATTCTGCCCGGCAAAACCTTTCACTGGTCGGGTGAATATGAGCTGAACATGAACAACCGCCGCACACTGGCGACGGAACTGGGCGTGTTTGAGACCTTCAACCCCACGCTGCCAAAAGCGCATCAGCAGACGCAGTTCGTGCTGCTTGCCAACATCGCGCCGGCGCTGCAACACCACGTTCTGGATCAAATGCGCAAGCCGAAGTTCGTCGTGGCTGACACGATGGATTTGTGGCTGAACATCGCGATGAAGGATTTGATGAAGCTGCTTCCCCGCGTGGACGGCTTTGTGCTG
The DNA here is from genome assembly GCA_903858275.1 of uncultured Verrucomicrobia subdivision 3 bacterium. Taxonomy (GTDB): domain Bacteria; phylum Verrucomicrobiota; class Verrucomicrobiia; order Limisphaerales; family UBA11358; genus UBA11358. The sequence continues at coordinate 108,757 of CAIOIC010000126.1, read as the reverse complement.
AACGACAGCGAGGCGGCGCAGTTGACGAAGGCGGATAATCTTTTTGTGGCGCTGAAAAAAATCCACCAGCTGGGGCCGAAATACGTCATCATCAAAAAAGGTTCGCACGGCTCGGTGCTGTCCGGCCCCAAGGGGGTTTTCATCTGTCCGGCGTATCCGCTGCACACCGTCGAGGATCCGACCGGTGCGGGCGATTCCTTTGTCGGCGGCATGATGGGTTACCTGGCCACGGCCAAAGGCTCGGTGGACGCGAACATTCGCCGCGCGATGGTCTATGGGAGTGTCACCGCGTCGTTCTGCTGCGAAGGTTTTGGCCTTACCGCCACCACCAGGACCAAGCGCGCCGACATCGAGAAGCGCGTGAAGGAGCTGGAAAAGCTGACGAAGTTTTAGGGGTTGCGTAAAAAATGGCTGAGATGTTCGCGGCGGGGACGGGCCCGGTAAATTGTTGGCGTTGAACGTGGCTTTCGCCAAATACAGCGCCGCTTGTCCATTTGAAAATGTTCGAAATAATGCGGCTCAGAATCCGACTAAAGGTGACGACTGGCTGAAGGTTGTTGCTGAGAAACGCCCGAGCAAGCGGGGTTTGATTCGTTATTCAAAACCAAGTTTTGAAATCCGCCGCGGAAACGAATCTTCAGGTCAAAAACGCAACCAATCATGAAAGATATCAGGACATTGTTCCACCGGGCTTTGCTGACTGCGATGCTCTTGCTTTTCCTGTGCGCGACCCCGCGCGTGTGTCCGGCGATCCAGTATCCCTATGCCTTGCCCGGCTCGATGAGCGCTACGCTAAACGTCAATCTCGCCAAGAAAACCAACTTTAACAACCTGCTACTCGGCCTGAACTGCAGTTGGCCGGAAAATCAGTATGGCTCGGCGGGCTACAACCACGCTGATGCGCAAAGGTTGATGGTTGCGCTCCGTCCTTCATCCCTGAGATATCCGCATGGAGTGTGGGCCAACTTCTACGATTGGGAAGTGGATGGCCGCCGGATTTATGATGAATACTCCGGCACTTATTTTTCGGCGGTTACCAAGTGGCCGAATTTGCGCTATGGCTTTCCCAGATTTACCACCCTCCACTCCAATCTGAACTTCGATGTGTTGTTCACCTGGAACATTTGCTATGACAGTCCAGCTAAGGGGGTGGCTCGACTTCGAGACCAAGACGCCAAGGGTTTCAATACTAAATGGATTGAGTTGGGTAATGAAAACTTTTGGGGGAACCAGTGCAGTTTGGCGGTAAACACGATTGAAAAATTTGTTGCCGTCGCGAAAGCTCACGCGGATGCTCTGCATGCCGCCAAGCCCGGCCTAAAACTTTCGGTGCCCGTTGCCGATAAACATTACAAAAAAATCTGGAATGCCGCCTTGCAAACCCAGAACTTCTACGATGCCGTTAGCCTCCACGTGTATGTGATGCCGGGCACGAATGGCGTGAAACAAGTGCTCGATGCCAAAAATGAAATCCTCAATGAGGCTCGCTGGGTGCGGCAGATTTTTCCGGGCAAACCCATCTGGCTGTCCGAGTGGGCGGTCAAGTCTGGCGACGATGCCATCAGCGTGCTCGGAATGTCCGATGTCTACCTGGGCTTTTTCGAACACCCGGAGCTGTTTCAAATTTGCTCATATTTCCAGATGAACGAGCATTGCCCTTTGATTTTATATAACCGCACCAATCACACCCATGCCAAGACCAGTTTTGGTGCGGCCTATGAAGTGATTCGGAACATTTTTGAAAACAGCGAAATCTATGAGAGCCGTATCAACTCCAGCCGTATCACTCAGGGGGTTGAGGCCGTCAGCGCCAAAGCCGTCATTAAGAATGGCCGGCTTGCCGTCTTTGCCATCAATAAAACCACAAACAGCATTCCGCTAACCTTGAATTTTAGCGGCTTGGTCTACACCCAAGGCTTTTCTCATCGGGCACTCGTCTTCGCGGATGTTAATGATTTCAGGAAGAACTACGGTCTGGCTGACAACCCCCTGACTTCCATCGCTCCTGTCAATGGGCGCATCATGTTGCCACCGCTATCGCTAAGCCAAATCGACGGGTTGAACCAAGGCCAATAAGCTTGTTGATACTTGAGCGTTGTCAGCAGGGTTCCTACGAAACAAACTCCGGCTCGAACACCGGGCCGAGGTGGTGTTTGCGGAGCAGTTCGCCGAATTTGGCGATGGCGCGTTTTTCGTCCTCGCCGAGATGGAAGTGGATGTGCCACTCAAAATAATCGCGCCGGAAATCCGCTATGTGGTCAGCGGAAGCGTTGCCGCAAAATCAAAATCGTTTCCTTCGCGGTTTCTATTGGCCCTTCAACCCGCCGTCAGCCGGATGATGTCGCGGAGCGGCGTCTGCGGCTTGAAGTTCACACAGCGTTCCAGTTTTTCCACACACGGCTTGCGGCGGCGCATATCGTCAAAGCCCGGCGCATACGCCTGGTCGTAGGGAACCAGTTCAATCCGGGACCGGGAGCCGAGCACGTCCACGACGAGCTTCGCCAGTTCCAGCATGGAGATCTCCTCTGTGCCGCCGATGTTGAAGATTTCGCCGCGCGCCCCGGCGCAATGCTGCAGGCGCACCAAGGCTTCCACCACGTCCTGCACGAAGCCAAAGCAGCGGGATTGCGCGCCGTCGCCGAAAACGCGGAGGGGTTCGCCCGCCCTGGCCGCCGTGATGAAGCGCGGCAGCACCATGCCGTAGCGCCCGGTCTGGCGCGGTCCGACGGTGTTGAACAGCCGGGCGATGGTGACGGGCAGAGCTTTCTCGCGGGCGTAGGCGAGTGCGAGAAATTCATCCGTGAGCTTGGCGCTGGCATAGCTCCAGCGCGATTGTCCCGGCGGCCCGATGAGCAGATCGTCATCCTCGGAAAACTCCGCCTTGGCGCTTTTTCCATAAACTTCCGAGGTGGAGGTGAGCAGCAGCGGCGTGGAGTTTTGGGCGGCGGCACGGAGCAGGACCTGCATCTCGCTAAAGCCGGATTCGAGGACGCGCAAGGCGGATTGGACGACCAATTCCACACCCACGGTGGCAGCCAGGTGAAAGATGAATTCCGCTTCCGCGGCCAGTTGCGGCAATTCCCCGCAAGCAGAAATCTTGGAATGGATGAAGCAAAGTTGCGGATGGGATTTAACCGCCGCCAGATTCTCCAGACTGCCGGTGGAAAGGTCGTCGATGACGACCACGGTTTTGCCATCCTTGAGCAACCGCTCGACCAGATGCGCGCCGATAAACCCCGCGCCGCCGGTGACGAGGATGTGCTTGCCGCTTTTCATTTGAGAGCAGCGGCAACCGCTTCCGCCAGTTTTTGTCGGAAGGCGGGGGTGGCAATCTTTTCCGCTTCGCGGGTGTTCGAGAGATAGCCGCCTTCGACCAGCACGGCCGGGCGTTTTTGGCCGAGCAGCACGCCCATGAAGCGCGCCCGCCGGATGCCGCGATCTTCCTCGCCGCTGCCGCGCAGCAGCGCCCCGTGCATACGGACGGCGAGCTGCAGATTCTCCGAGTCAAAGGCGTTGTTTGGAAAGCGGTTGGTCCACGAATCATTGAAGCCGCGCGTGAGCGTGGAAGGCAACCCCGTGGGCGTCAGACAATAGGTTTCGACGCCATTCTGTCTCTTGTCCGGCGCGGCGGAATTGAAATGCAGGCTGATGAACAAATCGGCGTGATGCGCTTCCGCGAAGGCGACGCGGTTGGATAAGGAAACATCCGAGTCGTTGGTGCGCGTGAGAAAAACCGTCCAGCCGTTTGTGGTCAGCAGCGGCCGGATGCGCCGCGCCCAGTCGAGCGTGAATTCTTTTTCGAAGCGCCCGTCCACCAGGCTGTGCGTGCCGATATTGACGCCGCCGTGGCCGGGGTCGATAACAATGACCCGGTTGGAACTGGACACGAACGTTTCGCCCAGCAGCAGCGGCTCCAGATTTTTTTGCAGGTCGAGGCCGTAAATGAAGACCTGGTCATCAATGATTTCCGGCGCAAAACCCAGATGCATCCCCAGCCCGCGCCAAGTCGCCTCGCGGCTGCCGATGATCAAAACCATCGTGCCTTTCGGCGAAGTGATGGCGTAGCTGGCGACCGGCGAACTGGAGATCTTGCGCGGCGCGGTAAGCTTGTTTTCCGCCGCCCAGCGGTTGAGCGAAGTCCATGTCAGGATGGGCGCGGGCCGGGAAACCTTTGGCGGCACATTGGTTTGGGCCGGCGGGATGGGCACGATCTTGACCGGCGGCTTCACGGGCCGGGAGGTTTTGGGCGCGCCGACCGAGGGAACCGCATTGGTCGCGGACCAATCGCCGGGCAAGGCTTCGGCGTTGTCACTGGGCACGGTGCTGCAACCGGCCAGCAGCATCAAGCCGCCGCAAAAAAGGATTCCCGCAAATTTGAACACGCGCCAATTGTGCGGAACGCGAAAGCGGATTCAAGCGGATTCGGGCGCGGCTTGTTTGCCGCACGGAAGTACGGCATGATTCGGCCGGTGAAAATTCTGGTCGCCATCACGGGAGCCAGCGGCGCGCTGTATGCGCAGCGGCTGCTGGATAATTTGAATCCGCAGGAACACGAACTCCACGTCGTGATGAGCAACTATGCCCAACAGGTCGTCGCGGAGGAATTACCCGGCGGATTGCGCCTGCCCGCCGGCGTGAAACTGCACGCGCTCAAAAGCATGAACGCGCCGTTCGCCAGCGGCTCGAATCCGCCGGACGTCATGGTGGTGATCCCCTGCACGATGGGCACGATGGGCCGCATTGCCCACGGCTACAGCGAGGATGTCCTGCTCCGGGCAGCCGACGTGGTGCTAAAGGAAAAGAAGAAATTGATCCTCGTGCCGCGCGAAACGCCGCTGAGCCTCATCCATGTGAAGAACATGGAATTGCTGCTGCTGGCGGGAGCGACGCTGATTCCGGCCAATCCCAGTTTTTATTCCGGCGCGAAAACGATTATCGAACTGGCGGACACCGTCGTCGCCCGCGTGCTGGACCACATCGGCGTCGGAAACAAACTGGCTCCGCGCTGGATTGAGGAAAAAGAATAGCCACAGATGGACATAGATTCAGAAAACACAAACGGGCAAAGAGCGCTGCTTCACAACATCTATGCCCATCTGTGGCTTGAAATTTATTCGACGATTTTCGGGACGACGAACAGGCCACCGCCTTTTTTTGGAGCGTTGCGGAGTGCGTCTTCGTGAGTAAGCGACGGGCGGATTTCGTCGGCGCGGGTGACGTTGACCATCGGCACGGCGTGGGCGGTTGGCTCGACATTGGTCACGTCGAGTTCGCGCAATTTTTCGATGTAGCCGAGAATATTGCCGAGCTGCGTGCCGAGCTGCTTTTCCTCTTCAGGTGTGAGCGCGACCCGCGCGAGATGCGCGACGTATTTCACATCAATTTCAACGGATGCCATGCGGGGAAATTAAAGTCCCCAACCTGAAGTTGAAAGCTCAAAGTCGAAGGCCACGGACTCATTCCTCGTCAAACTTGCGTTGGACGAGCGCCTCGAGTTCGAAGATGGCGGCATCGGCATCGGCACCCTTGACATGAAGCGTCAATTTGCTGCCGGGGCCGGCGGCGAGCATCATCAGGCCCATGATGCTCTTGCCGTTGATTTTTTCGCCGTCTTTTTCCACAAAGATATCGCTGCCGAAGCGGTTGGCGATTTTGACAAACATGGCCGCCGGCCGGGCGTGGATGCCCGACTTGTTTATGATAGTAAGCTCCTTGGTGAGGAACCCGGCGTCATCGGCTTTTTTGGCGCTCATGCTTTGGTTTGTCGGAGCTTAATCGGCGAAACAGGTTTCGCCAACGGGAATTTTACTTTTCCGGCACCGGCGGGGTGGCCACCGGGTTTTCCGCCATCTGCGCAATGAGGCGTTTGTTCAACTCCTCGGCGGCATTGTAGCCGGATTTGCGAAGCTTCGTCTGGAACGCGGCGACTTCGATGAGTCGCGCAATGTCGCGGCCGGGACGCACGGGTATCGTGACATGTGGAATATCCACGCCCAGCACCTTGACGAATTCCTGCTCCATGCCCAGCCGGTCCACATCAGCCACCTCGTTCCACACTTTAAGCGAGACGATAAGGTCGAGTTTTTTCCGCTTGCGAATGGCTTTGACGCCGAACATCTGAGCCACATTGATGATGCCGATGCCCCGCACTTCCATGTGGTCGCGCGTCAGCTCCGCGCTGGTGCACAGCACATTTTGCCCATCTATGAGGGACACCTTGACGACATCATCCGCCACGAGGCTGTAGCCGCGTTCAATGAGCGCGAGCACAGCCTCGCTTTTGCCGATGCCGCTTTCGCCGCGGACAATGGCGCCAACGCCGAGAATGTCCACCATGCTGCCCAACTCCGAACCGCGCGGGGCAAACATCGCCTCCAGCGCCAGCGTGGCGAGGCTGATGAATTTCATCGTCACCAGCGGCGACTGAAAAATCGGCACTCCCGACTGCTCCGCGGCGGCCAGAAATTCCTTATCCGGCCTCAGCCCGCGGCTGAAGACCACGCACGGAATCCGATAGGCAAACAAATAGGCATAGCGCGCAATGCGCTCCTCGCGCCGCAGCGACCGCAGATAATAAACCTCCGCGTGCCCCATCACCTGAATGCGCTTGTAGGCGAAGTAGCGCGTGAACCCGCTTAACGCCAGGCCGGGGCGATTGACGGTGGGCTCGCGGATGATGCGCTCCAAGCTCGCCTCGCCGGCGATGACTTTCATCTGCAACGATGCGGCGTGTTCCTGGAAGAACTGCTGGACGGTGACGGCTTGGCGTTCCATAGGAATTTTTAAGTTTTTAGTTTTGAATTTTAAGTTGAATAGTCGGGAGCAGCTTAAATCACAAATTAAACTCCGGCCCGAGATAAATTTCCCGCGCCTTCGGATCGTTCGCCAGAAATTCCGCGCTGCCCGCCACCAGCACCTGCCCCTTGTGGATGATATAGCCACGGTCAATCAGCTTGAGTGTCTCACGGACATTGTGATCCGTGATCAAAATGCCGAGGCCACGCTCCTTCAGCCGGCGCACAATTTTCTGCACTTCGTAAACCGCGATTGGATCAATGCCGCTGAACGGCTCGTCCAACAAAAGCAATTTCGGACTCGTCACCAGCGCGCGGGTAATTTCCAAGCGCCGCTTTTCACCGCCGCTCAATTGATACGCCTTGCTCTTGCGAATGGGCGTCAGGTCGAGTTCTTCGAGCAAATATTTCAACCGCACGGCCTGCTCGTCGCGCGATAGTTTGCACGTCTCCAAAATCGCCAGAATATTTTCCTCCACGGTCAACTTGCGGAAGACCGACGGCTCCTGCGTCAGATAGCCGATGCCCAGCCGCGCCCGCTGGTGCATCGGCAAGCCGGTGATCGGGTGATTTTGAAACATCACCGAACCCGCATCCGGCTTCACCACGCCGACCACCATGTTGAACGTCGTCGTCTTGCCCGCGCCGTTCGGGCCGAGCAGCCCGACGATTTCGCCGGCCCCCACGCTGACCGACACGCCATTGACGACGCGGCGGCCGCGATATTCCTTCGCCAGGTTGTCCGTGGCGAGCAGCAATCCGTTTTCGGCGGCGACGGTTTCCATTTTAAAAAAGCTTCAGCGGCGCCGCGTTCGTGGTGCCCTGGATATTCTGCTTGGATTTCATGTAGGGGTTCGTTGCCGTCAGCCGGCCGTTGGCCCGGTCCCAGACAATCTGGTCGCCGGTCAACGTGCCCTGGGAATTTTCCACCTGGGGTTTGCCCGTCAGCGTCACCGTCTCATTCGTCGCCCCGTTCTGCACCAGATAGCGGTAGACCGCCAAATCGGCGAGGGCATGCGTCGTCTGCCCGTGGCTATCGGCAAAATCAATCACCACATTTGTCTGCGCCTCGATATGGTTCAGCCGCTCGCCGGAGGGCGGAATAAAAACCACCAGCTGGTCGCATTTCAATTTCATCTGCGGGTCCACGACCACCACATGGCCGCGATACACCGCTAGCCGGGCATTCAAGTCAAAATCCGCCGCGTCGGAATTGATTTCCGTCGGCGCGGGCGGCGCTTTCCCGGCCGCGGCCTTCACCGCGTTGGTTTGCGCCTGAACCGCGCTGCCCAGCGCGATGAACAAAAGTAAAAACAGCATTCTCATAAAACAAAATTCATTTCGGCATCTCGATCACCGTCCGCACCCGGTTGGAAATGGTGAGCGACGATTCGTTCTGCCGCCATAAAAAACCGTCGCCTTCCACCCGGAACTTGCCGTCGCCCGACTGCAATTCCAGGTGTCCGGCCGAATTCGCCACACCATCCAGCGGGGCATAGGTGCAATGCGGCGCGCGCACCACCAATTCCGGCCGGCCCGCGGTATTGAACGTCTCCACTTTCAGTTTTTTCACGTCCAGCAATCCGCCCGGCAACGGCGTCGCCTCCGCGCCTGTCAGCCGGACTTTCACCTGCCGCTCATGGGGCGCCTCAAAATACGCATCCGACGTAAAATCCGTCGCCCGCCCGACCGGCACCGATTGCACCTGGCCATAGCCGGAGGCGAGAAAAACCAACACCGCGCCCGCTGCCAGAATTGGTTTTGCGGCAAGCCGGCTCATGCGGAATAAGATTTCACGAACTGTTGCCATTTTTCCTGCGCCCGCAAAATCAGCTCAATCGCCTCGCGCACCGCGCCCCGGCCGCCGACGGCTTTCGTCACCAAATGGGCCGCCGCTTTCGCCTCCGGCACGGCGTCGCCCACCGCCACCGCCAGACCGGCGCGTGTCAGCGGCCCGAGGTCAATGATATCATCTCCGACAAAACAAACGTCGCTCCAGTTCAACTTTTCCGACAGCAACAAGTTTTCAATCGCGCCGGTTTTGCTAACTTGGTCGCCTTGCTGCACCAGAAAATCAACCTTCAACTCCTCCGCCCGCAGCTTGGTGGCCAGCGAGGGCCGCGCGGAAACCCAGCCTACTTTCACCCCCGCGCGCCGCGCCAGCACGATGCCGAGGCCGTCACGGATGTTGAACCGCTTGAACTCGCGCTCGCCGCCGATGAAAATCGAGCCATCCGTCAACACACCGTCAACGTCGCAAAGGAACAGCTTGATGCGCTTGAGCCGGGCGCGAAGTTGCGGTGAAATTTTGGCGAGCATGAGAGTCAATAGAGGAAAACATTCAACACCCAACATTCAACACCCAACAACCCAGGAACCACCGCGCCACAAAACGTTGGGCAGGGGGAAGCTGAAAGTTGAAGGTTTCTCATTTCACTGCCTCAAAAACTTTCAGCAGTTGCTTCAGCGTCGCATTCATCTCGCCCAACGGAATCATATTCGGGCCGTCGCTCATGGCCTCATCCGGTTTGGGATGCGTCTCGATGAACAAACCATTCGCGCCGACCGCGAGGGCCGCCCTGGCGAGCACCGGCGCAAACTCGCGCTGGCCGGCCGACTTATCGCCGCCGCCGCCGGGAAGCTGGACGGAATGCGTGGCATCGAACACCACGGGAAAGCCGAACGACTTCATGATGGGAATCGAGCGCATGTCGGCCACGAGATTGTTGTAGCCGAAGGTCGTGCCGCGCTCGGTCAAAAGGAGTTTTAAGTTTTTAGTTTTTAGTTTTGAGTTGCCCGAACTTGAAGCTTGAAACTTTTCTTTCCAAAACTTTTCCGCCTTTTCCGCGACGCGCCCCATTTCATTTGGCGAGAGGAACTGCCCTTTCTTGAGATTCACGATCTTGCCGGTGGCCACGGCGGCCTCAATCAAATCCGTCTGGCGGCAGAGGAACGCGGGAATTTGCAAAATATCCACCACCCCGCCCGCGAGCGCGGCCTGCTCTTCCGTGTGCACATCCGTCAGCACGGGAACGCCGAATTCCGCACGGATGGCGGCGAGCGTCTTGAGTCCGGCAGCGATACCCGGCCCGCGAAACGCCTTGCCGGATGTGCGGTTGGCCTTGTCGAAACTGGCCTTGAAAATGTAATAGATGCCGAGCTGCCGGCAGGTCTTGAGGAGCGAGGCGGCGACGGTGCGGCACAGTTTTTCGTTTTCAATCACGCACGGCCCGGCGATGAGGAAAAGCCGGCTTGGCGAATTGAGATTTTTCCAGATGGCGGCGGAATCAGGCACGCGGAAGTATTAGCAGCGCCGCGCGGGAAAGTAAATCACGGTGACACATCGGCAGCAGCGGCGTTAGGCGGCGGTCCACGAAGTTGGATAATGATATTCCTTGATGAAGATTCACCAGTCCGCTTTCATAAACTCATGATTCACACCGCAGCTATTCAATTCAGCCGTGCGCAGGGCAGTGGATGCTCTGCGGTTTAAATCCTGTTCAGCGCAACCGCATGCGTATTAACCGACCAATATACCGAAGTTTACCTATTTGCCGTGGTCGTTCGGATGACGAAATCGACAAATTGACCAAGCAAGTTTACAGGAGAGCTCCACGACTCATCCTTTATCCACTCCTTGCAGCGATTGTTTGCTTTCCGATTGCGATGTGGCTTCCGAGACCTCTTGCTGAGTGGGTCGGCATAGATTTTAGCTGGTCGCTTTTGATTTGCGGTGTTCTATTCGGTGCACCGATGCTGATTTATGAGCGATGGCTACATCGTCCCGCCGTAAATCAAGAGATGGAAAAGTTAATCGCCGAACAAATGTCGGACTCTCGTGTTACTAGCCAATTAATTTTATGAAACGGATACTGCTCCTCACATTCCTGTCACTGGCCGGGTTGTCGGCCTTCGCCGTCGAAATGCCCAACCCCATCGTGCCCGATGCGGGTGACGCTCAAGCGCCCCGCCGCACGCTGGGGCGCGTGTTCGAAAAACTCAAAGCCGGCGAGGCCGTCGGCATCGCCTACTTCGGCGGCAGCATCACCGCCGCGCCAGGCTGGCGGGTCAAGACCTTCAAATGGTTCAAAGAGACGTTCCCCAAGGCGACTGTGCGCGAAATCAACGCCGCCATCGGCGGCACCGGCAGCGACCTCGGGGTTTTCCGCTGCAACGCAGAGGTGATCGCGCAGCGGCCGGATCTGGTGTTTGTGGAGTTCAACATCAATGACGGCAGCCCGACCAACGATTTCCGCAAGGCGACGATGGAAGGCATCGTGCGCCAGCTCTGGGCGTCGCCGACCAAGCCGGAAATCGTGTTTGTCTATACCACGAGCCGCGACCTGAACTGCAAACGCGTCAGCCATCCGGCGGTGGCGAAGCACTACAACATTCCCGACATTGACCTGCAACCGCCGCTGGTCGCCGCGCTCAGCCGCCCCGACCTGCCCAAGCCGACGGCGGAACAACTGAAGAATCCAAAGCTGAACTGGAAGGCCACTGGCCAGGTATTCATCAGCGACACGGTGCATCCAAACGAGCTTGGCCACACGATCTACACCGACACCATTCTGGCGTATCTCAAGACGCAAGTTAACGCCAAGCCGTCGCCGGTGCCGACCTTGCCGCCGCCGCTGGTTACGGATGAGTTTGCCACGGGGCGGCTCGTGCCGCCGGGCAGGGCGAAACTTGCCGGCGACTGGGAAGTGCTGCCGCACGACGAGAAGAACGCTCTGCTGAAACGCTACGCGGACGGCACGATCAACGCGCGCAAGGCGGGCGATTTGCTGGAATTTGAATTTGAAGGCACGGCCATCGGCCTGTTCGAGAATGTCCAGAAAGACGGCGGCAAGTTTGAGTGGACCATTGACGACGGAAATGACGAGCCGGCTGACAAAAGCTACGGCGGCCCGAAAGGCAGCAAGCACGGCAAGGCCGACACCGCGCCAGGGCCCTATTTTGCTCGCAACCACTACACACTGCTCGCGTGCGGCCTCGCGCCCGGCAAACACACGCTGAAGATCAAGGTGCTGGAGGAGCACGATAAAACCAGCACCGGCAACCGCCTACTGATCGGCTACTTCATGGTGGCGGGAACAAAGTAACGAAAACAAAACCGCCCCGCAGTTTCCGGCGGGGCGGCGGGATAACGTAATTCTTCAGATCACCGTTCCGTGCGGAATCACCGCATCCTTCGGGATGATGATAATGCCGTCGCGGATGAAATATTTTTCATGGTCGGCATTCTCGGGCTTCCCGGCGGGCGAAATCGTCACGTTGTTTCCGATGCGGGCGTTTTTATCAATGATGGCATTGTCAATTTTGCAATGCGCGCCGATGCCCACGCGAGGAACGCCTTCGCGTTCGTGCCGCTCCACGGATTCCTGCGATTCGTAATAGTCGCTACCGAGGATGACCACGCGGTTGAGTTCCGTGCCATCGCCGATGATGGTGCGCAGGCCGACAATGGTGTTGCTGATGCGGGCGCGGTTAATGATGCAGCCATCGGAGATGACAGCGTGGTCAATCTGCGCGCCGTTGATCTTGGAACCCGGCAGGTAGCGCGGACGGGAAAAAATCGGCGCGCTCATGTCGAAGAAATTAAAGCGGGGAAGTTCGCTGACCAAATCGAGGTTCGCCTCGAAGAAATTGCGGATGGTGCCGATGTCCTCCCAGTAGCCCTGGTAGACGTAGGAGAAAACGCGGTGGGTGTTGATGGCGTGCGGAATGATGTGCTTGCCGAAGTCGGAAAGCGGGTTGTCCAGCAAATCGGCAACGACCTGGCGATTGAAAACGTAAATCCCCATTGAGGCGAGGTAGGATTCACGGCCGCCGGGAATGGCGAGCTGGGCATTCATCTCGGGCGAAATTTTGAGGGAGTCGAGAACCTCGGGATCCCTGGGTTTTTCGACGAAGCGCGTGATGCGCTTCTCGCTGTCAATCTGCATGATGCCCAGCGCCCCCGCCTCGCTGCGCCCCACCGGCAGCGTGGCGATGGTGATGTCGGCGCCGGTTTCCCGGTGCTGCTCGACCACTTCCTGAAAATCCATCCGATACAACTGGTCGCCGCTCAGGATGAGCAGGTAGTCGAAATCATGGTTCATGAAGTGAACCAAATTTTTCCGCACCGCATCCGCCGTGCCTTCATACCAGGACGTGTTGTTGAACGTCTGCTGCGCCGCGAGAATTTCCACGAAGCCGGAGGAAAACTGGTCGAACTTGTAAGTGCGGGAAATATGGCTGTGCAGCGAGGTGGAATTGAACTGCGTCAGGATGTAGATGCGGCGGAAGCGCGAATTGATGCAGTTCGAGATCGGAATGTCCACGATGCGGTATTTGCCCGCGAGCGGCACCGCCGGCTTGGCGCGATCCTTCGTCAGCGGAAACAGGCGCGAGCCCTGTCCACCCCCCATGATGACGCAGAGCACTTTGCTGAGATTGAGCGATTGGCGGCCGGTTTGTGACATAAAATAATATCCTGTTTGAGGTTAGAAAAAGATTACCTCCGAATCGCGGCGCGACGCAAGCCACAGTTCCGCTTTCGCAAAGATATTTTCCGGCTCACCTCTCCAAAATCGCCGTGGCCGCCGCGTAATGTTCCGTGTGGCTCAAGCTGACATGCACCCGCTGCGCCCCGCGCGCCGCCAGCAGTTCCGCGCCCTTGCCATGCAAGACCACGAACGGTTCGCCGGATTCCTTCCGGCGGATTTCCATGTCCTGCCAGCCCAGTTGCGCGCCGATGCCGGTGCCGAACGCCTTGGAAATGGCCTCCTTCGCCGCGAATCGCACCGCGAGAAACGGCGCAGGCTTTTTGTGCGATAGGCAGTAGGCGATTTCATCCGCCACCAACACGCGGTTCACAAACCGCTCGCCAAATTTTTCATACGAGGATGCAATGCGCGCCACCTCGATGATGTCAATGCCGGTGCCGAGAATCATGCGGGATAATTTTTCATCACCGCCAGCATTTCGCGCACCGCGTTTTCCATCCCGACAAATACCGCGCGACCCACGAGGCGGTGGCCGATGTTCAGTTCCACCAGATGCGGCACGGCAAAGAGGGCTGGCAGGTTTTTGCAATTCAAACCGTGGCCGGCATTCACCCGCAAGCCCAGCGCGTGCGCCTGTTTCGCGCCGGCAATGAGCCGTTGTAATTCTGTTTCCGCTTTCCGCTTTCCGCTTTCCGCTCTGTAAAAATCCTCCGCAAATTTACCCGTGTGCAATTCAATGAACTGCGCCCCGACCCGCGCGCTCGCGGCGATCTGCTCCGCTTCCGGCGCGACAAATAAACTCACCTCGATGCCGGCGTCTTTCATTTTGCGGCACGTCTCCGTCAAAGCTTTCTCGGCGGTGACCACATCCAGTCCACCTTCCGTCGTCACTTCCAACCGCCGCTCCGGCACGATGCAGACGATTTCCGGCTTCAATTTCAGCGCGATGGAAACAATTTCCGGCGCGTTCGCCATTTCCAGATTCAACCGCGTTTTAATTTGCTCCCGCAACGCCCAGATATCCCGGTCCTGAATGTGCCGGCGATCCTCGCGCAGATGCGCCGTGATGCCGTGCGCCCCCGCCGCTTCGGCGGCCAGCGCCGCCACGACGGGACACGGTTCGCCGTGGCCGAGGCCGCGGTAACGCGCCTCGCGGATGGTGGCGACGTGGTCGATGTTGACGCCGAGTTTGAGCATGCAATTATTTCGCGGGCGCCGGTGCCGGCACCGACAACGGAGCCGGCACGGGATGCAGACGCCTCAGGTTTTTCGAACGCGGCGGCAACTGCAAATTAAAGCCGGGAAAATCGGGCGCTTCCAGCCAGTTGCCCAGCACGAGCAGTTCCACCGCCGTGAAAACGCCGGCTGACTTGCGCGTGAACGTCATTTCCGCCGGTCCGCTCTGGGAAATTTCCGTGACGGTATTGCCCAGCTTGGGGGCGATTTTTTGAATCCACTTTTGCGAGGCGGTTTCGCCACCCAGTTGCCGGTGCGAGGTCATCAGCAGCCCGAGTTGGCTCAAGTTCAACGCCTGCGGCAGACGCTCGGCGGTGATTTCCCAGTGATAAAGCACCAGATGGTTTTGAGCCAGCCGCTGGGACAACTCCACCGGCAGCGGCTTGCCGCGCGGCGTGTTGGGAAAGGCGCCGGCCAACAGGAACTGGCCGGCCGGCTCGCGAACCGACTGGAGGTAAGGCGCGACAAAAGGCACGCCCGTCAAGGAGAGAGTGTTGTTCGCCCTTTCCAGAGTGAGCGGCATTACGGATTTTCCCGACGCCTTTTGCCGATCCAGCGCCGCCTGCAAATTGGTGTATGTCTGCGCCAATCCGTTCGTCGCATCCGCCACCGGAGCGGCGGCGAATGTCTGATACGGAATCTGCGGCAGCGCCCAGACAAACGCCTGATTGGGCGCGGGCAGGATTTTATAAGGGAGCGCCCACGACTGCGCCTGGAGCCAGGCGGCGAATCCGCGCACGGCGGTAAAGCTGACAAACGGCGGATGCAGCGTGTTCGTCGGCACTTGCCACGGCTCCAGATTCAACGTAAGTTTTTCGGGAAATAAAAATTTGCCGGTAATCCGCAAATTATCGTCCGGCGCGGTAACCGCGAACTGCGTTTCCGGCAGGCCAAGCTCCTTCAACTGCGGATACCACTGCGCGAGGCGCGGCCAGTTCACGTCCACCGACAGCCAGGCGGCATCGCTGGCGGAAGTTTTCCGTGCCAGCCCGTCCGCCAGTTTACCAACTCCGGTGCCAGATTCAAAAAAGAGCCAACCATTCGCGTTTTTGAAACTGGCCGCCGGAAAAAATAATTTCAGATTTGCCTGCCAGAGTTGAGCGCGCTCGCCGCCAAGCTTGATGGCGACGGCTACCTCCGGTTTTTGGTTTGCGCCCGCCCGCGCTTCCAGAAACCATTCAGCGGTTTGCAAGTCATCCAGCAGCGGCCGCAGTTTTATGGCGCCCGAAGGCGCCGCCACACCGACATTGGTTTGCAGCCAGCCGGCCAGCCACGCCGACACTTTGTCCGCCGTATGCGCCCGCAACACCAGTGCCTCGGCTGAACAGAATTCGTTTGTGAACGCATTGAAATCTTTGGCGGCAGAAATTTTCTGCGCGCCGGCAAAGTGGATTTGTGCCACCAAGTCCGGCGTCGGCAGCGCCGCGCGAACTCCCGCCGGCACCAGCGCCAGCAGCAAACTGACAAAAATATTTTTCATCGGGGCATTTCTGTGCCAAATCCACCGCGACTTGGCAATGGCAAAGGCGCGACGTGACTGCCAGACCAGTCAGTTTCGGATTGCCGCGCGGAGGGAATCCCGCTTTCATCAGGCGTGCCTAGGCTCAAGACATTTCTAAAATACTGGCTGCCGGTGGCGCTGTGGATGATTTTAATTTTTTCCGCCTCCGGCGACGGTCAGTCCTACAAGCACTCGTCGAGAATAATTGTTCCCTTGCTCCACTGGCTGTTTCCTTGGATGTCGCAGGAATCGGTTGAAACCCTCCACTACCTCGCCCGCAAAGGCGGGCACTTGAGCGAATACGCCGTGCTCGCCCTGCTGCTCTGGCGCGCCATCCGGCAACCGCAAAAAGCCGACACCCGTCCATGGCGCTGGCCGGAGGCGAGATTGGCGCTGGCCATCGTCTTTCTTTACTCCGCCAGCGACGAGTTGCATCAGGTATTCGTGCCGCTGCGCACCGGGCAGGTCTCGGACGTATGCATAGACACCCTCGGCGGCGCGGCGGGGCTGCTGCTGCTGTGGCTGCTCGGCAAAATCTTCAAACGCTGGTAGGAATGAACCGCCCACTGGTCAGCGTCGTTCTCGTTTACGCCGCCGGCTTGCTGCTGGGACTATGCTTGCAACCGCCGCCCGCCCTGCTGTTGGGCGCGGCATTTTTCCTCGTCGGCGCGACCCTGTTCCTGGAACGGTTTCGCGGGATTTTTATCTGGCCGTTGCTGGCGCTCGCCGGCTTGACCAATTTTGCCATCCAAACCCAAATCATCTCGCCGCAGGAATTGCGGAAATTATTGCCGGATGAACCAGCACTGGTCAGCGTGCGCGGCCAACTGGCGGAGACTCCCAGCCAGCGCGTGTATGTCCGCGATGAGGTGGAAGCCTGGCGCACACTGGCGAGGCTGGAGGTCACCGGGCTGGCCCGAGGCACCCACTGGCAGCCCGCCAGCGGGCAAATCATCATAACCACGCCGGGAATGCTGCCCGCCGGATTTTTCGCCGGGCAGGAAGTGGAAATCACCGGCATCATCGCCCAGCCACCCGTGCCTGTGGCGGAGGGTTTGCTCGATTACCGCACTTATCTGCGCCGTCAGGGAATATATTTCTCCTTAAAAACCGATTCGCCGGGAGACTGGAAGCTGCTTTCCACGAACACCGTGCCGCCGGTGAGCGATCGTTTTCTCGCCTGGTCGCAGGCCACGCTGGCGCGAGGACTGCCGGAGGTGGACGAGCCGCTGAAACTGCTCTGGGCGATGACACTCGGCTGGCGGCCGGCGCTGACGAGTGAAGTTTCCGCGCCGTTCATGCAGTCGGGAACGATGCATATTTTCGCGATATCCGGATTACACATCGCCCTGATCGCCGGCATTCTCGTCGCCATATTGCGCGCGGTACAGTTCCCGCGCTTCGGGTGCGGCGTGGTCATCATCCCGCTCATCTGGTTTTACACGGCGGCGACCGGCTGGCAACCCTCCGCTATCCGCTCAACCATCATGATGACCGTGGTCATCGGCGGCTGGATGCTGAAGCGGCCGAGCGACCTGCTCAATTCCCTCGCGGCGGCCGGGCTCATCATTTTGGTGATGGATCCGCGGCAACTGTTTCAAGCCAGCTTCCAGCTTTCGTTCTTCGTCGTATTGAGCATCGCGCTGTTCATGCCGCCGCTGGAAAAAGTGCGCGACCGGCTGCTGGCCACCGACCCGCTGCTTCCGCGAAAATTGATTCCCCCCTGGCGACGGTGGCTGAACGCCATGGGACGAGTGGTATTGACCCCCATGGCGGTTTCTTTCGCCGCGTGGCTCGGATCCTGGCCGCTGTGCGCATATTATTTCCACCTGTTCAGCCCCGTCACACTACTGGCCAATCTGCTCGTCGTGCCGCTGAGCAGCGCCGCCCTCGCGTGCAATCTCGGCAGCCTGGTCGGCGGCGACTGGCTGCCGTGGGCGACCGAACTTTTCAACCACAGCGGCTGGCTCTGGATGAAACTGATGGTCGCCATCAGCCATGCCGTGATTAAATTGCCGCACGCCTTTTTCTATGTCCGCGGCCCGACGGCGGCGGACTTCGTAATCTATTACAGCGCGCTGCTGGCGGTGCTGTCCGGCGCGGCGTTCCAGAAGAAATGGCGGGTGCCGACGACCATTGGCGTGGCCCTCATCGCCGCATTTTATGGCTGGCGCGGGCAGGAATCCCGGCAAATCACCACGCTCACCGTCCTCCCCCTTAATGGCGGCCATGCCGTGTTCATTCAGGATGGCAAATCCGCCAACCCCCTGCTCGTGGATTGCGGCGACACCAAATCCGTGGAATTCATCACCCAGCCATTCCTCCATGCGCAGGGCATAAACCATCTGTCCCGGCTCGCGCTCACCCATGGCGATTTGCGCGACACGGGCGGAGCGCTGGCGGTGGGGGCGATGTTTTCCGTGGATGAAATTTTCACCAGCCCGGTGCGTTTTAGGTCCGCCACCTACCGGCAAACGCTTGCCGAAATTGACCAGCACCCGCATCGCCACCAAGTCGTGGAACGCGGCGGCGCGATCGGCAACTGGCAGGTTCTATATCCGGCCGCCACCCATCATTTCCCCCAGGCTGACGATAATTCACTCGTGTTAAAAGGCGAGCTTCCCGGCGCAACGATGTTGCTCCTGTCCGACCTGGGGCGGCCGGGACAGGAAATTCTCATCAACCAAACCAACGATCTGCGCGCAGACATTGTGATAACGGGCTTGCCGCAAAAATCGCAGCCGATCAGCGACGGGCTGCTGGAAAGAATCCAGCCCAAGCTCGTCATCGTCGCCGACTCGCAATTCCCGGCGCTGCGGCGCGCCAGTCGCGCCTTGCAGGAACGCCTGGAACAAACGGGGATTCCCGTGCTTTATACGCGCAACACCGGGGCGGTGAAAATCGTGACCGACAAACGCGGTTGGAAGGTGCGGACGATGGATGGACAACACTTTGACAGCGCGGGTGAAACCGCACGCCACGCCGGCCGGATACAGCCGCGCGAAATTACCGCAGCTTCGCCCGCCCCAGAGTGACGTAGCTCGGCATACCGCTGATGGACAACGTAACGCTGCCGTCTTTGGTTTCGACTGCTCCGGCCTGGCCACCGCCATCCACCACGGAAATTTCCCTCGCTGCCGCCGCCGGAAGCGGAAGGTTGATGGCGTGAGACTCTCCCAGTGTCCACGCCGCGAGCTTGGTTCCGCCAGCGGCGTTCGTCAGCACGAGCACAAAATCGTTGGTGCCTTCGGCTGGCAGCCGGTAGCGAATAGCGAAGCCCGCCAGCTCGTGAGTGAGCGTTTTGATGGCGACGTAGGCCGGCTTGGGCGTGAGATCCATGCTGACCGTGCCAAAATTATGCTCTCGGTCGTTCGGATCATTGCCATCATTTTTCCAATCATACCAAATCGAAATCGGCACACCGCACATCAGGTTGGCGAGCTGCTGGCGCACAATAAACCGGGCCTGGGTCTCCAGTGAAACGCCTTTGACATCGGTCGCATATCCCCATTCGCCGCTGATGATCGCCACCGGTTCCCGCCGTCGCGGCGGCATGTATCGGGCAATGAGTTCACGCAATTTTTGAAAATCTTTCGCCGCCGTCTCCGGCGCCTTGGGCGTGCGATACGGATGCACGCTGACACCATCCAGAAATTCCAGCGCGCCGGACTTGAAAAGACTCTCCAGAAAAGGCCAGGGCAATCCCGATGTGCCCGGCGCAAATATGGTCGCCTGCGGATCGGCCGCGCGAATGGCTTTCATCGTCGCGAGGGCCAGCGTGGCGTATTGATTCGCATCCGGGGCCGGTTTCCAAAAAGAAATGTTCGGCTCGTTCCAGATTTCCCACACCACATGGCGACCCTGAAAATGTTTCGCCGCCGCCGCCGCCCAGCGCGCAAATGCGGCGACGCTCTCCGGATGCTGCGGCGACGCCACGCCTTTCTTTTCTTCGTAGAGCGGATTGGAGTAATCGAGGATGTAATAGGCGCGCAAGCCGCGCCGCGCCAGATTTTTGGTCAATTCGTCGTAGGCTGACCAATCATAGACTCCCTTCTTCCGTTCAATTGATTCCCACGTAAAATCCATGCGGATGAATTTAAAGCCGGCCGCCGCAATCATATCCAGATCTCGTTCACGACCACGCGTGAAATGGATGTTCACGCCAACACCGGCGGGCAGCATCAATTTGGGAAGTTCAGCCGCGGTGGCCGCGAAGGTAGAAATAACCAGGCTGGCCAGCAGCAAAGTGGTTTTCATCTTGGTGGTCATTGAAATGGGATTCCGTCTTGTGTTTTAGGGTTTTTCAAGCCGCACCGACACATGCCGCGCCTGCGGAATAATAAATTTCTTCACCTCGATCGAGACGCTTTGCGGTTTGAATTCGGTCAGAATCGTCTCCGCAAGGTCGGCGGCGAGTTTTTCAATCAGCTTCCATTCCCGCCCTTCGCCAAACTTCAACAAGCGCTGCGTGACGGCGAAATAATCAATCGTGTCGGCAATCGCATCGGTTTTGGCGGCAGCGGAAAAATCGGATTCCAGTTCCACCGTCAGCAGCAGTCGCTGCGGTTCCGCGCGCTCCGCGTCCGGCACGCCGACGTGATAAAACACTTCGAGGTCAACAATGGAAATCTTAGCCATGCTATTTCTTCGCCTTGGCTTTCCGCTTTGCGCTTTTCGCCTTCGGGATTTTTTCCACCGCCGCGATCAGGATCTTTGTCGGCTGGTTCAGCTTGAGTTTTTTCACCGCCGGTAGCGGCAGCCAGCGAAACTCAAAACCCTCGTCGTTCAAGATCACATTCAGCTTTTTCCCCGCCGCGCGGCAGACGTAGTTCAGCAGCACAAAATGCGCGTCGCGGTAAAACTCCTTCGAGCTGATGCAGTCCTGCACGAGGACAAACTCGATGCCGGTCACGGCGAGGTTGGTCTCCTCCTTGATTTCGCGGCGCAGCGCGGCCAGCGCGGTTTCGCCGCGCTTGATTTTGCCGCCGGGAATCCCCCACTTGCCCGACCACTTGTGCGTGCGAATCATCAGCGCCTCGTTCCGCGCATTGAAAATCAGCGCGCCGACGGTGGCGAGCGGCGGTTCAACATTGTCTTCCGGCTGCACCGGCTTGAGACAGAAATTATTTTTCTCCAACACCGCGCGCAGCTCGGAAAGATGCTCGACAATTAAATCCGGCTTTGCGACGCGCAGTTGCTCCAGCGTGTTGTAGCCGGTCAACACCGCGCAGGAATGAATCCCGCCGTGCCGCGCCGTCTCGATGTCATGCTCCATGTCACCGACAGACAGCGTCTCGTCCGGCTTCAGGTGGTTGTCGCGGAGCAGCTCGTGGATTTTTTCGCGCTTGTCCCAGACATCAGTGTAAGGCTGGTCGAGAAACGCATCGAAGCCGGTCACCTCGCATTGGGCTTTGAAATATTCGCCGTGCACCGTGCTCAACAAAAACGTGCGCAGCTTTTTGGCGCGGCAGAATTCCAGAAACTTCCGTGCGTGCGGCAATTCCACGACCGAACCCTGCGCCTGGCGAAACTCCACGTGAAACCACGCCTCCAATTGATCCATCGCCACGCCGGGAGTATGACGGTCGTAGAATTTCGTGAACGGGAGCGTGAACTCCGCCCGGAACTTTTCCAGCGTCATCGCCGGACGGCCCGACTGCGTGAGGACAAAGTTGGACGCCTTCAAGACCGCTGGCAAATCGTCCACGAGCGTCCCCGACCAGTCGAAAATGATGTTGCGGATCACGAAGATGATTTAACCACGAAACACACGAAACACACGAAAACATTTTAAGCCGATTCCCCAGCACGGAAGACTCCATACTTGCAACCTTAAACCTTCAAGCTGAAACTTTCCGCATGCTCATCGCCTTCCACAAGCCCTACGGCGTGCTCTCACAGTTCACCGGCGACGGCTCGCCCAACCGTCCGCTGGCGGAATTTGGTTTCCCGAAAAATGTCTATCCCATCGGCCGGCTCGATGCGGATTCCGAAGGCCTGCTCCTCTTGAGCGATGAACCGCATTGGAACGAAAAGCTCCTCCACCCGCGCCACGCCCACGAGCGTGAGTATTGGGCGCAGGTGGAAAAAATTCCAACTCCGGAAAACTTGCAGAAACTGACCAGGGGAATCGTGATCCAAGGCCATAAAACATTGCCCTGCCAAGCGTGGCTATTGGAACCGCAGCCGGTCCATGCGGACGGCCACTATTTTATTTCATCGGCTTGCGAGGACGGTCCGAGCCGGACTGGCAATTGCCCCACCATCCATCCGCGCAATCCGCCCATCCGCTTCCGCAAGAGCGTTCCCGACTGCTGGATCGGCTTGGAACTCGTCGAAGGCAAAAACCGGCAGGTGCGGCGCATGACGGCCGCCATCGGCCATCCGACACTGCGGCTCCTGCGCGTGCGAATCGGAAATTACTGGCTTGGGGATTTATCGCCGGGGCAATGGCGGGCATTGGCAGCGGAAGAGATCGCCCGAGTGGTGCCGCCGCGATGATCGCCCATGGAAACTGGCGCCCTCCTTACACCAGAACCTTGACGACACAGACAAATCGAAACATCTCATCACAAGCAGACAACATCGTGGGGGCAAACACATCCGCTCTCTGGCAAAGCCTGCTTCTTTCGTCCCCGCTTACGGGTGCTGCATCCGGTAGAACACATTCGTCAACGCCGGGTTGATCGTGATCGTCACGCTGTTCGTGTTCGTCGAGCCCGGCACCACAAACCAGAAATTTGTCAGCGTCACATCCACTGTGTTGGACCGCAGCTCCCACCCGATATAGTTTGTCGGCCAGCGCAATTCAAATGTGTTCCCCGCAATCGGTGTGAATGCGATGTTCGTCCCCGTCGCCGGATACGTCGGCCCCGTATTCGCAACATGCAACTTCACCGCATTGGCGCTCGTCACGATGCTCGCGACGGTGTTCGCCATCAACCCCGCTCCGCCGACAGTCACTCCGCTGGTAAAGCTGCCGCTGATGCCGCCGGCCGTGTTCGTCAGCAACAGATAATCGCCCGCGCCCAGTGCCATCAATGATCCCACGTTCATCGTGTTTCCATTCAACGTCACCGCGTTCGTGATCGTGAGCGGCGAGCCCGCCGTATTCGTCATCAAAGCGCCCGCACTCAAGGTCACCGGGCCGCCGTTCGTGCCGTTGCCGCCGACGCTGGCGCCGCTGGCCACCGTCACCTGGTTGGTGGCCCCGGAGGAATTGCCATTGATCAGCAGCGTGCCCGCGCTCACCGTGACCGGTCCTCGGTTGGTGTTCAATCCCGAGATGGCCCAGGTGCCCGTGCCGCTTTTGATGACATTCATGCCCACCGCGGGGTTGGTGTTTACACCCAGAACTCCGTTGAGCACGCCATTGCCCGCACCAGTGAGCGTGAGCCTTGGTAAATTTGAAAGATTCGTAAAGTTCACACAGGTGACATTGCCGCTGAAGGTCGCCGTGGTGCCCGCCACCGCGTTTTCAAAAGTGGCGCCGTTCACGCCGGTGTTTTGCGCGCCGTTGAAAGTGATGGCGCGATTACAGGAACTGCCATTCGTCACCGCCAACTGCAGCGTGCAGGTGTTGTTTTGGTTGCCGGTTTGATTGAACACGAGGCTGTTTCCCGCTCCCAGGGAACAGGCGACCCCGCTGTCGGCAATCGTATCAACAAATATTTTGCCGTTGCCGATATTTATATTGCCGGTAAACAGGTTGAGGGCATTGGTAAGATACAACGTGCTAGCCTCGACGTGGGTCAAACCGCCACTGCCAAGGGTAATAACCCCGCTCACAACAATGGTGCCGTTGCCGCGAAACGTGATGCCAGCGTTGTTGCTGTTCGTAATCCCGCCCGTTAAAATAACCGTCCCGTTGTCGCACCAAAACGATCCGCCACCGCTCCAGTTAATGATGCGGTCGGAGGTGCAGGCGCCGATGCCATTGTAACGCAGAATGCCGCCGAGGAAATGAATAACGCCATTGTCCGCCGTGGCGGGCGCACCCAGGGCGCTCGCACCGGCCCCGACGTTGGTGATGCTGTTGAATACATTCGTGCCGCCTTTGAACACCGTCGGCCCCGTATAGGTGCTCAGTCCGCTATTGGTGAAAAATCCCGCCGTGTTCGTCAAACCGCCGCTGCCGCCAAAGTTGCCCGTGATCGTCAAAGCTCCGCCGCCCATCTTGTTCAAGCCGAAGCCCGTCCCGTTAATATCCGCTCCCATGATTACCGAGCTGCCGGGCGCAATGTTGAAATTACCGTTCGTGGCCAGGGCGATGAGCAACCGGCCGGTGCCGCCGCCGCCGTTAGTGCCAATGAGCTTCAGGGTGGCGGTGCCGTTGGTGACAAACAGGAGGTCATTCGCACTTGCACCGGGAACCGAATTGCCCATGCCGCCGCCCAAAGTCAGTGTGCTGTCGGTGGCGGTGCTGGTGTCATTGCGGATCGAGTAGGTGCCGGCGTTGGTGATCAAATTCAGTGACCCCATGGTCACATTGCCGGCGCTCAACGTGCGGATGCCGGTGCCGCCATACACGTCCAAGACCGCATCATTGGCAGCGGTGGGCAGCGTGCCCAAACTCCAATTTCCCGGCACCAACAGACTTGCAGTGCTGGAAGTGTCGGTAAGGGTGTTAATGGTGTTAGACCCCGCCGGTGCGGCGGGATATTTGGCATAGACCTTTTGCGCGACGATTCCGTATCCGGCAGCGGTGAGATGGATATTGTCGGCCCGCAGCGATGACGGGACGATGTCATTATTGAAATCAATCACATCCAGGTTCGATGCCGGATTGTAGGAATCCACGAGGAGCCGGCGGATATCGAGAAATTTATCGCCATAGGTCGCCGCCAGGTCGGCGTTCAGCGTGGTTATCGTGTTGTAGCCGGATTGCCCCTTAATCTCGCTGGCATAATTTCCATTAAGGATGCCCATGATGAGGTAGTTAGTGGTCGTCATATGCGCCACCATGGCGGCGATATCGGCCTTCACCGTGGCGGGCGCGTTATAGTTATTCCGTCCGGACCAGATGATGATGTATTGATCCCCCCAGTGGTTGGTTTGGAGTAGGAATTGATCCTTGATCCAGGTCGAATTGCTTCCACCCCATCCTTGTTTATAGATTGCCTGACCGCTCAGCGTCTGGAATTGCTCCAGATAGGACATTCCGGCGGGGGCCCCCGATCCGGCGGTGAGGGAATCCCCCCAGCCACTCACCACCGCGCTGACATTCAGCCAGGGAAGCAGGAGGATGGCGGCAAACAGAAGCAGTTTTATTTTCAATTAAATTAGGATTTAATTGCCGCCGAGGTTGGGTGAAAGCAAAGCATGAAACTCCGCCTCATCCAGAATCTTCACGCCGAGTTCCTGCGCCTTGGCGAGCTTGGAACCAGCCTCCGCGCCGGCCAGCACAAAATCCGTTTTCTTGCTCACGCTGCCGGTCACTTTGCCGCCGGCGCCTTCAATTTTCGCCGCGGCTTCCTCGCGCGTCAGCGTCGGCAGCGTGCCGGTCAGCACAAATGTCTTGCCGGTTAATGCGCTGCTTTTGCCGTCAGGTTGCTGGAAAGTCGAATCAAATTCCAAGCCGGAATTGCGTAATCGCTCGACTACTTTCCTGAAATCCTCAGCCGGCAATTCTTCCTGTAAAACCTGAAAGATTGTCGCTTGTTGCTTCCGCATTTTATCCAGTTCATCTCTTAACCGGATTGTCTGGTTACTTTGGGATTGGCCGCCAGGCTTCACTCTTTTTTCTTCGGGTAATTCAGGGGTTTTTTGAAGGGCGGCGAGCCAGTGTGCTTCTGAAACGATTTTACAGTCGGCCCCAGTTCGCTTGCACTCCAGCGTTTTCTCTATTTTCCGTCCATAACCTTCGTGTGCCCATGAGCCCTCCACGAAAGTTCCGACGACCAGATGATCCAAGTCGTGATTGGGATGTTGCCAACAAGCGCCGCCACGGGCACGGATAGCTTCTTCGCACTGGTTGCGATTGCCGCCAGAAAACTCAAAAACACCAGTCAGACAAAACGAACGGCCATCAAAAATAATCTCTGAAGCCGGAGCATCGCAAAGTGAAAGATCTGTCCGCTGCAAACTCGTGGCAATGGCTTTTCGAGCCGGTTTGACAGGCTTCAGGACGTAATCAGTTTTTTCGTTGTATGCCATTTAGAACAATTCCGACTGGTTGATCTTCTCGGTTGCTTTCTCCTTTTTTTTGTTGGCTCCAAGTAGAAGATTCAAAAGCTCTGCTTCGGAAATGATTTTTATGCCTAGTTCTTTGGCCTTGTCGAACTTTGAACCGGCGCTTTCTCCGGTCAAAAGATAGTCAGTATTCTTACTAACCGATCCGGTCACACTGCCACCTGCGTTTCGAATCATGGCTGAAGCCTCGTCGCGCGACAGGGTTGGGAGCGTGCCGGTGAGCACAAATGTTTTTCCTGTGAGCGATAAACCTTCTGTCATTCCATTATTAACCCCCAAACTTCCAGCGGTATGGATTTCCAATTCATCCAACCGTTTCAAAATTCGTAGGCCAGCTTTTGACTTAAAGAATTCCAAGATGCTTCTGGCAACCACCGGACCGATTTCTTCGGAAAGACCCACGGTCAACAACCTCTTCTCTCGCGTCTTAATCCTGCCCTTGAGACTGGTTCGTTCTTTATTATCAACTGTCTCCCTTGCCTCAACCTCTTGAAGACTGGATTTTAGTCTTTGAAGCTCTTCCTCCAGTTTATGCGTTTGATTTTCGGCTTCAGCTTTAAGGATTGGATTCCGCGAAACGATACGCCTGACTTCTTGCTGCAACTCATCCGAATGCTTTCCCTCATCCGCGATTAATTTCAAAAGTCTGGAGTTGGCGAGGTCTTTTAGGTCGCTGTGAAGCTTGGATAGTTCGATTGCAATGTTCTCACCCACATCGGCGATCGCCAGCGCATGAATCCAGCGAGAGAGCGGCGCGGTCTTGGCGCGCTGGAGGGCTTCGATGACTTTGGTGGCGTTCTTCTCGCCGAACGTGCGCGGCTCGTCGTCCGTGCCGAGATTCAGCTTGCCGAGTACTTCCAGTTTCAGGTCAAACAGGTCGAGCGGCTCCTTGACGAGGCCGCGCTCCACAAGTTTTTCCGCCACGATGCCGCCAAGTGATTCGATGTCCAGCGCCTTGCGCTGCGCGAAATATTCCACGCGCCGCGTGAGTTGCGCCGGACAGCCCGCGATATTCTGGCAGCGCCAGGCGACTTCTTCCGTTTCACCGCCGGACATCTTTTCCTTCGCAATCGGCCCGCCACACGCGGGACATTTGCCGCCGACGTGTGCGAACAGATCAAACACCTTCGCACCGGGCGGACGCTTGGTTTTCACTACTTCGAAAATCTCCGGGATGACCATGCCCGCTTTGCGGACAACCACCGTGTCGCCGATGCGGATGTCTTTGCGGCGGATTTCGTCCTCGTTATGCAGCGTGGCGCGCGCGATGGTCGAGCCCTGCACAAAGACGGGTTCGAGTTCCGCCACGGGTGTGAGCACGCCGGTGCGCCCGACCTGCACGGTGATGGCCTTGAGCACGGTCTCGGCGGGCGTGATCCACGGCACGGGTTTGTGGACGATGGCGTAACCGGGTGAACGACTGCGGCCGGGAATCTTCGCCCAATCCGCGAGCGTGTTCACCTTGAGCACGATGCCGTCAATCTCGTAAGGCAACTGCCGGCGCAGGTCTTTGTCCTCGTCGTAGTGCGCGACGATTTTCTCGCGATACACCTTCAGCACTTCCTCGATGCCGTCACAGACCCACCAGAGCTTTTGCGTGGGCAACCCGAACCGGGCGAGCGCTTCGAGCATTTCGGAATGCGTCTTGAACCCAATACCATCCACCACACCAACGGCATAAAACACGGCGCGAATCGGGCGCTGCGCGACGAGCTTGGGATCAAGTTGCTTGAGCGTGCCGGCCGTGGCGTTGCGCGCGTTGGGAAAAGCTTTTTCACCTTCGGCGGCAAACCTGGCGTTGAGCGCGTCGAAATCTTTGATGGCAATATAGGCCTCGCCGCGCACTTCAAGCAGCGCCGGTGGATTTTTGCAATTCAGTTCCAGCGGAATGCCGCGCACGGTTTTCAAGTTCGCGGTGATGTCGTCGCCTTCCGTTCCGTCGCCGCGCGTGACCCCGAGCGTGAGCTTGCCGTGGCGATAGTGAACACCGAGGGAAACGCCGTCCACCTTTGGCTCGATGATGTATTGGACGGTGTCGCGACCGAGGTGCTTCCGGATGGTGGCGTCGAAGGCGCGCAGTTCCTCCAGAGTATTTTCATCCTGCGCACGGTTACGTTGGTCGCGATCCGGCTCCTCATCCTTCGTCGGCAAATCGCTGGCCTGCACCTTGTCGAGCGAAAGCATCGGCACAATGTGCTTTACGCGGGTAAATTTTTCGCTCGGCGCACCGCCGACGCGCTGCGTGGGTGATTCCGGCGTGACGAGGTCGGGAAAATTCTTCTCCAGCTCCTGAAGCTCCTTGAACAATCCGTCGTATTCGCGGTCGGTGATGAGCTGGCGGCCCTCGACGTAATAAGCGTGGTCGTGCCGGCGGATTTCATCGGCCAGTTGTGCGTGGCGCTTTTGGGCGGCGGCGGAAGTCACGCAAGCAGTTTATTCGCTGCGGTCGCGGTTGGCACTTTTTTTCAGAGCCGGACTTAAGCCGGAAATCCGGCCTTGCAATAAAAAGGTTGGCTTGAGCAAAAAAAGATCAGCGTATCTTGGCGTCTTTTGGTATCAGTTTAAGTTGTGATGCAACTATCCGACAACATTTCAAAGCAAACCAATTTTATATGACCGCCAAAAAAAGTACCAGAATTCCACGTCCCAACCGCGCCCTGCCCAGCAAAGGGGTGGAATGGCTGCATAACCCCATCTTCAACAAAGGCACCGCCTTCACCGAGGCGGAACGCGATACGCTCGGCCTGCGCGGTCTGCTGCCGCCGCAAGTCCAGACCATGGACGATCAGGTGCAGCGCGTGATGACCAATTACCGCAACAAGACCAGCGACATCGAACGCTACATTCAGCTGGTCGGTTTGCAGGACCGCAACGAGACGCTGTTTTACCGCATCGTCATGGACAATCTGGAAGAAATGATGCCCATCATCTACACCCCGACGGTCGGCAAGGCCTGTCAGGAATTCGGCCATATTTTCCGCCGCTCGCGCGGGATGTATGTCTCGATGAAGGATAAAGGCAACATCAAGAAAGTCCTGGAAAACTGGCCCACGCGCGACGTGAAGGTCATCGTGGTCACGGACGGTGAACGCATCCTCGGCCTTGGCGACCTGGGTGTTTCCGGCATGGGCATCCCCATTGGCAAGCTTTCGCTCTACACTGCCTGCGCCGGCATCAACCCGACGCAGTGCCTGCCCATCACCATTGACATGGGCACCAACAATGAAACTTTCCTCAAAGACCCGCTCTACATTGGCCTGCGCGAAAAACGCATCAGCGGCGAGGCCTTTGATGCCGTCATGGAAGAGTTCATCACGGCGGTGAAAACAGTGTTCCCCGGCGTCCTGCTCCAGTTTGAGGATTTTGGCAACGGCAACGCCTTCCGCCTGCTCGAAACCTATCGCAATCAGCTGTGCACCTTCAACGACGACATTCAGGGCACCGGTTCCGTGGCACTGGCGGGCGTGCTTTCGGCCCTGCGCCTGACGGGCGGCAAGATGAGTGATCATCGCGTGCTGATGTCGGGCGCCGGCGAAGCCGGCATGGGCATCGCCGACAACATCTGCGCCGTCTTGATGGAAGAAGGCCTGTCCCTCGCCGAAGCGCGCAAGCGCATCTGGTTTGTGGATTCCAAGGGCCTCATCGTCAAAGGCCGCGCCGGTTTGGTGGAGCACAAATTGCACTACGCGCATGATCATGCGCCGTGTGCCGATTTGCTTTCTGCTGTCAAAGCGATTAAGCCCACCATGCTCGTTGGCGTGTCGGGCCAGCCCCGCACCTTCACGGAGGAAATCGTCAAGTTCGTCGGCAGTTACAATGCCCGCCCGGTCATCTTCGCGCTGTCCAATCCGACCTCCAAGGCCGAATGCACCGCCGAGGAAGCCTACACCTGGACCGAAGGCCGCGCGATTTTTGCCAGCGGCAGTCCGTTCGCCCCCGTCACCTACAAGGGCAAGACGCACGTCCCCGGCCAGGGCAACAACTCCTACATCTTTCCCGGCGTGGGTCTCGGTGTGGTGGCCACCGGCGCCACCCGCGTCACGGACGCCATGTTTGTAACGGCCGCCAAGGCGCTCGCTTCGCTCCTGCGCGAGGAAGAACTTGCCGAAGGCCGCATCTACCCGTCGCTCAAGCGCATCCACGAGGTTTCGCTCAAAATCGCCGTCGCCGTGGCCGAGGAAGCCTACCAGAGCAAGCTGGCCACCCAGCCGCGTCCGGCGGATTTGACAGCGTTCATCCAAGGACAGATGTTCAAGCCGGAATATCCGAATTACGACTGATGCCGGCGATTTCAGGTTGATTTTGCCCGTTCACCGCGCGAGGCAATTCCCTCGCAATGACCATGAGGGAATTGCCTTAGTTGTTTAGGGCGTTATGCTCACCGCGTGAAAAATACCCGCAACCGGTCTTCCGATCCCAAGCTGATCCAGCAGATCCAGGAACTGATCCAAGCCAAAGGCGGCGGCGCGAACGAAGCCGAAGTCGCCGACATCATCGAAAACGCCCTCAAGCTCCTCACCGATGTGCAGGACACCGGCGACGTGCGCGTCATCCAGACCGCGATCCGCGAATTGCGCTACGCCTTCCGCCTCTTTGCGCCGTATGCCGACAAGCGCAAGGTCACCATCTTCGGTTCCGCGCGCACGCAGCCGGGCAAAGCCGAATACCGGCAGGCCGCCGAATTCGGGCGCAAAATGGTCGAGGCCGGTTTCATGGTCATCACCGGCGCCGGCCCCGGCATCATGCAGGCCGGCCATGAGGGTGCCGGACCGGAAAACAGTTTCGGAGCTAACATCCGCCTGCCCTGGGAACAATCCGCCAATCCCGTCATCGCCAAGGATAATAAACTCGTCACCTTCCGCTATTTCTTCACGCGCAAGCTCATTTTCATCCGCCACTCGGACGCCATTGCGCTGTTTCCCGGCGGGTTCGGCACGATGGACGAAGGCTACGAGGCGCTCACGCTCATGCAGACCGGCAAAAGCCAGCTCATGCCGCTCGTGCTCGTGGACAAACCCGGCGGCACCTACTGGAAAACCTGGGACAAGCACATCCGCGAACATCTGCTGCGCGACAAATTGATTTCGCCCGACGACCTCAACCTTTACCAGATCACCGACAACGACGATGAAGCGGTGAAAATCATCACCCGCTTCTACCGCAACTTCCATTCCACGCGGTTTGTGAAAGACCTGTTCGTCATCCGGCTTAAATACGCGCCCAGCCCGTCCGCCATCGCGGCGATGAACGAGGATTTTGCCGACATCATCAGCGGCGAACCCATCAAAATCATCCCGCCCACGCCGGAAGAGCGGGAAGACGCGGCGCATCTCGACCTCGCGCGCATCGCCTTCGGTTTCAACCGGCACGATTACGGCCGCCTGCGGCAGTTGATCGATGTGTTGAACAGCCTGTGATGAAGCAGGACCGCCGCCCGCTTGGTGGTGTCCTAATCATAATCGTAATTCTCTTGGAACAATGATTGCGATTAAGAACAAGACCGAACACGGCTGCCCGCCTTTGCCGCATTGCGTCCGCCCGCGCTTGCGATAAAATCCCGGCCGATGTCAGACGACCTGCCCAAACTCCGCATGGCCGGTGCCCACGCCGCAGAGCCGGATTCCGGCGCGTGCGAGGCCGCGTCGTTTCGCATCGGGTCGGTCAAATATCTCAACGCCGCGCCGCTCACGCACGGCCTCACCGGCAAAATCATTTTCGCCACGCCCGCCCGGCTGGCCGAAATGCTTCGCCGGGACGAATTGGATGCCGCGCTCGTCAGCCTCACCGAGGTGCTGCTCAACGACCGCTACGACATCCTCAACGGCGTGGCCATCGCGTCGCTCGGCGAAGTTTACAGCGTTATTCTCGCGCACAATAAACCGCTGGCCGAGGTTAAGGAAATTTTCTGCGATCCCGCCTCGCTCACCAGCGTCAACCTGCTGAAAGTGCTGCTCGCCGAACGCGGGTTGCAGCCGGAGTTCAAGCCGCTGGAAAACTACGCGGCGGCGGCGGAAAAAGATTTTGTGCTGCTCATCGGCGACCGCGCCATCGAATTTCAGCGCGCGCCCCACGCGCACGAAATTTTTGACCTCGGCCACGCGTGGACGGAGATGACGAATCTGCCCTTTGTTTACGCCGTCTGGGCGCTGCGGCGGGGCATCGAAAGCCGGGAACTGCGGCGGGAATTGCGGGAAGCCAGGAATTTCGGGCTGGAATCGCTGGAGGCCATCATTGAGACGCGCGCGGAATTCGACGCGGATTTCCGGCGCGATTATTTTGAGTGGCACATCCACTTCCATCTCGGCGAGGACGAAAAACGCGCCATCGCCAAATTCGGCGAGCTGCTCCGCAAACACCACCTCGGCCCGGTGTTCGAGCCGAAGTTTGTTTCGTAAATTACCACAGAGAAATAGGGGTCATAGAGAAATTAATTCCAACTCTGTGTTCTCTGTGCCTCTGTGGCAGAAATTATCATTGGAGTGCCGGCCGTTTTAATGTTTTAATTAGCCGCATATCCCGGTGTCGCAGCGAATGAATCGCTATCCAGCGCGCGCGGATTTCGGGCGGGAACGGAAAAAAGTTCAACTCTTTTAACCACGAACAACATGATTATGAATGTCAGATTGATCCAGGTCGCTTTATTGGCTTTTGGTTTGGTCGCCGGCGCCGCCGATGCGCCGATGGGGGTGGAGCGCATCGCGCGGTTCACGCCGCGCGGCTACGTCTTCAAGTCCGCCGGCAGCAACGATGCCGTCCATTGGCTGCAAGTGGACTTGGGCAAGTCGGTCAAGATTGACACGGTCAAGCTGTTGCCGCTCCTCAATGGCTACGGCACGGATGCGCCGGGTTTTCCGGTCCGCTTCAAGCTGGAAGCCGCCGGGGAACCGGATTTCAAGACCAGCGTGCTGATCGCCGACCACACGGTGGCCGATGTTCCGAGCCCGGGCGATGTGGTGGGTCTCTTTCCGGCCAGCGGGGTCAGCGGCCGTTATGTGCGCCTGACGGCCACGCGGTTGCGCAAGGGTAAGTTCGAGCTTTCCAAGCTGGAGGTCTGGTCGGGCGGGCGGGATGTGGCCGAGGGCCGGCCGGTGGCGGATTCCGCCAAGGGCAATCTGGGCGTGACTTTGCTGACGCGCCATCCCCGGCCGCAAGGCGAGGGCGTGGTCACGGACAATCCCGGCAACATCATCCCGGCGTCACAATGGAAACCGGTTCCGAACCAGGTCCAGAAACCGCTGCGCGGGGTTCAGTTGAATGGCGGGGTCTTGGAAACCGCGATGCGCAACAACATTGATTATCTGCTGAAAGCCTACACGGTGGACGAGATGCTGCGGGAATTTCGCACGCGCGCCGGCCAGCCCAATCCGCCGGACTTGCGCAAGCCGGATAAATTCTGGGAAGAGGCGCTCGCCGGTTCCTGCGCCGGGCGGTTCCTGATGGGCGCGGGCAACACGCTGCGCTGGCTGGATCACGCGGAATTGCGCATGCGCATGAACTCGCTCGTGGACGGCATTGCCGATTGCCGCCAGCCGAATGGCTACATCATGGCTTATCCGGAGGACACCATTTTCACCAGCGAACGCGCCGCCTACACCCGCGCCTGGCTGACGCACGGTTTGATCGAGGCCGGTTACGCCGGCAATCCCAAGGCCTTCCCGCTCTTGCGCGGTTACTACGATTGGTTTGACAAAAATCCTTACCGGCCCGAGCTGCTCCGGCGCGCGGGGCAGGGCGTGCAGGGGATGATCGCCAACGCGCGCATGTATTTCACGCCGGTCGGCCAGCCGGAAGACCTGCAGGTCATCCAGCGCTATTTTCAGGAGAATTACTGGCTGAAGCAGCTGGCCGGCCGCGCGCCGGAAGCCATCTGGAAATATCCCTACGATCATCCGCACAATTACCTCATCACCTCGCTGGAGCCGTATCTGGACCTTTATCGCGCGACCGGCAATAAACTTTACCTGCAGGCGTCGCTGGGCGGCTGGGAGCTTTATCATGATTACTGGGAACACGTCGGCGGCAGCATCGCGATTTGCGAGGAGGATGCGTATCCGCCCAAGTCCTATCTGCTGCACGAGCACACCGGCGAACTCTGCGGCAGCGTGTTCTGGGCGTGCTTTAACCAGCGCTTCCATCTGCTGTATCCGAACGAGGAGAAATACGTCAATGAGATCGAGAAATCCATCTACAACGTCGGCCTCGCCAATCAGGTGGGCGCCGACGGCATTTTTTATCACGCCAATCTGGTCGGCAAAAAGGATTTCAAACGCAAAATCTGCATCAACTCCTGCTGCGAAGGGCAGGGCACGCGGTTTTATGGTTCCCTGCCGGAATACATCTACACGCTGGCCGGGGACGGATTGTTGATCGACCTGTTCGCGCCCTCCACGATTGATTGGCAGATCAAAGGCCAGGCGCTGAAGCTGAAGATGGAAACGGCCTTTCCGCTCCAGCCCGACGTGCGGTTGAGCCTGAAAGTTTCCTCGCCGGTGAAAGCCAAGCTCCGTCTCCGCGTGCCGGCGTGGGCCGCCGCAAAAATGCCCATCCTGGTCAACGGACTCAAGGTGGCCATCGGCAAACCTGGCAGCTATGCCGTGCTGGACCGGACCTGGTCCGATGGCGACACCATCACCTTCAGCCTGCCGATGGCCTTCAAGCTCACGCACTATGAAGGGGCCGAGCGCGTCGCCGGACAGGAACGTTATGCCTTGGAATACGGGCCGATCCTGCTGGCTTTGGTCGGCTCCGTGGATGAAAAACTTGGGGCCACCCTCGCGTCCAGTCCGGCGAACCTGCTGAAACAGCTTACCCCCAAGCCCGGGCAGCCGTTGCATTTCACCATCGCGGGCGACGCCGCTCATGAATACATCCCTTACTGGCAGGTGACGGATCAGGTCTTCACCTGCTATCCGGTCTTGTCGGGAAAATAGGGTTTAACTGATACGCGGTAATTTAAAAGTGGAAAGCGGTGTATCTATAAACATAAACAGATAACACAGCCAAGCCAACGACAGCTATAAATGCAACGCTGCACAAGATAACGAAGGAAAACAGAAGCAGAAAGAAGATGCGTTTCATTTTGCCCGTTTCCCGATGCCAGCCGCTACGATAAAGAATCGCAAAAGTAACGATGAATGGCAGCGATGCTAAAACCAACAACTCAGCCCACCAGACATTGAGAAGCAATACAGCCGGTCGGGCGACGCGAAGCATGAATACCAAACAGAAAAAACACGAACAGCCGGCAATGGCAATAGGCGGCTGATATTTGTCCGGTTGCTCGGTATCATTCAAGACGCTCAAGGGGACTGACTTGAAGTGTCATCTCTCACGCGGAAATTTCCACCGTTAGATTTTCAAGCCTTCACGCGCCAACAGCCGGCGTTTCCGCTCCAAGCCGCCGGAGAAGCCGCCGATCTTTCCATTCGCCGCCAGCACGCGGTGGCAGGGCACCAGCACCGGCACCGGATTCGCCCCGCAAGCCCCGCCCACGGCGCGGACCGCCTTGGGCCGGCCGATCGCCTCCGCAATTTCGCCGTAGCTCTTCGTCCGGCCGACGGGAATTTTCCGCAGCGACTGCCAGACACTTTTCTGGAAGGCCGTTCCGGCCAGATCCAGCGGTGGAAACTTTTTGGGTTGGTGTCCGGCGAGAATGGCTTTCAGCGCGGCTTCCGTAAGCCGGTGCCAGTCGAGGATTTTGCCGGGGATGGTTCCTTTGTTCGCGGCTGGCGCGGACGCTCGCCCCGCCTCTGGAAAACTCAATTCCGTCAGGCCGGCTTCCGAATAGCGGGCTGTGAATTCGCCGTCGTCGGTTATTGCCGGCAGTTCGACGGGCGGGGTTTTCATTTTCAATGCCGCGGCAGCAAAACGTAGAACAGGCCGAACAGCACGATGGAGACGATGACCACGAGCCAGATGAAGCGGTTGCGGGCGACACGCTTCTCGTAGCGCAGCGGGCGCAGGCCTTGGACGCCGCCGGCGGCGAGGTAGTTCACCAGGCGCGGATTGCTCGTCGTCGGGCCGCGCAGATGGTTGCGCAGCCGGTTGAACAGCGCGGGCAGGTCGTATTTGCGGATGCCCAGTTCGTTGAACAGCTCCGGCACCTCGTTCTCGGCGCGCGAAGTCAGCTGGGTGCTGCCGATCTTTTCAAAAACGGGTTCGCTGGTCTTGGGCGTCGGCGTGGGCGCGGGTTTTGCCGCCGCGTGGGGAAAGTTTCCATACGCCGGCGTGGTGGTGGAGCGGAACTTGGGTTCGCTCGGCCGCGCCAGTTGCGAATCGAGTTTTTTGATCTCGGCTTCGAGCGCGGCGATCTCGGCGCTCAGCGCGCGCGCCTTGTCGGAAATCGGATCCGGATTTTTTTTCAGCAAACCCATGCAGCCTCACTTTCGCAGGAGAATGGCGATGAAAACGCCCAGCGCGCCGAGGGCCGCCAGCAGCAGCGGCCACGTCATCGCCAGCCCGATTTTGCAAAGCTGGCCGAACGGCAGTTCCGCCAGCGACGGCGCGGCGGCAGCCGGCGAGGCATTTCTGTCCAGCGAGGTGGCGGCATCTTTGGTTTCGCCGGCCAGCGCGGAGATTTTCAGCCGCGCGGAATTCCATTCCATCCGCGCGTTTTCAATCGTCGTCAGCGCGCGGGTGAGTTCCACCTGGAAATTTTCCTTCGTCCAGGTCTGGTCGTTGATCGTCTGCACCTTGGCCAGCGCGGCGCGGAAATCGCCGACCGTCTTGACCATCTGCTCGGCATCGCGCCGGGCGACAAATTCCGCTTCTTCCAGCAGGCCGAGGCCGCGCGTGAGGTTCTGGATGACTTCGTCGCGGCCGGTCTGGAATTCATTTTGCCGGCGGCGGAGTTCCTCCAGGCCGGCCCGTTCGCGTTCCAGTTCTTCTTGCGCGCGCTTGAGTTCAACGAGTTTTTGCTGCGCCTCGACGACCTTGCGGTTCACATCATCCGGGGAGGGCGCGCGGCCGTAAGCGGATGCCGACGAGGTGGACGGCGATTTCTGCGCCAGAAAATCGGTGTCAATAAATTCGGTGGAATCGTATTCGCCAGCCATGTGGCGATTCTAGCTCCGCGCGAAAAAGAGTAAAGCGGCTTTCCGCTTGAATTCCGGCGCCGGTTGGCCGAAATATGGGGCATGATTGAACTCGTCCAGGCTCCGTGGAGTCCGTTCTGCATCGTGCAGCGGCGCATCTTGGAATTTTCCGGCGCGAAATTCAAAATCACCAACCTGCCCAAAGCCTACGGCGACCGTTCGCTGGTCTGGAAGCTGACGAAGGGAAAATACTACGCCGTGCCGGTCATCCGCGACGGCGCAAAAGTCATCTATGAGTCGGGCGACGACACGCAGGACATCGCTAGGCATCTCGACGCCAAACTCAAGCTCGGCCTGTTTCCGGTGGCGCGCGAAGGTGAGCAATCGGTTCTCTGGCGCTATTTCGAGCATGAAATCGAAGCGGTCGGCTTCAAGTTGAACGATATTTACTGGCGCGAGTTTGTGACGAAGGCCGACGAGCTTCCGTTCCTGCGCCACAAGGAGCGCAAGTTCGGACGCGGCTGCGTTGACCAGTGGCGCGCCCAGCAAAAAGACTTGCTCCGCCAGCTTGAACAACTGCTCCGCCCCTGCGAACAGATGCTGGCGCACTCGGAGTTTCTTCTGGGTGATCGTCCGCTGTTCGTGGACTTTGAACTGTTCGGAATGATTGGCAATTTCCTTTACACCGGCCACTACGCGTTGCCCAAGTCGCTGCCGAACCTGCGGGAGTGGTATCGCTGCATGCAGACCGTCCGCCTCGTGCGCTAAAAACTGGTGGAGCGTCCCCGCGAGCCGCCGTCACACCAAAAGGAAATTCGACGAAACTGCCGCCTCGTGGCAGGATGTCTGTGCGAATAAATGTCCTCGCCCACCACAACCGAATTGCGCGTCAGCGGCATGACGTGCAACAACTGCGCCCGCAAAGTCACCGAGGCGGCTCAGAAAATCCCCGGCGTCCACAGTGTGTCCGTGAGCGTCGCCGCTGAACGCGCCAGCATCCGCTGGATTTCGGCGGAGGCAAAAAACCTGGCCGCCGTGCTCGCTGCCATTTCTCAAGCCGGGTTCGCGGCGAAAGCAATGCCCGCCGTCGCTGACGGCTCCAAACAAAGCCGCTGGCAGTGGAATTTGATTCTCGGTCTCGCCGTCACCGCGCTGCTGATGATTGGCGAATGGATTTTTCATCTCGCCATGGCGCCGTGGTTCCAATGGCTGGCGTTCGCATTGGCGGGGGTGGTGCAGGTTTTTTGCGGCGCCCAATTCTATCGCGGCGCGTGGCGGCAGATCAAAGTCGGCCAGTCCAACATGGACGCGCTGGTCGCGCTTGGCTCCAGCACGGCATTCGGATACAGCGTCTGGGCGCTGTTGAGCGGCCACGGCGGGCACGTCTATTTCATGGAAGCCGCCGCCATCATATCGCTGATCAGCTTTGGCCATTGGCTCGAAGCCCGCGTGAGTGACCAGGCCAGCGGCGCGCTGAAATCGCTGTTGAACCTCGCGCCGCCGACGGCAAGACGGATTCAGAGCGCCAGCCCTGTTCAACCTGAAAGTTTCGACCTGCGAAGTTTTAGGCCTGTTACGGTTGCTGAAACAAAGGAAGTTGAAGTTCCGGTTTCGGAATTAAAAATCAGCGACCGCATTGCGCTTCGTCCCGGTGATCGCGTGCCGGTGGATGGCCTCGTGCTCGAAGGCGAATCCGCCGTGGATGAAGCCATGCTCACCGGCGAATCCATTCCCGCCGACAAAAAATCCGGCAGCAAACTTTTCGCCGGCACGGTGAATCTGAATGGCCGACTCGTCCTGCGGGTGACCGCCACCGGCGAAAGCACCGCGCTCGCACACATCATCGCCGCCGTGCAACGCGCCCAGACCAGCCGCGCCAACATCCAGCGTCTGGGCGACCGCATCAGCAACGTTTTCGTGCCCATCGTCGTCGCCATCGCGCTCGCGGCGGGAATCTTTTGGTTCGTGCATTCCGGCGCGGAAAAAGCCTTCGTCATCGCCGCGGGAATTCTGATCGTCGCCTGTCCGTGCGCGATGGGTTTGGCGACGCCCGCCGCCATCATGGCCAGCGCCAACGCCGCCGCACGTCGTGGTTTTTTAATTCGCGATGGTATCGCATTGGAAAAGGCCGGCAAAATCACGTCGGTAATTTTTGACAAAACCGGCACGCTGACCGAAGGCCGACCAAAAGTTGTGGCGAACAAGACGTTCCCAATACAGATGTCTGCTGAATTGAAGTCATACAAGATTGAGGAATTGGCGAGTTCGCTCTCGTCATTATCCAGCCATCCGTTGAGCAAATCTGTAGCGGAAATTTCTACGATGCGACTTCCGTTGACTGGTTTTAATGAGCTGTCAGGGCGCGGCGTTGTCGCAATGCTGGAAGCTGGACACTTGCTTCAGTTGGGTTCTTTGCGCTGGCTGCTAGAAGAAAAAGTCGAACTAGAAGCGACAACAACTTTTGCAGACGAATGGATGACAAAAGGCGCGTCAGTTCTTGGCTTTGCTGTGGATAATCGTTTGGTTGCAGTTTTTGCTTTGCAAGACACGTTGAAGCCAACAACCGCCAAGGCTCTTGAACATCTGGGCTACGATTATCTGACAGATGGCTATCGAATTTATCTTCTTTCCGGAGACTCAAGCCGGACAGTTCATGCTATCGCAGCCAAACTCGATATTCCACATTCTCGTGTTTTTGCCGAAGTGCGGCCGGAGCAGAAGGCGGAGTTTGTGAAGCGGCTTCAAGCGCGCGGCGAGCGCGTGGCGTTTGTGGGCGACGGCATCAACGACGCCCCCGCGCTCACGCAGGCCGACCTCGGCATCGCTGTGAGCCGCGCCAGCGATATCGCGCGCGAGGCGGCGGATGTCATTTTGTTGAAATCGGAAATCGAAGCGGTGCCGGAGGCACTCGGTCTGGCGCGCGCGACCTTGCGGACAATCAAACAGAATCTGTTCTGGGCATTCTTCTACAACGCGCTTGGCGTGCCGCTGGCGGCGATGGGCTTTATCAGTCCGGTTTTCTGCGCGGCGGCAATGGGCGTTTCCGATTTGATCGTGATCGGCAACGCGCTGCGCTTGTTGCGTTGGAAGCCGTAGGCTGTCGGTTATCCCATTATCCACGCCATGACCATTTGGGTGATGGCCACGCCGGCGAAAATCAGTGCCACAAACCAGAGCGGCTTTTTCTTGGTGACGGTGCAGATGGAGGCCAGCGCCACGGCGACGGAAAAGAAGGAGATTGCCAGACCCATCTTGCTGCCTTTTTCACTGGCGAGCCGGGCGATTTTTCGCGCGTCGTCGCGTTTGGATTCCAATTCCTTGGCTTTGGCTTCGATGTCTTTCTGCTCCTTCTTGTAGCTGGCGATTTGCTCCTCGTAATGCTTGATGATCTTGACGGTTTCCGCGTCGCTGGCGCCGGTGGAACGGGAAAGTTCATCGCGGCCGATTTCATAGGCTTTCAGCTTGATCGACTTGGCCTGGTAAAATGCCCATTGGTCGGAGGATTGGGTTTGATAATACGTTGCGTCGTTGAGTTGTGATAGCACGCGGCTGCTGTATTTGCCGCCCCATTGCGCCGCGATGGCGGCGATCACGGCGATGATGACAACGGACAGGGAAACATATTTGGTCCAGCCGTCGCGTTTTTCCTTTTCCTTGGTGGCCGTGCGGTCGGCTTTGAGGTCGGCGATGAATGTTTTCAGCTCCGCGATTTCAGTTTGGAATTCGTTCATAAAATGTCTGATGATGCCGGTTGATTAAAATCGGGCGATGATTTTGCAAATCTTTGGATAAAAATCAATAGCCGCGTGAAGGAAGATTTGGATATCAATCCCGTTTGAAGTTTGTCTGAAAAATGATCTGTCCGCTTGACGATTGGCTTTTCCTTCATTAAGTAATCAGCCCCTATGAGCCAGAAAGAGACCCATCATTTTCAAGCGGAGATTCAGCAGCTGCTGAACATTGTCATCCATTCGCTTTATACCGACAAAGAAATCTTCGTGCGCGAGTTGATTTCCAACAGCGCCGACGCCTGCGAGAAGCTTCGTTTCAACCAGTCTTCCGGCCGGCCGGTGTATCAATCGGAAGTCGCGCCGGGCATCGCCGTCACCACGGACGACAAGGCCGGCACCATCACGATCACCGACACCGGCCTCGGCATGACGCACGGCGAACTCGTCGAGAATCTTGGCACCATCGCGCACTCTGGCACCAAGGCGTTTTTAAAACAGCTCGTGGAGGAGAAGCAGCCGGATGTTGGCTTGATCGGCCAGTTCGGCGTGGGTTTTTATTCGGCGTTCATGGTGGCGAAGAAGGTCACGGTCTTGAGCCGTTCCTTCGCGCCGGAGGAAACCGGCTGGCAGTGGACGAGCGAAGGCATGGGCGGGTACGAACTCGCGCCCGCCGCCGATTTGCCGCGCGGCACCAGGATCACGCTGGAACTCAAGGACGACGCCAAAGATTTTGCGGCGGAAAACACCGTCGAGCGCATCATCCAGCGCTATTCGAGCTTTGTGCCGTTCCCGATTGAGCTGAACACCAAGCGCCTCAACACCGTGCAAGCCATCTGGGCGCGGAATAAGAACGAGATCAAGGAGGAGGAATACAACGAGTTTTATACGTTCGTCGGCCATGATCACGACCAGCCGCTGTTCCGCCTGCATTTCACGGCAGACGCGCCGCTCGCCATCCAGGCGTTATTGTTTGTGCCGGGCCGCAACTTTGAAACGCTCGGCATGGGCCGGATGGATTCCGAGGTGAATCTGTATTGCCGGAAAATTCTCATCCAGGCGAAGGCCAAGGGCTTGTTCCCCGAATGGCTGCGCTTTCTCAAGGGCGTGGTGGACAGCGAGGATCTGCCGCTCAACATCTCCCGCGAGACGATGCAGGACACGTCGCTCATGCAGAAGTTGAATAAGGTGCTGACGAGCAAGTTTCTGAAATTCCTCGATGAACAGTCCGAGAAGGAAGCCGAGGCCTACGCGAAGTTTTACACCGAGTATCAGCGCTTCCTGAAGGAAGGGGTTGTCACGGATTTCACGCACAAGGAGGCGCTGGGCAAACTGCTGCGCTTTGAATCGTCCACGATGGACAAGGGCAAGCTCACGTCGCTCGCGGATTACGTGAAGCGCATGCCGTCGGATCAGAAGGAGATTTACTGCCTGCTCGCGGCGAATCGTGAGGCGGCGGAGGCGAGTCCGTATTTTGAGGTGTTCAAGGAACGCAAATGGGAAGTGCTCTTCCTCTTCGACGCGTGGGACGAGTTTGTGATGGAGCATCTCCACACCTTCGACGGCAAACCGCTCAAGCTGGCGGAGAAAGCGGATTTGAACTTGAGCGCCAAGAAGGACGGCGCGCTCACCGAGGAGGCCGCGAAGTCGCTCGCCACGTGGCTCAAGGAAACGCTCGGCGATAAGATCAACGAAGTGCGTGTCTCGCAGCGCCTCGTGGACAGTCCCGCCGTGGTGGTGGATTCCGACAAGTTCATGACTGCCAGCATGCGCCGCATCATGAAGGCCATGAAGCAGGACGGCCCGGACTTGCCCGCCGCCAAGCATGATTTCGAGATCAACCCGGCGCATCCGCTCATCGCGCGGCTCGAAGCCATCCGGCAGAAGGATGCCGCGCTCGCCGGCAGCGTGGCCGAGCAGATTCTCGACAACGCCCGCGTCGCCGCCGGTTTGCTGGAAGATCCGCGCGCCATGCTTACGCGCCTGAATTCGCTGCTGGAAAAAGTGCTGGCAAAGGAATAGGCCGTCGTAATGCGCGGGTTTTGTTGGGTCAATGGGTTACCGGAAAATATTTTGCTAATTTTTTGAGGTCCTTTGTCATAATTCAGCAAGATGAGCGAAAACGCACCCGCCGCCGCACCGGAAAATCAACCCGGCGAACACACCATTCTGGTGCAGCAGCTCTTTGTGAAGCACCAGACGGCGGTCAAGGCGTTCATCCTCTCGCTCCAGCCGAATTTTGCCGAGGCGGATGATTTGGTGCAGGAAACTTTTCTCACCGTCACGCGCAAGGCGGCGGAATTTCGCGCCGGCTCCAATTTTCTCGCGTGGGCGTTCGCCATCGCCCGCTTCAAATTGCTCGAAGCCCGTCGGCGCGGAGGCAAATCGCCCGTGGCTTTGTCCGACGAAGTCATCGAGCTGCTCGCGATTAGCGCGCCGGAGGCAGGATTCTTTGAATCGCGCTTCGCCGCGCTTCGCCGCTGCCTGGAACGCCTCGCGCCGCGCGCGCAGGAAATCCTGCGGTTGCGATATCACGAAGAACGCGGGCCGGCGGAGATTGCCGCCCGGCTTGATTGGAGCGCGAACGCCGTGAACGTGGCGCTCACCCGCGCCCGCAACTCGATGCGCGATTGCGTCGAGAAAAATTCCAGGGAGGTCGCATGAAAAATTCGCGAGTGACGGAATTGCTGGCCGCTTTCGCCGATGAACAGATTTCTCCCGATGAACTCGCCGAACTGGAGTCGCTGCTCCTGGCTTCGCCGTCCGCGCGGCAACAGTTTTGGTCGGAGATGGCCCTGCACGGGCTTACGCGTGAGGCGGCGGAATTGAAATGGGCGGGTCAACCCGCCCCGGCACCCCGGCCGAACTGGCTGACGGCGATTGCGGAATATTTTCAGCCCCGCTGGCGTTTGGCGTGGGCAAGCGGTTTGGCAGTGGCGTTGATTTGCGTTGGGGTCGTTGTGATGTGGCAACGCCCGCCGGAGCCGATGAAACACCTGGCGGTTTTCCATCCTTCCCCGGCGAATCCATCGCCGGTGGCGGTTCAATTGGTCAGCGTGCGCGACCGCGTGACGGTTTCGCGCGATGGCCATGAACTGGCGGCGACAGAAAATTTCGCGCTGCAGTCGGGCGATGCCGTTCGTCTCGGCGCGTCGGCGCAGGCGACGGTTCGTTTTGCGGATGCCACGTGGTTTGCATTGTCGCCGGGGGCGGCGGTGCGGTTGCACGGCGCGGACGCGCATGAGCTGGAATTGACCGGTGGCAAATTACTGGCGCAGGTCACCAAGCAGCCGGCTGGAAAACAATTCGTCCTGCGCACGCCGCTCGCGAGCGTGA
This sequence comes from uncultured Verrucomicrobia subdivision 3 bacterium, assembly GCA_903858275.1. GTDB lineage: Bacteria > Verrucomicrobiota > Verrucomicrobiia > Limisphaerales > UBA11358 > UBA11358. Next base: position 64,447 of record CAIOIC010000126.1, on the reverse strand, counting down.
CGGTGCATGGAACCGCCTTTGAGTTGGCCGCCGCGCCGCGCGCCACGCGGGTGGATGTGAGCGAAGGTCTTGTGCAGGTGAATCACGCGCAGCGCGACAGTTCGGTGGAGCTGGCGGGCGGGGAGTTCGCCGTGGCGGTGCCGGAGCGCGAACTCGTGGCGGGACTGCAACCGGTGGCCAAGAGTCCAGCTGTGGCCAAACAAACTTCCCGCGACGTGGTGCGTCGTCCGTTTGCCGACTCCAGCCCGTGGAATACGCCCATCGGTTCCGGCGCGAAGTTCGTGCCGGTGGAATCGGAGGCATTTGATTTCGCCAAGAACGGCGCGGCGTTGCTGCCCGCGCGGATGGACCGGCCGGTTTATGTTGCGCAGTCCGGCGATCCGCTGGTCAGCGTGGCGATGCGTTATGGTTTTGATGAATTGACGAAGCTGCATTTGCCGGCGTCGGCGCTGGCGGATTCGCGCCGGCTGGTGAATTGCACGGTCATTGACGCGCCGACGGGCGTGGCGGTGGAACTCATCCAAGCCAGCCGTGATGCCGATGGCGTATCGGCGCTGTTGAGCTACACGAGCGATCTGCGCGGCGAAGGAATTCCGCCAGCCCAGGTAGGTCACACCTGGAGTGGGATGCCGCTCGTTGCGGGTGTGATTCGTGATGGCGAATTGGCCGGCGGCATTCGCCACGCGCTCGCGGCGATGGTGTTGCACACCGGTCTTAGTCGCGGCGGCGCGGATGGGCAGCCGTTCGTGTGGCCGTCGCGCCACATGCCCGTGGAAACAAAACTCATCGCGCACATGGCCGCGACTGGCAACGTCCATTTCGGCACGCTGCTCGCGATTCCGGCAGGCGTGGACATTGCAAAGCTCGGCGTGGGCACGAGCGGTCCGGCGTTTGAAGTGGCGCGGGCGTTGCAAGATTACGGTGCATACGTCACGCACAGTTATGCTCCGGCGCCAACGCCGGATGGCTGGGTTCAGCCGCACTTTGAATTTTTTGCCGACGGCGTGGCGGACGAGGAATTACGTTCGCTGATGCCATTGATTTCCAAACTCGCGCCGCATCTGAAGGTGGTCGCGAACAACTCGCCTGAAAATCCCGGCGGCGGCGGAAAACCGCGCCAATAACATTCTCAAAACAATCAAGCCACGCATGAAAACTATCCTGACCCTGGCAACCTTGGCCGCGCTTTGCGCACTGGCGCACGCGGACACGACCATCACCATCGGCACCAACGTCGTCACGCCGACCGTGAAACACTTCGGCATGGATCTGGCGCAGATCAATTATTACGACTCCGGCCAAGTCCTGAAGGAGCACATCCACAACAATCCCGGCTTCGAAGGGATTCTCTATCAGTCCATCGTGCCGATTGGCTCCGGCACGGCGACGAACGCGGTGGAGAACGGCCCGTGGACGCAATGGGCCAGCGGTTTCTGGGCGGGCGCGGACTATGAATTTGTTTATGGCAACACCATCAAAGGCCGCCAGGGAACGCTGTTGAACAATATCAATCCGCGCGATCCGGCCGGTAATACGAACGGCACCGTTTACATTTTTTCGGGATCCAACCCGCCGCCGGTGATGGGTGACTGGATGATTTTGCGGAAATCCGTTTTGGGCGGAGGGGCGGGCTCTGCAATTACTGGTTGGTGGACGAGTTTCATGGGCAATGGCTCAATCACCAGCGAGACCAACGATCTTCCCCCGCCGCCTGCCGGCAAGCAATGTGCGCGGCTCACGGCTCCCGCCACTGGCGACCAGGCGACGTTGATCGCGAACTTCGATACCTGGCAGGGAGCGAATTTCGTGCGGCTGAAGGGGCAGTATCAATTGACCTACCGCGCCAAGGGGCTGGCGGCCAACAGTCCGATGCTCGTCAATTTCCGGCGCGGCAGCGGCACCTATAATTTAAGTCAGATCATTTCGCTCCCGACGAACTGGGTGAATTACACCAACACATTTTCCTGCAATGAAACCGGTGTGATCAGCGGGCCGTGCTCGCTTCAATTTTCCGTGTCGCAGGGTTCAGCGGCGTTGCTGGACGATGTGAGTCTGCGTGCCACCGGTGGTGATCCGTCGAATCCCACCGTCTTTCGGGATGAAGTGGTGGCGGCGTTGCGCGCGCTGAATCCGGGCTTCATCCGCTATCCCAATTGGCAGTTTCTCGGCGACACGGTGGAAAATGAACTGGCTCCAAAGTTTGAGCGTGTGCGGGCTGCCTATGGCACTTACAGCACCAACCAGAATCTGATTTCGTTGGGTCTCCATGATTTTCTGGTGCTGTGCGAAACCTTGCATGCCGATCCTTGGATGATGGTTTCGCCGATGGCCTCCAAATCCGAGATCACCAACCTGATGGCCTACCTCGGTGGCGGCACCAACATGGCCTACGGCAAACGCCGCCACGAACTCGGCCATCCGCTGCCGTGGACCAGTGTGTTCAACACCATCCACATCGAATACGGCAACGAGAACTGGAATCCGGTTTATCGCGGCGCGGCCTTGAGTGATCCGCCCGCGCTGGGTGCGCATGCCAGCGAAATCTTCGGCGTGGCCAAAAGTTCGCCGTATTATCAGCGCGCGAAATTTAATTTCATCCTTGGCGAGCAGACGGTGGTTCCCTGGCGCGGCATCCACACGCACGATGCGGGAACGAACCACGATATGATGTGCTTCGCGCCCTACATGGGCAATCGCCTGAACAATTTTGCGAACAACGAAGAGATGTTCAGTCCGCTGTTCGCCGAGCCGGAATGGTGGAACAAGCCGAATGGCTTTATGTATCAGCAATACACCAACATCCAGGCTTCCAGCCGCCCGGTGCCGCTCGCGATTTACGAGATCAGCATCAACGATCCCGTCAGCACCAACAGCGCGCTGACCCAGGCGGAGTTGAATGCGCTGGTGCCCTCCGTCGGCTCCGCGCTCGCCGTGGCGGATAACATGTTGATGATGCTGCGCGAATTGCACATCCGCGATCAGGGCTTCATGTGCTTCGGCGGCTATCACGCGCAGCGCGTCGACCATCTTTACTCGCCCATCTGGGGCGCGGTGGTGGATGTCGGCGTGACGGATCGCAAGCGTCCGCACTATTACGCGCTGCAGCTTGCCAATACGGCGCTGGCCGGCGATTTGCTTGCCACGACCCATTCCGGTGATAATCCGACGTGGAACGTGAACAACTTGAATTCCATCTCCTACACCAACGCCCACTTTATCCAGTCCTATGCGTTCTCCAAAGGGAGCAATCATTCGCTGGTGATATTCAATTTACACCGCACGAATTCGCTCGCGGTGAATTTCGCCGGAACCAATCCGCCGTCCGGCAACGTGATGCTGCGGCGGTTGACTTCCGTCAATATCACCGACAACAACGAAACCGCCCCGGTCGTCGCGCCCACGGCGCAAGTCGTCACCAACTTCAATCCGGCGGCCGGAATCTCGCTGCCGCCGTTCTCGATGACCGTGCTGCAATGGCCGCTGCCGGAGCCCCGGCTGAAAATCGAGAATGTCGGCAATGCTTCGCTGGTCTCCTGGCCTGCCAGCGCTCCCGCCTTTCCGCTCGAAACCGCCCCCAACATTTCCGGGCCGTGGACCCCGGCACCGCATTCCGTCCTTGAGACCGCGACCGAACGCGTCGTGACGGTGACAAATCAAGCCGCACCGCAGGCTTTCTTCCGGCTTAATCCGAATTGATCGGCGGCCGCCGCGGCGGCAAATGGATTTTGATAAAATAATTTCCATTTGCCGCGCGTGTTTTATCCTGCGGCCATGAATTTGTTGCCGTTTGGAAAATTACCGCCCGCGAAACCGCGTTCCTTTGTTCCGTCTGAGATTGATCTCGGCGACTGGCCGCAGATTGCGCCGCTGTTTGACCAGCTGGAGGCGCGCATGACGCAAGCCAGGTCTGTGGCTGACTTGGAGAAATGGCTGCTCGACTGGAGTGAACTTTCCGCCGCGCTCGACGAGGAGGCTTCGCGTCGTAACATCGCCATGACCTGCCACACGGATAACGCCGAGGCGGAGAAGGCGTATCTGTATTTTGTCGAACATGTCGAACCGCAGCTCAAGCCTCGCCAGTTCGCGCTGGAGCAGCTTTACGTCGCGCATCCGCAGCGGAAAAACCTGTCCCAGCCGCGCTACGAGGTCTTTGATCGCGATGTCGCGAATCACGTCCAGCTGTTCCGCCCGGAAAACGTGGCGCTGGAGACCGAGGAGGCTAAGCTCGGCCAGCAGTATCAAAAGCTCATCGGTGCGCAAACGGTGAAGTTTCGCGGCGAGGAAAAGACTTTGGTGCAGATGGGTCGCTTTCTGGAAGAGCCGGACCGCGCATTGCGGCAGGAGGCTTGGGAACTCGTTGCCCGGCGCCGGTTGCAGGACGTGGAGAAGTGCGATGAAATCATGGACGAGCTGATCAAGTTCCGTCACCAGATCGCGAAAAACGCGGGTTTCGACAACTACCTCGAATTCATCTTCCGCCAGAAAGGCCGCTTCGATTACACGCCGGCGGATTGCGTGAAATTCCACGACGCCATTGAAAGCGAAATTATGCCCGCCGTCCGCGCCATCCAGAACGAACGCAAGCGGCAGTTGAATTTGGCGAAGTTGCGTCCGTGGGACTTGGCCGTGGATCCGCAGAATCGCGCGCCGTTGAAGCCATTTGCCGATGTTGGCGAAATGGTTTCGCGCACCCAGAAAATATTTAACCAGCTTGATGCGGGGCTCGCGGCGAATTTTCAGGAGCTGCAGGACAAGAAGTTGCTCGACCTCGACAACCGCAAAGGCAAGGCGCCGGGCGGCTACCAGTCAACCCTGAGCGAGGCACGCGTGCCGTTTATCTTCATGAACGCCGTCGGCGTGCAGCGCGACGTGGAGACGATTCTGCACGAGGCCGGTCATGCGTTCCACGCGCAGGCGACGCGCGGCGAGGATTTGTATCCGTATCGCAGCGCGCCGATTGAGTTTTGCGAGGTCGCTTCGATGGCGATGGAACTGCTCGGCAACGAATTCATCGAGGAATTTTACGCGCCGGCGGAAGCGGCGCGCGCGCGCAAGACGCACCTGGAAGGCATCATCGGATTTTTCCCGTGGATGGCGGTGGTGGACGGTTTTCAGCACTGGATCTACACGCATCCCGGCCACACGCGCGCCGAGCGCAAGGCGGCTTACTTGAAACTGATGGACCGCTTCGGCGGCGATGTGGATTTCAGCGGCTTCGGGGAAGTGCGGGTGCATTCGTGGCACCGGCAGTTGCACATTTTCCTGTATCCGTTTTACTACGTCGAATACGGCATCGCGCAGCTCGGCGCGCTGCAGGTGTGGGCGAATTCCAAGGCGAACCGGTCCAAGGCGCTGGGTGATTACAAAAAATCCCTGACCCTCGGCGGCTCCCGGCCGTTGCCGGAATTGTTCGCGGCGGCGGGCAGTAAACTGGATTTCAGCGCGGCGACGATTAAGCCGCTGATTCAACTGGCGGGCAGTGAAATGCGGAAGCTGTGATGCGGGTTCCCGTCATTTCGTCGAAGGGCTGCTGCGCAAGGGGTTTGCTTCAGAAAACGGCGTCGGTTTGACATTTTTAACATTCAGCCAGGATGCGTATCTGAGGCCGCGGTCACCGGCGGTGCCGTAATCGCGCAAACGCACCGGCTTGTCGGTAGTGTCTTTAAATTCCAATAGCAGCCAGGGCGGTGCCAGCTCCCCATTATCGGCGATGACTTTTTCCTTCATCATGGCGGCATCGAACTCCGGCTTCGTCTGGTCGCCCTTGCGGGGGAGTTCATAAACCAACAAAAGCGGGCCGCGGTAGATGGAGGTCTTGCCCGCACATTCTTTTTCGCCCGCCCAGTAACGTAAAGACATGTCGAGGTTCATCTCGATAGTGTCGCCAGGTTTCCATTCGCGATCCAAAGCAAGGTAGGCACCGGGTTTAACCTCGGCAACCGGTTGGCCATTCACTAGCACACGGCTTTGGGTTGACCAGTGGGGAATGCGAAGTTTCAGCGGGAATTTCTTGGCGTGTTCAGGGGAAACATGGAACACAATCCGCCCGTTACGTGGATAATCTGTTTCCTGGTGGATGGTCACCGTCGTGCCGTTCAACTTGGCGCTTATGGTGGACGGGCCATACCAATTCAAAACCAGACCCTGCCCATCGGTCATCAAGGCCCAGTCGCTGATCATGCCAAAGCCTCGCGGCGCATTCGCGCTGCAGCAATTGATTTCCTCGCTGCCGGGGCGAATTTGAAATGCGATGTCTTGTATGCTGGGGTATCGTCTGCCGTCCATAGGAGCGCTGTAAGTGCACCATTTGCCGGAGCGATGCTGGTAGCCCAGCACCTGATTGAGCGTGGAAAGCTCCAGCTCATCCGCCACGACCGGGTTGCCGGTCAATCGCAGCATATCCACCCCCAGCGCAATCCAGGCGACGGTGCAACAGGTTTCGATTGCACCCGGATTATATGGATTTCCCTGAGCCTGTTCACCCGAAGAAAAACCGCCGTTATTATGTCGGTCAAGTTTCGTAATGCTCCACCAATGATGCTCAAGCGCCTTGCGGTAGTCATCTTGGCCGATGATCCGATATAATTCCGCAAGCCCTTGAATCGAATGCAGGCTTTCCCAGCGCGGTTTGGGAGTTTGATAGAATTCCTTGCCCGCGAGGGCGGTGCGCACAAAATCGCCCGCCCGCCTGTCTGGGAACTCTTCGTCGGCAATCTGGCGTGCCAGTTCCAGATAGGTCGGCGTTTTTGTGGCTTTATAAAGCAGGCATAGCGAATGGATGACTGAGTGGTTCATCTCCACGCTGCCGCCATCCACAATGCGTTTGTTGCCATGGAGAAACTTTTTGCAGAGCATGTCGCCGATTTTTACGGCACATTGCAATGCCTTCGGATCAGCTGTTTCCTCATGCCAGAGCAATAACCCCAGCATGGCATGATAATGTCCCCAGACATCCCACCCTCTTTGCAGCCGATCGCTTTTTGAATACGGTCCCAGATAACCGTCTTCCGTCTGCAATTTCACCAGGTCCGCGACGAATTTGGAGAGGCAGTCTTTGAGTTTCGGGTCGTGCGTGAGCCTGTATATTTGGGTGCCGCCGGTAAGATATTTGCCGGCGAACTCGCCCGACCAGGACAACAGATCGCGCTGCGGCTGTTTATCCCGGTCGGCCAACATCTGCAAAATTGCCGGGTTTCTTTGTGGCAGCGGTAATAACCAGTCTTCGGTGATGCCGGTAATATATTCCTGAAAAACCCCGTTCAACTCGAAGCGTGTGCCGGGAATCCGGTCGAGTTTATCCGCCGGAGATTTGGGTTGATCTGCGCCGGTCTTTACGGCGAAGAGCAAACCAAGTAAAGCGCTTAAAAGCGTTTTGTTGAGATTAGAGTAAGCTGGCATACGTGGACTTGTTTATATTTAAACCGAAACTTACCTTGCGTCACCAATATTTCCGGCCAGTTCTTCCACCGTCCAGTTGTGGCGGGTCGCTGATAATTCATCCGCCGCCGCCCCGTGCTGCCAGACGGCGTAGCGCAAGGTTTTTTCGACGTCTGCCTGTAACGCCGGTTGCGCGAGCAGGCCGGCGATGTAGCCGGCCAGCAGATCGCCGCTGCCGCCCTGTGCGAGTTGCGCGTTGCCGGAAGGATTGGTGTAAATATTCCCCTCGCTGCGCCCGACCAGTGTCTGGTGTCCTTTCAGCACCACCCAGCAGTTGCCATATTTCCGGGAAAGTTCGCGCAGCGCCGCCCGGCGGTTGGCCTGCACCTGCGCCGCGGTGCTGTTGAGCAGCCTCGCCGCCTCGCCGGGATGGGGCGTGAGCACCCGGATGCAATTTTTCTGGAACGGTTCCGCCGACAGAAAATCCAGCGCACTGGCATCCGCGATGAATGGAAATTTCAGATCGCGCCACCAGTGCCGCACCGCCTTGCGCATTTCATCCGGCAAATCCCGGGCGGCCAGCCCCGGGCCGGCCAGCAAGGCGCTCGTGCCTTCGGGCAATTTCGCTTCCGGGCGCCATAGGTTTACCATGGCGGACTGCATCTGCGCCGCGATGGGATAATAAACATTTTCCTGCGTGAGCAGGGTGACGAGTCCCGGCTGCGCCCGTTGCGCGCCGCGCGTGGCGAGCACGGCGGCACCGTGAAAACCAAGACTTCCGGCCACAATGGCCGCGTGCCCGAAACTGCCTTTGTTTCCGGTCACGGGACGCGATGGCGGGAAATCCTCAAAATCTTCCGGCAGGGTCCAGTTCAGTTCGGTTGCGAACGGGCAGGGGACGAGGCCAACATCTTCCGTCACTTCCAAGCGTCCGACGAACGGCCACGCCGCCGGTGCGAGCAGTCCTGCTTTAGGCGCGCCCACCGTGAGCGTAACGGTTGCTTCAATGCCCGCACCGAAGGTGCCGCCGGTGTCGGCGTTCAGCCCGGAGGGTGCGTCAATCGCGAGGATAGGAATTTTGCTGGCGTTGATGGTGGTGATGATTTTCTGCCAGCTCTCGGAGAGCGGGCGGTTCAGCCCGATGCCGAAAAGTCCGTCCACGATGAGCGCGGGTTTCTCCTTGAGCGCGGATTCCAGCGGCAGCCGGTCGGTGTCCGGCAGGAACATTTCCAGCACCTTCGCGTGGCGGCCTTCGATTTCCTTGGCGGCGGCGCGGGCGTCGTCGCCGTTGTGGCCCTTGCCGACGAGAAAAAGAATCGTGTCGCTGGCGCGGGTGAGCTTGCGGGCGCGGCGCGCGACGCGCTTGCCGGCGCGGCGGATGACCTCGGCCTCGGTCTGGCCGGTGGCCCAGGTCGCGGCTTCCCACTCGCGCATCTGCGCAATGCTGATGACTGGGATTGGCATGAGCCGAGCGTGGCAAATTTCTCGGTGACGCAAAAGCAGAATGTCGCCGGTCATTTTTGTCACCCAATCGTCACATGGTTGTCACCGGATTGAAATTGTGTGACGAATTGCCGCGTGCCACACTGCCAGCGTGAAACCGCGAATTTTGGTCGTGGATGACGAGCCGGAAATCATTGAGCTGGTTGAGTTCAATTTGAAGCAGGCTGGCTATGCTGTCACCACGGCGGCGGACGGTGCGGAGGCGCTCAAAAAAGTCCGTGCACAGAAACCCGACCTCATTGTGCTGGACGTGATGTTGCCGGAGATGGATGGATTTGAAATCTGCAAGGCGCTGCGCCTCGACGCAGCCACGGCCAAGGTGCCCATCATCATGCTCACGGCCAAGGCGGCGGAGATTGATCGTGTGCTGGGCCTCGAGCTTGGCGCGGATGATTATCTGACCAAGCCCTTCAGTCCGCGCGAATTGATGTTGCGCGTGAAGAAAATTCTTTCCCGTTCGCAATCCGAGGAGAAACCGAAGGAGCAACTGCGCTTCGGCGATCTGCTGATTGATTTGCCGCGCCATGTGGTGGCCTGGAAGAACAAGCCCATCGAAATGACAGCGACGGAGTTCAAGCTGCTGACGATCCTCGCGCAACGCTCGGGCCGGGTGCAGTCGCGCGACCAGCTCCTCCGCGATGTGTGGGAATACGACAGCCTGATTGACACGCGCACGGTGGATACGCACATGCGCCGGTTGCGCGAAAAAATCGGCCCGGCGGCGAAGCATCTGGATACGGTGCGCGGGGTGGGCTACCGCTTCGTCGAATAAATGAACCACGGATGGACACGGATAAACACGGATGGGGCAAGCGGACAAGGGTGTTCTGTCAAATCGGTGGGGCGAGCGTCCTCGCGAGCCGAATGTCGCAGGCATCAGCGGCTCGCGAGGACGCTCGCCCCACGAAGCTGACTCAATATCTCATTTTTATCCGTGTGCATCCGTGTCCATCCGTGGTTAAATAATTCCTGTGTGGTTTTTCCTTTTCATCCTCGCGCTCGCGGCGCTGGCTGGCCTCCATTTCTGGTGGCGGGCAAAGTTTAGCGCTTTGCAGGGGCGGCACGCGGCGGAGTTGGATTCCTCGCAGCGCCGCCAGCAGCAGAATTCCGTGGACGCGCAGGCGCAGCAGAAAACCCTGTTTGACTCCATGCTCGAGGGCTTGTTGTTGCTGGACCGGAACCGGAAAATCCACCTCGCCAATCGTGCGTTCAAAAACCTCTTCGGCCTCAAAGCGGAATTGCGTGGCAAAACCATCGTCGAGGCGCTGCGAATTCAGGAACTGGACGGGTTGCTCCAGCGTGCGGAGACCGAGCAGCAGGTGCTGGACTACGAGATCAAATTGCCGGGATTGGGCGAGCGCTGGCTGCAGGTCAACGCTGCTGCCATCACGAACGCCGCCGGCGAACGCGAGGGGACGATTCTGGTTTTCCATGATTTGACGCGGCTCAAGCGGTTGGAGCGGCAGCGGGAGGAATTTGTCGCCAACGTGAGCCACGAGTTGCGCACGCCGCTGTCGCTTATTAAGGGCTACGTGGAGACGCTGCTCGACGGCGCGCGCAACAACCCTGAAGTGGCTGAGCGGTTCCTGAAAACAATCGAGCGCAACGCCAACCGGCTCGATTTGCTCATCCAGGATTTGCTGACAATCTCCGCGCTGGAATCCGGCCGGATGACGCTGGACTTGCAGCCGGTGCGATTGCGGGCGCTGGTTGATAAAGTTTTTTCCCATCTCCAGACCAAGGCGGAAATTAAAAATGTGGTGCTGGTGAACGAAATGCCTGAGTTCACCGCCAATGGCGATGCCAACCGGTTGGATCAGGTGTTATCGAACCTGGTGGATAATGCCATCAAATATGGCCGCACGGATGGCTGTCTGGTGGTCGGCGGAAATACGTTGGCCGATGGTGCCATTGAGGTTTTTGTGCGCGATGACGGACCGGGTATTCCGCCGGAGGCGCTGGACCGGGTGTTTGAGCGGTTTTACCGCGTGGACAAGGCTCGTTCCCGCGATCAGGGCGGCACGGGGCTGGGACTTTCGATCGTAAAACACATTGTTCAGGCGCATGGCGGCGAGGTGCGTTGTGAAAGTGAACTGGGTCAAGGCGCGACGTTTTTCTTCACCGTGCCGGCGAAGTGATGTATTTGAGCGGCGGAATTCAAGTCTCGAAGATTTTCTCAGCTTCCGGTTCTGATAAACCGTGTCATGGTAGATGGTTGAGTTGTGCTGGGTGGCAAGTCGATTGATTGCTGTAATCAACTTGTTGTGTTAGGCTACTGTAGTAATTTTATGAATCCTGCCTGCGCCTTTATCCAAGCCAGCCTGATAGGGGCGGTGTTGTTAAGCGCGGGTAGTCTCACTGCCAGCGGCGGGAGTATCCAGGATGTGAAGCACGTGGTCGTTCTCATGCAGGAGAACCGTTCGTTTGATCACTATTTCGGCACGCTTCAAGGGGTGCGGGGTTACAATGACCCGAATATTTATGTGTTGCAAGATGGGTATTCCTGTTTGTTTCAGTCGAATGGCACCAATGGTTACCTGCTGCCGTTTCACCTGACCACGACATGTAACTATCATTTCATGGGCTATCAAACCCGCACCAATATTCCGTTTTACTATGCTTTGGCCGATGCCTACACGATATGCGACAACTATTTCAGCTCGTTTTACGGACCTACCTTTCCTAATCGGCTGTTTTTGTTCACGGGCATGAATGACCCGAACGGCACCGGCGGCGGACCGTCGGTGAACAACAGTGTTCCGACCAATGGCTTCACGTGGAAGACATATCCTGAACGGCTGCAGGCGGCGGGGGTGAGTTGGAAAGTTTATCGGCCGGCCGGCGACGACTTTGGCGACGCTTTGGCTTGGTTCGCCCAATTCAAGAACAGCGCTCCGGGCAATCCGCTTTATGATCGGGGCATGGCGACCGTGAACGATGTCGTCAGTGCGTTCGCCGCCGACGTCACCAATGGCACGCTGCCGCAGGTCAGTTGGGTTATATCTGCTGTAAGCTATTCCGAACACCAGCCGTTGTCCGCTGAACGTGGCGAATGGTTTGTGAATCAAATCCGCACGGCGCTAACGGCGAATCCAGGGGTGTTTGATTCCACCGTGCTCATTCTCAATTACGATGAGAATGGGCCTTATATTGACCATGCCCAGCGGCCGGTTCCCAATGCGGGAACGCCGGACGAATTGGGGTGGTATGGGTTTGGCTACCGGGTGCCGATGATTGTTATATCCCCATGGACCCGCGGCGGACGCGTCTGTTCTCAAATGTTCGACCACACGTCAATTATCCGTTTTCTGGAAACTTGGACCGGCGTGCCGGAAACGAACATCAGCGCCTGGCGGCGGCAATTGTGCGGCGACCTGACGTCGGCATTTGATTTTGCGCATCCGGATTTCAGCCTGCCCAATCTCCCAGCGACTTTGCTGCTGGATTGTTCCGGCACCAGCGTGTCGCCGCCCGTGACGCAGTCAATGCCGGTTCAGGAATCTGGAGTCCGGCCGGCCTGTCCCTTGCCCTACCAGCCTGACGCCAGATGCTTCACGGATTGCAGCAATCATCTCTATGTCACGCTGACGAACGCCGGCGCGGCCTCGGCCCATTTTGTAATTAGCGCCAATGCCTACCGCAATCCGGAGTTGTGGCAACGTGACGTTCTCCCCGGCGGATCGGTGACGGACACTTTTGTCCAGCCCTATGCGGCCAACGGCCGATATGATTTTACTTGTTATGGCCCCAACGGTTTTCAGCGCCGGTTTGCGGGCAACCTCAACCAGGATTGCGGCCGGATTGAAATCACCTCGCAGATTGATCCCATCGCCGGATGCATCACGCTGGGGTTGTTGAACCCGGCTGCCACGGCGGGCAGTTTCACCCTCACCAACAACTTCACCCCTGGCTCGCCGTTGGTCTTCAACCTGCCGCCGGCCAGCTCAACCAATTGCACTTTTTTCACTCAAACCAATCAAAACTGGTATGACCTGACGGTGACGTCGAGCGCCGACGCGAGTTTCCTGAGGCATCTGGTCGGCCACATTGAGAATGGCGCATTCTCATTCACCCAGTTGCCGGCAATTGTCGGCAATCCGCTAATGATTTCAACGAACATACCGTTAGGAATCACTAACAGTCCTGTAGTTCCAACCAATTCCCCCGCCAATTCCATTTCCAACGTGGTCAATCAGCTCATCGTCCAAAACTACCGCGCGTCCGCCGACACCAATTTTTTGACACTGGCCATCGGTGCTTTCGCCACCAACTACGCCTTGGTCTATCCCGGCTGGGCCTCAAATTATGTGCTCGAATTCAATTCGAGGCTGACGACAACGGGCTGGGCGCCGCCCAACGCCGCCGCAATCATCATCAGCAATTTCAACGTCATCATCCTGCCCGAAACCAATGCGGCCGGTTTTTTCCGCTTGCGGCATTGAAGTAACTTTGGGTAACCGATATTTCCAGTGGTCAATTAGATTAATATCTTGGTCGCTTCGGTGAATGTTCCTACAATCTTCGCATGGTTCACGTTGGCATCGGCTATGACGTTCATCAACTGGTCGCCGGGCGCAAGTGCGTCCTCGGCGGTGTGGAGATCCCGCACCCGAAGGGCCTCGACGGCCATTCGGACGCCGACGCGCTGATGCACGCCATCTGCGACGCCGTTCTCGGCGCGCTGGGGCAGGAGGATATCGGCCACTTTTTCCCCAACACCGATCCGCGCTGGAAAGGGGTGCCCAGCAAAATATTTTTAGAGGAAGCCGCCAGGCAGGCGGCCAGGCAAAACGCGCGCATCGTGAACATTGACGCCACCGTCATTGCGCAGGCGCCGAAGATTTATCCGCACATCGCCGAGATGAAGAAGCGCATCGCCGCCGCTCTCGGCATTTCCGAGCGGCAGGTTGGGGTGAAGGCCACGACGAACGAGCTGATGGGCTTCATTGGCCGCGAAGAAGGCATCGCCGCGATGGCCGTTGCCAGTATTGACCTGCCGGAATAAAAATCATGCCCAAAGCCGAAATTGCCTGGAAGCGCGTCACCGAGGAAGGTGAGAAACTGCAGGTTTATGCCCGGCACGTCGGGCGCGAATTTCATTTTTTCCACCGCGCCAAGCGGTTCGACGTCTGGCAGCGCGTGAAAGAGCCGCCGGTGGAAGATTGGATGGAACTGCTCGACGCTGTGGTGCGGCTCGTCAACCGCCGCCGCTATCAGCCGGACGATGAGGAGCGTTTGCGGCGGCAGATTCGCGAGAAATTTCCTGAAGCGAAAATTTGATTTTCCATCAATCCATCAAAAACGCTCACCATGGCCCGACCGCCGCTAATTCTTGTTTCCTCCAGCATCGAAAAGCGCGGCGTGGAGTTTCATGATTTGTCCGCCAGCCTCTCGGTGAAATATGATTTCGCCGTGCTGCAGGCGGGTGGCATTCCCGTGACTGCGCCCGTCACCACGGACCGGGCGATACTGGCCGAATGCGTCCGCCGGGTGGAAGGCGTGATGCTGACCGGCGGCGACGACATCAATTCCGACCTCTACGATCCGAAGTTGCCCGCGAAAATCCGTCGCACGGTTGACCAGACGCCGGATGGCGGCGGGCGTGACTTGCGCGAATTGATTCTGATCGAGGAGGTTTTCCGCCAGCGCAAGCCGCTGTTGGCCATTTGCCGTGGGCATCAGTTGCTCAATGTGGCGTTTGGCGGGCAATTGGTGGCGGACATTCGGCAGCAGGTGCCGGGCGCGCTGAACCACCAGCGGCTGGATCAGGCCTGCGAGTTGGTGCATGAAGCGGCGTTGACACCCGGTTCGCAGCTGGCCAATATCTGCCGAACGCTGGTTTTGGGCGTCAACAGTTCCCATCATCAGGCGGTGCGGAAGCCGGCGGAGCCGTTTGTGGCCACGGCGCGCAGTCGGGATGGGATTGTCGAGGCGATGGAGTTGCGGCGGGAACTGGCGGCGGGGATGCCGTTTTTGTTGAGTGTGCAATTCCATCCGGAACGGCTGGTTTCCCGCCATGCCCGGCACCGTGCGATTTTTAAGAAGTTTGTCGCCATATGCGCGACGAAGGGGAAAATATAAAAATGAAAGGCAAAATTCTCATCGTGGATGACGAGGCGGACTTGCGCGAGTTGCTCAAGTCGGTGCTGGAATCTGACTATGCCGTGACTACTGCCGAAAACGCGGCGGCGCTGCAAAAACATTTTTTGCACGAGGCTCCGGACATCGTGCTGCTGGATTTGAAACTGCCGGATGCCAACGGCCTGGACCTGCTGCCGCAGATTAAAAAGCACTGGCCGTCCACCGAGATCATCGTGCTGACCGGTGAAGCCACGTTCGAGGCGGCCGTCGAGGCCACCAAGCGCGGCGCGTATAATTTCATCAACAAGCCGTTCGACACTCAGGTGTTGCAGCTTACGCTTGGGCGGGCGCTGGAAAACAAGGAGCAGAAGGAGGAGAATAATTCGCTGCGCCGGGCGATTTCCACCATGAGCGGCAGCGCGGCGCCCATTTTCAAAAGCCCGCAGATGCAGGGCGTTGTCCGCACGGTTGAGCGCATTGCGCCGAGCGATGTGACGGTGTTGATCACCGGCGAAAGCGGCACGGGCAAGGAGGTCATTGGCGACCTGATCCACACTTTAAGCCCGCGCGCCAAAAACCGGATCATCAAGGTCAACTGCGCCGCGTTGCCCCGCGAATTGATCGAGAGTGAACTCTTCGGCTCCGTCAAGGGCGCGTTCACCGGCGCGCATGCCGACCGCGAAGGTTTGTTCCGCCAGGCCGAAGGCGGCACGCTGTTGCTGGACGAGATTTCCGAAATGCCGATTGATACGCAGAGCAAGCTGCTCCGCGTGTTGCAGGACCAAAAAGTCCGCCCTGTTGGCGGCAAGACTGATTACCAGACCAACTGCCGTATCATCGCGGCCACCAATCGCAAGCCGGAGGATGCCATCAAGGAAGGCAAGCTCCGCGAAGATCTGTTCTACCGCATCAGTGCCATTTCGGTTCATCTGCCATCGTTGCGCGAGCGCCGTGACGACATCATGCCGCTGGCGAATGCTTTTCTGAAACGATTTTCCGCCCAGGCTAACCGCACGCTGACGGAATTTACTTCGCAGGCGGTCGAGCGGCTCACCACTTTTGATTGGCCCGGCAATATCCGCCAGCTCCAGAACGAGATTCAGCGCGCCGTCTTGCTCTCCGAAGGTCCGGCGGTCAATGTCACCGATCTTTCCATTAGTGACATCAAGTTCATTCCCACTGAAGGTCACGACACGGGTTTCACGCTGCTCGAAGGCGTCGAACGCAACGCCATCATTCAGATGCTCAAGGAAACTGCCGGCAACAAACTGGAAACGGCCAAGCGCTTGGGTATTGGTCGCCAGACGCTCTATAACAAAATCAAAGCTTACGGGATCGAGACGTGACTGGCTGGGAGTTTGTAAAATAAATTCCAGTTATTTCATTCGGTTTCAAAAAATCCACAAACATGAAATTCTTGTCTTTTTACCCGGTGTTGATGGCGGTCGCGTTAGCGGTGAACGCTGCTTCCGAAAAGAATCTTGAGCCGGCAGCGGCCAATAAGCCGGCGGCCAAGCCCAAAGATCCGGCTTTGATTGAGGTCGCGGATACGCCCGGCTTGCCGCGCGTCTTATTGATTGGGGATTCCATCTCGATTGGCTACACCCTGCCGGTGCGGGAGAAGTTGAAAGGTCTGGCCAACGTGCATCGCCCGCTCGAAAACAGCGGCGATACCACCCGTGGATTGGCGCAGCTCGATAAATGGCTGGGCGCCGGCCATTGGGATGTCATTCATTTCAACTTTGGTCTCCACGACCTGAAATATCTCGATGAAAAAGGAAAGTATGTGCCGCCGGAACAGGGCAAGCAGGTTGCGCCGCCGGAAGTCTATCGCCAGCGGTTGCGTGAACTGACGGTGCGATTGAAAGCGACCGGCGCAAAGCTCATCTTCGCCACGACCACGCCGGTTCCGCTCGGCACACTGGGTCGCGTGGCGGGCGACGAAAAGGCTTACAATCAGGTTGCGCTCGCAGTGATGAAGGAGCTTGGCGTGTCCGTGGACGACTTGTGCGCCTATGTCATAGAAGAGCAGAAAAAATTGCCGCCCCGCCCGTTAAGCGAGCAGGCGGCGAACAAACGCTTGGCGCCCCGTCCGGGTGAGGTTCAACTGCCGTTCAATGTTCATTTTACCCCCGAGGGCTATGACCAACTGGGGGGTCTCGTGGTCGCCAGCATCAAGAAGAATCTTCCTGTCCGGCATTGAGCCTGGAGCTTTCCCGTTCCGGCCTCTGCCATCCGTTCAAAGCCTGGAAGCGGAGATGACTGTTCTTTTCCCGCAACGATTGGTGATTGCTGTGCCTTCCGCCAATGCGCGCGGGAATGCGCGGGTTTGTCACCAGAAATTTCTCGACTTGGTGGGTTGCAAGTTTATGGTGGCGTCATGACTGCCATCTTCATTGGTTCTGCGCTCGGCTTTGTGGTCTGGTTTTTATCCCGTTATCTCATCGGCGGGCTCTACACGGTGGATCAAAACGAGCGCGCGGTGAAAACGATTTTCGGCCGCGCCGATCGTGTGCCGGACATGACCACCGCCAGCGACCCCATCTCCGAATCGCTCACCGAGGAAGAAAAGCTCCGCTACACCTATCCGCAGGTGCGGGTGATTCCGCCGGGCGGACCGTATTTCAAGTGGCCGTGGGAAAGGGTCTATAAGGTCACGGTCGCCACGCAGACGCTGAATATGGCGTTCGATCCGGATGACCACTCGGCCAATCAGGACGGCCAGATGCTGGAGGCGGTGACGAAAGACCAGTTGAATACCGGCCTGACCGGTCAGCTTCGCTATCGCATTTCCGAACGGAACCTCTACGCGTATCTCTTCGGCGTGAAGCGCCCCATCAGCCACGTCATGGGCTATTTCGTTTCCGTGCTGCGCGAGCGCATCGCCAATTTCGAGGCGCCCAAGGCCAAGGTCACCGATCCCGAGGCGAGTATCGTGACCGGCATCTCCATCAACGACCTTCGTAAAAACCTCCGCGACATCAATGAGCACATGGACCGCGAATGCGCCTCGTCCGCCGCCCGTTATGGCATCGTGCTGGACGCGTCGCTGATCACCGGGATTGATCCGCCGCCGGAGGTGGAATCCGCGCTGGCCGCCATCAACACCGCGCACAATCAGGTTTCCTCGGATATCAGCCTCGCGCAGGCCACGGCGGATCAGAAGATCGAGCAATCCAAGCGCGCCGTGGAGATTGAGACGCTCAAAGCGCAGGCGGAGGTCGAGCCGCTCCGCCAGATGACCGCGCAGCTTGCCGACTTGAAAAAATCCGGCGACGACGCTCTGGATGCCTATGTGCGGAACGTCCGGCTGACGCTCTACACCCGTTCGGAACAAGTCATTCTGGAGGCCAAATAATATGGAACCTTTCAAATTCTTTGCCATCGCGTTTGTCGCCGCGTTCATCGGGTTCTCCATTCTCATCCCGCTGCTGCTGGGTGTTTGCCGGCTGTGCGGGTTGTTCACCATCGTCAACGAAGGTCGCTGCAAGGTTTATGTGCTGTTCGGCAAGGTGCTCGCTTCGCTGGATGAGCCCGGACTGCATTTCCTGCCGGTGAAGCTGGGCGCGCGCGCCTTCATCGTGAACTTCCTCGGCAAATGCTACGAGCTGGATTTGCGGCTGGACCAGGAATATCTCCGCAGCCAGCCGGTGAATTCCGAGGAGGGCGCGCCCATGGGCATCGGCATCTGGTATGAGATGGTCATCAGCAATCCGACCGCCTATCTCTTCAAGAATGCCGACCCGCGCGGCTCGTTGAGCGCCAACGTCAGCAACTCCACGGTGCGCAGCTTGAGCAACATGCCGCTCGATAACATGCTGGAAAACCGCCACAAGATGAGCCGGACCGTGCGCGAGGAGGTTTCCCCCAAGTCGAATGAATGGGGTTACCAGCTCGGCTCGGTCTATATCCGCAAGGTGCATTTCCGCGATGTGAACATGATCCGGCAGATTGAGGAAAAAGTGGTAAACCGGCTCCGTCAGGTCACCGCCGCCATCCGGCAGGCCGGTGCGAACCAGGTGAGCATCATCACCAGCACGGCGGAGCGTCAGGCCGCCATCGAATTCGCCAAGGCCGCCGCCATGCGTCCGCGCATCGTGGGCGAAGCTTTGCAGGAAATCTCCAAGGACAAGCAAGTCGCCGAGGCGTTGTTCAAAGTGCTGGAAGTTCAGAACCTCCTGGCCGGCCATGGTCGCATCACCATCATCCCGAAGAATAATGAACTGCTCTCGGCGCTCGTCGCCGGGCGGGCGGAGAAGGTGGAAATGAAATAATCCGTCCGTCGCCGATTCTCAGAGCGACGGAACGAACTTGTGAAAACAGCCCGCCATTCATGGCGGGGCTGTTTGATTGAACGGGTCCAACGCGGGCGCCGGCGGACCGAGGCGTGTGCGTCGTCGTGGTGCGCCGCAATGCGTGGCTGACCCGGAGGCCGATGCTCACCCTTTGGGCAGCATGGGCACGGGGTCGGTGTGATTCGGCATGGCGGGATAATCCGGGCTCTTGAGTCCGGGCACCAGCGCGGCGATTTGCACGGTTTCACCGGTGCGGAACGAGTGGTTCGCCGCGATGCCCGTGAGGATGGAAGCCGCGCCGCCGCGCTGATCCGATGCCCGCTGGTATTTGTCCGCCGTTTTGGTCGGTGAAAATAATTCGGCCAGCATCACGTCATCCCCGCCGCCGTGTGAGCCTTTGCCGGTCCAGACCGGCACGGAGTAAGCCGGTGCCCGCATGGGGTAAATCCGGATGGTGGTGCCCTCGGCCTTGAGCGCGCCCGGCACGGAGCCGTCGCCATTGACCGAGACTTTCTCCTGGGTGACTTGTTCCAGCCGGCCTTTGGTGCCGTTGAAAGCGATGGTATAACCTTCCCAGGCATTGAAGGCGTTCAGCGAATAGCTTAACGTCGCGCCGGTGTCATACTTCACGATCACATTCATCGTGTCCTCGATGTCGATGTCTGGACGGAACACGCAGCGGTCGCGGAAATAGCCGTCGTATTTTTCCTGGTCGAGATAAAGTTCCTTGAGTCCCTTGTTTTTCGCCATGTCGAGGAAGAAGGTGCATTTGCTGGCTTCCGGGCAGGTGTGGCAGCGTTCGTGGTGGCTTTGCAGGCCCAGTCGTTTCGCCGTCTGCGGCGTGTAAAACTCGCGCTTGCCGTTCGCCTGCACGGTCACCGGCGAGGCGGAAAGCCACCAGTTGACCAGATCGAAATGATGGGTCGCCTTGTGGACCATCAATCCGCCGGAATTGATCTTGTTGCTGTGCCAGCGCCGGAAGTAATCCGCGCCGTGATGCGTGTCCAGCATCCAGTGGAAATCCACGGACAGCACGTCGCCGATGACGCCGCTCATCAATAGATCCTTCACCTGGGTGCGGGGCGGCGAATAGCGGTAATTGAAGGTCACGATGATTTTACGTCCGGTGCGCTGCTGGGCTTCGATGATTTTGCGGCATTTTTTCTCCGTCGTGGTCATGGGCTTTTCCGTCATCACGTCGCAGCCGAGTTCCATCGCCCGGATGATGTAGCCATCGTGGGCCGCATCTTTCGTGGTCACGATGACCACTTCCGGCTTGGTCTCGCGGATCATGCGGTCGAAATCTTTCGCTTCAAAGATGGGCACCTCGCCCGCGCCCGTTTCCTTGGCCTTGCGCTGGGCGAGCTTGAGTCGGCCTTCATTCACATCGCAGAAGCCCACCATCTGGCAATGCTCCGGGTAGGTTTTGAAAATCGCGTCGCGATACATGCTCGAGCGCGAGCCGACGCCGACGAGTGCGTAGCGTTTGCGGCTGGCGGCGGCGGTGGTTTGGGCCAGCGCCGCAGCCCCCGCGAGCAGGCCGGCTCCGGCGACGGCGGTGGTGGCGATGAAACTGCGGCGCGAAATGCCGCCCTCTGAGAGATGGGCTTGAGTGGTCATGGGTGGTGGCTGAGATTAACAATCTGTCTTTGACACTCAAGTCGTTTTGCGCAACGTGCCTGGATGTCGTCAACGTGGTTTTGCCGCTTGCGCCGTCCGCCTTCGCCTTTAATCTGTGCCCATGGCTTGGTTTACTGATCGGCATTATTTTTTGCTCGCCGTGATTTTTTACGGCTTGAGCACGATTTATTCCGTCTTCCTTTGGCGCAAAGGTTTTCGCCGGGATGAATGGGTGAATTACATTCTCCTCGCCGGCGGCGTGGCGTTTCACACGCTGGCGATGGCCAAGCGCGGGATGACGCTGCAAAGCTGCCCCGTCAATAATCTCTACGAGGCCACCACCTTCCTGCTGTGGGCGCTGGGGCTGGCGAGTCTGGTCTATGCGCTGATGCCGCGCTTCAAATTTATCTGCGCTTTTGCCGCGCCGGTGCTGTTCACCATCGGCATCTTTGCGCTGATGCCGTCGCTCGATCCGCCGCGCGGGCCGAAGCCGGAATTTTCCGGCGCGCTCCGCAGCTTGCACGCGGCGACCATCCTGCAATCCTACGGCGCGTTCGGCCTCGCGGCGGTGGCGGCGGTGATGTTTCTGATGCAGCAGCACGACCTGAAATTCCACAAAATCCGCGCCGTGCTCTCGCTGCTGCCTTCGATCCAGCGGCTGGAACTCATCGCCACTCGGCTCGTCGTTGTGGGCTTCGTGCTGCTCACCATCGGGCTGGTCGCTGGACAACAACTGCCCCGCCACGAAGGCGCGCCCTATTTTTCCGATGCGAAAGTCATCTGGTCCGCGCTGCTGTGGCTCGTCTATCTCGAAGCGCTCGTGGCCCGCAAATTTTTTGGTCGTTCGCCGCGTCGGTTTGCCGCCGGGGTCATCGCGGCCTTTTTGTTCCTGCTCCTGACCTTTTGGTTTACCAACCTGCTTTCGGCCCTGCACCATCCATGAGCGTTGTTGTCATCGGCCTGAGCCATCGTTCCGCCCCCGTGGAATTGCGGGAGCGCTTCGCCTTTGTCGAAACTAAGATTCCGGAGGCGCTTTCGGAGCTGCGCGCCTCCGGTCTGGCCGGGGAAGCGGTCATCCTCTCCACCTGCAACCGCGTGGAGATTTATGCGGCGACGACCCTCGCGCCGGATGCCGCGTTTGCCAGGATAAAACAATTTCTCATCGATCATCATGCCTTCGATGGCGCGCTCGGCGACGAGCTTTACACCTTTGCCGAGCCGCACAGCTTGCATCACCTCTTCAAAGTCGCCGCCGGGCTCGATTCGATGGTCGTTGGCGAGACGGAAATCTTTGGCCAGCTCAAGAAAGCCTACGACCTCGCGTTCTCGCACAAGCACACCGGTGCCCGGCTGAACAAGGCGTTTCAGCGCGCCTTCAACGTCGCCAAGCACATCCGCACCGAGACCAACATCCAGCGCGGCAGCGTTTCCGTGATGTCGGCGGCGGTGGAGCTGGCGGAGAAGATTTTTACCACCCTCGCCGAGCACGAAGTGCTCGTCATCGGTGCCGGCGAGACCAGCGAGAAAACGGCGCGCGCCCTGCAATCGCGCGGCGTGTCGAAAATCACCGTCACCAACCGTTCGCCCGAGCGCGCCCTCGCGCTCGCCGCCGAGCTGGGCGGACGCGCCGTGCCTTTTGAGACCTGGCCGGAGGAATTTGAGCGGATCGACATCGCCGTCAGCAGCACCGCCGCAACCACCCACATCCTCGATCGCGCGAAGCTGGAGCCGTTGATGAAGCGGCGCCAGCATCGTCCGCTGCTGCTGATTGACATCGCGGTGCCGCGCGACATTGACCCCTCCGTGAACGAGTTGGACAACGTCTATCTTTACAACGTGGACGACCTGCAAAGCATTGCCAGCGATTACCTCAAGCTGCGCCAGGAGGAGGTCGCCCGCTGCGAGCAGATCATCGCCGGGAAAGTCGCGGCGCTGCTGGAGGCGAATAAATTTGCCGCTTCCCTCGGGCGCAGTTGAACGCGGATGACGTCCCTCAGTCCAATTGACACATGACCATTAAAACCCACCTTCTGCTTTCGCTGGTTTGCGCGGCGGGCTTCGCCGTTTATGCGGATGATCCCGCGACCACGCCGGAAATCCCGCGCTTCTCCACCAATTATCTGGACCGTTCTGTGAGTCCATCCGCGGATTTTTATGAATTCGCCTGCGGCCGGTGGCGGAAAGAGAATCCGGTTCCATCGGACAAATCGCGCTGGGGCGGATTCTCCCAGCTGGCGGAGCGCAACTGGTTTCTCATCCACGAAATCCTGAACGAGACGTTGCGCACGCCGTCAGCTCCCCGCTCGCCGCGCCGGCAGGTCGCGGATTTTTACGCCTCGGCGATGGACACCAACCGCATCGAGCGGCTCGGCCTCAAGCCGGTTCAGGCTGGCTTGAAGCGCATCGACCGGGTGAGTGATGTGCGCTCGCTGTTCCGGCTGCTGGCCGAATTCCATGATCAGGGCTGCGGCGGCATGTTTGCGATGGGTTTCGGGCCGGATGACAAAAACAGCAGCATTTATGCGGTGGATTTGTGGCAGGGCGGCCTGTCGCTGCCGGACCGCGATTATTATTTGCAGGACAGCTTCCTCGAGATTCGCGGGAAATACCGGCAGCACCTGGAGAAAATGTTTTCGCTCCTCGGCGAAAAGCCGGAGGACGCCGCTGCGCATGCCAATATCGTCGCGACTCTCGAAACCGAACTGGCCAAGGCTGGCCGCACCCGGGTCGAGTTGCGCGATCCTAACAAGAATTACAACAAGTTCACGCATGCCGGATTCGCGGAGCAGTTTCCGGGGCTGCCGTGGGCGGATTATTTTGCGGCCCGGAATATGGCGCCGCCGGAATATGAGATTGTCGGCCAGCCGGAATTTTTCGCGGCGTTGAGCCGGCTGGTGCGGGAGCATCCGCTGTCCGACTGGAAGGTTTACCTGCGCTGGCATTGGCTGCATGCGAATGCGGCGTTTTTGCCAAGGGCATTTGAGCGGGAGAATTTTGATTTTTACGGCAAAACCTTGAGCGGTCAGCCCGAGCAGGAGCCGCGCTGGAAGCGGGCGGCGCATCTCGTTGACGGCTGCATCGGCGAGGCGCTCGGCCGGCTTTATGTGGAGAAATATTTTCCGGCGGAAGCCCGCGCGCGGATGCTGGAGCTGGTGGATAATCTCAAGGCGGTCTACCGCGACCGGCTCGTCCATGTCCCGTGGATGGCAGAGGCCACGCGCTCGAAGGCGCTGGCAAAGTTTGACCGCTTCACGCATAAGATCGGCCACCCGGAATCATTCCGCGATTACTCGTCCATTGACATCCGGCCGGATGATTATCTCGGCAATATCCGCCGCGCCGCGCAGTTCGAATCGCGCCGCCAGATTGCCCGCATCGGCAAGGCTGTGGACCGCAGCGAATGGCATATGACGCCGGAGACGGTGAACGCCTATTTCAACGGCTCGCAAAACGAGATCGTTTTTCCCGCCGGCATCTTGCAGCCGCCGTTTTTTGACCTCGCGCTGGATGACGCGGTGAATTACGGCGGCATCGGCGTGGTCATCGGGCACGAACTCACGCACGGCTACGACGATCAGGGCCGGAAATATGACGCCGACGGCAACCTCAACGACTGGTGGACGGAGGCGGATGGGAAGGCGTTTGAAGCGCGCTCCCAGAAGATGGTGGAGGAATTCAACGGCTTTGAAGTGCTGCCCGGCCTGCGCGTCAACGGCCAGCTGACCCTCGGCGAAAATCTGGCCGATCTCGGTGGCGTGAGCATTGCCTACGAGGCGTTGCAGCGCGCGCTGGCCAAGGATCCGGCCAGGCGGAAGAACCTTGATGGGTTCACGCCGGAACAGCGGTTTTTCCTGTCCTTTGCCCAGATCTGGCGCATCAATGTCCGCGAGGCGGAAGCGCGGCGGCTGGTCACGGTGGATCCGCATTCGCCCGGCAAATACCGCGCCAACGGCACCTTGAAAAACATCCCGGAATTTCTCTCCGCCTTTGACATCCCACCCGACTCGCCGATGTGGCTGCCGCCGGAACAGCGCACGAAAATCTGGTGAAGCGCTAGCGCGCTGGATTGTCGGCGACTGGTTAACCTTCAGGCCGAGCGTGGATATGGCTGTTAAACGAGATTGCAGTCAATTGAATGTTAGGCGGCGTGCCTCTCACGCAAATACTGCTTCCGAACTGCGAGATGAGCGAAAAGCCAACCCAACATTGCTGCCCACAACATCGTATTGAAAAAGTTGTTATACTGCTGATATGCGGCCACTCCGAACCGCACAATATAAACAAGCACAGCAATAATCTGGCTTGCTACTGCTGTCGCGATACCAGTGGCAACTCCCCACTTCCACGTCGGGTGGTGCGCTCTGCTCGCAAGAAAGGCTGCAACTGCAATCAACGGCAAGGCAACTAACTTGTCAGATACCATGTGAATGGTCCATTGCATGTAACTGTTCAAATCGGAATCCTTTGGCTGGTCTGGAAATAACCGCCATCCAAGCACGCTGATTCCCCAATGCACCAAGAAGCAAACGCCGCCGTAAAGAAGCGCGATTCGAATCAGCTTAGCGTAGTAACTCTTCATACTGCTCTCGCCGTCTAGCATTCAATCAGATTATCAGTTTTGCGGTCTGTCTGGTTCATGACTGCCACTCTATTCTGAACATGGAATCCTGTCGATAATGGTTTCCGGTCGGAATCTATTTTACCACTTCGTTATGTTGAATTTTTTCCATTTTCCATCTTCCATCTTCCATCTTCCATCTTCTTTTTCATGTCCGCTTTCGGTCCATCTGTGTGAATCTGTGGATAAGTAATTTGTCGTCCTTTCGATTTCGCGTGGTTCGCGTATTTCGTGGTTCTCCGCTTTTCTCTTGTTGGATGTTGAGCGTTGAATGTTGAATGTTTTTTCCATCTTCTAAATTCCAGCTTCTAACTTCTTTTCATCCGCGTCCATCTGTGTGAATCTGTGGTCCAGTAATTATGGCTGAAAAACCGATTGTCATTTGCACCCGTGGCAGCGCGCTGGCGCTGGCGCAGTCCAACCTGATCGCCGCGCTGTGCCGCGCCGCGTTTCCCCGGCTCCGCTTCGAACTGAAAATCATCAAGACCACCGGCGATAAATTGCAGAAGGCCTCCATGGCCAAGACCGACCCCAGCCTGCCGAAAGGGCTCTTCACCAAGGAACTCGAAGTGGCGCTCGTCAAGGGCCACGCCGATCTGGCGGTCCACAGCCTGAAAGATTTGCCGACCGATTTGCCCCCCGGCTTGATTCTCGCCGCCACGCCCAAACGCGAGGATGTGCGCGATGTTTTGATTTACCGCGACGCGGCGTTTCTCCAGCGGCAAAAAGCCACCATCAAGGAGCAGGCCGATTGGTCGCCCGGCCAGTCCGAATTGCGCGGATTCAAGCCGCATCTGAAGCTGAAGGATTTTCCGAAGGGCGCGACGATTGCCACCAGCAGCACGCGGCGGAAACAATCCCTGCTCGCCGTGCGGCCGGATTTGAAGATCGTGGAGATTCGCGGCAATGTGTCCACACGGATGCAAAAAGTCGCCGGGCGCGGCGAGATCGACGCCACCGTCCTTGCGCTTGCGGGCATGAAGCGGCTTAATTTTGACCTCAACGCCGACGGCACCATCAAGGGCGATGCCGTGCCGGATGGTTTGCTGGCGACGGTGCTGGGTCTGGGCGAAATGCTGCCGTGCGTGGGGCAGGGCGCCATTGGCATTGAGATTCGGGCGGACGACGAGCGCATCGCGAAGATTGTCGAGCGGCTGAACCATTCCAACACCTTCCACGCGGTGACCGCCGAGCGCGCGTTCTTGCGCGGCATGGGCGGCGGCTGCCAGAGCCCCGTCGGCGCGCACGCGGAGATTTCCGGCGACCAGGTGACGCTCAAGGCGATTTCCTTCCGCGACGAAACCGTGAAGCGCGGCGAAGGGAAGAAATTGATTGCCGAGGCGGCGGCGCTGGGCGAGCAGATCGCCGCGGAGTTGAAGTAGCTGACCCAGCGGGAGAGTATCCACGAGTCGGCAAGGATCGCTATTTCTGCCCTTGAATCTCCCTTCCGCAAGGTCTTGGAAATTAAGGATGAATTTTTGTGCCTTCTGCGCCTTTTCGCGGCCAACGCCCCTGCTTAATCCGTCCCATGGTCTCGTAGCCGCAAGCGTGTGCTTGCTCTCACTTAAATTATCAACTGAAACTTACCAATCCGGCCTGGTGGTGAAAGCCGGAATGTGCCGGGAGAAGTTCATCGGTAGGGATCAAGGGAGCGGGAGAACACGCCGGCATCCTAAAATGCGGCCACAGATTTAACCGCTTTCGGCGAAAGAAGTTTGCCGCCTGTCTCAGCTTGCATTTTTTCCTGGTTTCCTGGCTTCCTTATATGATTTTTTGACGGGCGCCCGGCGGGATTAAGGGTGTGGGAGATATTGCCGCCAGCTCTCCGTACAGTATTTTTGAAACGGTTCTAAAACCAAAAACGCCGGACTGAATTTTCAGTCCGGCGTTTGATTGTTTCCGGTTGGCTCCGGTTATTTCCGGAACGGCACGAGGTCGCGCCATTTTCCCGGAGTGGTGAAGATGCCCAGCGGCATTTCCACGAAGATTCCGCCTTGCAGCACGTCGGGCGTGTTGTGGGCGCCGGTGTTCCACAGGCCGCGCAGGACGTAGCGCACTTCGCGGTCGCGGCTTTGGTAGATGGGCAGTTCGGCGGCGATCTGCTGCCGGGTGCCGGACAGGCCATCCGTGCCGCCGGCGGTGTATTCGATGTAGCCGTCGCGGTTGATGGTCAGGCGCGCGCCGAAGTAGCGGGCGAGCCGGGCTTCGCTGCCGTCAAACAACTGTTCGAAACCGACATTGGCGGTCGGGCCGAAGCCGAATGCGAGTTTCTGCGTGAAGGGGCAGATTTCATTCTTGCGGCAGAGTTCGCGGCAGGTCCAGCGCATCCAGGGCCAGAAAAAGCTCGTGCGGAACGAAATGCCTTCGCCGGAACCGGAGGTGGCGCCGCCATCGGGTTTGGCGAGATATTCGTGCGCGAGTTCCGCCTCGGCGTCGGGAATCAGCCAGGCGTTTTTGCCGGCGCGTTCGCGGAGCGCGTCGGGTCGGGCGTAGAATTTGGCGCTGGCGAACCAGGTGTCGTTGTTGTCGCCGTGGTTCACATGCTGGTAGCCGGCGCGGACGCGGAAATAATAATTCTGGTTGGTGGCGAGCGCCGCGCAGCATTTGCTGTTTTTGGCGGAATCGTCGGAATAAAAGTTTTTCGGCGGCGGCGGGGTGGTGGCGGACATTTCCACTACTTTGACGACCGGTTTAGCGACGGGCGGCAGGGTGGGGGCGGGTTCCGGTGCGGGCGCCGGCGTCGCCACGACGGGCGGCGGATTGGTGGCTGGCGGCGCGACCGCGGGCGGATTGGTGGGAGCGGCAACGACGGTGTTCGTGGGCTCGACTTTGGGCGCGGCGGCGGGGGCTTTGACCGGTTCCGGTGCGGGCGGGTTGTCGCCGGGGGCGGTTTTCTTGGAGCAGCTTAGGGTGCTGGCAATGATGAATGCCAGCAGGGCGATCACCAGAACGGCCCCGGATAATATGTTTTTTTTCATTTGCGCGGAGATTTGACGTTGAAACGCGCTGTTATAATGACGTCTGAGGTGGATAATTCAAGCCAAACTATTGGCGGGAGTGGCGGTATGAGTTTGTCTTGTCTTCGGCAAAATATAACAAGT
This sequence comes from uncultured Verrucomicrobia subdivision 3 bacterium, assembly GCA_903858275.1. Classification (GTDB taxonomy): domain Bacteria; phylum Verrucomicrobiota; class Verrucomicrobiia; order Limisphaerales; family UBA11358; genus UBA11358. Next base: position 35,852 of record CAIOIC010000126.1, on the reverse strand, counting down.
TTGACTCGCCTGCGTGGCGAAAGTAAATTCATCGTGATGCTGGCTGCTGAATCTAAAGTGGTGAGTTCCAATGCTGGACACGCTTCCGATAACGACCCTGCCCGTTCCTGGAAAAAAATCGTGGAACCGGTGGAGCCGTTTCTTCAGGCTGTGACCCGGCAACTCATCGGGCAGACGCGCAATTTTGACCCGCAAATCGTCCCCTACGCCGAGCATGCCCTGAACAATGGCGGTAAGCACTTGCGGCCCACGCTCGTGGCGCTGGCGGCGGGCTGCTTCGGCAAGCCCGGGGAATCGCATGTCACGGCGGCGGTCATCATCGAAATGGTGCACCTCGCCACGCTGGTTCACGATGACGTGATGGATGAGGCGTTGATCCGGCGCGGCAGCCCGACGGTCGCGGCGAAATGGGGTAACGAAATCGCCGTGCTCTTTGGCGACTGCCTGTTCGCGCAGGCCCTGAAGCTAGCTTCGGATTTTCCGACCACCGACGTTTGCCGCGCGGTGTCGCTGGCGACGAACACGGTTTGTTCCGGCGAAATTTTGCAGACGCAGCAGCGCCGGAATTTCCCCGCCGCGCGCCGCGATTATTTCCGCGTCATCGAGATGAAGACCGGCGAGCTGTTCACGCTGGCGTGCGACTTGGCGGCGTTTTTGAGCGGGGCCAGGCCGGAGGAGCGGGTGGCTTTGCGCGAGTTCGGCACGGTGGTGGGCACGGCGTATCAGGTTTATGACGACTGTGTGGATTTGTTCGGCATCGAGGCCGAGGCGGGCAAATCGCTCGGCACGGATCTGGCGAAGGGCAAGTTGACCTGGCCGATTCTGCTGGCGTGGGAACGCGCGGCGGCGGCGGATCGGCAGGCGCTCGAAAACCTGATCCAAAATTGGCAGCCGGAAAATTTTTCCGCGGTGAAGGCGTTGTTGAAAAAATATGAGACCTTCCAGCCTTCGGTGGCGGCCATCCAGAAATTATTGGCGCAGGCGCGGCAAAGTTTGATTCCGCTGCCGCCCTCGCCGGGCAAGGCTGGCTTGCTGGTGCTGGCGGATTTTCTCGGACAGCAAACCAATGCTTTGGTGGTTCAGTGACTATGGCTGACCCCGCCCCCATTTCTTCCCCGGACGAATCCGCCAGCACGCTGGAAGGTGATTTGGTCAAGCGTGCCCGGCGCGGTGAGCTCGCGGCGTATGACGAGCTGGTGAAGCGTTATCAGGAGCGCATTTACGCGACGATTTACCACATGACCAGCAATCATGAGGACGCCAACGACCTCGCGCAGGAAGCCTTCATCAAGGCGTTTCAGGCGCTGAAATCGTTCAAGGGCGGCTCCACTTTCTATACCTGGCTCTATCGGATTGCGGTCAACAAGACGATCAATTTTCTCAAGCAGCGGAAAAACAAGCATCATTTGAGCCTGAACGATCTGGACTTCAACACCGAGCATAACCCGGATCTGGTGGCGTTGATTTCGGAGAAAACCCCGCATCGCGATGCGGGGTTGGCGGAGTTGCAAAAAAAATTGAACGAGTCGCTGCTCAAGCTGTCAGAACCCCACAGAATGGTTGTGGTTTTGCATGATGTGCAGGGCGTCTCGCACGAGGAAATCGCCGAGATCATGGCTTGCAACATCGGCACGGTGCGGTCGCGGTTGTTTTACGCCCGCCAGCAATTGCAGGGTCATCTGGCCGAATATCTGCAGTCAACATGAACAAAAACGAAGACAATTTTGAAACGCTGAAGCAGTTGTTGAAACTGAAGCAGCATGAAGTGCCGCCGCCCGGCTACTTCAATAATTTTTCCGACCAGATCGTGTCCCGCATCCGCGCCGGCGAGGGGGGTGGGGCGCAAAGCCTGACGGAACGCCTTGAATCCGTGGCTCCGTGGCTGGTGCATTTCCTGCAGGTTTTTGAGACCAAGCCCGGGCTTATCGGCGCGGTGGCCACCAGTCTTTGCCTGTTGTTGACGCTGGGGGTGGTGGTGGGGGAACGCTCGGACAGCGCCTCGAAAACCATCCTGCCCACGGCTGAATTTGCCTCGGCCGGCACCGCGTCGGCTTCCATCACGGGACCGCCGTTGGTGGTGGCGGCGGATTCCACCGGCATTGTGGCCAGCACCAATCCCGCCACCAGTCTCCAGCCGGTTTCCACGCTGTTTGGCCTGCCCAACGCCTCGTTGTTTCAGTCCGCCAGCTTCGTCCCGGCGAGCCGGTAAAATAAAAAATTTCGCTTTTGCGCGGTGTGCGCTTGAAACGCCACCGCGCATTTCATTTAATTCCGGCAGTGCCAACCAAAGTCATCGCGGTCGCCAACCAGAAAGGCGGCGTGGGGAAAACCACCACCGCCGTCAATCTCGCCGCCTGCCTCGCGGCGCTGGGTAAAAAAATCCTCCTTTTTGATCTCGACCCTCAGGCCAACGCCACCAGCGGCGTGGGCGTGGAAAAAACCGAGGGCGCCAGCGCCTATCAGGTTCTGCTCGGCGAAGGCGGACTGCTCGAAAAAATCAAACTCACGAATTTTGAGCGCCTGGAAATTATCCCGAGCGAAGTGGATTTGTGCGCTGCCGATCTGGAACTGGCGCGGCTGAAAAATCATCTCCACCGTCTGGCGCTGGCCTTGCAGCCGGTGCGGGATTCGCAGCGGTTTGACCTGGTGCTGGTGGATTGCCCGCCCTCGCTGGGCATCCTGTCCTTGAACGCTTTTGCCGCGTGCGACGGCATTCTCGTCCCGCTCCAATGCGAGTATTACGCGCTGGAGGGCATCTCGATGATGAATCGCGTGATCGACCAGCTCCGCGCTGCTGGCGTCAATCCGCGCCTCGAAATTTTGGGCGTGGTGATGACGATGTTTGACGGCCGCACCCGCCTGTCGCAGGAAGTCGTGGGTGAAGTCCGCCATCTGCTGGGGGCCAAAGTGTTCGAAACCCTGATTCCACGCACGACCCGGCTGGCGGAGGCGCCGAGCCACGGCAAGCCCATCCTTTACTACGATAAATACAGCACCGGCTCGGCGGCTTACGAAGTGCTGGCGCAGGAGTTTCTGGCCCGGCTGGAAAGTTGATTGAGAATCCCGGCGGAAATTTCTGGCAAAGCCCTGTAGCGGCGCTCTATGAGCGCCGGAAGGTGTGATTTTCCTCGAAAAACTTGGTGGTCACAGAATTGCCATTACCGCCAAAGTTGTAGTGTCGAGCCTGTGGCTCGATCGCAGTGCCGTAAACCTTTGCGATTCCGCCCCCGCCCGTCATTTCCCAAAAGCAGCGGTTCAATTCATTGCGATTTCAAAATCGGCATAAAACCGGCCGGTCGCGCATTTTATCGTTTTTATTTGTCTGGATTTGATTTTTAATTGGGGATGCTCAAGCGAACCGCTCTATTTTCGGCGCATCAGAAGTTGGGTGCCAAACTCATTGATTTTGGCGGCTGGGAAATGCCCGTCCAATACACCAGCATCACCGATGAGCATCTGGCCGTCCGCCAGGCCGCCGGGCTTTTTGACATTTCGCACATGGGCGAAGTCACCGTCAATGGCCCCGGCGCGGTGGAATTTCTCAATCAGACGCTGACCAATGATATCCGCAAGCTCGTGTCCGGTCAGGGGCAATACACCCTGATGTGCAATGAGCGCGGCGGGGTGGTGGATGATCTTTATGTCTACCGGCTTTCGGTGGATGTCTACCTGCTCATCATCAACGCCTCGCGCATCGAGGCTGACGTGGCTTGGCTCAAGGCGCAGGCCGCGAAATTTTCCGGTGGCGAAGTCAACCTCACCGACGCTTCGCATCACTATGCCGCCATCGCGCTGCAGGGGCCGTGCGTTAAGGAATTTATTGCTGCTGTCATTCCGGGCGCGTCCGCTTCGGTTTTCAAGGTGGGGGCTGTGACGGACTTGAAGAAAAACCAGATCGCCGGATTCCATTTTGATAACAGCAATATCCTGGTGTCGCGCACCGGCTATACCGGCGAGGATGGCTTTGAGATACTGGGCCCGGATTCCGCCGTGCAGCATCTCTGGGACAAGTTTCTCGCCGCCGGCGCGCCGTTTGGCATCAAGCCCTGCGGCCTCGGCGCGCGCGACACCTTGCGCACGGAAGTATGCTATCCGCTTTACGGGCACGAACTGGATGAGCAGACCACGCCCATCGAGGCGGGCGTCGGCTTCTTTGTCGCGCTCGACAAGGGGGAATTCAACGGGCGCGCCGTTCTGGCCGGGCAGAAGGCTGCCGGCCCGCAGAAAAAACTCGTTGCCTTCAAGATGACCGAAAAATCCGCGCCGCCGCGCCCGCAGTATCCGATCTGGGTGAATGGCCAAAGCGTGGGCATCGTGGTCAGCGGCACGCAAAGCCCGTCGCTCAACCTCGGCATCGGCATGGGCTACGTCCCGGCGGCGCTGGCGAAACCGGATACGAAGATTGAGATTGAGATACGTGGCCGGCGATTTGCGGCGGTGGTGGTTCCCAAACCGATTTACCAGCTGGTCAAATCCTGAGTTTTCATGGGAAATGACTGGCGCGTGATAAGTTTTACAAAAACAACTGGCGGCTGATTTTAGCAGATGGATTGGATGACTAAACAAATATAGTCCAGCAAAAGCTAATTTAGGTAAATCGCTCGAAACTTAAATCTGGTTAAGATAAGTTCGGTGTTGAGGTTCGGTGGCGAACTGAGCCGAAGTGACTGATGCAAACCGCCCAAAATTCATATCTGGTTCTCGTGCTGCTGGCTGTGGCGGCCGTGGGCTTTGCTGCCGCGCCGTTGGCCATGGCGTGGGCGTGGGCCAGGTTCTTTTCGCCGCAAAAACCGGGGAAGGATAAGAACGCGATTTACGAATGCGGTCTGGAGGGCAAGGGCGATGCGTGGATTCATTTCCGTTCCGAGTATTATCTTTATGGCATCATCTTTCTGGTGTTTGATGTGGAAACAATTTTTCTTCTGCCGTTTGCCGTGGCGTTCACCGGCCTGTCCGTCGGCGCGTTTGTGGCGATGATCGTGTTTCTGCTGTTGCTGGTCGAAGGGCTGGTCTGGGCGTGGCGCAAGGGGATTTTGACTTGGAAATGATGATGTTTTCCCATGATTGAAGCTGGCCTCAAAAATGAATTGCAAAAGCAGGGCGTCTATGTGACGTCCCTGCAGGAGCTGTATAATTGGGGCCGCGCGAATTCCGTGTGGCCGCTGACGTTCGGCCTCGCCTGCTGCGCCATCGAGATGATGGCGGCTTCCATGGCTCGGTTTGACCTCGCGCGTTTCGGGGCGGAAGTGTTTCGCCCGTCGCCGCGGCAGGCGGATTTGATGATTGTCGCCGGCACCGTGACCAAAAAGATGGCCCCGCTCGTCGTGCGCCTCTACAACCAGATGCCGGAGCCTAAATACGTCATCGCGATGGGCGCGTGCGCGATTTCCGGCGGGCCGTTCAAGCAGGGCTACAATGTGTTGAAAGGCGTGGACCGCTATATCCCGGTGGATGTTGCCATTCCCGGCTGTCCGCCGCGGCCCGAAGCCCTGCTGCACGCGATCATGACATTGCAGGAAAAGATTTTGAACCAGAAGCTCACCGGGCCGGATCGACCGCGTCATTTGAAGGCCGAAGTGGAAGGCGCCTACCCGGTGCCGGTCTATGGCAGGCACGATCTGGAACCGCCGAACAACCCCGCCCTCTGGCAGCCGCCGGCAATCAAGCGCTAAACCGTGGAAACTCTCGAACAAATCAAGGCGCGCATAGAAAAATCGGTGCCGCTGACCAAGCTGGATATTCTCCCGAACGAATGTCCCTTGGGCGAGCGCTCGCTGCTCGTGGAAGCCGGTCGCGCGTTTGACGTGGCAAAATTTCTCCGCGATGACGCGCAGTTGCGCCTGGATTACTGCTCCAATGTCACCGGCGTGGACTGGCCGGAAACGGTCATCAAGACCAAGGTCAAAAAGAAGGTGGTTGTCGAGGGCGTGGAAAAAGAAGTCGAGGAAACCATCGAGACGCTGCGCTCCGGCCATCTGGAAGTCGTTTACCATCTTTACTCGATGGCATTGAAGCACGGCCCGATAGTCTTGCGGTTGCGCACGGAAAATCGTGCCGACAAGACGCATTTGCCCTCGCTCACGCCGCTCTGGCGCGGTGCCGAATTCCAGGAGCGCGAGATTTTTGATTTGTATGGTGTGATTTTCGACGGCCATCCCGACCTGCGCCGCATTTTGATGTGGGACGAGTTTGTCGGTTTTCCGATGCGGAAGGATTATGTCGCTCCGGATGATTTTGAATATGAGCCGACCCCGCACGACGAAGTTTTAGTCGAGGCAAAGAAGCATTACCCGGTCGAGGTTGATGCTGTTGCCGCTACCACCGCCAACAATTTGAATAAGGAATCCATGAACCCATGAAAAGAATTCCTGGTCTCCTGGTTTCCTTATAATAAATGAATACGCCGTCACAACAATTTGAGGTGAAGCCGAAGCTCGACGAGAGCGGTTCTCCCATCGGCGAGCTGCTGGAAATTTCGATGGGACCGCATCATCCCTCCACCCACGGCGTGTTCCGCATGGATGTGGTGCTGGACGGCGAAACCGTGGTGAAGCTCAAGCCGGTGTTCGGTTACCTGCACCGCAACCACGAGAAAATCGGCGAGAATATTTCGTATCTCGCCTCGATGCCCTACACGGACCGCTTGGATTATCTGTGTTCGATGACGAACAACTGGGCCTACGCGCTCACCGTCGAGAAGCTGGCCGGCCTTGCGGTTCCCGAGCGCGCCGAATACATCCGCGTCATCATGGCGGAGCTCACGCGCCTCCAGAATCACACCTGTCTCATCGGCTTTTTTGTGCAGGACATGGGCGCGCTCGGCACGCCGATGATGTATGCCTTCCGCGAACGCGAAAAAATCCTCGACCTGTTCGAATCCGTCAGCGGCGCGCGCATGATGTGCAATTACATGCGCTTCGGCGGCGTTCGCGTGGACGTGTCGGACGAATGGCTGGCGGAAACTAAGAAAGTGGTCGGCGACTACGGCAAATTTCTCGACGAATTTGAGACCTTCCTGACCGAGAACGAAATTCTCCTCGCCCGCACGCAATTTGTCGGGGTCATGCCGAAGGAACTGGCCATCAGCGCGTCCATCACCGGCCCGATGCTCCGCGCTGCCGGCGTGAATTACGACCTCCGCAAGGTCGACAAATACGGCATTTACAGCCGCTTCGATTTCAAGGTGCCGGTCGGCGAACACGGCGATATTTACGATCGCTACATGGTTCGCGTCCTGGAAATGCGCGAGAGCATCAAGATTTTGACCCGGGCGCTGGCGGACATTCCCGCCGGCCCCGTCATGGATCCGAAGGCCAAGCTGCGCGGCTTCCGTCCCAAAGCCGGCGAAGTCTACGGCCGCGTGGAAGGCCCCAAGGGCGAACTCGGCTTTTACCTCATCAGCGACGGCTCGCCGAATCCGTATCGCTACCGCGTGCGCCCGCCGAGCTTTATCAACCTGACGATTTTGGAGGACATGTGTCTCGGCCATAAAATTTCCGATGCCGTGGTGATCCTCGGCAGCGTGGACATCGTTTTGGGTGAGGTGGACCGATGAAGACGGGAATTTTTTATAAGGAAGCCATGAAACCATGAGCTTTTATGGCTTTGGAATTTGAAGCATTGCCGGGAAGATTATCGGCGCGGCAATTGAAGTTCATCGCCAGCTTGGGCCGGGATTTATCGAGTCAATTTACGAGAATGCTTTGGTCTGTGAATTGCGGAAGCGCGGGCTGAAGGCCGAACAGCAGCTCGAAGCGCCGGTTTTGTATGATGGTAACGTGGAAGTCGGCAAGCACCGGCTGGATTTGCTGGTCGAAGGCGAGATCGTGGTTGATCTCAAAGCGATCAGCGAGTTGATTGATGTGCATTTTGCGATTGTGAAGTCACAGTTGCGCGCGGTAAAACGGAAACACGGACTATTGTTGAATTTTGCGAAAGTGAAGCTTGAGGCGAAGCGCGTTATCGCCGGATGATTAAACGCGACAAATGAAATAATGAAACCAAGAAACCATGAGATTGAAGCAGCGAGCCGGATAAATTGGCTTGGGAACGCCAAATTTGTAGGCGTTCTTGTGTTCGATATTTTCATGGCTTCATGGTTTCCTAATAAAAAGGTAATTTCCTAATCTCATGCTCGGCGAGCAAATCATCAAAGGCATGGCGGTGACCGCCAGGAATTTCTTCGGGAGCTACGTCTCGAAGGAGCGGCTCACCACCGTGCAGTATCCCGAAGAGCGTCTGGTGCCGAAGGAAAACACCCGGCAGTTCCCGTTCCTCGTCTATGACGGCGACGACGCCGAAAAGGGATTGCGTTGCGTCGCCTGCCAGATTTGCGAGAAGGAATGTCCGCCGCAGTGCATTTACATCGTCAAGAGCAAGGACAAGAAGCCGGATTACAAGGGTCAGCCGCAGCTCTATCCGCTCACGTTTGACATCGATATTTCCGTCTGCATGAGCTGTTCCATCTGCGTGGAAGTCTGCCCGTTTGAATCCATCAAGATGGACACCGAATTTGAGTTGAGCACGGATGACCGTTTCGCGGGCTTGTTGTTGCACAAGCAGGACTTGGCCAAGCCCAACTCGCACTATCACCAGGTTCATGCGCAGGACGCGAAGGATTCCGACGCTGTGATCGCCGGGGAAAAAGCCAAGGCCGAGGCCAAGGCCAGGGCGGCTGCGGAAAAAGCCAGGGCGGAAGCTGAGGCAAAAGCGAAAGCCGCCGCCGCTGCCGCCGCTCCGGCTCCGGCCGCACCGCCGCCGCCTGCCGCGTGAAATCGAATTTGAAAATCTGAAAGAAAATGTTCGAAAAACTCGATCAAATTTTTGTGACGCTGAAGCACCTGGTGCTGGGCTATGTTCCGGAAGCCCTGCAGCCGCTGGTGTCCGCAGTGCTTTCCGTCACGCTGATTCTGTCGGTTTTTCCGGGCATTTTCGCCATCGTCACGATTTTTGAGCGCAAGGGCATCGGCCGCATCCAGAACCGCTACGGCCCCAACCGTGTCGGCATTCCGTTCACCAATATCCGCCTCTGTGGCTTCGGCCAGTTCATTCCCGACGGCATCAAGTCGCTGACCAAGGAGGACATCGTGCCGCGCGCGGCGGACCGGGTGGTTCATTTTCTCGCGCCCATCGTGATGCTCATTCCCGTGCTGCTCGCCTACGCCGTGCTGCCGTTCGGGCGCAACATGACCGTGGCCGATTTTGACGCCGGCTTGCTGTTCTTTTTTGCCGTCGGCGGGGCGGTGGAGATTTCCGTGTTCATGGCCGGCTGGTCGAGCCGCAATAAATATTCGCTGCTCGGCGCGATGCGCGCGATTGCGCAGATGGTCAGTTACGAGATTCCGCTCATCCTTTCCGCCGTGACTGTGGTGATGATTGTCGGCTCGCTCAAGCTGGTGGACATCGTCGCCGCGCAAAACCATTACACCTTCGGCATCGCGCACTGGTATGTGTTCACGCCGTGGGGCTTCGTTGGTTGCATCCTGTTTTTCATCGCGTCGCTCGCCGAATCCAACCGCTCGCCGTTCGATCTGCCGGAAGCGGAATCCGAGATCATCGCGGGCTATTTCACCGAATACTCCGGCTTCAAGTTCGCGCTGTTTTTCCTCGGTGAATACCTGGGCATGTTCGCCATCATCGGCCTCGGCATCACGCTGTTCCTTGGCGGCTGGACTTCGCCGGTGTCCTTCCTGACTTGGATTCCGTCCTATGTCTGGTTCGTGACCAAGATGATTGCCATCGTTTTTGTCTTCATCTGGATTCGCGCCACGCTGCCGCGCTTGCGCATGGATCAGCTCATGAATCTCGCCTGGAAGCTTATGTTGCCCCTTGCGCTCATCAATATCGTGGTCGCCGGCATCTGGCATTTCATGGGTCCCGACTGGCAGCGCTGGCTGGTCTGCGCCGCCATCATTTTTGGCGCGTATCTCGTGCTCGGCCGCGGCCTGATGCGGCATCAAAAACTCGGCAAACGCACCTATCGCTACGCTGAATAAATCATGTCATTGCCTTTCCTCATCATCGCTTTTGTGACGCTGTTCGCCGCGGCGGCGGCCATGAGCCTGCGCAACCTCGTTCACTGTTCGCTGGCGTTTGTGGTGGCGTTTGCCGGTCTCGCGGCGTTGTATCTGAACCTCGACGCGCAGTTTGTCGGCTTCGCGCAAATCCTCGTCTATGTCGGCGCCATCGCGATTCTGATCGTGTTTGCGATCTTGCTCACGCGCAGCGGTGACACGCCGAACGAGGCCGTGCTGGCGCCGGGCTGGTTTTATGGCATCGCCGTTTCGGCCGCCGTTTTCACCCTGCTCGGCTGGGCGGTGCTCAGCAGTTCCGCGTTGCCGAAAGAAGTTTCATCTGCGCCCCAAACCACCGTTAAAAACATCGGCGAGGCGCTGATGAATAAATATGTTTTGCCGCTCGAAATCATCGGCCTGCTGCTCACGGCGGCGATGATCGGCGCCGTCATCATCGCCCTGCGCGAGCCGGGAAAAACGAAGATGGAAGCTGGAGAATTGAAGATAGACAAGACCGCCCCGCCATCCTCTATCCTCCATCCTCCATCCTCCACTGCTTTAACCGGAGGTCATTCATGAGTCCACTTCAAGGTTGTCTTTTAGTATCCGCGCTGCTGTTCGCCATCGGCTTTGCCGGTGCCGTCACGCGCCGCCACGCCATCCTCGCGCTTGTGGGCATCGAGCTGATGCTGAATGCCGCGAACCTGAATTTCATCGCCTTCTGGCGCTACGGCGCGCATCCCGAGGCGCTGACCGGCGTGATGTTCGTGATTTTTTCCATCGCCATCGCGGCGGCGGAAGCGGCGGTGGGTCTCGCGCTCGTCATCGCCATTTACCGGCATTACAAAACATCCAATTTGGATGAAGTCAAAGATTTGAAAGGCTGAGAGCGATGAGGAATAACAGCCGCAAAAATTTAATGAGGAAACCAGGAAACCAGGAACCTGAAAAACCAATTCATGGTTTCATGGATTCCTTATCAATTTGTATTTGCAAATGATTTGGATTGTCAAAAATCTCTGGCTGATTCCCGCGCTGCCGTTGGTCGCGGCGGGCATCATCTCCGTCAATAAGCAGCCGAAGCGCAAGCTGGCGGCGTCGCTGGCCATTGGTTCCATGGCCGTCGGCTTCCTGCTCTCGCTCTGCGCCTTTGCCGCCACGCTCGGTCACGGCGGCGGTGAACACGGTGCGTTCCGCGAAGTTTTCAGCTTTCCGTGGCTTCAATTCGGCGGCCAGTGGATGAGTATCGGTTGGGTGCTCGACCCGTTGACGGCCGTCATGCTCATGATGGTGACGTTTGTCGGCATGTTGATCTTCATCTTCAGCGTCGGCTACATGGCGCATGACGTGAATTTCATGCGGTTCTTCTGTTTCCTCGCGCTGTTCGCCTCCGGAATGCTCGGTGTGGTCATCGCTAACAATTTGCTCCTGCTGTTCATCTCGTGGGAAATCGTCGGCTTGACGAGCTATCTGCTCATCGGTTTCTGGTATCACAAGCCCAGCGCGGCGGCGGCGGCGAAGAAAGCCTTCATCACCACGCGCATCGGCGACCTCGGTTTGCTCATCGGCATGGTCTGGCTCTACGCGGAAACCGGCACGTTGAATTTCTATGAAGGCGGCAAAGGCTGCCTCGAATCCGGCGCGTTGGCCCAGATGCTCACGCATGCGACGATCGGTGGCATGGCGGTTTCCACGGCCATCGGCCTGTTGATTTTCCTCGGTGCGGTCGGCAAATCCGGCCAGCTGCCGCTGCATGTCTGGCTGCCGGACGCGATGGAAGGCCCGACGCCGGTCAGCGCTTTGATCCACGCCGCCACGATGGTGGCTGCCGGCGTTTTTCTCGTCGCCCGCGTTTATCCGTTGATGGCGGCTGGAGCCTTGGTGGGGGAACACGGTGTTCCCGTCACCACGTCGCTGACGATCGTCACCTGGATTGGCGCGCTGACCGCGATTTTCGCCGCGAGCATCGCGGTGGCCCAGAACGACATCAAGCGCATCCTCGCTTACTCCACCGTTTCGCAGCTCGGCTACATGATGATGGGGCTCGGCGTCGGCGGCGTGGCCGTCGGTATGTTCCATCTCATCACCCACGCGTTTTTTAAGGCGCTCTTGTTCCTCGGTTCCGCGTCCGTGATCCATGGCTGCCATGAGGAACAGGATATCCGCAGGATGGGCGGCATCAAAAAATACATGCCCATCACCTTTGCCGTTTATGCCGTCGGCATGCTGGCGCTCGCGGGTTTCCCGCTGTTCTTCTCCGGTTTCTGGAGCAAGGACGAAATCCTGCATGCCGCGCATGGGTGGTCGGTGTCGCAGGTTCCCTTTTATCTCGGCTGCGCCGGTGCGCTGTTCACGGCGTTTTACATGACCCGTCAGGTGGCGTTGGTTTTCTTCGGCAGCTATCGCGGTCATCAGGAAGAATCATCTCAGGGTCACTCCGCGCACTCTCATACTTCCTCCCCTGGCCACGACCCTCACGAAAGCCCCGCTGTCATGACCGTCCCTCTCGTCATCCTCGCGGGGTTCGCCATTTTATTGGGCGTCATCGGCACCCCCGCCTGGCCGTGGTTTGAAACGTATCTCAACGGCCACCATGTTGAATTTGATCTGGGCAAGCTCACCGCCGGCGGCACGTTGACCTTGATGGTTTCTTCCTCGCTGATCGTGTTCACCGGCCTCGGTCTCGGCGTCTGGCTTTACGGCAAACGCCAGCGCAAAACCGCCGGGGAGCAGGACGTTTTGGAGGCATTTCAGCCGGCCATCTTCAAGGTGCTGCAAAACAAGTATTATATTGATGAGCTCTACGAGGTCACGGTCATCCGCTTCAACGCCTTTGCCGCGTGGCTGTGTGATTTCGCCGATAAATGGATTTTCGGCGGCGCGGTGCTGGTTGTCAGCTATCTCACGCTCGGCTTCGCCTGGCTCTATCGCCTGACGGATGAGTATTTCGTGAACCTCGGCTTTGATGCCGGGTGCGATTCCATCCGTGGCGGCGGCGGCTTCCTTTCCAAACTGCACGCCGGACGCGTGCAAACCTACCTCCGCATCATCGGCGTCGCGCTGGTGGCGCTGATTCTGTTCCTGATCTGGGGGCGCAAAGCATGAACCACTGGCTGACCATTCTCACTCTCGTCCCGTTCCTCGGCGGCATCCTTGTCGCCGGGCTTGGCTCGGAACGTAAAAACCTCGTTCGTAGCCTTTCGCTGGCCACCAGCCTGCTGGGTCTGGGCGGCGCGGCGTGCATGTGGCTGCATTTCAATGCCGCTGAAGGCGGCCTGCAATTCGTCGAAAAATTTGCCTGGGTTCCTTCGCTCGGTATTGATTACTACCTCGGCGTGGACGGCCTCGGCGCGCTGATGGTCCTGCTCACGGCCATGGTCACGCCGCTGGCGATTCTCGCCTCGTGGAACGTGGAGGATCGTCCGCATGTGTTTCATGCGCTGGTGTTGTGGTTGCAGGCGGGTTTGTTCGGCACGTTCACCGCGCTGAACTTTTTCCACTGGTTCCTGTTCTGGGAACTCGGCCTGATCCCCGCGTTTTTCCTCATCAAGCTTTGGGGCGGCCCCAGGCGCGGACCGGCGGCGACGCAATTCTTCATCTATACGATGGTTGGCAGCGTGGCGTTGCTCTTGAGCTTCATCGCGCTCCGTCTCGCTACCGGCAGCTTTGATTTCATCGAACTCGCCGGCCTGGCGAAGAGCGGCGTGTTGACCGCCAAATTGCAGGCGGCTTTTGGCTGGAAGAACATCGCCTTGATCGTTTTCTTCGGCGCGTTCCTTGGGTTCGCGGTGAAAGTGCCGGTGATTCCGTTTCATACCTGGCTGCCCGCCGCGTATTCCGAGGCGCCCAGCCCGGTGACGATGCTGCTGACCGGCGTGATGTCCAAGATGGGCGTCTATGGTTTCCTGCGGATTCTGCTGCCGATTTTCCCCGACCAAATCCGCCAGGTGCTGACGCCGCTGCTCTGGCTGGCGGTGGCGACCATCGTCCTCTCGGCCTGCGCCGCGTTCGCGCAGAAGGATTTGAAGCGGATGCTGGCTTACTCGTCCATCAACCATCTGGGCTACTGTCTGCTCGCGATGTTCGCGGCGACGGCTGTGGTCACCGGCGTGAATCATTCCGATCTTCAGAAGGCCGCCGCGCTGGACGGCGCGTTGCTCCAGATGTTCAACCACGGTCTCACGGCGTCGGCGCTGTTCCTGTTCCTGTCGCTGCTCGAAAAACGCACCGGCGGTCTGCGCGGCCTCGATGATTTTGGCGGCATCCGCAAAGTCGTTCCCGTGTTCACCGGCCTGATGGGCATCTCGCTGTTCTCTTCGCTCGGTCTGCCGGGCTTGAACGGGTTTGTCGGCGAATTCCTGATTTTCAAGGGCGTGTTCCCGCTCGCGCCGTGGGCGGCGGCGATTTCCACCATTGGTATTCTGGTCACGGCGATTTTCCTGCTCACGCTCATCCAGCGCGTGTTCTGCGGCCCGCTGAACGAGCGCTGGGCGAAGCTGCCTGACCTGACCACGGCGGAGCGCCTGCTGGTCCTGCCGAGCATCGCGCTGATGTTCGTGCTGGGCATCTGGCCGCAATTTATTTTGGGCGTGGTGGACGCCACCGTCGTGAAACTGGTGCAACAACTGAATTTCTAAAATGCTGGCCTGGACCATTTATATAACTTTTATCGGGGTGCTGGTGCTGATGCTCCTGCCGCGCGACAACGCGCGCGCCGCCCGCATCGTCGCCTTGCTCACCGCCATCGCCGGTTGCGTCGTGGCGTTTGCCGGCGCCATCCAGCAGGCCAATCCCGGCGAAGTCACCACGATTGTCAAAGCCAGTTGGATTCCCGCCATCGGTGCGAACTACTACCTCGCGGCGGACGGCATCAGCCTGGTGCTCGTCGTCCTGACCGGGCTGGCGGCTGTCTCCGGGATTTTGTTTTCATGGAATATTGAGAAACGGACGAAGGAATTTTTCGCCTTCTACCTCACCCTCATCGGCGGGGTTTATGGCGTGTTCTTGAGCTTCGATTTGCTGCTGCTCTTTGTGTTCTATGAGCTGACGATCATCCCCAAATACTTCCTCATCGCCCGCTGGGGTAGCACGCGCAAAGAATATGGTGCGATGAAGCTGGCGCTGTATTCGTTCGTCGGCAGCCATCTGGTGCTCATCGGCATGATTGCCGCGTGGGTGGTGGCGAAAGGTCAGCTTGGCCATGCCTCGCTGGATTTGATTGAGCTGTCCCGGGTTCATTTTTCCATCGGCTTCCAGCACTGGGTGTTTCCGCTGGTGTTCATCGGTTTCGCGATTCTCGCCGGCATGTGGCCCTTCCACACCTGGGCGCCGACGGGTCACGTCGCCGCGCCGACCGCCGGTTCCATGCTGCTCGCCGGGGTGGTGATGAAGCTCGGCGCTTACGGCTGCCTGCGCGTGGCGATGCTGATGTTCCCCGAAGGCGTGCGCGAATGGCAGTGGGCCGTCGCCGCGCTCGCGGTTGCCGGCATTGTCTACGGGGCCGGGGTGGCGCTGGTGCAGCGCGACTTCAAGTTCGTCATCGGCTACTCCAGCGTGAGCCACATGGGCTTTGTGCTGCTCGGTCTGGCGACGCTTAACTCCATTGGCCTCACCGGCGCGGTGCTGCAGATGTTCTCGCACGGTATCATCGCCGGGCTGCTGTTCGGCGTGGTGGGCCGCATGGTTTATGACCGGACGCATACCCGCGACTTCAATGACCTCGAAAAAATGAATGTCGGCAAGGCGCTGCCGTTCGCGGGCGTGACCTTTGTGATTGCCGGCGTCGCCTCGATGGGCTTGCCCGGCTTCAGCGGTTTCATCGCCGAATTGCAGGTGCTCATGGGCGCGTGGGCGGTGTTCCCGAAAATGACGATCCTGGCCGGTGTCGGCATTCTCGTCGGCGTGGCCTACACGCTGCGCGCGGTGCAAAAGGGGTTTTATTCGGATGTGCCGCCGGCGCCGATTGACCACGATCACCCGCTGGAACCGGTTTCCGTGCCCGAGCGCTTCGGCGCGGTGATGCTCATCGGCGCGTCGCTGGTCATCGGCCTTTTCCCCGGCTTGCTCATGAATTGGATTGAACCTTGTTTCAAATCGCCGCTGTTCGCGCGGTTGCTGGGCGGAGGTGCGCAATGAACTATCTCCAATTGCTTCAATTGTCCGCGCCGGAAGCCGTCGTCACGCTCACGGTGCTGGTGGTGCTGGGCGTGGACCTGACCGTTCTGCGCGGCAAGTCCCTCGCGGCCCGCTTCAATGTCGGCGCGCTCCTATCCCTTCTCGGCTGTGCAACGGCTGCGTTGCTGGCCTTCACGCGCCACACCGATGCCAATCTGTTCAATGGCCTGCTCGTGGTGAGCCCGGCGTCCGATTTCGTGAAAGTCGCCATCCTCGTGCTGACGGTTTTCACCGTATTGATTTCCGCTTCCGGCAAATTCACCGATCACGTCGGCGAATATCTTTCGCTGATTCTGCTTGGCACCATCGGCCTGATGTTCCTCGTCAGCACCGAGGATTTGCTGATGATTTTCCTCGCGCTGGAATTCGCCAGCCTCACGCTTTATATCCTGACCGCGTTCAACAAGCACAATGCCCGATCCGCCGAGGCCGCGCTGAAATACTTTCTTTTTGGCGGCATGTCCGCCGCGTTTCTGCTGTTTGGCTTCAGCCTGCTCTACGGCATTTCCGGCTCGACCAATCTGCGCGACATCGCCGCCGCCATCGCCGGCAAGGGGCTGGATCCGCTGCTGCTCGTGGCGCTGGTGATGACTGTCATCGGTTTCGGCTTCAAGGTCGCCGCCGTGCCGTTTCATCTCTGGGCGCCGGATGCCTACGATGGCGCGCCCACGCCGAGCGCGGCTTTCATCGGCTCCGGTTCCAAGGTGGCGAGCTTCTACGTTCTCGCCCAGATCTTCACGCTCGGTTTCGTCGGCGCGCAGGGCAGCGCCGTCTGGCACGGTTATGTCGCTGGCTGGACGCCGACCGTCGCCGTGGTCGCCGCGCTTTCGATGGTGCTGGGGAATCTCACCGCCATCGTTCAGTCCGGCGTCAAACGCCTGCTCGCCTATTCGGCCATCGCCCATGCCGGTTATATGCTGCTCGGCGTGCTGGGCAACAACCAGCTCAGTGCCAGCGGCATGATGTTTTACGTCATCACCTACGCGCTGACGACCATCGGCGCCTTCGGCGTGGTGGCGGTGGTGGAAGACGCCACGGGCGGCGATGCGATTGCGAACTTCAACGGCTTGAGCAAGCGCGCGCCGGGCCTCGCGCTGTGCCTGATGGTTTTCCTGCTCTCGCTGGGCGGCATCCCGCCGCTCGCGGGCTTCATCGGTAAATTCTTCCTGTTCAGCGCCGTGGTCGACACCGCAAAAAATCTTGGCCTGCTCTGGCTGGTCATTCTGGCCATCGCGATGAGCGCGGTGTCGTTCTATTACTACCTGCGCGTGCTGAAAGCGGCCTACGTCGAGGATGCCGCCGCCGATGCGCCCGCCATCCGGGTGCCGCTGCTGAGCTTCCTCGCACTGGCGCTGCTGGCGTTGCTGGTGATCCTGTTCGGCGTCGCGCCGGGCTTGCTGACACAGTATTTGTGATGAGAAGCCATGCTGGCCGGGAAATTGTTTTAGATAAGGAGTCCATGAAACCATGAAATCAAATTCTCCTGGCCTCTTGGATTCCTTATAAAATAATCCCCGGTTTTCTCGCCCGAAAGATTCTGCTTTGCGTCTTAGCTTCTTTGCTGTGAAATACACCCACAATTTATGAGCAATGTTCCTTCTGATCTGAAATACGCCAAGTCACACGAATGGGTCCGCGTCAGCGGCGATACCGCCGTCGTCGGCATCACCGACCACGCGCAGCATGAGCTGACCGACATCGTGTTTGTGGAACTGCCCGCCGTGGGCCGTAAGGTCAAGGCGGGCGAAGCCTGCGCCGTCGTGGAATCCGTCAAGACCGCGAGCGATATCTATTCTCCCGTTAGCGGCGAAATCACCGCCGTCAATCCTGCCGTGGTGGACAACCCCGCGCTCGTGAACACCGCGCCCGATACCGACGGCTGGTTTTATAAAATCAAATTGAGCAATCCCGCCGAACTGGGCGCGCTGCTCTCGCCGGCGGATTATCAGAAGCAGATTGGCGGCTAAACCAGCTTCTTCAATCTCGGGTCCTCGGCCATTTTCCTGACCAGTTCCTTGATCTTTTGCGCCTGCGATTTGTGCGCCAGGAGCACCGCGTCGTCCGTCTGCACCAAAATCGAATCCCGCAGGCCGACCACCGCGATGGGCGTGCGGTTTTTGGTGCGCGCGTCGTAGATGATGTTCCGTGCGGCGTCCACGTGGATGAAATCCGCCACGGCGGCGTTGCCTTCGGCGTCCTGTTTGACGTGCCGGGCGAGCGCCGGCCACGCGCCGAGGTCGTCCCATTCAAACGCGCCGTCGGCCACGATGACGTTCTGCGCCTTTTCCATCAGCGCGAAATCGATCGAGATTTTTTTGATGTCCGGATATTCCTTCGCCAGCACTTTCGCGAGCTTGGCGGGGTTGGCCGCGACTTTGAACCACCGCTGGCACGCGGCGAACATCTCCGGCTGATGCTTCTCCAGGCCGTTCGTGACCGTGATGAAGCTCCAGACAAACATACCCGCGTTCCAGCGATACTGGCCGCTGTTGACGTATTCCAGCGCGGTCTCAAAATTCGGCTTTTCCACAAAGCGCTCCGCCTTGTAAAAAATCGTCTTGGTCTTCTTCCCGCCGGCCGGCGTGGGCAGTTCGGTTCCGGTCTGGATGTAGCCGTAGCCGGTCGCCGGTTCGGTGGGTTTGATGCCGATGGTGACGATCGCCTGGCCCTGCGCCGCCACGTCGAACGCGTCGGACAACACCTGCTGAAACTTCTTCGCGTCCGGAATGACATGGTCCGCCGGCAGCACGGCCATCACGCCGGTGGTGGAGCGCGCGCCGACGAGTGCCGCGCCGAGCGTCACGGCAGCGCAGGTGTCGCGGCCGACCGGTTCGGCCACGACGTTGTCCTTGGGCAGCTTCGGCAGTTGCTTGCGCACTTCCGGCGCCTGGACTTCGTTGGTGATGATGAAGATGTTTTTCGCCGGCACGAGCGGCAGCACGCGCTCGACGGCTTCCTGCAGAAAGGATTTTTTGCCGAGGATGGCCAGCAGTTGTTTGGGCGTCTTCTCGCGGCTCAGCGGCCAGAAGCGCTCGCCGCGCCCCCCGGCCATGATGATGACAAACCTGTCTTTGATGTCGGTCTTTGATTTGGTGCTCATAAATTCTTTACCACGGATGGACACGGATAAATACGGATGCCATTCACAAAACTACGCGCTCAAATTCCAGCTTCGGCTTTTTGAAATTCAAAATCAAACCAACGCGCAGCTTCGTAATGCGCAGATAATTCAACATCTGCCCGCGTTCCACATCCGTGATTCGGTCAATCACCTTTGTGTCCACAATCACCGAGCCGAAAGTAATCAGGTCGGGGATAAATTCCCCCACCTGTTCGCCGCGAAACAAAACCGGAAACCGGCGCTGTTGGTCAAATGCCGTGCCAATTTGCCTGAACAGAACGGTTAGTGCATTCTCGTAAATCTTCTCGTGCAATCCATGCCCGATTTCGTTCAGGACTTCAAATGCAAATCCGATGATTTTCTCGGTTTCCGCCTTCAGAATCAGCTTGGATTCTCCGCCGCGCCGCAAATCCGGTCTTTCATCCGTGTCCATCTGTGTTTATCCGTGGTTGATTAAATGGTTTTCACCGCCTCCGCCAGCGATTTCACGAACGCCCCGACCTTCGCGACGAGTTCCGGCGATTTTCCGTGCTGGGCGATCTGGTTCACGATGGCGCTGCCCACCACGCACGCGTCGCCTTCCTTGGCGACCGCCTTGGCTTGATCGGGATTCGAGATGCCGAAGCCCACGGCGATGGGCAGGCTCGTGTGCGCGCGCAGCCTGGCGATCTGCGTGGCCAGATTCGTGGCCACGCTCGTCTGCATGCCGGTGACGCCTTCGCGGGAGATGTAATAGATGAAACCCGCGCCGCGCTTGACGATGAGCTCCATCCGGTCTTCCGGCGTGGTCGGGGCGACCAGATAGATGTGGCAGAGGCCCGCTTTTTTCATCAGCGCCTCGTAATTGTCCGATTCCTCCGGCGGCAGATCGAGGACGAGCAGGCCGTCCACCCCCGCCTGGGCGCAGTCCGAGATGAATTTCTCCAGGCCGACCTTGTGGATCAGGTTGAAATAGAGGTAGAGGACGATGGGCAGTTGCGATTCCTTGCGGATGGCCGCCACGGTCGCCAGCAGCTTGGGCGGGGTGGTGCCGGATTCCAGGCCGCGCTGGGCGGCGAGCTGGTTCACCAGACCGTCGGCCAGCGGATCGCTGAACGGCACGCCGAGTTCCAGCACATCCACGCCCGCGCGGTCAAAGGCCAGCGCCAGTTGCCGCGTGGCTTCGAGGTGGGGATCGCCCGCGCCGATGTAGACGACCAGACCTTTTTTACCGGCTTGCTTCAACTGGGCGAACTTCTCGACGATGCGGTTCATTCGCCGCAGTTTCAGGGTTCGGGTTGCAAGTTTCAAGTTTGGAAAATGGCGGACGAAGCCGGCCTCGGCAGTGTCCCGGTTTGAAACCGGAGCGCGGGTCTGTGACCCGCAGTGGCTTGGAGTGCGGTGGCAGAGCGAAAGCGGCGTGGCGCTGCGCTTGCCGCCGCAGTCCAAACGGTTCCCGGATGAACCGCGGCCAGACAGTAAACGATTATAGCGTTGAGCCTGCGGCTCAATCCCTCGAGGCATAGCCTCGACGCTACATAATGGTTCCGGCCAATACAACTTCACCAACCCGCCCGGAGACAGCCGCCAGCGCTTCTACCGCGTGACCGCGCCTTAGGATGGTTGCAGTTGAAGGGGTGCCCCATTAATCCACAGATTGCCATGGCTGGATTGATTTTTGCCTGACACCTTGGCGGGGTTTTTGAGTGCTGTCGGCTAGGCGAAGAGTTGGCGGAGGCTGGCTTTCACTTCCTGAAGCTTGGGGTTTTTGATCTTGCCGGCGGCGTAGAGAATCACCCCTTGTTCCACGGTAAAGAGGCGTTGCGGGCGGATGAAGCTGTCCAACGCGAGCCGTCCGCTTTCAAAATCAGCCATGAGCAGCGGCACGGACTGGCCGTCATGACGCGACTGGCTGGTGATCTGGCAAAGAATCAAATCGTCGCCGGGCAAGTCCGCCACGACGAGGGCGGGGCGGCGTTTGCCGGATTGGAGGTTGGTCTGCGGGAAGGCCAGCACCACGACTTCACCGACTAGAGGCTTGCCCATGCGGCATCCTCCTCCGGGGTGTTCCAATCGCGGGCGAGGGCGGTTTCGCTCAAAAGCAGGCCGTTGAAGGATTCCTCTTCGCGTTTGAACCGCAGGAAGCGGGCAAAGTCATAGACCTCGCGCTGCATGGATTCAGGCAGCCCGGCTACTTCTTTTTCAACAAGCTCATGCGTGCTCATGGGCACAAATCTAGCGCGTTTGTGCCGGGCAGGCAAACGGGAAAACATTCGGCACTGTCCTGATCGTAATCATTGTTCCATGGGGATTAAGATTATGATTAGGCCACCACCAAACCTTCCTTGCTCCAATCCGTCTCGCCCGGCGTCGCGGCGGGTTTTTGTCGCTGGCGCGGGGGAGGGCGGGTTTAATCCCTGATTTGACCGCACGGCGGAATTTTTGCACACTCAAGGCATGGCAAGCAGCTTTGGACAATTGTTCCGCATCTCGACGTGGGGCGAATCGCACGGCGGCGGCATCGGTGTCGTCGTGGATGGTTGTCCGCCGCGCCTGAAACTTTCCGGGGCGGACATCCAGCCGGACCTCGACCGCCGTCGTCCCGGCCAGTCCAAGATCGTCACCCCGCGCAAGGAATCGGACACGGTGCAGATCCTTTCCGGCATTTCCTCCACCGGCCTCACGCTGGGCACGCCCATCTCGATGTGGGTGAAAAATGAGGACCAGCGTTCCGAGGCTTACAATGAGATGCAGGACAAGTTTCGTCCTTCGCACGCGGATTTCACTTACTTCGCCAAATACGGCATCCGCGCCTGGCAGGGCGGCGGTCGCGCGAGCGCGCGCGAGACGATCGGCCGCGTCGCCGCCGGGGCGATTGCCAAAAAAATACTGCGCGAGAAATTCGGCGTGGAGGTGCTCGCCTACGTCAAGCAGGTGCAGAAGATCATCGGTGAGGTGAACCCCGACCGGGTGAAGCTGAAAGACGTGGAGGCGAACATCGTTCGCTGCCCCGATCCGAAAGCGGCTGCGAAAATGATCCGGCTCATCGAGCGGATCCGCAATGAAGGCAACACCGTCGGCGGCATCGTCGAGGGCGTTGCGCGCGGCGTTCCCGCGGGCTGGGGCGAGCCGGTGTTCGACAAGCTG
This sequence comes from uncultured Verrucomicrobia subdivision 3 bacterium, assembly GCA_903858275.1. Lineage (GTDB taxonomy): Bacteria > Verrucomicrobiota > Verrucomicrobiia > Limisphaerales > UBA11358 > UBA11358. Next base: position 13,418 of record CAIOIC010000126.1, on the reverse strand, counting down.
GAGGCGGATCTGGCGAAGGCGATGTTGAGCCTGCCCGCCTGCAAGGGTTTCGAGAGCGGCGACGGCTTTGCCGGCATTTTGTTGACCGGCCTGGAGCACAACGACGCCATCCGGGCGCGGGGCGGGAAGGTGTTCACCACCACGAACCGTTCCGGCGGCATCCAGGGCGGCATCTCCAACGGTGAGACGATTTTCTTTCGCACGGCGTTCAAGCCGGTGGCGACCGTCATGCACAAACAAAACACGGTGGATGTGAAGTTGCACAACACCACGCTCAAAGGCCGGGGCCGGCACGATGCGTGCGTGCTGCCGCGCGCCGTGCCGATGGTGGAGGCGATGACCGCGCTGGTGCTCGTGGATCACGCGCTCCGGCAGCGGGCGCAGTGCGGCTGATTTTTTCAAACAGACACACATTGAATTATGCCAGAAAAACTTCTTAACGAAATTCCGCAGGATCTGCGCCGGTTGTATACGAAGGTTGGCGAGGCGGTGCAGCATGAGAATTACGACTACGCCCTCGCGCTGTGCTGCCAGGTGCTGGAGAAGGAGCCGGGATTTTTTGAATGCCGCAAGACGTTGCGCTCCGTCCAGGCCCGGAAGGCCGCCGTGGCGAACAAGGGCTTTTTCAAAAAGATGATGAGCGGCGCCGGTTCGTCGCCGCAGATCGCGAAGGCGAAGATCACGTTGGGCAAGAATCCCGCCGAGGCGATGGCCATTGCCGAGCAGGTTTTGAACAATGATGCGGGCAATTCCTCCGCCCACCGGATCATTGTGGATGCGGCCATGGCCTTGGAGTTGCCGCAGACGGCGATGTTGTCGCTGGAGACGATGGTGAGAAATTCGCCGAAGGATCGGGCGCTGGTGATTGAATTCGCCAACCAGGTGGCCGCGACGGGCGGGCGGGCGGATGTGGCGGAGAAATTCATGGATGAACTCATCCGCACCACGCCCTACGACCCGGAATTGCAGCAGGCGCAGAAAAATCTTTCCGCCCACAAGACGCTCGACGAGGGCGGCTACAACGCGCTGGAGGGCGGCGAAGGTTCGTATCGCGATGTTTTGCGGAACAAGGAGGAGGCGGTTTCGCTGGAGCAGGAGGCGCGCGTGCAGAAGACCGAGGACGTGGCGGAACGCCTGATCGGCGAATACGAGGCGCGCCTGCAGGGCGAGCCGGGCAATCTCAAGATTGTCCGCTCGCTGGCGGAGCTTTACACGCAGAAAGCGCAGTATGACCGCGCGCTGGAATACTATCAGCGCATCCAGAGTTCCGATCTCGGTGGCGATGCGACCATTGACCGCGCGGTGGCGGACGTGACGGTGCGCCGGTTTGAACAGCAGTTGTCGCAGCTCGACCCGGCGGCCGAGGATTTTGCGGAGCAGACGGCGCGGCTTCAGGCGGAGAAAGACGCCTACAAACTGGCCGAATGCCAGAAGCGCGCGGAGAAATATCCGACCGATATGGCCATCCGCTTCGAGCTGGGTCAGCTTTATTTCCAGGCCGGCAAAATCACGGAGGCCACCGGCGAATTTCAAAAAGCCCAGCAGAACATGCACAAGCGTTTCGCGGCCATGAGCTATCTGGCGCAATGTTTTGCCCGGCGCAACATGAATGATTCCGCCGTCCGCACGCTGCAGAACGCGATCAAGGAGAAGGCGGCGCTGGACGATGAGAAAAAAGACCTCATCTACAACCTTGGCTGCGTCTTTGAAAAGATGGGCAAAAAAGCCGAGGCTATCGAACAGTTTCTGGTGCTCTACGAATCCGACGTCAACTATCGCGACGTGGGCGCGAAGGTGGATGCGCATTACGCCGGCCAGTGAGGCAGCCCGAAATTAAAACCCCCGCCGGACGACCGGCGGGGGTTCTGGTTTAAGCGGTTGTGTTGTAGTTGATGGTTGCGGCGTGATTTTCCCTCTGCCGTCGCCCGCTTACTTCGGCTTCAGATCGTTGCCCGGTTTCGCATCGGGATAGCACCCATTCCACGCCAGGTTAAAATCATTCCCTTTGTAATTCACCACCCGCAATTTGAGCGCTTGGTCGGGCTGAAGTGCTTTGACAAAATCCTGGTCTTCAACCGCCGGCACATTCGCGCCGGCCTCGGTCTTTACCAGCCGGATGAGGACCTTGACTTCTTTGCCGATCAGGGACTCGGGATTGGCGGCTTTGCTTCTGGGCGCTTCCGCAGTCACCTTTTCCACTTTGATGGTAAAACTTAGTCCGTTGATGTCTTTGGTTCCCAGCTTGCCTTCCATCCCGCCGAGGAAACCAATGCCGCCTTCCGGCACGGGGAGTTCGGCGGCGAAGGCAGTGCCCAGGGTGAGCAGCAGTGCCGCTGCGGTGGTCGTGATGATGTTGTTTCGCATATTCATTTTTTTGGTTCTGGTTGTTTGTTTCTCCACTGCCTGCCTGATCGCTTCGTCGGAGAGAATCGAGGCGAAAATCTGCGTTGTCGCAACTCAAAGCGGCTTCCACCGCCATCAAATCCGTTTCTCATCCGCGTCGAGCATGTCCACAAAGCATTTGATGTCGTCGCGGTGGCCAAGCCCGGCCTGTTCCTTGCGCTTCTTGAGTCGGGCTTGCGCCGTTTCATCACCCGCCAGCGGTTTGCTCAAAACGCCATTCCAATGCGCGTCCTTTTCGGCCTGGGTTCGCTTCACATTCTGGCGCACCCAGTCGCAGACTTCGCCGTCGGTGATGGAGTTTTTCACCACCGTCACAAATTGTTCATGCGTCAGCCCGGCGGTCTTGAGCCAGAAGCCGTCGAAAGCCTGTCCGAGATTTTCCTGATAGTCGGCGTGGAGTTTGCCGGCGAGGTGCAGGCGGATCTTGTCAATGTAGCGGGGCAGGTAATGCCAGCCGTCCATGGTTTCGCGCGGGCTGCGGGGATAAATGATTTGGCTCATGCGGGAATAATCGGCAGCCCGCCGGCGCGTGTCAACTGCCGGAAATCCTGGCCAGGACCTCCGCTGGTGTGAAACCGTGGATCAAGATCGTCTTGTGCCGGGAAGTCTGGCCGCGGATCAATTCCACCTTGCCGCGCGAGCAGTCCAGCTTGTCCGCCAGAAATTCCACGAGCGCCTGGTTCGCCGCCGCGTCCACCGGCGGCGCAGTGACTTTGATTTTCAATTCATTGCCGAGCGGTTCGCCGATTTCATTCTTGGAGGCGCGCGGCTGGAGCTTCACCGAAAGCAAAGTGCCGCCGGCGGTTTCACGGAGAAAGGTCGCCGGCGGCACGTTGAAAAAAAGGGGGGGGGATTATTCGTCGTCCGGATTCACGAGTTTGAACACCAGCGCCGCTATCGCGCCCGCGCCGAGGTTGGCGGTGAAATAAAGCCACAGGTGCATCGAATCCACCAAGTGCATCCGCATGATGCCGACGGCGACCGCGGGGTTGAAGGCGCCGCCGGAAACGCCGCCGAGTGCAAAGGCCATCGTCGTGACGGTGAAACCGATGGCGAGGCCGTAGTTGGAATTGCCTGCCGTGGCTTTCGCTGTGGCGACGTTCAGCACGACGTAGCAGAGGGCGAACGTGCCGGTGAGTTCGGCGATGAGCGCGGGAATGATCTTTAATTCCAGCGGTGTTACCGTGGTATGCCCCTTGAAACACAGCACGCCCGCCGCCGCGACCACGGCCCCGAGAATCTGCGCTGCCATGTAGAACGGCACATCTAGCGCGGCGCAGCGCCCGCGGAGCCAGACGGCGAGCGTCACGGCGGGATTGTAATGGCCGCCGGAGACGTGTCCGCCCGCATAGACCATGACCATCAGTGCCGCGCCGATGGCCAGTGGCGCCAGCGCGCCCGCGCCGGGTGTGATGACGGTCATGCCGACGGTCAGGACGAGGAAAAACGTGCCGATGAATTCAACGAGATATTTTTTCATAATCAGTTTTATGCGGGCAAAAGATTAAGCGGACTGCTCGCGGCTTGCGAGTGAAAAATGGTTTTCCCCGCCGTCACTTCATGTTTTTGACAAACTCGTCGGCGCGGGTGATGGACTTGTTCATCTGCTCGATGAGCCGGTTGATTTCCATGGTGATGCTCGCCGCCTCGCCCTTGAGCGACGCGATGGCCTGGGCATTCAGGTTGTGTTTGAGGTAGAGGACGTAGTCGTTGAACTGCCGCAGCACCGGGGCCATGGTCTGCTCGGCGCTGACCAGGGCGGTGTGCAGTTCCTGGTAGCGCTGCTTCGTGGTCGCGAGTTGCTGCCGGCTGGCGGATTGCAGCGACGGCGTGCTGATCTCGCTGATTTCCTTTTCCCACTCGGCGAACAGGTCGGACGAAACCGTTTCGACCTCGCGGATGCGTTTGCGCACGGTGTCGGCCTGCGTGACGCAGCCGTCGTATTCCGACTTCAAATCGCGGTGGGCGCGTTCCGCCTCGCCGCTGTCGAACTTGGTGATTTCCTTCAGCCGCGTGAGCGCGTCCTTGAACTGTTGCTGGGCCGCCTTCTGGTCGTCGCGCGCCTCGATGACGCGCTTCTTGAGCAGGTCCCGCTTGTAAACGCCGATTTTTTCGTAGGCCGCGTAATAGAGGCTGCTGCACCCCGACGTGTTGAAAATCAAGACCGCCGCCAGCAGGGCTGGGAGCAGGCGGAAAAGTTTTTTCATTTGGAAATGGGTTGGAGGGGTTCGTCTGTGTTGCGTTTGTCAGCCGATGCCGAGCAGTTCCACCTCGAAAATCAGCGTGGCGTTCGGCGGAATCGCGCCGGGGTAGCCGTCGCGGCCGTAGGCGAGTTCCGGCGGGATGGTCAGTTTCACCTTGTCGCCGATTTTCATCTGCGCCACGCCCAGATCCCAGCCGCTGATGACCTGGCCCTCGCCCAGCACAAAAGCGAACGGCTCGTCGCGGTCCACGGAGCTGTCAAATTTCTTGCCGTCCATGAACGTGCCGGTGTAATGGACGGTCACCGTGTCGCCTTTTTGAGGCGCGGCACCGGTGCCGGCCGAGAGCTTTTCAATCTTCAATTCAGGTTTTGCCATGCGCCAGTTTTGCTGGTCGAAAACGGTTGGTCAAACAAACAAAAGTGGGTAGCCACGGTGGGGCGAGCGTCCCCGCGAGCCGCTGCTGCCCAAGGCTCGCGTCGGCTCGGAGGGAGGCTTGTCCCACCAAGCGAAAACAAAAAGCGCGCAGCCGGAGCTGCGCGCCTTGCAAGTTTGGTGGCCCTCCGCAAGGAGTTACACGTTGTAAGTGCTGCTGGCGGTCGTGCCGCCGCGGCCGGTCCAGTTCGTGTGGAAGAACTCGCCGCGCGGTTTGTCGATGCGCTCGTAAGTGTGCGCGCCGAAGTAATCGCGCTGCGCTTGGAGCAGGTTCGCCGGTAGCACGGCGCTGCGGTATTGATCGTAGAACGCCAGCGCGGTGCTGAACGCGGGAACGGGAATGCCCTTTTTCGCCGCCGTGGCGACAATGTTGCGCCAGCCCTTCTGCGACTTCTTGATTTCGCCGCGGAAGAAATCGTCCAGCAGCAGATTCGAGAGCTTCGGGTTGTTGTCGTAGGCTTCCTTGATCTTGCCGAGGAAGCGGGAGCGGATGATGCAGCCGCCGCGCCACATGAGGGCGATGCCGCCGTAGTTGAGGTTCCACTTGTATTGCTTCGCGGCTTCGCGCATGAGCATGTAGCCCTGCGCGTAGCTTACGATCTTCGAGGCGTAAAGCGCGCTCTTGATGTCTTCGATAAACGCCTTTTTCTTTTCGGCATTGCCCGCGATGCTCGTGAGGGCAGGGCGGGGGCCTTTCAATTTGCGCGCGGCTTTCACGCGCTCGTCTTTGAGCGCAGAAACGCAGCGGGAATATACCGCTTCGGCCATCAGCGTGATCGGAATGCCGAGGTCCTGCGAGTTGATGACCGTCCATTTGCCGGTGCCTTTCTGGCCGGCGGTGTCGAGAATCTTGTCCACCAGCGCCGAGCCGTCGGCGTCTTTGGTGCCGAGAATGTCGCGGGAGATTTCGATGAGATAGGAGTCCAGTTCGCCCTTGTTCCATTCGGCGAATACCTGGTGCATCTCGTCGGCGCTCATGCCGAGGCCGTTCTTCATGATGTTGTAGGCTTCGCAGATGAGCTGCATGTCGCCGTATTCAATGCCGTTGTGCACCATCTTGACGTAATGACCGGCGCCGGCTTCGCCGACCCAGTCGCAGCACGGCACATTGCCTTCCACCTTGGCGGAGACGGCTTGGAAAATATCTTTCACGAACGGCCATGCGGCGGGCGAACCGCCGGGCATGATGCTCGGACCTTTGCGCGCGCCCTCTTCACCGCCGGAAACGCCGGTGCCGATGTAGAGGAGGCCTTTGCTCTCGACGTATTTCTGGCGGCGGTTGGTGTCGTCGAACAGCGAGTTGCCGCCGTCAATGATGATGTCGCCGGGTTCGAGCACGGGGAGGAGCTGCTCGATGAATTCGTCCACCGGCTTGCCGGCTTTGACCAGCATCATCACGCGGCGCGGCTTCTTGAGCTTGGAAACCATCTCCGCGATGGAATGCGCGCCGAGCACCTTGGTGCCCTTCGCTTCATTCGCGAGGAACGCGTCCACCTTGTCGGTGGTGCGGTTGTAGGCCACGACGGTGAAGCCGTGGTCGTTCATGTTGAGGATGAGATTCTGGCCCATGACGGCCAGACCGATGAGTGCAATATCGCCAGTAGGTTGCATAAAAAAGGTTCCTTAAAATACATAGGAATTGATTTGCAGCCAGAATAAATTTCCGGCGGAAATGATCTATCAATGAAGCTGGCGCGCGGTGAAGGCATCGAATCGGCGCGATAGACTTCGCTGTTTCGTTAAAACACTTGCAAAAAACCGGGGTATGTAGAAAGTCGCATGAACTCTAAGACAAACTATGAAACGACGCTTCTTCTTGATTATTGTGCTGGCGGCAACCGCTGGTTTTTGTGGTGAAATGAAGGTGTTGTTTCAGGATGATTTTGAGAAAGCTTCATCGCCGGCTCTGCCGCCCGGCTGGTCCATGTGGGGGGCTGAGCAATTTAAGAAGCCGGCCAACTACACGCTCGACTCCACGAATGCCCGCCATGGTCGGGCGAGCTTTCGCATCTACCACCCGGCCAATACCGGCGGCTATATTTCCTTGTCACCCGACCGTGCGATTCAGTCGCACCCAGCGACGTCGCTCACCGTGACCTTCTGGGCGCGGGCGGAGCATCCGGGCAAGGCGCAGTTCCGTTGGGGTGCTTATCGGACGCTAAAACCATTCATGGAGGCGCCGTCGCCGGGGTTGTTTTCGTTTACCGTTGGCCGGGAGTGGCAGGAGTTTACCTACACGGTGCGCGAGGGGCTTGACCTGTTCGTGGATCAATGCCGGTTCCTGCTGTTTTCCTTTTTGGCCACCACCAGTTCTAAGGAGGAGCAGACCCTGTGGATTGATGATGTGCGCGTCACGGAGCAGCCTGATCTGCAATCCGTGCGTTTGATCAACGATGAAACGGTGGCGCACGCGGCGCTCTCGCACCGGCTTCAATCCGGCGACCGGCTGGAATTCACCGTGGATCCGACCAATCGTTTGCGCCGGGCGACCCAAACGGTCGGCGGTGTGTCTTTTCATCGGGTGTGCGGCTGGACCGGGCAACCCTATGATAAGAATGGTGATTATACGCTTGCGCCGCAGTTGGAAACGGCCATTCGCGATATGAATTTACCGATGACGCGCTTTTATGCCGTGGGCGATGAGCCGTTTGGTATTGAAAAAGCCATCGATAAGGTGGCGGAGATGTGTCGCCGCGTCGGGGTGGCGGAGGAAAATTGTGTGGTGGAATTTGAACAACAGGGTGCCAATACTAAATTGCTGCCGGAAGTTTGGGCTCGCGGTGTCGCCTACTCATTGCAGCGAGGCTATCGGTTTCACCGTTGGGAGATTGCCAACGAACCGTATTCTTCCCAGTGGGGTGAAGGCCGGGCATTCCCGACTGCGGAAGTTTTTATTGAACATTTCCGGGCGGTGGCGCAGGCCATCCGCGCCGTGGATCCCCGGGCGCAGCTCGGTCTGGACATCCATCCGACCAACGTGAAATGGGGCAACTACTTGCTGAAGCAACTCGCCGGGGAATATGATTTTGTTGCGCCGCACTATTACTGTGGTGCGAACCTGCACCAGCTTTCATTCGAAGAAATCGCGCTCACCGAAAACTACCGGATGCTGGATCGCGCGCTGCGCTTCCAGGCGCTGATGCGCGCCTATAACCCCGGCCGCGACGTTTATCAATTCGACACCGAGTGGGGCATGATCTGCCGCACGCCCGACGGCAGGGAGGCCGATCATGAGCCGCGCAACGCGAATATCATCGGCACGCTGCACCGCGCCGTGCGGTTGATTTACTACGCCCGCGAGGACATTCTGCGCGGCGCGAGCAGTTGGCAGATGCTCAACCGGCTCAATGCGCCCGGCTTTGGTATTCTCGCCCAGGAGGCGCCGGAAAAACGGTTCATGCTCTACTGGCTCTACTACTACTTCAACCGCCACGTCGGCGAATGGGCGCTGGCCACCGACGGCACCGCGCCTTTTTATCAGCCGAAACTCGCCGCCGACCGGGCGCAGTACACCGGTCCGCTGACGCCGACGCTGGCCACCTTGAGCAAGGACGGGCGCGAACTCTATCTGGTCATCGCCAATGCCTCATGGACGCAAGCGGTGCCGTGTCGCGTCCACCTGCGAAATTTTGCGGCGGGTCGCGTTCGCGGGATTCTGTTGACCGGAAGCAGTCTTGACGCTTCACCGTTGCTCGAACGAAAAGAAGATGCGGTTGGAAATTTCCCCGTCGTTCGCGAAGGTGATGATCTGACTTGCACCATCCCCGCCCACTCGGTGGTCTTCGTGACCTTGGAACAGCTTAAGTAAACCGCCCGTCAGGTGACGATGTCTGTTTTACTATTCTGGGTGAGGAAATTCGGGTGGGGCCGCAGTGGCCCCATTAAAAAAATGACAATCGCCAGCGCGATCACCGGCAGGATGCCGTAACCGATGAAAACCGGCGTGTAACCATAGTGGCCAATCAGCCAGCCCGATAGGCCCATGAACAACATGCCGCCAAAACCCGATCCCATGCTGGCCAGTCCGTAAATGGAGGCGACGGTGTTTTTGGGGAACACGTCCGCTGGGAAGGCCATCGTATTGGCCAGATATCCTGTGTAGCCGAAGGTGGTGAGCGAGATGAGCGCAATCGCCAGCCATGCATGGGTCGTCAGGATGGCTGGAATCGTGGCCAGCATGAGCAATGCAAACACCGAGACGCTGACTTTGCGGGCGGTGGGCACCGGGGTGCCGCGCCGGATCAGCCAGCCCGTCAGCGCCCCGCCGGCGAGGTTGCCGATGGCGGCCGAGAAATAGGGGATCCAGCCTTTCCAGCCGATTTCCTTCAAGCTGAAATGATGCACTTCACTCAGATATTTCGGAAACCAGAACACAAAAAAATACCAGACCGGATCCATGAAAACCTTGGAGACGGTGAACCAGATTACAAATCGGGTGCGGATAAGTCTGCCCGCACTCACCGGCGGTTCCTTCACCTCGGCCGCCACTGATTCCGGCACAAAATAAACCAGCCACCATGCGATCACCCAGATCAAACCCAGGGCTCCCATCGCCAGGAAAGCGCTTTTCCAGCCCCATGTCGCCACCACCCAGACGATGATCAGCGGGGAGATCACGGAGCCGATGGAGGAGCCGCTGTTGAAAATACCGGAGGCCAGGGCGCGATCTTTGGGCGGAAACCATTCGGTGACCAGTTTTGTTGCGGCGGGCCAGTTCCCCGCTTCGCCGGCCCCCAGCAGAAAGCGAAAGCATCCCAGTGAAAACGGGCCGCGCGCAAAGACATGCAGCATTCCCGCAACCGACCACCAGACCATGCAGCAGGCATAGCCCAGCCGCGTGCCGACCCGGTCAATGAATACGCCCGAAAGACCGTTTGAAACCGCATAGGCCAGCATGAACGACGCGGTGATGTAGCCGTAAGCTTCCTGCGTCAGCGGAACCATTGCCTTGAAATCCGGCGCCGTGACGACCACGGAAAGAACCTGGCGATCCAGATAGTTGATGACCGTCGCCAGAAAGGCGAAGCCGATCATCACCCAGCGGAATGAAGACGGATTCACTTCAGTTCCACTTTCACGGCTTCATGGATGAACACCCGGGGCACCGTCACCGCGATCCAGCCATTGTGCGGCTTCACGGACAGGGTCTGGCCCGAGCGCAGCAGCGAGATATCCCGCACTGTTTTCCCATCGGGGATGCGGATGCGGACCTTCACATCGGCTACCGGCAGAAATTCTTCGCGGATTTTCATGTGTTTGGTCTTGTTGCCGGTGTTCGCGAGCAAATGCAGCACCAGCGCCTCCGGCGAGGCCATGAAATGCGGCATGACGCCGGAACGATATTCAATTTCATAGGAGCGTCGCGGTGCCAGCCAGGGAGTCACCAGTTCGCCGAATAAAGCGCGCAACCGCTTCATCCGTGTCTCGACATAGACCGCCTCCAGGTTGGAGCCGATATAGAGCACGCTGCCTTTGCCTTCCTTTCGTTCGACCATGGCCGGCCCGAGCTTGGCGCGGCGGCCGCGGTCAATCGTCTCGGCCAGCACCCGGCTGCCGTGGGCGCGGAAGGGGAAAATCTGCGAGTCCTGCGGAATGATTTCACCGCTGTTCAGCTTGAGAAAAAGGTCGGACATTTCGTAGGGCTCGGTGCCGGCCGCTTCGATGCCCAGCAGCTCCGCCAGCCCGAAATTTTTTCGCAGGCGGCCAAATTCATCCGCCATCGAGGTCATGTGGGTCGCCACCAGTTTTCCGCCCTTGCGCACATAATCCGTCAGCATCGCGCACTGGGCATCGCTCAGGCACACGGCGGACGGCGCATAGACCATTTCATAGCGGGCCAGCCGTTCCGGCGTCATCTGCCAGTCCAGGAACGGCTCGGATTCAAAGCCGTTGGCTTTCAAAACTTCATAGGCGCCGTGGAAGCCATTCTCAAAGCCCTTTGAGATGAATTTGCTGCCGGCGAACCAATCAATCGTCTGGGCTCCGACCATGATCCCTGCCTGCGGCCGGCTGCGGAGGCTGCGCAAAAGGGCGTCGTGCTTTTGTTGGAAGTCGAAAATCTCCCTGACGAAGCGGCCGCTGTCATAGGCTTGCGGTTTTTCCGGTTGATAGAAAAATCGGGAAAGGCTCCAGTAAACGATGCCTACGCCCGAAGCGATGGCCGTTGCGCCGTCGAGCAGCAGTTCCTCGCTCTCGACGGGATAACTGAACCAGCCGCGCACGCCGGAGTCTTTGATGTGTTCGCGGTTGTATTGGGTGTGGTGTCCGACATAGGTCCAGATGACTTTTCCCGTGGACTGGCCGAGTTGCATGTTGAAAAGCTTGTCCTCGGGCGTCTCCGCCGCCTCAAACATGAAGCCGTCCGCCAGCGGAATCGCGCGGTTGCGCCACTGTCGCGGAGTTAGCAGGGCGGTGTTGTTGAACAGCACCGGCACATTGCGCGCCTGGCGGATGAATTCCCTGATTTCCGAAAAGAAGCCCAGCGCCACGTCATTCTGCATCCAATCCTGGTATTGGATTTTTTCTTCCAGACTGACTCCTTCGTCCTGATTCGGCACCGGCCGGCTGAACTTCTTTTTGTAGGCGCCTTCGCAGTAGGGACAATGGCAGTAGTTTTTGTCGTTTTTCATCCCTTGGTACGGGCCGTCGAAATAGATCACATCGAAGGGATACTCGGTGACGACTTCTTTGACCAAAGTCTTGATGACTTCGCGCACCGGCGAGTTCAGGCAGCCCTCGAAATAATCCATGTAGCCGTAGTGCGGGGTCGTCATGGGCTTGCCATTGGCAAACTTCTTGGTCCAGTCGGCATAGCGCGGATCTTTCGACGTGGCCTCCATGAACGGATGATTGAACGGAATATAGGCGGTGGCCTTCATGTCGGCCTTGCGCAGCAAGTCGAGCGTCTCGCGCATCGGGTCGCCTTTCAATTCCGGATGCACCGGATAGCCCGACTTGCTCGGGAAGTAGGCATAATACGAGGCGGTGGGATAGCGCATCGAATCGGCATTGAGATCCTTCGCGATGCGCACGGCTTTTTCCGGATCATAGTCCAGCGCGGGATAGAACGGCGGATTGTAGGCCTCGGCGATGAGGGTGCGGTTGTTGTGAATCCAATCCCACACCGACGCGTTTGAAGTAGCTTGAGACGGCTCGCCCAATGCTGCGGCCAGCGTTGGCAGTTCTCCGAACGGAAGCTGTGCCCCGGCCAGCATGAAGCCGGTTGATTGGAGGAATTTTCGGCGATTTAGAGCACCCATAATTTTTGCGTTGTTAATTTGAACTGAAATTATTTTCGTTATTTTTCGGTCAGCACGCGTAAACGCCGCCGTTGATGTCCAGCGTTGCCCCGGTGATGAACCCGTCATACTCCGATGCGAGGAAAGCCACCGCCCGGGCGACATCCGCGGCTGAACCGGCCTGGCGGAGCGGAATTCTGGCCACGGTCGCCGCCGCCGATTCGGCTGTGGTGTGGGTGTTGTGAAAAGAGGTTCCCAAGATCAAGCCCGGCGCGACGGCGTTGACGCGAACCCCGCGCCCGCCAAATTCTTGTGCCAGCGATCTGGTCCAGGTCAAAATGGCCCCTTTGGTGGAAGCATAAATCAGGGATCCGGAGTGTCCGCCCATGCGGCCCGCCAGCGAGGCCAGATTGACGATGCTGCTTTGACCGGATTTGACCAGATGCGGAATCGCTTCGCGGGTCACCAGCATCATCGTCGTCAGGTTGACGTCAATCACCTGTTGCCAGAAAGCCATGTCCACTTGTTCAAGCGACCGGCGACCGACCAAATCCCCGGAGTTGTTGATCAGGATGTCCAGTCCGCCCAGAAACGCCACGGCCTGATTCACCATTTGGCGGGCGGCTGATTCTTGCGTCAGGTCAGCTTGAAAGCAGCCAACTTTGGCGCCGGGCGGTGCCAGCCGTTTGGCTTCCTCGGCCCCTTGGGCGTTTTTGTGGTAATGAATGGCGACGTGACAGCCCTGCCGGAGCAGTTCATCCACGATGGCCCGGCCGATTCCCTGGCCGCCGCCGGTGACCAAGGCGCGTTTGTTGATGAGTTTTTGCATGGAGTAATTGCAAAACCTTATGCCTGAGCGTCACCTCTGGCAATGTGATAGTGGAAAAGGTGGTCAGCGGGATAACCGTTTGCCGGCGACGGGGAATTTGGTTCTTTGACCATGCCTTGCCTGTCATGAATCTGTCAGGAGAACCAGCAAATTCCTCAAAAACCCAATAAAAAGATGGTGCGCGGTGGAGGTTTCGAACCTCCGACCCCTACCGTGTCAAGGTAATGCTCTACCACTGAGCTAACCGCGCAACCGGCTAAAAATAACAAACATGTAACGGTTTTTGAAAGAAGTTTTGCGAAGAGCTAAAAT
>CAIOIC010000125.1 GCA_903858275.1 uncultured Verrucomicrobia subdivision 3 bacterium | reverse complement strand
TTGGAAAACATCGCTAAGCTTGCCAGCCAATGAACCGCGCCCTCATTGCCACCCTGTTCAACGAGGTGGATAACGTCTCACGTTGGTGGGACGGTCTCCAGCGGCAGGACGTTTTACCGGATGAAATTGCCATTGTGGACGGTGACTCGACAGACGGGACGTGGGAAAAATTACAGGAACTCGCCCGGCACTCTGCCCTGCCTGTGCGACTGAAGCAGCAGCGCTGCAACATCGCTACTGGGCGCAATCTGGCTATCGCCATGACAGATGCCTCAATTATCGCCTGCACCGATGCGGGCAGTTTTTTGGAGCCGGACTGGTTTAGTGAAATCACCCGGCCTTTGCTCGAAGATCCTCTGATTGACGTGGTGGGCGGATGCTCGATAAACCGCTTTGAGAATGAATTCCAAAAATTTCTAGAGCAATTTGAAGGACAAGCAGTCACGCCACGCACGCCGGAGGAAATTGATCCCTCCTCACGCAACCTCGCCTTCCGCCGACAGGCGTGGGCGGATGTGGGCGGCTATCCCGAATGGCTCACGCTGACCGGTGAAGATGCGTTGTTCAATTTTGAGCTGCACAAGGTCGGCAAGCGGTTTTTTTACAACCCGCGTGCCGCCGTAAGCTGGCCCATGCGGGACACGGCGGCGGGCTATTTCAAGATGCTGCGCGGTTACGGTTACGGGGCAGCGGAAGCGCGATTGTATGGGCCTTATTTCTGGCGGCGGACGCTGGTCGCCCTCTGTCCGCCATCGGTGTGGCTGTCATCGCGCTGGCGCTGGCGGCATGCCGGGTTCCGTTACCAAAAAAATCTGGCGAGCGCGCGCGGCTGGCTGGCTGGATTACTGTGCGGCCGGCGGCCACCGAAAGACTGGCGGCGGATTGACGGAGTTTTGTTAAGTCCGCAAGCGCAGCGTTATATGCAACAACAATTTTCCCGCCCCAAATGAATGTCGCGTAGCTTGCCCCTGGCAGCCTTGCTTAAACCAACTAGAGACTTGATTCAGTAACCCAATTCAAGCAGAGTCGGAAACGTATTTTAACGCCCCTCTTTATGTCATTAACCAGTTTTTTGAAAATTCGGATGCACCGGATGCAGGGTTGGTTGGAACAAAAAGCCTTGTTAAAAAAGGGGGCGCCGGCGGAAATCACCCGCGTGGACTGGCAGAAAAGTTTTCAGGAAACCAATTCATTCTATTGTGAATGTTACCGGTATTTTCATTTCAACCTGCCATCGCAATTCAAAGAACATCGAAAATATTTCTCCGTGGAGCGTCGCGGCTTTGGCGAAGATGCTTTCCATACCATGTGGTTCCTGTTGTTTCGGGAATTCAAGCCGGCCAGATTTCTGGAAATCGGCGTCTGGCGCGGACAAACCACCAGCCTGGCGGCTTTGAATCAAAAATGGTTTGGCATTGCGGGCACGGTTGCCGGCATCGCGCCGTTTCAGCCGTCGGGCGACTCATCCCCGTTCCATGATGCGGCCGTGGATCATCAGGCCGACACCATAAAAAATTTTAACGCGTTCCATCTGCCTCATCCGAAGTTGCTGAAGGCGTTTTCGACTGATGCGCACGCGATTGAATTCATCCAATCGCAACCGTGGGATTGCATCTATATTGACGGCGACCACGAATATCCCACCGTCAAGGCGGATTGGGAAAATTGTGCGCCCGCAGTGAAAGTTGGCGGGCTGGTTGTCATTGATGATGCAGGTTTGGACACCGGTTACCAAGCGCCTCATTTTGCCAGTACCGGCATCTCCGGTCCTTCCCGCATCGCCAACGAAATTGACCGCTCCACGTTTCAAGAAATCCTGCAGGTCGGCCACAATCGCGTTTTCCAGAGGCTTAAGTGATGAAAGTTGCATTACTGACGACCGATAACCGTCAACCATTCAAGCAATACAACAAGGTTGAGCCTTGGTTTGGCACCGCGCCCGAAGCTTTGCTACAGGGCTTCGCCCAGCTGCCCGAGGTGGAGGTTCATGTCGTCTCCTGTATCCGCCGGCCGGTGAAGTCGCCGGAAAAAATTGCGCCAAACATTTTTTTTCACAGCCTCGTCGTACCCAAACTCGGCTGGATGAGCACCCTGTATCAGGGCTGCATCCGCGCCACCCGAAAGAAACTCCGCGACATCCAGCCGGACATCGTTCACGGCCAGGGCACGGAACTGGATAGCAGCATCAGTGCGGTTTTATCCGGTTTCCCCAATATCGTGACCATTCATGGCCACATGGGGGCGGTGTCTAAAATTTGCCGGGCCCGCGTGGGCAGTTTCCTCTGGCTGGCTGCGCGGCTGGAGGAATTCACACTGCCGCGAACCGCGGGGGTTATTTGTATTTCTGATTACGTGCGGGATCTGGTCAAAAAACACCATGTCCCGACATGGATAGTCCCCAACGCGGTTCAAGGCATGTTTTTTGATTTTCCCAAATCCGAGGCGCCCGCCAACGACAGACCGCTGCTGATCAACGTGGGCGTCATTAGTGAAAGAAAACGCCAGCAGCAAGTGCTGGCAATATTGGAATCCCTGCGGGAAGAAGGGTTTGGTTTTGATACTTTGTTTATTGGCGTCAGCCCGGGCAGCACTTATGCCACAACTTTCACCAACATGCTGGGGCAGGCAAACCGCAAATATGGTGGTTTTAAGCACATCCAAAAACTGGATGACGCTTCCTTTTGCCGGCAATTTGACCAGGCTGCCGCCATGATTCATTTTTCCAATGAAGAGTCTTTCGGCCTCACCTTTGCCGAAGCCATTGCCCGCGGTTTGTATTTGTTCGCCTCAGATGTGGGCGCCATCCGGGACATCGCCAAAGGCGTCAAACAGGTGGAAATCTTTGGCCTGGACAGCTGGGATGAAATGAAAAACAGCGTGCGCCACTGGCTCGTGACTGAGCAATTCAAGCAACCCAGACCGGCCCAGCCACCGCTGGAATTTTGTCAACGTTATCAGCCAGCCGAGGTTGCCCGGCGCCATCTGGATATTTATCGGGAAATTCTCAATAAAAGTTGAATGTATAGCCAGCCTCAGCGCATTGATTATCTCGACAGTATCCGCGGGCTGGCGGCTCTGGCTGTGCTGTTGTCGCACAGCCTTATTTTCACATGGCCGGCTGCCGTGGGGCGAATTTTAAACTGGCCATTCATCAACATGGCGATAGACGGCAAGGCGGCCGTGGCCATGTTTTTTGTGTTGAGCGGCTTTGTGCTGGCACGACCTTATTTCATCTCCGCCGAAGGGCCGCCGCCGCGCCGGATGTATCTGCCAACGTTTTATCTCCGCCGTTTTACCCGTATCTGGCTACCGTGGTTTGTCATATTCGGGTTGAGCGGACTGGCGCAAGCGACCCTTTTTACTTCATGGCCGACGATTCCCCCGACCAACGAATGGTATGCCAGTTTTTGGCATCATCCGCTCACGGCGATGAACGCCATGCGCCAGTGCCTTTTTCGGGAGCATGATGCGGGCTATCAACTGTTGATTCAGGATTGGAGTTTGGGCGTAGAACTCAAGGCGTCGGTGCTGTTGCCGTTGTTCATTTTCCTATCGCGCCATATGACACCTTGGAGCCTGCTGGCGGTTTCGGTGCCGTTGATGGCCTTATTGCCTACGGGACATTACTACGCCACCTTTATCCTAGGCGTGCTGCTGGCGGGCACATCGGGGAGCGTGCTGCAATGGCTGCATCCTAAGCCATTTTTAGTCAAGGCTGGGTTGTTGGTTGCAGGTTTGGTGCTTTATGGAACGCGTCACGCCGGTCAGGACATGCTGGGGCATCAAGCAGGTGTAAAATACTACTGGCTGGGCACAGGCGCGGGTTGCGCGCTGATTCTGCTGGCGAGCATGTCTAGCCGCCGCATTCAGGCTGCACTCAAGCTGCGGCCCTTCATTTTCCTTGGAAAAATTTCGTATTCGGTCTATCTGCTTCAGCTCATTGTCATCTTTTGCTTGCTGCCGCCTTGGATCCACGCGTTGAACTCCCTGGGAATTGAGAGCGCAATCTGGCTGCTGCCGCTGTCTATCATTGGAAGCGTCGGCGCAACGGTGACCTTGTCGGTTTTGAGCTACCGGTGGATTGAGACGCCATGCATTGACCTTGGACACCGGCTCTCGAAGAAATGGCAGGAGAAATTCTTGAAGGATTAACTGTAGCAAATCGACACCAAGAACAATAAATCGCCCATCTTCCATCGGTGATTTTCCCGAATACGACGGCGCTGTTTCCGGATAATGGCAAACGGTGTTTATAGCAGTTTTAATCAACATTGGCACAAACGCCCAACTGGTAGGGCTGATCTGCTGGTCAGCCAACCCGGCGGCGCAGCCGTACCTCCCTACCAACCGATGAGTCAATGTTGTTGTGATCTGCTATAGTTTGGAAAAATATCCCATTCAACTTGCCGTCGGCCTTCAAATTTCGATGGGTCCGTCATCAAGGAAACTTTCTGAATCAAACATTCATGGTGGCAGCTTGTGATTTTATTTCGATAGTATGATTAAGACAAAAGGCCAATATACGGTGACTTCTTAACAAGAGCGGCCAAGATAACCACTTAAGCTCTGAGTAATCTGCTGATTATCAAGGCGGGCCTTGGATGGTGGCGGGCTTCGGTGGTTGCTCTCCCGAAATGGGTTGGTTGCCAGCCATTGCCGCCTTGTCCCTGGTTGTATCGCGTGGAATCACACATTTATTAATGCGGCCTAAGAATGACATGCAACTCACGTTCCCATTTTTGAATCGCGCCATTTGGTGTGCGATGATGATTGCGTGCGGCATCAAGTCAATCGCCGGCCAGCCGACCATGCCGACGACGGCCGACAAATCCAAAATGCCGGACTGGCTGACCGAGTTTTCCGTCGGCGTCAAGGAAACATATGACGACAATGTCCTGTTGGTGGCTGGCAAAACCACACCATTAAATCCCATTGCCATGCGTCCGCAGGATTCATGGATAACAACCATTTCACCCACGGTCGGTTTGAATTTTGCACCTCGGCTCGGCGGGGGGAAAACTTTTCAAACTTTATCCCTCGTCTATGCGCCTGATTTTGTATTTTTTCATGAAATGCCGTCGGAAAACCATAATGCTCACAAAATCGCCAGTCGAATCAAGGGCCAGACTGGCGACTTTACCTTCTTGCTGGCCAATGATTTTAATTTCACCGATGGCACCAGCACTGCGCCGACTTACGGTTTGGGTTCGTCGGTGGATCAAGGAGATCGCTGCCTCAACGCCTATGTTCCGTCCATTGTGCGCGAACGCCGGAAACATATTCAGGACCAAGCCGCCGTCTCTTTGCAGTATGACCTTAATAAAATATTCATTCGACCGGCGGCGGCTTTGAAATATTACGATTTGATGACCGACTGGCACCCCAACACTTCGGGTCCTTACACTGGTTATCAAAATTATGTGGATCGCTCGGATGTTAATGGCGGTGTGGACTTCGGCTGCAAAGTGACTTCTGTGCTGGCAGTTACCTTGGGCTACCGTTACGGCCATCAATACCAACAGTCGCTCCCCACCAATGTTTATAGCTACACGGTCAACGGTCTGCCCATGCAATCATCCAGTGACTATCAGCGCCTTCTGCTCGGACTGGAGGGCCAGCCTTGGAAATGGCTGGATATTAAGCTGGCTGGCGGACCGGATTTCCGCACTTATAATTCTGCCGCGCCCGTAGACGATTATAATCCCACTACTTATTATGCCGAAGCCGTGCTGACCGCGACCCTCACACCCAGCCAAACCTTGACGTTTAACTACAGGCAGTGGCAGTGGGTTTCAAGCGGCGGAAGAATCCCGTATTTTGACAGCACCTATGCGCTGACCTATCACTGGAATGCCACCAGAAACCTAGGGATAGACCTGGGCGGAAAATTTTTGGAAGGCGACTACACCGTCGGTTCGGCCACGTTAAGCCACAATCTCAGCCGCCGGGATGACGCGTTCTATAACCTTTCCGCCGGCGTGAGCTATGCATTCACCCAGCATTTCACCACCAGTCTGGCATATGTTTGCGACCTCGGTCGTAATCTGGAACCCAACTTGCCGGCCAACTCCTACCCGGAATATCGCGAATTCAGCCACCAGACGATTTCCCTCAGCGCGAAATACAAATTCTGATCCACGTTGGCCTATTTCCTGTAGCCCAATCCGGCTCAGGCCGCTCATCCGAAAATGACCCTCCGGATTTTCGTCCGGTCCGGGCAACCGGCATTTTTAACGTGTTTCGAATGCCAGTAGAACTGCCAGTAAAACTAGGATATGAACTGGTTTTGAGCAGGGTTTGGGTTGCTCCAAGTTGCCGAAAGTAGATAAAAAAACCTTGAAAAACCGCTGGAAATGCCCGACAATTGGCTTTTCGATAAAAGCAAAGAGTCCGGACACTAATCCGGGCTCTATCAACAACACAATGTTTTCGGTCGGGACACAAAACCCCAACGAGGAAAGCATGTAATGCGTCGGTTTTTCAGTGTGTCACCAGTTGTGGGGACAACTTATTCGGGCTTGTATACTTAACAAACTCAGATTGTTAGAAAACCCCAATGTTTGTGCGGTTGAAATTACCGTTTTCAGCGGGGTGATTTTGCAGCCGTTTTTTTTGACATTTTTGGAAGCGGGCGGTGGTGGTTTGCGCTTCATTTTCAGTAGTGCAAGCGGGGGCACTACCTTTGAACATTTGTCCCAAGCGTTTGTTAAGTATACAAAACCGACTTATTCCCCAAAGGCACCCTTGCCAAAAGCTGACGCTTTGAAGGCGGGAACCTGAAATTTGGCGCGAATCGACGCAAAAAAGCAGAAACGAAAACCGCGCCCAGGGAACTAGTAACCTACCATGGACGGAGGTCTCAGCTTAGAACCTGACATTACATTATTCTTGGTGAAAAGGTCCAAAAAACTGATGAGGTAAATTTAGGAATTCCAAATAGATTGCTCTTTGCTGATATGTTTTGATGTGCTTTAAACCTATTCCAACGAATTCACATCAGCTTAACTTGTAAACGGCGGTTGAAAAGTGCGGCGGGCCGGAGAAGTTGCGCGGCTCGGCGTCGAAAGTGGCTTGATTGTGATTGCTGCATTTATCACTCCGCGTGAGCGGCACCGTCAGATGCTTCGGCAAATTGTTAACGAGTCTTTCTTGTCGCTGGTTCATATCGCCGCACCGCTTGATGTCTGCCGTCGCCGCGATGTGAAAGGTCTCTACGCCGGCGCGGCCACCGGTCGCGTGGCACTGATGACGGGCGTTGACTCTAGTTTTGAAGCACCATTGAAAATTGATTTGCAAATTGATTCCGCCACGCGAAGTGTGACTGATTGTCTGGCTACCCTGAATGATTTCGCGCGGTGGCGATTATCTCAATGAGAGTATATCAGTTCCAGACACCCATCACCGTCCGCCTCGAGAAATTTCCTTAAATAAACTTTTCTCCGGAAGCTTTCCAAAGAAAATTGATTCATTACCATTATCTAATTGTTGGGCTAATTATTCTTAAACATGGCAAAAAAAGCATTTTTAACGGGTGCCGGTGGTTTTATTGCCAGCCACCTTGCGGAGGCGCTGATAAAAAACAATTGGCATGTTACTGCGCTTATTCATTATAACAGTCGCAATGACTGGGGCTGGCTCGAACCGCTCCACCGCCAGCCGCCAACCAATCTTAAGGTGTTGTTGGGCGATATTACGGATCCGTTTTTGGTGCGTGAGGCAGTCGAAGGTTCGGAAGTCATCTTCCATTTGGCGGCATTGATTGCAATTCCCTATTCCTATCAGGCTCAGGCCTCATATGTGCAGACCAATGTGGCGGGCACGCTCAATCTGGCCGAAGCCGCCCGCCAGGCGGGGGTGTCACGCTTTATCCACACTTCGACCAGTGAGGTTTACGGTTCCGCTCGCTATACACCTTTGGATGAAGAGCATCCCTTGCAAGGTCAATCGCCCTATTCCGCTTCAAAAATCGGCGCGGATAAGGTGATTGAAAGTTATGTGTGCTCCTTCAGTCTGCCGGCCGTCACCGTGCGGCCCTTCAACACTTATGGCCCGCGACAATCCGCCCGCGCCGTGATTCCCAGTATCATCGCGCAGGCGCTTCAGGGAAACGCCGTGCGCCTCGGTTCGCTGGATACGATTCGCGACTTAACTTTTGTTTCAGACACAGTCGCGGGATTTTTACGCGCCGCCCAAGCCGGGGGAATTGATGGACAAACCATCAACTTGGGAACCGGCGAGGCTGTGAGCATCCGTCAACTAGCACAAACCGTTTTTGACTTGCTCGGAGTTTCCCGAACCATCATCACCGATCCTCAGCGGATTCGTCCTGCCGCCAGCGAAGTGCAGCAATTGGTCAGCGATAATCGCAAGGCAAAAAAACTTTTGGACTGGCAGCCCATTGTTTCATTGCCGGATGGTTTAAGCCAGACGATAGAATGGGTGCGTCAGCATCCGGAAAGTTTTCACCCGGAGGAATACGCTCAATGAAGGCCGTAATTTTAGCTGGCGGCCGAGGCACACGGTTGGCGCCATACACGGCGGTTTTGCCAAAACCGCTGGTGCCCATTGGCAATATTCCCATTTTGGAAGTGATTATTCGCCAGTTGATAACGAGCGGTTTTACCAGCGTCACGCTCACGCTCGGTCACCTCGGCGAATTGATTCGCGCCTATTTTGCCGCGCAAAAAAATTTGAGCCGCCGGATTGAGATCCAGTATGTCGATGAAGAACAACCCACCGGGACGGCTGGCTCGCTCAAATCGGTCACCGATCTACCGGAAACTTTTCTGGTGATGAACGGCGATGTTTTGACCACCATCGACTACCAAGCGCTCATCAATTATCACCACGCCAGTGGCGCTTGCCTGACGATTGCCGGCCACCAAAAAGCCGTCAATATTGATCTGGGAGTGCTGCGCCTGCGCGATAACGAAGTGGTTGATTACATTGAGAAACCCCGCTACGTCTACCCGGTCAGTATGGGCATCTATGTTTATGACCGGCGAGCCTTGGAACACATTCCTGCGGGGCAACACTTTGATTTTCCGGAACTGGTTTTGAAGTTGATTGCCAACCAGCAGAAAGTTGTGTGTTTTGAATCAGACGTCCTCTGGCTGGACATCGGTCGTCGGGAAGATTATGCGGAGGCGCAAGAAGTATTTGAAAAGAACCAGAACCTGTTCCGCCTCGGCGATGAGCCGCCCCAATCGCCGGCAAATCCGGGATGAACATGCCGGCCGTTTGCCCATCATCTCCAACGACAACGCCCTCGGCTCGCTGGCTGGTGTTGGGAGCCACCGGCTTTATTGGTAGCCATACTGTCGCGACATTGAAAACGCAAAATCGCACGGTGGTTGGCATTAGCCGTTCGACTGCGCCGGAAATTGACGTTTTGGATCGCAACGGCCTGCGTGAACTGCTCCGAAAATTTCAGCCGACGATTTTACTAAATGCCTGCGGCCCGGCGCCGGCAACGCCGGTGGATCTGTTAGATTTTTATTCGCGCAGCACGCTTGCGATTTTGGAAGCGGTGGTGATGGAAGTTCCCGCCTGCCGCGTCGTTCTGCTGGGTTCGGCGGCAGAATACGGTCATTCGGAAGCGTCTCTTGGCTCGCCCGAAACGGATTCGCTGCAGCCGCTTTCCGAATACGGCCGCGCCAAATGCCGACAGTTTGAATTGGCCAGCCAATTTGCCGCGCGAGGTCTGGCGATCACCACTGCCCGACTATTTAATCCCATCGGCCCCGGCCAGGGCCACCATCAATTGGTGGGGAGCTTGTTAAATCGCATCCGCCAAGGCGAACGCCCTTTGCTGGTGCGTCAGAGAAATTGCATCCGCGATTGGCTGGATGTCCGGGATGCCGCCCGCGCCATCGTCATGCTGGCCGAGTCCAGTGCGAGTCCTTCCGTTGCAAACGTCTGCTCTGGTCAGGGGCAAACCGTTGAATTCATTGCGCGAGCCGTGGCGCAACAGATGAAGATGGCAATTGATTTTGAACTATCGTCGTTGCCAATGGAGTTGGCACGCAGCGTCGGCAATCCCACGCGAATTTTTAATCTAGGCTGGCGACCATACTATGACATAAACCAGACGATTGCGGATCAATGTCATCATGATGCGTAGAATAAAAAGATATTTCGATGCTGCCGTGCGCCTCCTGCGCCTTGGTTTCCTTTTCATTTTCGACACCCTGGTGCTGCTGTCAAACCGGCGGAAAACTTCGCGACCCGAAGGCGCAATTTTTTGTTTGCACGGCTGGGGCGACTTGTTGCTGGCTGGCCACACGGTGACCCAATTGGCGGCCCATTTGCGGGCGCGGGGATTGCAAGCTGTCTTGTTCGTGCATCCTGACCATGTGGAATTTGCCCATCGCTACTTTGATGTGGATGCGGTGGAAGGCATTGACCGGCATCTGCTCACCCGCAAATATTTCTATCGGGCCCAAACACTCAAGAAATTGGCCGGACGATTCGCAATCGCTTTGCAACCCACTTACAACCGGATGTCCCGCGTGGAAGACGCGCTCATGCGCGCCACCGGAGCGAAGGAAAAAATCGGCACCATTGGGCACGCACCGTTCATCTTGCCGCTGGAGCGGAAGGTTGGCGACCCGATTTATACCCAGCTGATTCCGGCGCAGCCGGTGGCGATGCACGAATTGCTGCGCAACGCTGAATTTCTGGCTGGCCTGGGGATTTCGTCGCCCGCGCAACCCTGGCGAATCTATCACCGCGAGCCGCCCGCCAAACAGATGCCACTGGTTGGCCGGTCATATTTCGTCATCGCGGCGAATGCTTCGGATCAGCGTCGTTCGTGGTCGTCCGATAATTTTCTTCGTGCGGCCCGGAAAATCGCCATGCAACACCAACTCGCTATCGTGATAATTGGAAATCAGCACGATCAGTCTCCCGCTAGTTGCTCGGAGATTCCAAAATCCGAACCGGAACTCATTGATTTACGCGGCCAAACCTCCGCCTGCGATTTGGTTGCGGTGATAGCTCATGCTGAATTAATCATTTGCAATGACAGTGGCGTCTATCATCTGGGCGTATCGCTGAACCGTCCGACCCTGGCCGTGGGCGGCAGCGGTTTGCCGGCCAGATATTTTCCTTATCCGGATGAATCCGCTTTGCGAACGAAAGTATTATTTCATCCCGTGCCTTGTGCCGGCTGCAACTGGCGTTGCCTCTATACGCCGAGCCGTTCCGAGACGGCGTGGTGCATTCAACAGATAACCTGGCCGGAGGTAGTTGCCGCCGCTGGCCAATTGCTTCAGCATCGAAACTAACCATGACTTTACCGCCTATCCGTCTGCGCATTGCCCTAGCCATCGGGATTTATGAACCCGATGCCGGGGGCGCGGCGGAATGGGTGCGCGCCTACGCGCTCTGGTTGCAAGGGTGCGGGCATGAAGTTTGCATTGTTTGCGAACGCTCCGCAGTCGCTATTCCGCAGCCGATACCATTGTTTACGTTGCCTCAAGCTCAGTACACAAAAAATTCCTTGCAACGCGCGGTTGCCTTGCAAAATCTGGTCGCCTCACGTCCTTGCGATGTCGTGCATGACACTGGTTGTCTTTTGCACGCGGATGTGTTTCATCCGTTGATGGGATCGCTCATCCACAATTGGATTTGCCAGCTAAAGTCCTATCCCCTCACTTTGCGTCTGCGCCGTCTCTTCCAGATTCGTTTATGGCGCGATGTGCGGCTGCAATTGCATCAGCAGCGAAAGGCGCAAATCTTGGTGGCCTGTTCCCGGCGCGTGTCGGTTGATTTTGCCCGGCTGGGGCGGCGGGAATCCAGCATAGTGCTGAACGGCATTCCGTTAACTCCGAGCTTGCCAGCGGAAGTCATTCAAGCGTTGCGCCGGCGGCTAAGCATTGGGGAGCGGTTGCTGGTTATTGTTACGGCTACCAATTTTTATCTCAAGGGCGTCATGAAAGTGTTGCAAGCCGTGGTGCATCTGAGCGCGGCTGAACGTAGTAAATTCTTGGTGGTCGTCACCGGCGAAGCTAAGAGCCCCGTTTTTCAAAGTTATATTGACCGCCATCAAATCGGCGAACATTGCCGGCTGGTGGGTTGGGTTGAGCAGATTGATGCTTACTATCAGGCTGCCGATATTTTTCTGCATCCGACTTATCACGATGCCGGCAGCCTTTCGACCTTGAAAGCACTGGCGGCGGGCCGTGCGGTGGTGACCAGCCGGTTCGATGGTTCTGCTGATTGGGTTACCGATGGCGTCAACGGCCTTATTTTGCACCAACCCGGGAACGCCATCGAAATCGTGGAAAAGTTGCGCAGTTTGTTGGGTAATGATTTTCGTAAACGGCTGGGCGCGGCGGCTAGTCAGTTGGCTCCCCGGCTCAACCAGGAACACCAGTTCAAAAAAATCGAGCAACTATACGGGAGCGTCAAAACTGGCTTGCGACCAATGCCATGAAACCAGTTTTGGCTTTCACTCAAGGCGCGGATCATCCCTCTGGACGATTGCGGATCGCCGCCTATGAAAAACAGCTGTCCACGCACGGCTGGCAACTGTCCATGCACCACTTTGCCAAAGGCATGGGCAAATCGCTTTCACCTTCCGCGGCTTGGTGGCAACGGGGAGTTCGCCGTCTGCATCGTAACTGGCAGACGCGCCGGGCCGTTCAGGCTTTAGGCCAAATTCCGCCCGAACAGCCCATTATCATCAGCCGTGAATTACCCGTGCATCGGCATGCGTTTCTGGACGCGCGCAACCCGTTGGTGTTGGATGTTGACGATGCCTTATATCTCGGAGCCGGTCGCGATCGGTTGATAGAACTCTGCCGGCGGGCCCAGGCGGTCATCTGTGGAAACCGGATGATTGCCGACAACTTGGAACCTTTCTCGCGTCGATATGAGGTTATCCCCACCGTGGTTGATGTTGATCAATACGCTGTGCGCACGGATTACCGGTTGACCGGCCGCTTGCGCGTGGGCTGGCTGGGAAGCTCGATGTCCCTCAATGAAACGCTATTGCCATGGCTCGAGATGATGATGGTAGCGGGCCGGGAATGGCCTTTTGAACTGGTGATCATTTCCGATGAACCGCCGCGTTTTATGAGCCGTTACGCCACGCTGAGTTTTTTGAAATGGTCGCCGCCGATGGAATGCACGATTGCCAACCATTTTGATGTTGGTCTGATGCCCTTGCAGAATATCGCCGCGCAAGCTGCGAAATGCGGCGCCAAAATCTTGCAGTATATGGCGGCCGGCTTGCCGGTGATTGCGTCTCCGATAGGCGTGAACCGCGAGCTCGTCGTGGATGGCATCACCGGTTTTTTGGCGGACAATGCCGGTGATTGGCGCCAGGCGTTGCAGGTTTTAGCGGACCAGGAAGCCCTGCGAAGATCCATGGGACACGCTAGCCGGGCAAGGGTCGTTACGAATTATTCCATCACATGCTGGGTGGATCGGTGGGCGATGGTGCTGAATGAAATCAGCCGTTGAAGCCGGTGGAAAATCAGCCGCGAGTGCCGGCTCCGATGATGCGTGGCGGCACCAACACCGAACGAATGACGACTTCATTCATCCCCTCAAAAAAAACTTCACGAAAAGTTTGCTCGCTGAAACGATAATAATCACCTGGGAAATTATGCACACCCAAGGTGAGCGTGGCGTGTTGCAGTGCCCAGCCATCTGGATTTCCGGACAACGGAGCCAAATGCTTCAGCCAGCGGCGGAGTTTTTTTTCAAAGTTTAATTCAGCATAGCCGGGAGTGCCGATGACCACCAGGCCGCCAACGGCGACAACTCGCTGGATTTCCGCCAAGGTTTTCCAAAAATAAGGATCATGTTCCAGCACGGCATTGCAGAGCACAGCGTCAAAACTTTGATCCGCAAAATCCGTCAGGTGGTTGGCGTTCGCGGCCAAGATTTTGAAATCCCGAAATTCCGAATTACCCACCTGATTGATGCCGATTTTTTTACTGGCGTTCGCCAAGGCTGGCAGATTAAGGAGCGTAGATTCATCTGGGGTGGCGCCGATTTCCAGCACGGCTCCAGTAATTTTCCGGGGCCGGCAGATGCGGTCAAATTCTTCAAAAATAACTGGGTGCATTTTAACGCAAACGTTTTTTAATCCGCCAATACCACGTTTTCAGCTGCCGGTGTAGCTGGCCGGTGGGATGAGCCAGGTCGTAGCCATACAGTGACGCGATGCGCAGCGTCTCGGCCGAACCGCACAACGACGGCACGGGTCGAAATAGCGGACGGGTTTGCCGGGCGGCTTCCCGCAGCATTGGGCCGTCAGGTTTCAAATCGAGAAACTTGAAAACTCGCGCCATTTCTTTTTCGGTTTCGCAGCAGAAATCTTCAAAGCGCAAACTATGGACGCGCTCCGGAAAAGAATGCCGAAGCTGCAATACCTGCTGCTCGTGAAACGCCCACCGTTCCAGCTTTTCCGCTGAGGAAAGCTCCTGCCAGAAATCACCCTCGGCGGTTTGGTTGAACTGGTCCGAACTGCCCACAACTTCTAGCGGGTGGCGGACAATATGTAAAAAACGGGCTTCCGGAAAATTCGCCAGCAGAAACTTCAACAGCTCCGGATCGGTATGCTGCATCGGCTTCTTGTCGCCAATCCATTTTAACCCCGTTTTTTTTTGCGGCGGCAGCCACGGACTGCCGTTTTCCATGAGCGCGTGCTGCACATTCAAAAAATTCTCCCAAGGGGTGTGCTCAAGTTGCAAGCAATGACCAGCGGTTTCCAAGGCAAACCGCATCCCGCGCTCGGAATCCCAAGGGTGGGCGCGGAATTCTTCGTGGTGATGAAATTGTTGGAGAATCCAGGCAATATCCGATTCGTGCGAGATAAAAACTTCTGGATGTAAATTCAGCACTCGCACAAGCTGGGATGTACCCGAACGCTTGTTGCCAATGATAAATAAAGGTCGCAACATCAGTTGGCAGTCAATGTGGCAGGATTAATCCCCATCTTCAATCTTGTCTTTAAATTTGCGGCGGCTGTGATTCAGTGGACAGGGTTCATGTTTGTATGCGCCAGGAACAATCACACAAAAACAAACCAAGTTGTTCACACCGACTACAGCCTTGGCGTGCTAAGAAAATTGCGAAGCGGCTCTTCGCGATGGATATTTGTGAACACTATTTCGTGGGCACGCAACAAAGCCTATTCAAAAGCAGCGGATTGGTCAAAGTCGGTTCCGCGCCAATCAATTCGTGTTGGCCAGGTGGTCCTGCCACCGTAGGGCACCGAACTGAATACCCAAACTCATCAACTTCAACAAGTGGCTTGCCGATATAGGTGTCACCAATACCACAGGTTGGCGTTGGCGAAAAAGAGACATCATCAAAACCGTCAACATCTACGGTCAGCTTTATGTTTCGACAAATGTGGTGACGGAATTTTATAGGCGAGCTGAAGCCGGAGAATTCGCCAAAGATGTTAAACCAAAAAGTTGCAGAAGTTGATATTTCAATATCAGCCGTCGTTATGTCGTCGAGAGTCTGTTTTTCTAATCGCTGCACGAGATGATGCACGCACCATTTGCGCCAGTCGTAGGTCGTGGGTTTGTCCGTGTGCTTGATGCTGCCGAGCCATTGTTCAGCAATGTCTTCGAACCGTGGAAAATCCCGCCGAGGTTGGACCAGTGAAACGTCGATCTGAAAGACCAGTTTGCGCAATGCCTCCGTCTTGTCCGTGGTGTTCAGACTGCGCCATTGTTGTTTTTTACCCGTCCGTCTGATCGTGTAAAAGGTGCCGTTCCGATGTTGAAAAAGACCGACTGAAACCGATTTCATGTGCTTGCGCGTTAGAAACCGGTGAGAAAAAAGTTAGAAAACTTCTCGAAATGCAGAAGAGGTGAAACAGCCAATTTTCATCTAACCCATTGATTTTAAATGGTCGGGGCGGTGAGATTCGAACTC
>CAIOIC010000124.1 GCA_903858275.1 uncultured Verrucomicrobia subdivision 3 bacterium | reverse complement strand
GCCCGTTGAAAACCCTGTGTGTCATGGACTCGGTATCCCGCGCCAATGGCGGGATTTTTGAGGCGGAACGACGATTGCAGCAGAACCTGCAGGTCGCCGGCGTGGAGGTGCAAGTGGTCGGCCTGCCCGATGCCCACACGAAAGCGGATCTGCCAAAATGGCAGCCTTTGATTCCGACCATTCACCCGGTTCGTGGCCCGAAGTCATTTGGATACGCCCCCGATCTTTTTAATGGATTATTGGAAACCGATGCTGATTTGGCCTATGGCGCGGGGCTATGGAAATATCCCTCGCTGACCACGCTGCGGTGGTCCCGCCGCACCGGCAAACCGCTGATCGTGGCTCCGCACGGGATGCTGGATCCGTGGGCGTTGGAAAATTCGCGCTCAAAAAAACAGGTGGCCGGCTGGCTCTTCCAGAACGCCCAACTCCGTCACGCCGCCTGCCTTCGCGCCCTGTGCGCAGCCGAGGCGCAGTCCATCCGCAGCTACGGTCTGAAAAATCCCATCGCCATTATCCCGAATGGAATTGATCTGCCGGTCATCCCAAACGCTGAAACGCTGAAACCTGAAACCGGAGGACAGAGGACAGAGGACAGAGGGCGGAAGCCAGAAGTCAGTCATGCACCATGGACAAATCACATTGAACCGGAGCGCAAGGTTTTGTTGTTCTTAAGCCGCATCCACCCCAAGAAAGGCCTCGTCAACCTGCTAAAAGCGTGGAGCGTGGCAAGCAAGGAGCAGGGAGCTCCAAGCTCATTGGCGGACGATTGGACCCTCGCCATCGCGGGCTGGGACCAGGGCGGCCACGAGGCGGAACTCAAGACGCTCGCCAGCGATTTGGGTCTTGCGTGGACAGATGTCAGAAACCAGAAGTCAGTGGTCAGTGGTCAGTGGTCAGTGGTCTTTTTGGGGCCCCAATTCAACGACGCCAAGGCGGCCTGCTACGCAAACTGCGATGCGTTCATCCTGCCGTCGTTTAGTGAGGGATTGCCCATGGTAGTGCTGGAAGCGTGGGCTTATGGCAAGCCCGTGTTGATGACGCCGGAATGCAATCTACCGGAAGGCTTCGCCGCCAACGCAGCCATCCGCATCGAGCCAAATGTCGAAAGTATCAGCAGCGGTCTGGAAGCTTTGTTCCGCAATCCTCCTTCCGCGCTCCGCACTTTCGGAGACAACGGACGCCGGCTGGTGAGCGAGCGGTTTACGTGGCCGAAGATTGCCAATGATATGAAGTCGGTCTATGAATGGGTTTTGCGGGGCGGCACCAAGCCGCCGGGTGTCGTGTGAAGCAAAAGCAGAAAAGATATGACTATGGACAACCGACCGCGGACAACGGGCAAGGCTGGCTCACGGGACACGCGCCCCACCATTTACTTATGACTTTTTATTCCGGTTGTTTTGTCGGCCAATTATTTTATGATACCGCCAACTCTTGACTTGTCGCGTTTCTCGACCGGCGGTTTTGGCCGGGGCGCCTCACGGCTCAAGGAGGCGCTCTGGATATTAGTGCGCTGCCTGTTTTTCGCCCCGGCGTTTCCCCTGCCCTCGGCGGTTCGCCGATTCTGGCTGCGATTGTTTGGCGCCAAAATCGGGCAGGGCGTGGTCATCCGCTCTCGCGTGAACATCCATTTTCCCTGGCGGCTGGAAGTGGGCGACCACGTCTGGATCGGCGAGGAATGCTGGCTGCTGAATCTGGCGCCCATCGTGATTGCCAGCCACGTCTGCCTTTCGCAACGGGCTTTTCTCTGCACCGGCAATCACGATTACAAATCACCCGCCTTCGATCTCATCACCGGAGCCATCAGCGTGGAGCAAGGAGCGTGGATCGGGGCGGCGGCATTTGTCGGTCCCGGGGTGCGCGTGGGCAGTCATGCGGTGCTCACCGCCGGTTCGGTGGCAACGACGGATTTGCAGCCTTATGGTATTTATCGCGGCAACCCGGCGGTGCGGGTAAAAGAGCGAGAATTGAGAGCGTGGAGCTGGGAGCGTGGAGCTGGGAGCGGGGAGCTGGGAGCGGGGAGTGGGGAGTGAGACTTGAGGCCTGAGAGCGGGGAACTGGGAGCGGGGAGCGAGACTGTGTCTCGAAAATGTCCGCCCGATGTGAGTTGAACGTGAATGTTTCCACCCTTCGTGTCTTGGTTGCTTAGTGTTTAAACTATTTTTTGAATGAATCGACGCCTTTGGTTTATCACCGCCGCCAGCCTGGCCGGACTGTTCGTTTTGCTGGCGCTGCTGGCCTTCTTGTTTCCAAAGCAGGTTTTGACGGTGGACAGTGGTCCGGTGAAAGCGGAGGCGATGGTGGTGCTGGGGGGATTTGCCGTTGAACGACCGCAACGCGCGGCGGAATTATTCCAGGCGGGCGAGGCGCCTAAAATCATTCTGAGCGGCAGCGGCGACGGACTCATCAATCAACAGCTTCTTAAAAAATCCGGCGTGCCAGAAAATGTCATCCTGGTGGAAGATCGATCAACCAG
Source organism: uncultured Verrucomicrobia subdivision 3 bacterium (assembly GCA_903858275.1). Lineage (GTDB taxonomy): Bacteria > Verrucomicrobiota > Verrucomicrobiia > Limisphaerales > UBA11358 > UBA11358. Next base: position 2,529 of record CAIOIC010000124.1, on the reverse strand, counting down.
CACGTATGAGAACGCGCAGTTTTCCATCCCCATGCTCCGGCAGCTTGGGGCCAAGCGGGTGATCATCGTGACTACCTGGTTTCATTCGCGCCGGGCACTAGCGACGTTCCACCATCTCGCCCCGGATCTGCAATTTTATTCGCGTCCAGCCTATTTTGGCTATGATACCAAGGATCGGCGGGCTATCCGTGAATACATGCGCTTTGAGTATCCCAAACTCCTCGGCTATTGGTTGTGTCATGGTGTATGGCCGATTTGAGACCTGAGACCTGAGACTTGAGACCTGAAAAATGAAAATTTATGGATGAGCGGAAGGAAGCTTTACGAAGAAGAACCAAGGCGTTTGCCAGTGCCATAGTGCGATTCTATATCGACTTGGACAGAAGTCGGGAAGAAATTCGTGTTTTAGGAAGGCAGCTTTTGCGTTCAGGCACATCCGTAGCCGCAAATTACCGCGAGGCTGCCCGGGCCAGATCCGAGGCGGAGTTCGTTTCCAAAATCGAGCAATGCGTTCAGGAAGCCGATGAAAGTCAATTGTGGTTGGAACTCTTGCGGGATGATTGCGGGGTCGCCCCCGGCAATGTCGAGCCGGTATGGCGGGAAGCTGACGAGCTGATCGCCATTTTTGTCACCATGTCCAAGAACACAAAAAAACGCCTGCAAACCGAGACTTGATTTTGTGCCTTTAAATTCAGGTTTCAAATTTCAGGTTTCAGGTTTCCGGTCTCCGTCCTCCGTCGTCCGGTTGGCGCTCTGCGCCATGCCCCTGGCCTGGATGTGGTTTGTATTGATCAACGAGCTCCGCATCGAATGGACGGTGAACGAGCAATACAACTATGGCTGGGCGGTGCCATTTCTGTGTCTCTTTCTCATGGCTAGGAAATGGAAGACAGGAGTCAGAAGTCAGGAGTCAGAAGCTGGAAGTCAGATGCCAGATGCCGGATGCCAGATGCCAGGAGTCATCTTTTATCTTCTCTTTGCTCTGTGCGCTTTTCTCTATCTACCGACCCGGCTGATTCAGGAGGCGAATCCCGACTGGCGGCTGGTGAGCTGGGCGATGGCGCTGGAGGTGTTGGGAATCACCCTCTGCGTCCTGAGCTTGGAGCTTGGAGCGGGAAGCGGGGAGCGGGGAGCGGGAAGGTTTCAGGTTTCCGCTTTCCGCTTTCCGCTTTTATTTTTCCTCGTTGCCGTGCCGTGGCCGACGCTGCTGGAAACACCGATCATCCAGGTTCTCACGCGTTTGGATGTGGGGATGACGACCGAATTAATCGGGTGGTTAGGCATCCCCGCCATCTGTCACGGCAATGTCATCGAAGTGGCGACCGGGGTGATGGGTATTGATGACGCGTGCAGCGGCATCCGCTCGTTTCAGGCGACACTGATGATCTCGCTATTTCTCGGCGAATGGCTGCGGCTCACGCGCGGACGCCGGGCGGCGCTGGTGCTGGCGGGCTTTCTTTTCTCGCTGCTGTTCAACCTCGCCCGGCTGTTGTTGCTGGTGTGGGTGGCCTCGCGGGACGGGGTTGCCGCCGTGCACCGCTGGCATGATCCCGCCGGTGTGACGATTCTGCTCGGCTGTTTTTCCGGTCTCTGGTTTCTGGCCCACGGGTTGGTGGGAAAGAAGCCAGAAGCCAGAAGCCAGAAGTCAGAAGTCAGAAGTCAGGAGTCGGAAGCGCGTCCATCTGAAATTTCCGCATTCCGCGTTCCGTATTCCGCATTGGTTTTAATTGGCTGGTTGCTGTTGGTGGAAATCGGCGTGGAAGCCTGGTATCGCGTCCGCGAGGCCGAGCTGCCCGCACCCGTGACCTGGAACATTGCCTGGCCCACCAATACGGCGGTGAAGGATCTGACCATCACGCCGGAAGTGCGCCGGATTTTAAGGTATGATGACGGGCAAAACCGGCAGTGGCAGGCGGACGGGTTTTTGTGCCAGGCGATTTTTCTGCACTGGAAGCCCGGCAGTGTGGCCGCCCGCCTGACAGCGAATCACACGCCGGAAGTCTGTCTCGCCGCCGCCGGCCATCGCATCACCGACCAAAGCGATTTGCTAACCCTGACCGCCCGCGGATTGAAACTGCCGTTCCGTTTCTACCAGCTTGACGACCTGCGGCAGCCGATGTTTGTGGCCTACTGTCTGTGGGAGGACCGGGCTCGCCGCCGGGAATTTTCCACCGGGTCCCTGAACTGGGGCAGCCGGTTTGCCCCCGCGCTGGCCGGCCAGCGCAATTCCGGGCAGCGGTCACTGGAGATCGCCATCACCGGCGTCAGCGATTTTGCCGGCGCCCAGGCAGCCGTGCAGAAACTGCTGGACGTAATTATAGTCCCTCATGCCCCATAGCCGCCAGCGTGAGCATACCCTCGTTTTACGGATCGCCCACTGCCCACTGCCAACTTGACCAAAAATATGCGCAAGAAAAAAGTCTTTGTCAGCGGCTGCTTCGACATGTTGCACAGCGGCCATGTGCGGTTTCTCGAAGAGGCCGCGACTTACGGCGAAGTCCATATCGGCCTCGGCTCCGACCAGACGGT
>CAIOIC010000123.1 GCA_903858275.1 uncultured Verrucomicrobia subdivision 3 bacterium | reverse complement strand
TGCTCACTGCCCCCGCGCTCGCCAAAGTCACGTTCGTCACCGTGTTCCCGTTCACCAACCCGCTGCTCGTGAACTCGCCGCCATTGAAGGTCAGCGTCGTGTTGTAAAGCTTGTTCGTCGTGTTCGCCGTGATCACCAGCGCCGCCGGGGTCACCACCAGCGTTGCACTCAGATTCGTCGCCGCGTAGTTCGTGTCGGCCGGCGTGAAAGCCACCTGTAGTATGTTCGTTCCCGCCGGCAGCACCGTCCCGTTCGTCGGGTTGTAAACATACGTTCCCGCCACGCTCGCGCTCGCCGCGTTCTCGTTCGTTCCCAGTGCTCTCCCGTAGCCGATGCCCGCCGGGTTCGTCCACGCGATGGTGTAGTTCCCCTGCTCCACTGTCAGTTGGCCGTTGCTGTAAATGATGCTGTAGTTCGTCAGCCCGCTTCCCAATGCGTTCGTCGCCGTGATCGCATACACGCCCACTGAGGCGGTGGGCGTTGCGCCATCGCTGGTCAGCGTCACGTTCGTCACCGCGTTCCCGTTCACCAAGCCGCTGCTCGTGAACTCTCCGCCACTGAAGCTTAGCGTCGTGTTATAAACCTTGTTCGTCGTGTTCGCCGTGATCACCAAGGACGCCGGATTCACGGTGACATTCACATTGGTGCTCGCGAGGGTGTAATTGGTCGTGTCGGCCGGCGTGAAATCCACCACCACATTCGTGATGCCTGCGTTCGGCACATTCGTGGCCAGCGCCAAGGCAAACCCGCCTAATACCGGCGCCTGGTTGTTCCCATTCGTGGCCACGCTGCCAGCCAGGCTGACATTCGTCAGTGTTTGGCCATAGGTGATCGCGCTGGCCATCACGGTCAGCACCGGCGTGGCCGGGGTCACCTCGTTGCCACTGACGGTGCTGACATTGGTTAGGCTGCTGGCCCCAACGCTCGCTACCACCACGAGGTTCGAGGCGTTATAGCTCCCGGCCGTCGCCAGCGCCGCCAACCGGATATACACCGTCCCGCCCGCGCTGCCGCCCGCATTCGGAATCACCGCTTCGCCGCCATAGCCGCTGATCGCATTGGTCGACACTTCAAAGCCGGGGGCCGCCGTGTTCGTGAGGTCCGACATCAGGTTCGCCCCCATGACCAGGTAACTCTGCGCCGCCGAGGCCAGGCCGCAGGTCGTGATGAAGTTCGTAAACGCCGCGGAGCCGCCGAGGGACGGGGCAATGACCGGGGCCAATATCTGCAGATTGCCGGGGCCCGTGATGAAGGGGGCGACGGTGTTGCTGTTGTATACGCCCGCCGGCAGACTGACACCGTTGGTCACCAAACCGCTTACCAGATTGGTCACGGAGAAGCCCAGGTTCAGCACCGCCCCGCCGGCCACCGTCACCGTCGAGTTGCTGGCGATCGTGGGCTGGAGAATCCGCAGCGTGCCCGCGCTGACCACGGTATCCCCGCGATAATTGTTCGTGCCTAGGAGCGTCAGCGTGCCGCTGCCCAGCTTGGTCAGCCCGCCGTTCGGACTGTTCGGGTCTTCCAGCAGCGACAGCCGGTTCGTGATATTGAAGCCGACGCTGTCCACGACCGCCCCGTTGGTCTGCACATAGACGGCCGCACTGACCGCCGCGCTGTTGGTGTTGAGCAGATTCCCGTTCGTCCCCGCCGCCAGCGTGCCGCCGTTAAAGTTGAACCGGGAATTCACCCCGCCCAGGATGACCGACGACACATTCGTCAGCACCCCGCCGCTGAACAACGTCACAAAGTTGTTCGTCGCCAGCGCATGGTTGCCGATGGTGAGATTGGTGTTGCCCGAATTCCACAGGGAGACGTTAACACCACCGCCAACGGTGACAGAATTGCTGTTGCAGCGGGACTGGTTGCCAATATTGACCGCAAGGTTAAACGCCTGTCCGCCGTTGGTAATGATCAGGCGGTTGCCAATGCTGTTGCTATCGAAGCCGGTATTACCTCCGATTAACAATGCGCCCACATTGGTCATCAAGCCGCCCGCGTCCACCCGCAGCGTGTTGTTCGTGCCGGGCTGGATACTTGACACACTGCCACCACCAATGAGCACGGTCCCTCCATAAAACGCCAGAAGGGAATTGTTGCCGCCACCATCCGTGCCGCCCACGACAATGGTGTTATTGAGACCACCACGGCCCAACGACATGCCGTTGTTGGCATATACCTGACCGCCATTCGTGACAAAAAGGGATCCGCCCGTGGAAAACATAAACAAAGAGCAGTTGGTCACCACACCGCCTTGATCCACTCGCGCCCAGCAATTGGAGGAGGCGAGGGCGCCACCAATGTAAAGTCGATCCTTGTTAAAATCCCACGTCGCCTTGACCCCTGCGGCATTGGTCCCCGCCACAACCAAACTGTTGTAGGCACCACCATTGCCAACAGAAAGGCCGATCAAGCCATAAGGGTTGAGGGGCAGACTGTTTTTAGTGAAAGCCTGTCCACCATCCATAATGCGCACCTGGTTGCCAACGGAACCCGCGCTGCCGCCGATGGCGACCGGCGTCGAATTTCCCGTGGCGTTGGTCACCAGCAAGGTGCCGCCGTTGACGGCGAACACGTTGTTCGTCGCATTGCCGCCGCCAACCACCAAACCCAAGGTGTTGCTCGCACTGCTGTTGGCTGAAATCGCGTGCCACCAGATCGCGCCTGGATTCACATTAACCTGCACGTTATTGGCCCCATTGCCCACAGACAGGGTGGCCGCAGCGTTTTGGTTCGTCGCCACATTGCTGAAAATATTCGTGCCGCCATTTAGGTTCCAGCTGCTGTTCATGTTCCAACTCACGTTGGAGGCCAGCAGGATGCCGGAGGCCAATGCGCCGTTGTTCGAGGTCGTCAGCATGCCCCCGCTGAAGTTCAAGAGGGAGTTGGTCACCCCGCCGCACACCACATTCGTGGCCAGCAAGGTCCTGATGGTGATGGCCCCACCAGCGGCTAGCGTGACGGTGGATCGATTCACATCCGACCCCACATTCAAAGCGGCATTGGGCGAGTGGATCGCCCCGCCGCCGCCAACCACCAGCGTCCCGGCATGGACGGTCGTTCTGCCGCTGTAGGTGTTAGTCCCGGTCAGCGTCAACGTGGCGCTGCCAGTCTTGGTCAGCGTGGCGCTGCCCGTAATCGCGCTGCCTGAGATCGTGTAGCTCTTGGCCGACGCATCCACCACCACGCTGAACGGGCTGATCGGGGCGGTGTTGGTCAACAAAATGGCACCCGTTCCGCTCGCGCTGTCATCCAACACCACCGGCCAGGCATCGAGATAAAGGATGTTCGCCGCCGCCGGTGACGGAATATCTTTCCAATTCATCGTGGTGAAATCCCAGTCGCCGCTGCCCACCGCCCAACTCAACGCGCCGTAGGTGTTGGTGTATAGAATCACCAGATCCAGAGTGGATTGGGCGACATTGGTGATGAGGCTGTATTTTAATTTGGATGACAGCGCCGGCACGAAAGTGACATTGCTGATCACCGTCCCGGACAAGGCCGTGTATTCGATCAGCGGATACTGGCCGTTGGTGAGGCTCGTGGCGGTGCGCACGATAATCGTCGGGTTCGTATAAGTGAAATTCCCCAGAACTTTCAGCGGAGCCGCGGCGTTGCTGATGGTGGCATTGGTGAAATTCAAATCCAAATAACTGCCCGCGCCGGCGGTCAGCGCCCCGCAAAGCCACTGGCCACCAGCCGGAAAAACCAGCACGCCGTTGGTCGCCCCCGACTGAACGGTGAATGCGCTGTTGGAACACACGCCGCCCGTGAGTCCCATCAGTCTGCCGGCACTGATGGTCGTGCTGCCGGTGTGGGTGTTCGTGCCGGAAAGAATTAGCGTCCCCGCGCCCGTCTTCACCAGCGGACCACCGCCGTTGAGCTCGCCGACATTCGCCAGCGTGCCGCTGCCAGCCACGAGGTTGATGGATTGGGAGCCGGAGCCGATTTGATGGCCATTCAGGTTCAGCGCAGCCCCGGCGAGATTCACGGTGCCGGTGGCGGTGATGCCGGAAGAAAGGATGTCGCCACCCACATTAAAGGTGCCGTTGGAGAGATTGAGCGTGCCGGCGGCGATGCCGACCGCGTTAGTGGCATAGCCGAGGAATAGGCTGGAAGCGACACTGGCGGTGCCGCCATTGAAATTGAAAACACCGGTGACGTTCTGGGTATTGCCCAGATCATCATCGGCGCTGTAGCCGAGAAAGAAATTGGAATTCACGTTGAGCGTCCCACCGTTCATGGAAAGCGTGCCGACGTGAGTGGCGGCGTTGCTGCTGCTGCTTCCCCAATTGCTGTTCAGCACGGCGTAGCCGAGGCTGATGCGGTCGGCGTCGATGATGCTGTTGCTGCCGCCGAAGATGAAAGTGCCGGCAGCCGGACCATAACCACCCGCTGAAGAACCGCCGATGCCCAAGGTCAACTGGTTGAGGCGGGCGTCCACCGTGGCGGCACCACCATTAAGCAGGCTGCTGCAAACGGTGGATCCGCCACCGCCATTGCCGAGGCCGGAGAGGTTAAATTGATCGCCAATCCAGAGGTTGGCGCGGCTGGTATCACCGGAAACGCCACGGATGGTGAGATTGGAACTGGTGCCGGTTCGAAAGCTCATCGAACCCGCCTGCCGTCCGCCAAACACCACAATGCCATCAGCATTGAACACATTGCTCCGGCCAAGGGTGATGGTATTGGTAATGGAGCCGGAGAACCCGGTGCCGGAACTGCCGAGCACGATGTTATTGTTGGCCGTGATAGTGTTGTTGGTGGCCAGAGACAACACGAACTGCACCCCGGAATTAATGGGATTGCCGCCGATGACCGCCGCGTTGAATTTGTTGACGCTGGCGGTGAGGCTGGACAAGCCCGACAAGTCGAGCGCCGCCACCGCAACCCCGGCGACATTCGTGCCGCAGGGTTCGATGGCGAACAGCCCGTTCGGCGCATTCACGGAAAGCGCGCCGCCGCTGACAAAAGAAACGCGCGTGGTGGCAACGATGCCACCAATCGTGTTGAGGTAATTACCGACCCCAAATGCGATGGCAGCGGTGGCATTGCTGATGGCGAGCGTCTTGCCGGCGGCGATGCTGACGCTGTTGGTGGCCACGCTAAGGGACTGAAAATTGAGACTGGCAATGGTCTGGTTACCATTCACGAGGAGACTGCCCACCGAACCGTTCGTGGCACCGAGCGTGACATCGCTGGCGGCGGGCAAAACATCATTCGTCGCCAACAGAAGCGCGCCGAGCTTTACAAACGTGTTGCCGGCATAGGCGGCCGGCGCGCCAAGAGTCAGCGTGCCAGAGCCGAGCTTGATAAAATCGGCGTCACCAACGAACGGAAGATTCAACACGGCGTTGCTATACACGGTGACGGTCGTCGATCCGACAAAGTGATTCAAGGCGCCGCCGCCAACCGTGAAGTTGCCGTTGGAGAAAGTGAGGTGGTTCACGTTCTGCGTGCCGGCGACGGTGATGGCGCAAGCGCCACCCGCGCCGGTGAAGACCGCGTCGTTGCCGGTTGCCGGCCAGATCAGGAGCGGATTGGAACCGGTGTTGGTGGCAGACCAATTCGCGTTCGTGCCGCTCCAGATACCGCTCGCCGCCTGCAAGCCGGCGCTGGTGGCGGTGTCCCAGAAATATGAAACCGCCGGAGGCACCACGACATTGACATTGAACTGGATTGAGGCGGTCGCGCCATTCGTATCAATCACCGTGAGCAGAATCGGCACCGTGCCGGCTCGGGTCGCAGAGGGCGTGATGGTGACGGTGCGGTTCGAACCGGAACCGCCGAGAACGATGGCAGCGTTGTCAACGATGCTCTGGTTGAGGGACTGCGCGAGCACAGTGAGATCCGAGGCGGAATAATTGGTTTCGCCGACGATGAACGCCAGCGGCCCGACCGGCGTGCCGGGGGAAGTGACTTGATCAGCGATGTCTGAAATGGTCGGCGGAGTAAAGCCGCCGCCCGCGATGCGGTTGGTCGTGCCGTCCGCGAGCAGTTCGATGAGCTGCAAGCCCCGCGTCGGATTCGGATCGGCGGACACCAGCAGCCGTCGTCCGTCGGAAAGCTCGAGCCGGGAGGAAGTTGGCCCGGTGGCGACCGTGTTGGTGACCGGATTGGCGACACCCGCAGCCAGCGGCATCAGCAAAGTTAGAAATTGATTGGTGCCCGTGCCGGAACGGGTGTGCGTCACGGTCGTGGCGGGTGTGGGGCCGGACTGGCTGCTGGTGACATTCCAGCCGAGCAGCAAATTGTAACTAGCGTTCGAGTAGGCGACCACGCTGGCGACGGTCAGGTTCGACAACAGGCAAGGCACCACCGCGAGGTTGGCCAGGCCGGCGTCAGCGGTGGTCACAGCCTTAGTGGTGGCGTCCATGACGGTGTTCGTCGGAATCAAGTGCCAGCGCGCCTCGTAGGTGTGGCTGGCCGCATTGGTCGGGGCCAGCGTATCCGCTACAAGATAGAGGTCGGGCTTGATGAAGAGAACGCGCCGCGTTTGCAGGGCAGGCCGACTGGTGTAGGTGCCATAGCCATTGGTGTAAATACCCGCTGCAAAATCGCGATTCGCATCCGTTTCCCAACGCGAGTCAATGGGCGCTTGGGCGACATAATCCGGATCGGAATAGGACATGCCGCCATCGCCGCCAGCCTGAGGGAGCCCGTCCACGATGACGGTATTGTGCGCGTAGGTGGAGGTGGCGTAGCTGCGCCAGATGCTCGTCTCATATTGGCCCCCGCCGGAGTCGAACAAAATCTTCCGCCCATAAGCCCAGAGGACGACGTTGAGCTTGTCCTGATGCCAGTGCCCCGAGCCCAAAGCCCCACCGTCGAGGCAAAAGTAGTTGTCGGTCCGGGACCAGCCGGACCGCATGACGTTGTAACCCGCCCAAGGATAGTTGAAAGAGGTAAATGACGGTGGGACACCGGACGCGCCGTCGCTAGCCACCCACAGGAAATCGAGCCGGTTGGTGAAAAGATTCGTAACGGCAGCCAGTGAACTCTTGGAGTTCGCCGCGCTGATGGAGTCGTTAAACTGCGGCATGGTGCGATCGGGCGCCATCAGCTGCAGGTAGTGGGCGTAGCCTTTTTCCAAGTTGGGCACATAGTTCGCGGGCAATTCCGGCACGAGCCCTTCGAGGGCAGCCACGTTGTAAATGGTCAGGATGTTACCAAGCGCCACGCCATGGTAGCCGGGCGTCAGTTCCATCTGCACGCCATCAGGGTAAAACTGGTTCGTCTCCTCGGCATAAAGCTTTTGCCCGGCGAAGGCCCGCCAACTGGCGGCATTGGTGAGCTCCGGATAAAGCGCGCCCACCGTGTAGAGGCCGGACATCTCCATGGTCAGCCAGTTCCCCGAAGTATTATATTTTGAAAGATAGCGGGCGTGCTCAATGCAGGACTTGAGATAATCGCACACATCCTGATCCGTGAATGACGGCGCGAGGAGGAAGCGGTGGTAGGTGTCCGGCCAGGTGCTGTTCATGCGGATGCCGGACTCGATGGTCCGCCAGCACGAGCCGGGCCCGTTTTGCACCGTGGCCGGCACGGGGCAGTTGGTAAGCCAACTCCGGAACTGGGCCACCCAGAATTTGGTGTAAACATCATTCCCGGTGCCCAGCCAGGTATTGCCGAGGTTGGACCAGAACCCCATGCGGTTCATCTGCCACTGCCACTCGTTGTTGTCGGCGTAGTTGTAGTTCACATCCTTGGTGACATTGTAATACCAGTCAATGATGCCGTTGGTGAAGGTGTAGCCGATGCCGATGTTGTTGACGTAACCATTCGTGGTCTGGTCGGCGGCAGTTTTGTTGTAAGCGACGGTGTTGGTGACCGCGTGCGGATCAAAATACCAGGTGACGTTGGTGCGGGCGCGGAGGTAGGCGGCGAGATTGGTGATGGCGGCGGGATAGTTGGTCTGGGCCACATTGGTCCGCACCAAGTCCAGACCGGGATAATTCAGGTTCAGCGCCGCAAACAAATTGGAATCCGTCATCAGCGCCCGAACCGGAGTCGGAGCCGCGCACAGCAACACCCCTGCAATCTGAGCGGCAAGCGCCAAAGACCCAGGACGCAAAAGCACCCGAAGAAAACGGGCGCTCCGGATTTTGGATTCAGTGGTTCGGTTCACAATTTTTTGTTCCATGACCTACAGTCAAAAAAACGAGCACATCACGAGAGGTTGGATTCTAAATCAAAGTTTATGATTAATGGTTTTCCCAATCTACACTCATCCCACACAGTCCGACATAAAAAATGGAGGGAATGTGATCTGGGTTTGCGTGTCAGTTCCGCTGGCAACGTTTACTTCGTGGACAAGCCGTAACGAAAACCAGATGTCTTTCCTCTTTGCACAACATATTTCGAGGCGTTCTTATCCGTTACCAGCTCTCCAGCGACCCGGAAATTTTCGAAGGTGACATTCTGGATTGAGCCCGGCTCAGTGCCGTTGCCGTCAAACACGCTGGGGTGAAGCGGCTTTTGCGCGGCGGTAATGTTCCGAAATACGATTCCGTCCACGCTTCCCAGACCTTCCCGATAGCTGGCAAGCCCGGCACCGTTTTCAGGAGCGAGCTTTGTTCGAATTCCAAAGAGTTGATACGGCTTGCCGTCATGGCGGACGTTTTCGACAACAACATTCCGATAGGTGGTGTGATTGTGCATGTCCATGAGAGCCACGACGCAAGAGTTCAGCCAATCCTTGTTCGTTTGCGTCCGTCCGGGGTCGTCACCGATGATATCCAGCCCATCGGCATGTGCACCTTCCATGCTTTCCTGGACATTCCAACCCATCTGGAGCGCGCTGCCGGCCGCCTGCACCCAGACCACATTATCAATCACCTTCAAGCCGGAGCGAAAGAAGTAGATGGAGTCGTCATTGACTTTGAGGAAACAGCCTTTGATCAAACTTCCAGCGCCGCCACCGATTCCATCGGAACACCTGCTCCAGGCAAGAATCTTGACGTTCTCCGCGGTCAAACGACGACTGGCGACCAGACCGCACCCAGGCGAGTCGGTGAGGGTGATGCCTTCAACATTGAGTTCGGGCACCGCCTTGCGCGAAGTGGCGCCAGTCTTGTGCGCGATGGCGTCAATCATGTGCTGGCCGTAATCGCCGCGCATTTCGTTGATATCAATGCCTGAAAGGATGCCGCGACCGCGAATCGTGACTGGTTTGTTCCCGGTTGGTCCCGCTGTCTTCAGCCGCCCTTTTACGTAAGCGCCACCGGCAAGATAAACCGTCTGGCCGTCACGCACCTCGCGGGGTTTAGTTCCCAAGTCCGTCACGCCCGGACCAAAGTAGATCACATTCGGCGTGTCCTTGGTTGGAACATTGGCTTCGGGCGGATTGGCGAAGATGAAGAGCGGGTCGCGGGGCTTGCCGTCCAGTTCCACATAGAGGTTCGCCGGTCGGGCAAGCGTGAACGTCACCACATTGTTGGAGACAGTGGCACTGACCTGCTTCGAGAGCGGACGCACGATGGCTTTCTTGACGGCGGACTTCTCGCGCAACTTCACCTGCACGGTGACGGCGCCATTGAAGGAGAACGACGTCCAATGATTGGCGTCCGTCGTGAAGACCTTATACTTGTTATAGGGGTTCTCGGCCTCCCTAGTGCTCTTATAGACATAAGAGAGAAGACTTTTGTGGTCTTGCGAAACAGTCACTTCGTAGAGGTCGGAGCCGTATTGGTTGTTGGACAGCGCCGAATAGACGGCCAATTCCCCGGCAAGCGACTCCACCGAACCGACAATGAATAGTAAACCGAGGAAGATGGCTGGAAGAAACGTCGCGTCGCGATGGTTTGTATTCATGGGACGAAATTACATGTTTTCTCTGGCCATTGGGTCAGCCATTCTCATTTCCCGGCCGACAACGCATAATAAGCGCATTCCGCAAAGAAGAACTCCGACATGTTCAACTTCGAGTAATCGTAATGGCGGATGACGCGCTCAACAGCATCGCGTCCCGCGCCGTTTCCATCAAGAGCGATGATCGCCGCGGCGGCAAGCGGATTTCGCATGTAGCGGCCTTCATAGTTTTTACGCTGTCCACCCTTCACCTTGTCTTCGGCTTCAGAAAGCTTGGCGGCATCGGCTTGAGTTTTTTGGGGAAACCAAGTCGTATAAACCGCCCGCCAATTGGCGTGGCCAAAAACTTTTGTGTCGGCGTTGTCGAATTCCTTGAAGGCCACGATGGAATTCAGCGCGTTCGTGGCATTGATGACCAGCCCGACGCGGTATTGCGAGCGAATGGCTTCATCGGTTTCCATGACAATGAGCTTTGCCAGCGAAGCCTGGGAGCCGACATAAATCCAGAGCGAATGATCGTCTATTGCTTTGATCGCCTCGCGGTCGAGCGGGTAGCCGACGGCACAGATCTCCGCGCGCGTCTTGTCACTTTTCAC
>CAIOIC010000122.1 GCA_903858275.1 uncultured Verrucomicrobia subdivision 3 bacterium | reverse complement strand
GTCGAGCGGGTAGCCGACGGCACAGATCTCCGCGCGCGTCTTGTCACTTTTCACGGGTCGCTCGGCGAGCGCCTTCCGGTATCGTTCGAGCCAGACCTTGTCCTTTGTCACGTCATACATGGCCCGGAGCATATACAGATAGCGGACAGCATCGCGAAAAAGATGGCCCGTGAAACCGCCCCGGAACTGGCCCTTGAAAGTTCCATCACAGGGACAATTCCAATCACTAGCTTCCAATGCGCTCGCAACTTCCACCAGCTTCCTGGCAATCTGTTTGCGTTCGGCGTCGGAGGGAATGCCGCTCATGAAATAGGCATGGAGACCCATAAACCAAGGATGCGTCTGGTCGTCGGAACCGAGCAGGTAATGGCACTTGCCATCCATGCCGATGCCCCGGGCGATGAAGCCGGGCACATCCGAAACGGAAGCGCATTTCAGAAGTCCTTGGGCCAGCCGCCGCGCATTGGCCTTGTCGGCTTCGGCTCCGCTGCGACGGGCGCGTTCGCAGGCCGCCGGCAGATACAAACCGGTGAACATCGCTCCGTTCGCTATCGGGCTGCGCCAGCCAATGGCGTTAGGCTTCCCCAAAGAACAGTCCTCGGGAGTGGGAATTTCACCGAGGTAGTCGAGGACGATGCCATTTTTATCAACGTGTCCGCTCCAAAGTTTTGCATGAGCCTGCTCCACCGCGACAGAAACTGATTCGTGGAACGGCAAAAACTTCTTATCCTCGGCCGTGGCCGAGAAAATGAACGCCGCAAGGGCGGTGGCGGTGACCGGCAGGTAATATTTCATAGTTTGCGAACGACTGCAGTTGTTGCTTTGATATTTACTCTATGGCGATGCCAGACATCTGTAATTTTCCCATTCACGCTGAAAAATCTTCTCCTGCTCTGGTTGATAGCTCTTATCATTCGACAACATGCGCCGGATGGGAAATCGCTCAATCACGGTAGGATTGTATTTTCGTATTACCGCCCACCGGTCGGATTCACTATCACGCCCCCCCAGCGGCCAATCGTCATCACGGTGCAACATCAGGCCAAATTGTTTTCCAGCGGCACGGGTTATGCGGGAAAATTCCGCGATGAAATTCTCTAAATTGGCCCGGATGGGGGGATACGTCTCGCAAACAACCACGTCAATCTCCGGCAATCGCGCAATTCGCTCCAGATCGCAGCCGCGTTGCAAGCCCCAAGCCCCCCACCGATGGCTCTTGGGAACGCAAAATTGCTGATCGAGAATCTGCTCATAGGGGAGGCTCCATTGATGCAGCCCAAAGTAGAGCGCTCCATGCCATCGGGCATTGCCGGCATTGACTTCGTGAAAAGCCCGCGCAACTTTTGCAATCCAATTGGCGGCAAACTGTTCAGCCAGGAATTCCTGCCACGCCTTCCATACTCCCTGGGCGCGCGGTAAGTCCACAAATGCCTGTCCCGGAACAATAGTCTGTGGCACCAGATAACCTGGAAAAAACTGCGTCTGGCCGCCGCCTTGGGTCACCATTTGCGGCTGATGCACAGGAAATTTGGCGACCAGCTGACCTTCGTGCCGGATGTTATTAGTGCGACAATACTCCTTCCACAGATCCAACACCCGCCGGGAAAAGGTTGCGTTGCGCCAATAATCGGGACGGCGCTCATTTTTCCAACGTGACTGATAAGGGATGACATCCTCATTGAAAATAATTCCCTGCAACAAGCCTTTCATCGGCTGTATATAAGCGACGCGATACCGCGCCAGATATTGATCCACCGCTTCCGGGTTCAGCACGTCGAACAACGGATGACCATTTTCATCGAGCGCCGGCACGATGCTGCCGTTCGTTTCCATTACGCAGGCCTGAAATTCGGCGGGAATCCTGCCAAACCCCTGCAAACGACTTACCAAACGAAAGGTGCTGCTCCAAAGCTCCACCCCATGGCGATTGGCCGCCCCGGCCACCACGCGAGCAGCGCGCAGGTCCTGATCATGATAATACAACGGCTCGAATTCCACCGCGCTCAGTTTTCCTTTCAGCGCACCAAACAAGATGTCAGCTTCTTTTGCAGTGCTAATGGCTCCATACTGACTAACATTATACACTCCCACCTGTTGCCCAATCAGGTAACCCCTGGGCAGATGACCTCGCCCGGTCTCTGCACGCGCCGCCATCCATATGAACGTCAGGAAAAGGCAAAGCGCGAACTGCTTCGCATGATATTTTCTGCCGATATATTTCAATGTCCAACTTTGCCTACACAAAGTTTTCCAAAGGCGGTATCCCAAATTGTTTTTTGGGATCGTGTTCACGTTTTAGAAATTCGGCTGAATTGTTATTTCGAAGGATTCAGATTGGCCGGGCGCGACATGACCAGACTTTGGCCGCGGGCTTCAACCACGGGAAGCACATCCTTGGCAAACGACAGGCCGCCGTTCTTGCTTCGATTGAAGTTGCCCCAGAACACAAAATTCAGCTTCAGTTCTTTTGCCAGATCCAGCAGTTGCGGCACCGTCGAGTCCCCCTTGAAGGAATCCCACTGCGCCGAAAGCCCAAACGGCATGCGTCCGGCGTTCGCCCGAATGATATCGTAGCCCCAGATTTTTTTGCCCGGCATGAGATCCGGACCACCCCAACCCACCCCAACTTCCTGCGCTTGTTTGGCCAATGCCGCAAGTCCTTCCGGACCACGATATGGATAGTAGTTGCCAAACAGAATCACCGGCGTATGGGGAAACGCCTTGCGACTCGCGGTCACCAGACGGCGCATCTGCGCATCGAAAGCTACACCGTTGAAATCCTCGAAACCCGCCCCCTTGTTCTCCATGGCCGTCTCGGTGTGAATCAAGCCGGCAAAGCTAGGATCACCGTCAAATCTTTTTCCCAACGCTTCCATAAGAAGCAGATAGCGGTCCATGACCGCCGGCACCCAGCGCTTGGTGCGCACGACTCGAGGAGATTGCGTGGGCCGCGCAATACCCCCCTGATAGGCAGGCGTCAGCAGATAGTCTGGAACCGGCTGCAAATGACCGTCGAAACTATTGTCCCAGATTTCCAAAATCAGCCGCTGATTCTGCTGGCGCAGCAAAGCCAGATCCGCTTCGACGGCGGTAAAGTCATATTTTCCCGCCTGAGGCTCCAATTGCCGCCAAGTGTAAATACGCTGCCCACCGACGAAATGATTTTTGCCCGCAATGACTTTCCAGCCCTCCCGAGGCTGATTCGAGTCCAGCGTCAGATAGTGTCCCGGAAACCACTTTACCTCCGTTGGGCCACCGCTGGAACGTGCCACGGCACCTTGTTGCTGTGCCAAGGCGGGCTGAATCAATAACAGCAGGGTTAACGCTGCAAGTTTTGGGGTTTTCATGTTTACTCAATTTTCATTTTATTTTTTAATGATTGGCAACGCATAATACGCGCATTCGGCATAGAAAAACTCCGACATGTTCAACTTCGAGTAGTCGTAATGGCAAATCGCGTTTTCGACCGCAGCACGGCCAGTGCCGTCTCCGGCAAACGCTACGATGGCGGCCGCCGCCAGCGGATTTCGCATGTAGCGG
>CAIOIC010000121.1 GCA_903858275.1 uncultured Verrucomicrobia subdivision 3 bacterium | reverse complement strand
GGTTCAGCAGCGCCGGAAGCCAGCCGGTTTCCAGTTCCGCCCCGCCTTCGATCACCATGTCGGCGTGGTTCAGTTTCACGATGAAGCTGGGCTTGGCATCCACGAAATGCGGGTCTTCCGTTGGTTTCGCCAGCGTGGTAAGCGTGATTTTGTCGCCGCCGATTTCCTTCGCGATGGCCGCGAGATCCGCCGTGGTAGCCACGACGTTCATTTTCGCCTGCACGCCGAACGCGAGCATTGCCCCGAGTATTCCGAATAGAATTTTTTTCATATATTAATCCGTGGTTGTCGGTGTTTATCCGTGGTTAATATTTATGTGCCGCGTGCGCGCCCAAAAGGAATTCAAACTGCAGCCAGATCGAGTGGTCCACCCCGATGCGGTCGCGGTCGTCGTAGTTATATTGCAGGCGGAGCTTGGAAAATTCGCTGGGATACCACGTCAGGTTCGGCGAGATGCGCCAGCGCGTCGCCCGCGATAAATCAGGCCCGTAGAGTTTTTCATACTCCGCCTGGTTGCCCGTCGCGAAATCGCCGCGCAGTCCCGCGATCCAGCCCGGCTTGAAGCCCCATAACACCTGCGAATAAGCGCCCCAATCCGTGACCGTCTCGCGCGGGACAAAATCCGGCACCGAGTCGCCTGTCAGATCAGCCGACGTGGATGCGCCCGCTTGGTAACGGCGCAGCATCGCTTCGGTCTGCCACGACACAAACGGAAATCCGCCATGCGCGTTCGGCGATTTCCATTTCCAATAAACATCCGCGCCGTAAATCTGCGTATCCGTGTTGTCGCCGGAACCGTTTGGCCCGAACACCGCCGAGAGCCCGCCGAGCAACGTCTGGTTATCCGTCAGTTCAAACGACGTTGCGTAGCGCGCCAAATAAAGCAGGTCGGAAAATCTTTTCACGCCGCGCGCGGTGTCCATGCGGTCAAAGAATGGTTCGCCGCCGTGATCGCTGCGAAAACTGTGCGCCGTGCCGCCCTGGCTATTTTGCACGCCGAAGAATAATTCGGAGTAAAACGGCGTGGGCGCGAGCCACGAGAGCCGCGCGCCGGGATTGCGCAAGCCGTCCTCGCCCAGCAATCGGCCGCTCACGATGGGGGCGTCCACAAAGCCCCACGAATGCGGATGCTGCGAGTTGAGACGGCCAAAGTCCGTGAGATATTGGCCGGCGCGAATCTGCAGGTTGTAAGGCAGCGACACACTTTCCAGCCAGGCTTCTTCCAGTTCCACTCCCGTCTCGCCGCCGTTATCAATGAGGAAAGCAACCGTGGCGTTGGCGC
The DNA here is from genome assembly GCA_903858275.1 of uncultured Verrucomicrobia subdivision 3 bacterium. GTDB lineage: Bacteria > Verrucomicrobiota > Verrucomicrobiia > Limisphaerales > UBA11358 > UBA11358. The sequence goes on along the minus strand of CAIOIC010000121.1, from coordinate 13,626 downwards.
GGAAATACGGATCCACCGCGCCTTTCAGGTTCATTTCCGCGCCCTGAACGGTGAAGCCGCGCTGGTTCGGATCATGCCCGCCCAGTTGCAGCGCACCGATGTCGTTCGCCGTCGAGCCGCCCACCGCAAACGTCCCCACCATGCTCAGGTCGGCATAGGTTCCGCCCTTGCCGACGCGGATGGGATCGCTGGGCGACCACGATTTCGCGAAAACCGCCGGCGGCACAGTAGTCTGCACCGGGGCCGATTCGCCCGCGAGCTGCGCCTCCAGTTTTTTCGGTTCCGCTGCCGCAGTTTGATGCCGGGCCAGTTCATTCAGTTTCTGCGTCAGGGCGGCAATCTGCGCGTTTTGCTCCCGCTGGATCTTTTCAAAACTCTCCCGCATCTGCCGCAGTTGCTGTTGCAACTGCTCCACCTGATTGGTTGCCTGCGCGCGGAGGCTCGTTGCCCCCGCTGTCAACGCCAGCACCAAAATCATCATTTCAATCTTTAAAATCTTCTTCATACAATCCTTTTCAGGCCTCCGCGCACGGCGAAATGCCAAATTTATTCAAGTTAAACGGGCTAAAGACCGGCCTGAATCAGGCCGACGAACTTAATCAGGAATTGCAGGAAGAAACCGGCGGAGCGCGTCCCGGGGGAAGCGTTTCCTTTGCGATGCTGAAAACAGAAACGGGAAACGAGGTGGGAAATTCAATATCAACCGGAGGCAGACCGGCGGCTACGACAGCGTCCGCCGCATCCACCTGACCCTGTGCGAACAGCGTTACCCCGCACAGATGTTGCGTTTCGCCGGCATCCGCGTGAAACAGCTCATGCAGCGTCGGCGCCGCGGCCAGCGCGTTCAACAGCAGAACGAGGCTCACCAGTAAACCGCCAAATGACAGTTTGCCCCATCTAGCCAGAGATTTAACTGATAACTGCAAAGCGTCCGCAAACTAGCACATGCCCGCTGGAGCGCAAGTTCCAGCTAAAGCCGGAGGTTTGATCCGCTTAGCGCGTGGGGGGCAGATGCCCGTTTTACAGGACTTCAGGCAACATCCGGCTCGGAGCATCTTATTAAATAGACGATGCGGGATAAATTTGCTTCTCCCTGCCCAAAAATTCCCGCTCGCAGATTTGATTGAACATTTGCTCGTCTGCCGGTATCTATAGAGCTGTGCGGCATTTCCGAAACATCGTTTTCACCCTGGCAGCGTTCCTCTGGCTACCCGCCTCCGCGCATTGCCATCTCGAAGCTATTCCCGGCTTTGAGTTTTTTCAGTGTGCAATTGATGATCAGCCGGTGTGCGACCCCGGCAAGGATTGCAATGACTGCGGCTGCTTTGCGCTGGAAAAGTCCCAATATAACAGCGCACAACTTCGCCTGACGATTCCATCACCGGTTTTGCAGCCGATTCTGTTCCTGCCCTCGCCAACTCTGGTCACCGCTTTGCCCGCCGAAGTCAGCTTGGGTATTCTCACTGCGGCCCCGCCCCTTTTGCTCCATACTTGGCAGTTTGCTTACCGCACGGCGCTCCCTGCCCGCGCTCCGTCCCTCGCTTCGTAAACCGTCCCGTCCGGGACATCCCTCAGAATACGGTGTGCTTTCACGCCGTGAAGTATTTGTCATCCCGTTTTAACCCGTTTTGATGAGCCTGTTTAAATTGATTATGAAGCGAAAAATATTTTGCAATTGGCCGCTCCGCCTGGCATTGGCGCTGGGAAGCACAATGGTCTTTACCGCGGCGAGTCAGGAAACCCCTGTCGCGCTGAGTAGCACGAATGCGCTGAACCTCGACACCTCAATCCGGCTGGCGCTGTTAAACAATCCCGAACTCCGTGCCGCGGGCGCCCGCGTGGACGCGGCCGCCGGACGGGCTTACCAGGCCAAAGCCTGGTCCAATCCTGAATTGATGCTGAACGCGGAAGACTGGCCGGTGAACGAGGGCCGTGGTTTCCCGGACGCCAAGCAGACCATCGGCATTGCGCAGACGTTGCCATTCCCCGGAAAAAAATCACTGGACCGGCAGCTCGGCGGCGCGGGCGTGAAACTTTCGGCGGCAGAACTCGCCTTGCGCCGGACGGAAATCATCCGCGACGTGAAAGCGGGATTTTTCCGGGTGCTGGCATCCGAACGGCTGGTCGAGGTTTCCGCCCAACTGGTGACGGTGGCGGAATCGTCCGCCGCCACGGCGCAAAAACGGGTGGACGCCGGTGCCGCCGCGTATCAGGAGCAGTTGCGGGCCGAAGTGCAGCTGGAACAGGTGCGGACGGAATTATCCAGCTTCCAGCGCGAACTGTCCGCCGCCCGGCAAAACTTCGCCCTTCACCTGGGCCGGCCGGAATTGAACAACCGCAAGCTGGAAGGCGCGCTGGCAGAGACGCCCGAAGCCAAATTTCTGGAAGGCAACGCCGGACCATTACTGGCGACTCATCCCAGTTTAAACGCTGCGCAGGCAAATCTGGAACGCGCCCAACTCGCCTATCGCCGGGCGCGGCTCGAGGCGTATCCCGACGTGAAGGTGGGGGTCGCCGGCGGACGCATCGGCGCGACGGATGAATCCATCATCCAACTCGGCTTTTCGCTGCCGTTGCCGCTGTTCGACACCGGCAAGGGCCGGCGACAGGAAGCGCAAGCCAACCTCCGCGTGGCTGAGGCCGAACAACAAGCGGTGCGGCAACAGTTGGAACGCGAATGGGCGGACGCCCTGAAACGTTACCGCACCGCCGCCAGTCAGGTGTCCAATTACCGCGAGCGGATTCTGCCGAAGTCCGCCGAAGCCCTGCAGTTGGTGCAGGTTGGATTTGAGCAGGGCAAGTTCGGTTTCATCGATCTCGTGGACACGCAGCGCACGACGGCTGAAGCCCGGCTGGCTTATCAGGGCAAGTTGCTCGAAATGAACCTTGCCCAGGCCGAGTTGGAGGCATTAATCAAACCGCAAACCATCAAGTGAAAATCACACCATGAATAAACAGAAAATTTCCAGACTCATCACCCTCGCAGCCGTGGCCGCCGTCACTTTTGCTTTCGGCTGCAAGAAACCGGATGGTCAGACCGCCGATGATGGCCACGGTCACACCGGCGGGGCATCGGCTCATGTCGTCACCAAGGGCGGCGTGGCGATGTGCGCCGAGCACAATGTGCCGGAAGCCAAATGCGCCGTCTGCCAGCCGCATCTCGCGGACAAACTCCAACCCGGCGAAAGCCTGAAAGTGCGGCTGCCATCCACCAATTCAGCCGCCCTGGTCGGCGTCCAGACCGCCCTGCCGGAAACGGGTCCGATGGCCGAGGGCATTGAGTGCGTGGCCGAAGTGAGCTTCAACCAAAATCGGCTGGCGCAAATCGCCGCGTCCGTGGGCGGTATTTTGCAGACGGTGGACGCGGACTTGGGCAACAGCGTCGCCGAAAACCAAACGGTGGCCAAAATCTGGTCGGCGGCCATCGCGGAAGCCGTGGCCAAGGCCGTGCTCTCGCACCAGACGCTGGAACGCGAACGCAAGCTGCGCGCCGGCCGGGTGACCTCGGAAAAGGATTTGCAGGAGGCGGAAGCGACGCACCGCTCGGCGTGCCAGCAGCTTCGCACACTGGGTTTCACCGAGGAGCAGATTGACGGACTCAGCTTGAAACCGCAGGAGCAGGTGCTGATGGAAGTCCGTGCGCCGTTCGCCGGTGAAATCGTCGAGCGCAACGCCGTGCGTGGAGCATTGGTGAACCCCGGCCAATCGCTTTTCGCGCTCGCGGACTGCTCGACCATGTGGGCGATGTTGCAATTGCCGGAAGCCGCGCTGGCACAGGTGAAAACGGGCCAGACCGTGGAACTGCGCGTGGATTCGCTGCCGGAAAAAATCTTCACCGGCAAGCTCACGTGGATCGGCCCGGCGGTCGACGAGCGCACCCGGATGGTTCGCGCCCGGGCGGAATTCGCCAATCCCGACCGACTGCTCAAGGACAAGATGTTTGTCTCCACGCGGATTCTCACCCGCGCGACAGCCCGCGCGACGCTGGTGCCACCAGCCGCGATCCAGCGAATCGAAGGCCGTCCGTTCGTGTTCGTGAAACAGGGCGGGGATTTGTTCGACGTGCGGTCGGTGCGGCTGGGCGCGCAGTTCGGCGGGCGGCAGGAAGTCCTGGCGGGACTGAAGCCGGAGGAAACAATCGCCGTGAGCCATGCTTTCGCCCTTAAGTCGGCGATGATGATGTCGAGTCTAGGCGCGGGCTGTGCCGACGACTGAAACCTTTGAGAAATTTCCCTGAAGTTCCGTTATCAACAACCATATAAAACACGTTTATGAAACCATCAACCATTGAAGAACAACACATCCTCGAACAAGAATTGAACCGGCGGCTGCAAAAGCTCGAAGCCGAGCAAAAGGCGATGGCCGAGGCCGAAAAACTCCGGCAGAAGGAACTGCACTGGATGCGCTGCCCCAAATGCGGCCACCAACTGACCACCGACCATTACGGCCCGGTGGAGATTGATGTGTGCCCAAGCTGCCGCGGGCTATGGCTGGACGCGAATGAATTGGAAACGATTCTGGCCAGTGAAAGCGGCCTGTTTAAATCATTCGTCAAGACCCTGCGCCAGCGCTGATCCGATGTCTCGCGCTGCCGGATCGAAAATCCGGCAGCGCGGGTAAGATTATCACCTGTTTACCATGCTGAATTTCCTCATCCAGTTCTCGCTCAAGAACCGCCTGCTCGTTTGTGTGCTGGCGGCGGGGCTCGTCGTCATCGGCGGTCGCAGCCTGAGTGTGTTGCCGATCGACGCCTTTCCGGACACCACGCCGGTACAGGTGCAGATCAACACCACGGCGGCGGCCTTGAACCCGCAGGAAACCGAGGCGCAAATCACCGCGCCGGTGGAACTCGCCATCAGCGGTTTACCCGGCCTGCAAAACGTCCGGTCGGTCTCCAAGTTCGGCTTGTCGCAGGTGGTCGCCACGTTCACCGATGCCATTGATATTTTCAAGGCGCGGCAGCTCATTACCGAGCGGCTCCAGACAGTGGAATTGCCGGACGGCCTGCCGCGTCCGCAACTCGGTCCCATCGCCACCGGCCTCGGCGAAGTGTTCCATTACGCCGTGCGCTCCACCGACACCCACCGCACGCCCACGGAGCTGCGCACCCTTCAAGATTGGGTGATCAAACCCGGGCTCCGCAAGGTGCCGGGCGTCGCCGAGGTAAACACTTGGGGCGGCTTCGAAAAACAATTTCATGTGGTGGTCGAAACCGGCCGCCTCATCAAATACCGGCTCACGTTCGAGGAACTCGTAGAGGCGTTGCAAGCCAACAACCAGAATGTCGGCGGCGGACAAATCGTGCGCAGCGGCGAATCGCTGCTCGTCCACGGCGTCGGCCTGACGACCAATATTGCGGAGATCGCCGGCATCGTCATCAAATCGCAAGATGGCACGCCGGTGCGGGTCGGTGACGTGGCCACCGTGAAGGAAGATCACGAAATCCGGCGCGGGGCGGTGACCGCCGATGGTCGCGGCGAAGCCGTGCTGGGACTGGGCTTCATGCTCATGGGCGAAAACAGCGCCGTGGTGACCCGCGCCCTGAAGGCGAAACTCGACGAGATCCAGAAATTTCTGCCGCCGGACGTGAAACTGGACGTCCTCTACGACCGGACCGAGCTGGTGGACAATGTGATTCGCACGGTGCAGCATAACTTGCTGGCGGGGGCGCTACTGGTCATCGCCATCCTGTTCGCCTTCCTCGGCAATGTGCGCGCCGGCTTGATCGTGGCGGTGGCGATTCCGCTTTCGATGCTGTTTGCCGGCAACTTCATGTTGTCGGCCGGCGTGGTGGCGAGTCTGTTGAGCCTGGGCGCGATTGACTTCGGCCTCATCGTGGACGGCTCGGTGGTGATGATGGAAAATGCCATGCGCCGGCTGGCCTTGCGGCAACATCAACTGAACCGGACGCTGACAACGGAAGAGCGCGAAAACGTTTTGTCGGAAGCGGCGAAAGAAGTCGCCCGGCCCGTGGCCTTCGGCGTGGGCATCATTATGATGGTGTTTCTGCCCATTCTCACACTGGAAGGCATCGAGGGGAAAATGTTCAAGCCGATGGCGCTCACGCTGATTTTCGCGCTGCTCGGTTCGCTCATCCTGGCGCTGACCCTGACGCCGGTGCTGGCCTCTCTATTTCTGCCCAAACAGGTGAAAGAATCCGAGCCGTGGCTGGTGCGATGGGCGCATCGGCTTTACAAACCGGCGCTGGAATTCGCCCTGCGCTTTCGCAAGACCACGCTGCTGGGCGCAATGGGATTGTTTATCGGTGCGGTGCTGCTGGCCTCGCGCATGGGCGGCGAATTTCTGCCGAAGCTGGGCGAAGGCGCGATTGTCGGCACCACCGTGCGGCTCGCGGGCATTTCGGTGGATGAAGCAATGTCGCAAAACGACCGCATCGAACGGGCCTTGCTGGGGGAATTTCCCGACGAAATCGAACACATCTGGACGCGGCTCGGCACGGCGGAAGTCGCCACCGACCCCATGGGCGTGGAGTTGAGCGATTTCTTCCTCGCGCTTAAGCCGCGCGGCCAATGGAAACAGGCCCGCACCCAGGCCGAGTTGACCGAAAAAATGCGCGCGGTTCTGAACCAGGTGCCCGGACTGAAACCCGCGTTCAGCCAGCCCATCGAAATGCGCTTCAACGAACTCATCGCCGGCATCCGGGGCGATATCGGCATCAAGATCTACGGCGACGACCTGAACGAATTGCGCCGGCTCGGCGGCGAAGTGCAGGCGGTGCTGGGCGGCATCCGCGGCGCGAGCGAAGCGTCGGTGGAGCAGTTGACCGGTCAGACTTTCCTGCAAGTTCGCGTGAATCCATCGGCCATGTCCCGCGCCGGCGTGCCGGCGCGCAGCGTGCTGAATGTCGTAGAAGCAGTCGGCTCGCGGCGGGTCGGCGCGGTGCGCGAAGGCCAGCGGCAATTCCCGCTCGTGGTCCGGCTGCCGGACCGGCAGCGCACCGACCCGGATGCGCTGGCCAATACGCTCATCCCCACGGCATCAGGCATCATCCTGCCGTTGAATCAAGTGGCGACGATCACGGAAATGGAAGGTCCCTCCACCATCAACCGCGAATGGGGGCGGCGGCGGATCACCGTGCAGTGCAATGTCCACGGGCGCGACGTGAAAAGTTTCGTGGCCGAAGGGCGCGAGAAAATTCTGGCCAAGGTGAAGCTGCCCGATGGCTACACCATCGAATGGGGCGGCCAGTTTGAGAACATGGAACGCGCCAACCGCAAGCTGATGTTTGTGGTGCCTCTGGCCTTAGCGCTGATCTTCGTGCTGCTGTTCTTCAGCCTGAAAACGTTGCGGGAAGTGCTGATTGTGGCCTCGGGCATTCCGCTGGGGTTGGTGGGCGGCGTGCTGGCCTTGTGGCTCCGCGGCCTGCCGTTCACGGTGAGCTCGGCCATCGGTTTCATCGCCCTGAGCGGCGTGGCGATCCTGAACGGACTGGTGCTGGTGACGTTCATCAAGCAGCGGCTCGATGACGGCACTCCGCTGGAACAGGCCGTCCGCGAAGGTTGCCGGGTGCGGCTGCGTCCCGTGTTGATGACCGCGCTGGTGGCGGCGGTGGGCTTCATCCCCATGGCGGTGAATGTGGGGGTCGGCGGCGAAGTGCAGCGTCCGCTCGCCACGGTGGTCATTGGCGGCATCTTCACCAACACGCTGCTGACCCTGCTGGTGCTGCCGGCGCTCTACACCCTGTTCAAAGACCGGCCGACGAAAGTTGATTTGTAATACCGCGATTAACGACACCGACTAGCTTTGAGCGTCAGGCAAATGATATTTAGACCGCAAAGAAACTATTGCTACCAGACTGGTCGCGCATCTAATCGGGTAGCCGCGGCAAAGTATTATTGAACCAATTGTGAAAGGGTGCGTCCAATTGAGTATGGGTCGGTTTAACAAATTTATTGCCTCGTTGCTGACCGCGTTCTGGCTGGTGACGCTCGTGCATGGCCCCTTGGAATCCTTGGCGTTCGCATCGCCGAACAACAACTGCGTCCCCTGCACTTCCACCGAAGGCGCGTCCCCCTTGACCGCACATTCATGTTCTGCTCTTGATCAAAATGCCCGCTGTGAATTGCGCCGCCATGCCATCGCGCGGCTTCCGGTTGCATTTCGAAGCCTTGCCGCAATTTCCCCCCTACAGCAAATTGGACAACGCCGCTTCGCCCCGGTTATTCCGCTGGTGGGCGAGGCCTTTTTACTTCAGCAGCGGTGGCAGTTTGTCTGGCGCACGGCTGATTCTCCTCGCGCCCCATCCTTCCTCGCGTGAGCAGCTGAATTGCGGCCTTCGCCTACGGCGGGCTGAACGGCAGCAACGGATGCTCGCACCCGCCTGATTCCGGACGGGCCTGTTTTCATACCCATTTGATTCCACCAAGCCTCAACCTCAACCAAAGAAAGAATAAATATGCAAAAAAACGAAATAATGAACTTGAAAGTCCTGGTTCGCGGAATGCGGAACTGCAACGGACTGGACTCGCTCATCGGGAAAAGCTTGAACTCGCTCCGCCGGCTGATCCCCATCTCCACGGCCAATGTGATTTTGGAACAGCAGCCCAACGGCTCGCCCGCGTATCGCGTCTTCGCGCACCTCGCGGTGCCGGGACCCGACGTCCATGCGGTGGCCAGCGACCACACGCTGCTGGCCGCGTGGCGCAAGCTGGCGGGAAAGCTCACGAAGCAATTTCAGCAGCGGACGACCCGGCAACAACTCCGGCTCAAGGACCGGGGACTTTGCCGCAAAATGGCCGGCCAAAGGCACGGCGGAGCCTGACTAAACTTAAACTACACAAAGCTATGAAAAAAAATCCAACAACCAATACTAAAGGGCGCGGATCGACCGCGCGAAAAGTGCGGGTGGAATTTGTCCACCAAGCGGCGACGCAAGTTTGCATTGGCGGAACTTTCAATGATTGGCGGCCTGCCGTCACCCCGATGGTTCCACTTGGCGATGGGCGCTGGTCCAAGATATTGACCTTGCCTCCGGGCGTTTACGAATATCGATTGGTCGTGGACGGCGTGTGGATGCCGGATCCGCGCGCCACCGAAACCGTTCCCAATCCGTATGGCGGAGTGAATTCCGTTTTGAAAACTCAAGAAATGCGCAAACCGGCCTGGCCGGCAAAAGCATTGCCATAACACCCATCGCATTTGTTTTTATGAAACCGACTAAAACTGAAGAACAACATATCCGGGAGCTGGAGCTGAGTCGTCGACTACAGATGCTGGAGGCGGAACAGCAGGCGGCGGCCGAGGCGGAGAAAAGTCGGCTGAAGGAACTGCACTGGATGCACTGCCCCAAATGCGGGCTGGCCTTGACAACCCAGCAATATGGCCCGGTGGAAATTGATGTCTACCCCCAGTTGCCGGGGGCTGTGGCTGGACGCGAATGAATTGGAAATCATCCTGGCCAGCGAGAGCGGCTTGTTCCAGTCGTGGATCAAGATTCTGCGCTGATGCTTACCAGGCTGCGCCGGGAACATTTTTTGATGCGGGCCGTCCACCGTCAGGAGCATCGATCTGCGACGCGACGCGTTTGCCGAAAGTGAAAAACAATATGTCCGCCCGCCGCAAAATCACGCGGCGGGCGGGGAAACGGAATCCCAAAACTAAACCGGAAAAGACAAACATGAAAACGAAAGCCAAAATCATCCTGAAATCGCTGGCCGACTTGCCCGCCGATGCCCTGGCGTTGGCGGGGTCAATCCCGGGTCGTGCCATTGAAATGACGCGGCGAGTCCTGACTCCGCCCGCGCGAGCCACGCGCCGGCAAGTTCGCGCGGCACGTCAGCGCTCCGTCAAATTCATCAAGGACTTGTCCGCCCGGGCCAACGCCCCGTTGAAACTAACCATTCCAAGGTTGCATCGCGGGTGGTCGCATGGCGGGTTGAATTATTGAATCAACCAATCCGGCCGACCCAAAAATCATGTCTGCGACTTTGACCAAAATACTCGTTTGGGACATCCCCGCCCGGCTATTGCATTGGGCCTTTGCGGCCTCGCTCGGTGCGGCGTTGGCCATCGGCTTGCTGGTAGAAAAGGAACACGCCCTCTTTCAACTACACATGCTGCTCGGCATCATCGCGATATTTCTATTGGCCGTGCGGTTAGTGCTGGGATTAGTCGGATCGCGCTACTCGCGGTTTGCGAGTTTTCCGCTTCAGCCACGCGAGTTGTCCCGTTACCTAATCAGTGCCATCGTTTCGAAGACAAAACTCTATGCGGGCAATAACCCCGGGTCGGCGATGGCGGCAGTGCTCATGTTTTTGCTGGTCCCGGCCCTGTTCATCTCGGGCATTGGCTATGGCGGAGAATCCATGGAGGAACTGCATGAGGCACTCGCCTGGGCATTGCTGGCGGTCATTGTCATGCATCTCATGGGGCTGGCCTGGCACACGCTGCGGCACCGGGAGAATATTTCACTCGCCATGGTCGCGGGCAAAAAAACAGGCCCGCCTGAGAACGCCATCGGCTCCGCCCATGCGCTATGGGGAATGATTATCCTGATCGTATCCAGCCTTTGGATAGCGGCGCTGTTTGCCGGTTACAACGTACAGAGAAATACGGTAAAACTACCCGGGCTCGGCGTGTCGCTGTCCCTCGGCGAAAAGGAATCCGGCGGCGGCAAGCAGAAGCATGATCGCGATCACGATTGAAACTAGGACAGCTGAGGCAACTGATGTAAACCAGTGACGGCATGATAAAATTTAAAACCACAATCCGGCCACCGCCAATCATATGCCAACCCGCTCTCAACCTTTGATGCCGCCCCCAGCTTCAGGTGCGCTGGCATCCATGACGGCGGCGGATCCGGTTCTACCCCGGTTTTCTCAGGATCTTCGGGATTTGGCTCAACAATTCGCCGGCCGGCCGGCGCGGCTTTCCGAAATCCTGACGGCCACGCAAGGCCGGGGCTTTTACCTTTTGCTGCTGCTCATCGGGCTGCCATTTCTTACCCCCATCCCGCTGCCGGGCGTCTCAACTTTGTTTGGGTTTGTGATCTTGCTCATTGGCACGCGGCTCGCACTGGGCCAAAACCCTTGGCTCCCAGAGAGACTCCTGCAGCGGGAATTGCCCGCCCGGTTCATCGCCCGAACCCTCGCGACCGCCAGTCGGGTGGTGCGTTGGTTGGAATTCCTCTTGCGCCCGCGGCTGGATTTCCTGCATGAGCACTGGATCTATCGGCGCATCGCCGGCACGCTGATCATGCTTTCGGGAATATTGCTGCTGCTGCCGCTGCCGATTCCACTGACCAACAGCTTGCCCGCTCTGTCCGTGGTATTGCTGGCCGCCGGGGCAATGGAGCGGGACGGGCTTTTCTTTTTGGCCGGATGCGCCATGTTCACCGTGACCCTCGCCTATTTCGGTCTGCTCGCCTTTGGCGGTGTGCAGCTCCTTGAAAAGCTGTGGCAGACGGGATTTGGACCATGAAACCAAAAGCTCAAATTCAACCAATCACGGAATGTCCCCGGCCTGATCCGACAGGGTTCAAACCGCAGATCAAAACAGAAGAGAAAATGTTATGAAAATAAAAAACGTAAAAGCATCCGGAACGTCCCGCCGTAAAACCGTGACCTCAACAACGTCCCCGGGGATCCAAAAGATTTTAGCCCCGACGGATTTTTCCAGCCAGTCCCTGGCTGGCGTGCGGCATGCGATGAAGCTGCGATTAAAATTCGCTTCTTCACTGGTATTATTGCATGTCATCGAACCAACTCCGCCTTTGGGGGGCATGGAATCAGTGGTTCTGGCCCAAAGTGATTCTGAAGTAGTCGCACGGGCGCGCCGGGAGCTGGCGAAGCTCGCGCAGCAGGAAGCGGGCGACGACAAGCGGGTCACCTACCTCGTCCGGATGGGTAAATCCTTCCACGAAATCACCACCGAGGCCGGCGAGAATCAGGCTCAATTGATTGTCATCGCCACCCACGGTTACACGGGGGTGAGACATATGCTGTTGGGCAGCACGGCGGAGCGAGTTGTGCGCCATGCTTCCTGTCCCGTGCTCACCGTCCCCGCCCGCACTCCACCCAAGCGGACGGGCAAAGCCTCTCCCCTATCGATTAAAAGGATTCTCGTCCCTATTGATTTCTCGGAGATCTCGAAAGACGCCCTGCCTTGGGCCGTATTTTTAGCCGCCCAATTCAAAGCTGAAATCGTGCTGCTCCACATCGAAGAAAAGTTCCCCATTGACCACCTTTTAGGCCGTGAACTCCTAAGCCAAACGATGGTGCCCTTGATTAAACAGGCCGGTGCCGGCTTGCAACGTCTGGCCGGAGAGCTGCGTAAAACTACCAGGGCAAACATTTCTGCCGTGACCCGCGTCGGCAAACCGTTTCAAGGAATTTGTCACGCGGCTGAGACGCTGGGCGCAGACATGATTGTGCTGACCACGCACGGCCATACCGGACTGAAACACGCCTGGTTGGGCAGCACCGCCGAGCGCGTCGTCCGCCACGCGCATTGTCCCGTGTTGGTGGTTCGTTAAGTGAAACGGGTAAACCGCCAGCGACCGGTTTGAACAATTTCATGAAGATTGGTTTTTAAAACGGTAAAGCGGTCGCCAAATGACCGCAGTTGGTTCGCGCGCAAGTCTACCTTCAGAAACATGGGATAACGGATGCCGCTCTAGGATTGAAAGCTAAGCTTTCAATCCGCGTAGCCGGTCGGGTGCTTGATGTGCCACGCCCACGCGGTCTTCACGATGTCTTCCAGCCTGGGATACTGCGGCTTCCAGCCGAGCACGGTGTGCGCCTTGATCGCGGCAGCCACCAGCCGCGGCGGATCGCCCGCCCGGCGCGGCCTTTCGATCACCGGGATTTTTTTGCCGGTGATTTTTTCGCACGTCTCGATCACCTGCTTCACCGAGTAGCCGTCGCCGTTGCCGAGGTTGAAAAAGCCGCTCTTGCCCGGCTGCAAACCGAGGATGTGCGCCTGCGCCAGATCCTTGATGTGGATGTAATCGCGGATGCACGTCCCGTCCGGCGTCGGATAATCCGTGCCGAAAATCTCCACGTGTGTCTTCTGACCGAGCGCCACTTGCAGCACGTTGGGGATGAGGTGCGTCTCGATGCGGTGATGTTCGCCGAACTGCGCGCTCGCGCCGGCGGCGTTGAAATAGCGGAACGCGACAAACTCCAGCCCGTAAATCTGCTGATACCACAGCAGCGCCTTCTCGAACATCAGCTTGGATTCGCCGTAAGGATTGATCGGACGCTGCGGCAGATCTTCCGTCATCGGAATCTTGTCCGGCGGGCCATAGGTGGCGCAGGTGGAGCTGAAGACGAATTTCTTCACGCCGCATTCCACGGCGGCATCCGCGAGTTTGAGGGCGTTCACGAAATTGTTGTGAAAATACTTTTTCGGATTCGCCATGGACTCGCCCACCTGCGCGAACGCGGCGAAATGCAGGATGGCCTCCGGCATCACCGATTTGACGGCGGCAAGGATGCTTCCCTCCTCCTCCGGCTTGGCAAAAATAAACTTTGCCCGCGAATCCACCGCCGAGCGGTGACCTTCGGTGAGATTATCATAAACCGTGACTTGATGGCCGGCGTTGAGGAGTTCTTCCACGCAGACGGAACCGATATAACCGGCACCGCCGGTGACAAAGACGTTCAT
>CAIOIC010000120.1 GCA_903858275.1 uncultured Verrucomicrobia subdivision 3 bacterium | reverse complement strand
GTCATCGGTCTGGCGAAAGAGTTCGAGGAAATTTACCTGCCCAACCAAAGCTTGCCGCTGCGCCTCGGCCTCGATCATCCGGCGGTGAAGCTATTACAGCGCATCCGCGACGAGTGCCATCGGGTGGCGAACAGCTTCAACGCCCAGCTGCGGCTCAAGAAAATTTCCGAGAGCGTGCTGGATGAATTCCCCGGCATCGGCGACGCCCGCAAGGCGGCGTTGCTGAAAAAATTCGGCTCGGTCTCGCGGCTGAGGCTCGCCACGCTGGAACAGCTTGCGGAAGTTTCCGGCTTCGGCGGCAAAGCGGCAGCGGAATTGAAGGCGTTTCTCAACGCGCGAAAAGAAGTTCGTGCCAATCCGTGAAATCCGTGGCTTAATTTCCCCGCATGAACATTCAAGTGGCGGTTCTCTGCGACGCGGCGACGGATGACAACGGCAAGCTCAACCTGCTCGGCGCGTTCGACACCATTTACGCGCCGCAGATGCCGGCGGTGCATCCGCAGTGCGCCGTGGCGTTGCGCCTCACCTTCATGCCCGGCGACGAGGGCACGCGCAAGTTGACGCTGAATTTCATCAATGCCGACGGTCATTCCATCATGCAGGCCATCGAACTGCCCGTGCCGGTGACGCTGCCGGACGACGCGCATTTTCTCACGCGCAACTTTATCGTGAACATCCAGCAATTGAAGTTTGCCGAGCCGGGTTTATTTTCCGTGGACGTGCGGATGGACGATCAATCGCAGGCGAGCATCCCGTTGCTGGTGAAACGGGTCGATCGGCCGGCGGCCTGAGGCCGGAATTTGTCGCATAGGATCATTACTGGCGGGGCGAGCGTCCTCGCGCGCCGGACTTTGCGATGGTCCAAAGCGGCTCGCCGGGAGTCCGCCCCACCGGTTTTTAGGCTTTGAACTTTGCTCCCCGGCCATTATTTTTTGCGCCATGAACGAACCGATTCTCCAGCTCGATCTCCCCGGCATCAAAAAAGTCCGCTCCGGCAAAGTCCGCGAAGTCTATGACCTTGGCGGCCGCTTCCTGCTCGTCGCCAGCGACCGCATTTCCGCCTTCGACGTCATCATGCCCAACGGCATTCCGCGCAAAGGCGAAGTGCTCACGCAAATCTCGCATTTCTGGTTCGAGAAATTCTCCGCTCTAGTGCCGAATCACCTGCTCGCCAAGTCCGACGATCCGTTGCCGGAAAATTTGCAGCCGTTCGCCGCGCAACTCGCGCGCCGCTCGATGATCGTGAAGAAGGCCAAGCCCCTCGCCATCGAATGCATCGTGCGCGGCTATCTTTCCGGCAGCGGCTGGAAGGAATACAAGAAATCGCAGACCGTCTGCGGCATCAAGCTGCCCGCCGGCCTGACCGAATCCGCCGAGCTGCCGGAGCCGATTTTCACGCCGTCCACCAAGGCCGAGGCCGGCCACGACGAAAACATTTCCTTCGAGGAAGCCTGCCAGATCGTGGGCACCGACCTCGCCACGCAGGCGCGCGACTTGAGCCTGAAGATTTACAAAGCCGGACGCGATTACGCCAAGCAACGCGGCATCATCATCGCCGACACGAAATTCGAGTTCGGTTTGTTTGAAGGCAAGCTCATCCTGATTGACGAGGTGCTTACGCCCGATTCATCGCGCTTCTGGCCCGCCGACCAATATGCGCCCGGCCGCGGCCAGCCTAGCTTCGACAAGCAATTCGTTCGCGACTACCTCGAAACGCTCGACTGGAACAAGACCCCGCCCGGCCCGAAACTGCCGGACGACGTCGTCGCCAAAACCAGCGCGACCTATCTGGAAGCTTACGAGCGGTTGACGGGAAAGAAACTTTGAAATCAACGAAGCCAAAACCACAACTTCGCGAACTTCGCGAAAGCTTGCGGCGGAAAGCTTCCCCTAAGGACGCTGGATTTCTCCAGCGTTTTTTCAAGACCGGCCCGGGTGAATACGGCGAGGGCGACCGCTTCATTGGCATCCGCGTGCCGGAGACGCGCAAGTTGGCGCGCGAGTTTCGTGACTTGCCGCGGCACGATGTAGTTGCGCTGCTGCAATCACCCATCCACGAGGAGCGACTGCTCGCGCTCATCATTTTAGTCAAAGCCTTCCAGCGCGGTAATGAGACGGTGCGAGCGGAGATATACGAGCTCTATCTGGCCCAACTCGACCGCGTGAACAACTGGGATTTAGTCGATTCCTCCGCACCTTACATCATCGGCCCGCATCTGCTGAACCGTTCGTGCAAAATCCTGTTCCGTCTCGCGCGCTCAAAAAATCTCTGGCATCGCCGCGTGGCCATGCTCGCGACGTTTTATTTCATTCGTCAGGGCGATTTCACTGATGCGCTCCGCCTCGTGGAACGGCTGCGAGAAGACGAGCACGACCTGATGCACAAGGCCGTCGGTTGGATGCTCCGCGAAATCGGCAAGCGTGACGTGGTGGTTTTGAGAAAATTTCTCGACCAACACGCTGCGATCATGCCGCGCACGATGCTGCGTTACGCGATTGAAAAACTATCGGAACGCGAGCGGCAGCGGTATCTTCAGACGGGCAAAGCCTGAGCCATGCAAAACCTCGTCGAAGATTTTCTGCAATACCTGCGCCACGAGCGCGGGCAGTCGGACAACACGGCGAAAACCTACGCCGCGCTGCTCGGCAAATTCACCGCGTGGGCGGCGAAGGAAAATCTTACGGACTGGCCGGACGTGGAGCTGAAGCATCTGATGGCGTTTCTCTCGCAAGAGCGGATAAGGAACGTGTTGCCAACGGGACGGGGAAAGTCGGCGACGGGTGGGAATGCTGATGCAGCGGACCCCTCACCCCGACCCTCTCCCCTCGGAGGGGCTAGGGAGAAAACACGCCGGTTGAGCGGCGAGAGTGTGTATCTGGAAATCGCGGCGCTGCGGGCTATATATAAGTTTGCCGAGAATGAAAAGATTCTGCCCGCGAACATCGCGGAGAATCTTTCGTTACCGCGCCGCTGGAAACGGTTACCGAAGGCTTTGAGCAACGACGAAATAACGAAGCTGCTGACGCCGGAGGAACTTGCCACCCCCGACATCCTGTGCGACCAGGCGATTCTGGAGCTGGCCTACGCCTCCGGCCTGCGCTTGAGCGAGCTAAAGAATTTGCGGCTGGAGCAGTTGCACCTGGATGCTGGATTCATCAATGTCATCGGCAAGGGAAACAAGGAGCGCGTCGTTCCGGTGGGCAAAACTGCGGTGGCGGCCTTGAATCGCTTCATCGAGGCGGGCCGGCCCAAGCTCATCACGCCGAAATCATCGGCGAATGTTTTCCTCACGAAACGCGGCGGACCGTTCGCCGCGGTGACGCTGTGGCTGCGCATCAAGAAGCGCGCGCAGCGGGCGGGCATCGAGCGAAATATCACGCCGCATATGCTGCGGCACAGCTTCGCGACGCATCTATTGGAGCATGGCGCGGATTTGCGGGTGATCCAGGAACTGCTCGGCCACGCGAATATCGGCACGACGGAGATTTACACGCACGTCACCGGCAACCGGCTGCGGGAAATCCACCGGAAGTTCCATCCGCGGGCGTAAACGGGCGAGCGCGGCGGAATGGCGCTCAAATCCCGATTTGCTTTCGGATCACGCCGCAGATTTTATCCGACCAGATTTCCAGCAGCGCCGCGTCGCGGCCTTCCACCAGCAACCGCACTTTGGGTTCCGTGCCGGAGTAGCGCAGCAGCAAGCGTCCGCCTTGAGATTGCAATTCTTTTTCCGCATCCGCCACGAGCTGGTTCAAGCCGGCAAGTTGCGCAAACGGCTTTTTCTCGCGCACCTTCACATTCGTCACGAGCTGCGGAAAACGCGTCCAGCATTTCGCCAGCGCTGAAAGCGGCCGGCCTTTGGCTTTCATGATGCGCAGAATTTGCAGCGCCGCCACGAGGCCGTCGCCGGTCGTGCCGTAGTCGCGGAAAATCAGGTGTCCGCTCTGCTCGCCGCCAAAGTTGAAGCCGTGCTTCAGCATTTCATCAATCACGTTCTTGTCGCCCACGGCGGTGCGGAGCATTTGGCCACCGGCATTATGGATGGCGGCTTCAAGGCCGGCATTGCTCATCACGGTGGCAACCAAAGTTTTTTCAGCCAAAGTATTTTCCGCGAGCATCCCCAGCGCGGCGATGGCCATGATGTCGTCACCATCGATCAGCGTGCCATGTTCGTCGCAGAGCAACACGCGATCGGCGTCGCCATCGTGCGCGATGCCGAGGTGCGCGCCGTGCTCCACGACTTTCTGGCACATCGCCTCCGGGTGCATGGAGCCGCAATTTTGATTGATGTTTTTGCCGTCGGGCTGGTTGCCGTAAACGATGACTTCCGCGCCGAGTTCGCGCAGGACGCAGGGCGAGGCTTTGTAAGCGGCGCCATGGCCGCAGTCCAAAACGATCTTCACGCCTTCGAGCGTCAGGCCTTTCGGGAACGACGATTTGGCGTATTCGATGTAGCGGCCCAGCGCATCGTCAATGCGCACGGCGCGGCCGATGTGCTCGGCGGACGGGCGGATGTTTTCCACTTCGCCGGAGAAGACGAGGCGTTCGATCTCGGCTTCGATTTTATCGTCGAGCTTGTAGCCGTCGGCGCGGAAAAACTTGATGCC
This sequence comes from uncultured Verrucomicrobia subdivision 3 bacterium, assembly GCA_903858275.1. GTDB lineage: Bacteria > Verrucomicrobiota > Verrucomicrobiia > Limisphaerales > UBA11358 > UBA11358. Next base: position 13,515 of record CAIOIC010000120.1, on the reverse strand, counting down.
GTTGTCGGTGTAGGGATTGTGCGAGGCGGTGATGACGATGCCCGCGTCCGCGCGCAGGCTGCGCGTGACGTAGGCGACGCCCGGCGTGGGCAGCGGGCCGACGAAGAACACATCCACCCCCATCGACAGGATGCCGGAGCTGATGGCATTCTCCAACATGTAACCGGAAAGCCGGGTGTCTTTGCCGATGACGATGCGGTATTTGCCGCGGCCGCGCGACTGGGTTTCCAGATTCTTGAAAACGTGCGCGGCCGCGCGGCCAAGCTTGAGCGCGGTTTCGGCGGTGACGGGTTCGAGGTTTGCCGTCCCGCGCACACCGTCGGTGCCAAAAATCTTTTTGGGAGAGTTCATGGTTTCAATTCGCCGGGGAGACCACGGTGGCGTTTTGTTGCGCGGCGGCATTGGCCGCCGGTTCTTCGAGAATGCGATGCACGGTCAGCCAGATGCCCGCCGCCAGCAGCAGCGAGAAGATTTTCCAGCCAATGTCCTTGAGAAAAAAATCGCGCATGGGGTGAATTTATTTAACGGCAGGTTTGGCCGCCGGCCGGGGTTCGTGCCGGGTGATGACTGCCGGACCGGTTGGACGATGGCGTTCCCGGAACTGGGCGCGCAGCCATTTGACAACGCCGTGCGCCTTGGCTGGGCGCAGAATGACGGAGGTCAGAAACGCGCGCAGTTCTTCCAGTGTCACGCCGCGCACGAGCTGGCCTTTGTAAGCGTGGGAAATCATGCCGTTCTCCTCGGATACCACGACGATCACCGCGTCGGTTTCCTCGCTCAAACCGATGGCCGCGCGATGGCGCGTGCCGAGCGACTTGTTCAAATCGCTCCGTTGCGACAGCGGAAAAATGCACGCGGCGTAGGCGATGCGGTCGCCCTTGATGATGACGCCGCCGTCGTGAACGGCGTTGTTCGGAAAAAAAATCGTCTCCAGCATTTCCGAAGTGACGTCGCAATCCACCTTGATGCCGGACTCGACGGCTTCCTGAAGCTGGATGGATTGCTCAATGGCGATGAGCGCGCCGATTTTCACGTCGGCGAGGCGTTCGCAGGTTTGGATGATGATCTCGATACTTTCGCGCTGTTCGCTCGCGCTGGCAAAGAGCGGCAGGTTGCCCAGTTCCGCGAGGATTCGCCGGAGTTCCGGCTGGAAAATCACCAGCGCGCCCAAGGCGATGAAAACAGACGCGCTGCCGAGGATCCAGCGCAACACTTTCAAATCCAGCAGCGTCGTGACCGCCGTGAGCGCCAGCAACACGACGACGAAGCCAATGACCACCGGCCAGCCGCGCGTGCCACGGACAAAGCGAAAGGCATAATAGATCAGCACCGCGAGGATTAATATCTCCAGCGCGGGCCGCCAAATATTTTGCAGGTCAATCCACATTTGGTTCAGTTTACCAGTCCCGCCGGCCGCACACCAGGCACGGCAGGTTTTTTGATACCGGTTCAGCCAGCACCGCTTCCGTCATGCGCACAGCCTGCACGGTCTCCGAGACGTCGTGCGTGCGGACGATCTGAGCGCCAGTCACCAGCGCCAGCGTGGTGCAGGCGAGCGACGCCGGCAAGCGCTCTTCCAGCGGCACGTCGAGTAATTTTTGGATAAACGACTTGCGCGAAACACCCACCAGCAAGGGACGCCGCCACTTTGTAAAACTCCGCAGGCTTGCGAGCAACTGCAAATTATGTTCCAGCGTCTTGCCAAAACCGATGCCGACATCCAACACCACCTGTTCCATCGGCACGCCGACTTCGTTAAACAACATGCCCAGCCGCTCGGTAAAAAATGCGCCGACATCTTGGACCACATCATTATAAACGGGATTGTTTTGCATCGTCGGCGGCGAGCCTTGGGTGTGCATGACGACATAGCCGGCCTGATATTCGGCGACGAGTTTCCACATCGAAAAATCTGTGCGCGTGGCCGCGCCGACATCGTTGACGATGCTCGCCCCGGCTTCGAGCGCCGCGCGGGCGACCGCCGGCTTGCTGGTATCCACCGAGATGGGAATTTTTATCTGCGGCGCAAGCTTCTCGATGACGGGAATGACGCGGCGCAGTTCTTCCGCTTCGGTGACGGGTTCGGCTCCGGGCCGGGTGGATTCGCCGCCAAGGTCGAGAAGGTCCGCGCCTTGAGCGGCGAGTTTCAGCGCGTGCGCGACCGCCGCCCCGGGGTCTAAAAATTTTCCGCCGTCAGAAAAGGAATCCGGCGTGACGTTGACGATGCCCATGACCAGCGCGGGGCGCGGGAAGCAAAATTCAAATTGGCGGGCGCGGAAAATCATCTTATCCCCGCAAGGTTACGCCCATCGGCGCGGCTCTGCCAAGTCAGACCTTTGTCCGAAAATATTTAATCGTGTCTTTGAGGCCGTCAGCGAGCTTCACCTGGGGTTCCCATTTCATGAGTTTCCGGGCCTTGGCGATGTCGGGCTTGCGCTGTTTCGGGTCGTCCTGCGGCAGCGGTTTGAAGACGATTTTACTTTTGGATTTCGTCGCCCGGATAATCTGCTGGGCGAATTCCAGCATCGTCATTTCCACCGGATTGCCAATGTTCACCGGCAAATCATAGTCGCTCATCATCAGCCGATAAATTCCTTCGATCAAATCCGAGACGTAACAGAAACTGCGGGTTTGCGTGCCGCGTCCAAAAATGGTGACGGGCTTGTGCTTCAGCGCCTGGCTGATAAACGCGGGCACCACCCGGCCGTCGTTGATGCGCATGCGCGGACCGTAGGTGTTGAAGATGCGGACGATGCGGGTCTCGACTTTGTGCTCGCGATGGTAAGCCATCGTCATGGCCTCGGCAAAGCGCTTGGCCTCATCGTAGCATCCGCGGGGACCGATGGTGTTCACGTTGCCCCAGTATTCCTCGGGCTGTGGATGAATGAGCGGGTCGCCGTAAATTTCCGAGGTGGAGGCGATGAGAAAGCGCGCGCCTTTTTCCTTGGCGAGGCCGACCGCCTTGTGCGTGCCGAGCGAGCCGACTTTGAGAGTTTGAATCGGCAGTTCGAGGTAATCAATCGGGCTGGCGGGCGAGGCAAAATGCCAGACGTAATCCACCGGGCCTTCGAGAAATAAAAATTCGGTGACGTCCTGCTGGATGAATTTGAAATTGGGATTGCCGCCGAGGTGGACGATGTTGTCCACGCTGCCGGTAACAAAGTTGTCAATGCCGATGACCTTGTGGCCGCGCGCAATCAGGAGGTCCGTGAGGTGCGAGCCAAGAAAGCCGGCAGCTCCGGTGACGACGGAAGTGGGTTGTTTTTTTTTCATCGCAGATCGTAAATCGTTATAATGGTTACATCGTATTGGAGCGCATCAACGATTCAACGATTAAACGATCTGAGACCGCGATTTTATTTCGCCCCAATCGCGGAGAATACGGCGGGGATGGTGCGCCATAGGATTGCCAGGTCGAGCCAGATGGACCAGTTGTCAATGTATTCCAAGTCGAGCCGGACCCATTCCTTGAAGTCGGAAATCTTGTTGCGACCCTGCACCTGCCAGAGACAGGTGAGGCCGGGCTTTACGCTTAAACGGCGGCGGTGCGCAAGGTCGCTGAAGCGCTTGACCTCATCCACCGGCAACGGGCGCGGGCCGACAAGGCTCATCTCGCCGCGCAGGATATTGAAGAGCTGCGGCAGTTCATCGAGACTCCATTTGCGGAGGAATTTGCCGGCGGGCGTGATGCGCGGGTCGTTGGTGACCTTGAAAACGGGTCCGGACATTTCGTTCATCGCGGCGAGTTCGTGCTGAAACTGCTCGGCGTTGGTCATCATGGTGCGGAATTTGAAAATGGTAAATGGCGCGCCATTCACACCGGATCGCTGCTGCCGGAACAGGACCGGGCCGGGCGAGGAGAGTTTTACCAACCACGCGATGATCAGCATGGGAACCGCCGCCAAGATAAGCAAAAACAGCGTGCCAAAAAAGTCCAGCAGCAGCTTGGCCATCACCTGCCATGAAGTTTCCGGCGTGGAGCGAAATACCAGCAACGGATGCCCGAACACTTCATCAAAAGTGGCGCGCGCAATCTGGGTGGCAAAAAAGTCCGCCACCAGCCAGGCCTCAATGCCTTCGACCTCGCAGAGTTGGATGACGGCCTCCACGCGTTCCAACTGGGCGTGCTTGGGACTGATCAGCACCCCACTGACAGAGTGTTCGTGGATCAATTCGATCAGCTTTTGCACGGACGTTTCGGTGAGGCAAAATTCTGCGGCAACTTCAAAGCTGTCATCATGCGCTGTCAAATCACGACGGAAGCGGGTGATCTCCGACGGGCAACCCGCGATGATGATGCGGCGCTTGTATTGGGCCTTGGCCATGCGGCTCCGCAAAGCCAGCTGGAGCAGTTCCTCCTTGAGCCAGACCAACCCGAAGCTGATGGCGCTAAAAAATATCAAGACCCCGCGCGGCGTCCTTTCCGCTTCCTTGAAAATGAACAGCAGCAACACCACGCCGATGGTCACAATGAAACAGGACTTGAGCAGCGGCCAGAAAACCGTTGTGCGCGAACTCACCACCGGCCGGCTATAAAATCCCTGCGACTCCAACACCAGCGGCGCCGCCGGCACGAGGGCGAAGTAGAGCCACACCACCCGGCTGAACGCCCCTGGCTCAATCGCGTCCAGCCCGAGAAAGTCCGTCAGCCAGCCATTGCTGCGCAGGACGTAAGCCAGCCAAAAGCTGGCGGCAAACAGGCTTGCGTCGGCAAGCTGCTGAATCTGGGTGCGAATCTGACGGTCGCGTTGCAGCATGAAATGGTTATTGGCCCGGGCGGTTATAAATCATAACCCGCGAAAAATGGAATTCAATTCATTTGGCGGGTTTCGGCACCAGTTGAAATTCCGGCACGGCGACGGTTATCAACTGTTTCATCCGCTCAAAGGTCGCCTCTTCCTGCCCCGGCGCGCAGATTGACAAAAACGTGACGTAAGCCCAGCGATCCAGCACGCCGGTCAGCAAAAAATCTTTGACCAGCCACCATTTCCATTCGTTGTGCCGCGCCGTAAAGCGGTTGCCATCCACAAACCAGTAGGTATAGACGCAGGAACTTTTCACCGGCCTACCATCATTGTCCACGGTATCGATGTGAGCCACCACGCGCATCACCGGGAGTTCATACGCCACCGGGCGCGTCAGGCGAACCTTCTCCGGGCGGGTGGCCGCGCCGTCAAATTGCCAGCCCTGGCCCACCAGGCAAATCTCCGGCTTGTGAATGCTCGTGCGGTCGGCACCCATCAGCACGACGTTAATCTTGGACTGGAACCCGTCGTCCGCCGTGTAAATCCGCTGACCGAAGCTCGTGTCCGGCGGCAGCGCATTGGTCACGATAGATGCCTGCGGCACCAGCTCGGATTTGTAGCCCGGCAGATTTTCCGGCAACAGCACCTCAAGATTAAAGCTGCCAATAATCGGCCGTGTTTTCAAACCCGGCTGGCCGAGCTGCTGGCCGGATTTGGCGTGGTTTAAAATAACCGCGGTCGCCCCCATCAGCGCAAGCACAGCAACGGCGGCAATGATTGATTTTCCTTTCATGATACAGGCGCCTGTTCTTTGGCCGTCGCGGCGGCCTCGTTTTTCTCCAGCCAGCGCGCCAGCAAATAGGCGCTGCCAAATGCCACCGCAAACGTGACAAAGCCGAAATTGGTTTCCACCGCCTTGCCCGCCTCCTGACCGAAGGTTTCCGCCACGCCAATGGTGACACACAGCCGCGCGATGTTGCCCAGCACCGCCAGTGGCAGGGCGGCCAGCACCATGACCGCCCGGCGCCACGGCGATTTCATTGCCACAAAACCATAGACAATCATCAACGCCAGCAGCGCCATCAAACTCCGGATGCCGCTGCACGCCGCCGCCACTTCATAGGCAAACGTCCGTTGCGCGTCGAAAAGCTGCGTGCCGTCCCGGATCAAATCCGGCGCCAGCCCTAAATGCGCCAGATGCTCCACCGTCCAGGAAACCAACAGCCGCAGCTTGAAGGTGAAACCATCCAGCAGCCCGCCCACCGGCACGCAGAACCCCAGTAAAAAAAATGGAAACAAACTTTCCTTCAGCCAATGCCGGCCCCATGCCAGCCCCGTCAGCGCATAAATGCCCGCAAAAAATGCGACCGCCGACAACGATGGAACCTGCACCGCATAGGCCACGACGTGCAAAAACAGCGCCGCCGCGACGAGGAAAATTCCCGGCCACCACAATGCCGCCGGACGCGCAAGCAGCCGCTGGCGTTTCCACCAGAACAGCGTGAGCACAATAAAAGGAATCATCAAGCCATGTTCCGCATCTGCGGCGGTGGCCGTGTAAATATCAAACAGCCAGAGGAACAGCGAAGATGAATGAACATAGCCCAGCGTGGAATTTCCCCATCCCACAAACAGCGCCACCCATGCGCCGAACAGCCCGAAGAAAAATAATTTGTTCGGCAGTTGAAGAAATTCCTCCCGGCACCGTCCCGCCAGCACCGCCACCCCGCCCACCAACGCCGCGCCAAACAACAGCGGCGGCTGCGGTGCCCCGCGAAACTTCACGTCCGTATAGTAATAGGCAACCGCCAGCAAAATCAGGAAGCCGATTTCATGGGGTTTGAGGCCGTAAGGCAGTGGTTTGTTGTTCATGTTATTTTCCAACCGGAATTGATTAGATAACCACACTCCGCCTTCTGCTCAAACAAAAAACCGTTACATCAAGGTGACGGATGTTTTCGGATGCTGGTCAGTTGCCCCAGAAACTTCAGGACAAACCGCGGATTGTTACGCAGATAACGCCCCCCCAAACGGCGCGGCTCGCAGCCCAGGCGATAAAGCCATTCCAGTCCGCATCGCTGCATCCAGCGGGGCGCCTGCCGCACCCGCCCGCTATGGAAATCAAACGCCGCGCCCACGCCGATCATCAGGGTCACGCCCAGTTTCGGCAAAAATTCCGCCATGAATTTTTCCTGCTTCGGCGTGCTCAACCCCACCCACAAAATATCAGGCTGTGTCGCCGCAATTTGTGCCACCAGCGATTTTTCCTCAACCAGATCTAATGCCCGGAACGGCGGTGTGAACGTGCCAAGAACTTGTAGTTTTGGGAATTTTGTCTTCAGTTTTTCCACCAGCAATTTCGCCACCCCTTCCGCGCCGCCGTAAAAAAAGTGTTTGGCGCCGCTCGTCTCGCTCCATGCGCAAACCTCCAGCATCAAATCCGGCCCGTAAACCCGGCTCATGTCGCGGTGACCTTTGAGTTTGCCCGCCCAGACCATCGGCATCCCGTCCGGCGTGCAGAGCAGCGCGCCGTTCAGGATTTTTTTAAACCCCGCATCATCCTGCGCCTCCATCACGCCATGCACGCCGGTCACGCAGATGTAGCCCTTGCGCCGCTCGCGCACGGCGGCGGCAATGGCTTCGAGCGCGCTCGAAGAATTGAGCACGCTGATGCCGACGCCGAGGACGTTGACGCGGTTAGTCATTTACGATTTCCGATTTAAGATTTAGGATTCCAAAACTCATGCGGCGCGTAAATCGTATATCGTAAACCGCAAATCATAAATGAAATTGCTCGTCTTCGCCCACACGCCGCCGCCGCACCATGGCCAGAGTTACATGGTGCAGTTGATGCTGGAAGGCTTTGGCGGCGACTGCCGGCGGGCAAAATCGCCTAACCCGTTCGGGATTCAATGCTACCACGTCAACGCCCGCTTTTCCCGCGGCCTGTCGGACGTGGGCGAATTTCAGGGCGCCAAAATATTTCTCATCTTCTGGTTTTGCGCCCAGGCGATCTGGATCCGGTTCCGCCACGGCGTTAAAAACTTTTACTACGTCCCCGCGCCCGGGAAAAAAGTCGCGCTTTACCGCGACTGGCTGGTGATGCTGCTCTGCCGGCCATTTTTCAAGAACGAGATTTTGCACTGGCACGCCGCGGGCATGGCCAAGTGGTTGGAAGTGGAAAACTCCATCTTCGCCCGCGCCACCACCTACCGGCTCTTCCGGCCGGTGAACTTGAGCCTGGTCCTCTCCCGTTACAATTTTTCCGATGCGGAAAAGCTTTTGTCCGGCAAGATCCGCGTTGTCCACAACGGCATTCCCGACCCGTGCCCGGAGTTTGACCAGACTATTTTGCCGCGTCGCCGCGAACGTCTACTCGCGCGCCAGAAAGTTTTCTCCGGCCAGCATTCCGGCGAAACCCTCACCGCCAACCTTTTGTTCCTCGCGCATTGCACGCGGGAAAAGGGACTGTTCGCCGCCATCACCGGCGTGCAAACCGCCAACCGACTGCTGGCCGCCCGCAGCCTGCCGCTCCGGCTCAAACTGACTGTCGCCGGCAACTTCGTGACCTACGAAGAACAAGCCGAGTTCGACGAACTAAAAAAACATCCCGAATTCGCCGCCACCTGCCAGCACGTCGGCTTTGTCTCCAGCGCACAAAAAAACCAACTGCTCCTCGCCACCGACCTGTTTCTTTTTCCAACTCGCTATCTGGGCGAAAACCAGCCGGTCAACCTCATCGAGGCGATGGCGTTTGGTTTGCCGATGGTCACCACCCGCTGGCGATCGCTGCCGGAAATGCTGCCCCCCGATTACCCCGGATTGGTGAACGACCAGAACCCGGAGGAAATTGCCGAGGCCGTCCTGAAACTACTCGCCATCGAAACCAGTGAGGTGGCCCGCAATTATTTCATCACGCACTTCACGCTGGCGCGTCATCTTGCCAGCCTGACGGAAGCCATCCGCAGTGTGGAGAATTAAATCCGTGTTTATCTCCAGCATCTGTGGTTAAAATAAAATCAGAATGATTGTCGGCCTGCTCCAGCTTAATTCGACCATCGGCGCGTTCGCGGCCAACCGCGAAAAACTTTTGTCCGCCTATGCCGAGGCCGTCGCGCGCGGCGCGGAATTCGTCGTCGCGCCGGAACTGTTTCTCTGTGGCTACCCGCCACGCGATCTGCTGCTGCGCGAGGATTTTGTCGCGGCCAACCTTGCCGCCCTTGAGGCAACGGCGCAGGGTATTGGCGCGGTTCCGCTCTGCCTCGGCTACGTCGAAAAAAATCCCGCGCGGCCGGGCCGCGCGCTGAAAAATGCGGCGGCGGTTCTGCAGAACGGAAAAATCATCTGGCGGATGGCGAAAAGCCTGCTGCCAACCTACGATGTTTTTGACGAAGACCGCTACTTCGATCCGGCGATAAAAGTGGAACCGTTTCTTTTCAACGGTTGCAAACTCGGCATCACGATTTGCGAAGACATCTGGAACGATGAGGATTTCTGGCCGGAACGACGCTACCGCCGCGATCCGGTGAAAGAGCTGATTTCACTGGGCGCGGAAATTATTTTGAATTTATCCGCCTCGCCGTGGCACGACGGCAAGGAACGCACGCGGTTGGAGATGCTGCGTCGCGTGGCGCGCGATGAAAAAATTCCGCTCGCGCAGGTCAATGCCGTCGGGGCCAATGACGAACTGATTTTCGATGGCCACAGCGTCGCGCTGGATGCGCAGGGCGAGGTGCTGGCGTTGGGCAAGAGGTTTGCCGAGGAAATTTTGGTGGTGGATTTAAGCCCAGCTGCCAGCAGCCAGAAGTCAGAAGCCCGAAGCGGGTTTCCTCCGCGTGAAGAGCTGCTTTTTTCCGCGCTGTCGCTGGGCATCCGCGATTATGTCCGCAAATGCGGGTTCAAGTCGGTTATTCTGGGTTTATCCGGCGGCATTGATTCAGCCCTCATCGCGGTCATCGCGGCGGAGGCGGTTGGGGCGGAAAATGTTTTGGGCGTCTCGCTGCCCGCGCGATATTCGAGTGAAGGCAGCTTGACGGACGCGGAAAAACTCGCGCGCCAGCTCGGCATCCGCTACGAAGTTTTGCCGATTGAACCGGCGTTCAATGCGGTGGAGGCGCAGTTGCACAAGCTGTTTGCCGGCACGAAGCCCAACGAGGCGGAGGAAAACATCCAGTCGCGGCTGCGCGGCGTGACGTTGATGGCGCTCTCGAATAAATTCGGCGGGCTGGTGCTGACCACGGGCAACAAATCGGAGATGGCCGTGGGCTATTGCACGCTTTACGGCGACATGAACGGCGCGCTCGCGCCGATTGCCGACGTGTTGAAGACGGACGTTTATAAGATCTCGCGCTGGGTGAACCGCGAGCGCGAAATCATTCCGGCGGATTCCCTCACCAAGCCGCCGAGCGCGGAGTTGCGGCCGGGACAGAAGGATCAGGATTCGCTGCCGCCGTATGAGATTCTGGACGCGATCCTGGATTTGTATGTCGTGAAAAATTTGGGCAAGGCGGAGATCGTCGCCCGTGGTTTTGACGCGGCGGTGGTGAACGACGTGGTGAACAAAATCACCTTCAGCGAATACAAGCGTCGGCAGGCGGCGCCGGGCTTGAAGGTGTCGTCGCGCGCCTTCGGCATGGGGCGGCGGATTCCGGTGGCGCAGCAATTCCGTCCCGCGCGGTGAGTCCCGGCGACGGCTTCTAAATTCTTTTGGCTTCGCGGCGGTGGGGTTTTGTGCTGAAATGCTTGGGTGAACATCACGAATTTGAACCCGGATACGGACATCGGCGCGAGCGCGTGGCTGGTGGAACTGGACGAACACCGCATTTTGCTCGACGCGGGGATGCATCCGAAACGCGAAGGGCGCGCGGCGATGCCGACGTTCAACAAGGCGGGCACGCATGACGTGGACGCCATTGCGATTTCGCATTGCCATCATGATCACGTCGGCGCGCTGCCGCTGGCGTGCCGGCAGTATGCCAAGGCGCACGTCCTCATGACGGAGTTGAGCTATCTGCTGGTGGAACGCGTGCTGCACAATTCGGTGAACGTCATGACGCGCCAGCGCGACGAGCTGGGCATCAAGGAATATCCGCTCTACACGCACGACGAACTGGACGAAATCGCGCCGCACTTTCAGGGGTTCAAATACAACCGCGAGGTGGAATGGCAGGCGTATCACAAGGCGCGGGCGGGCTTGCCGTCGCCGACGCTGGAATTTTTTGACGCGGGCCACACGCTGGGTTCGGCGGGCATTTTATTGCGCGGGAAAAAGGAAACCCTGTTTTACACCGGCGACGTGTGCTTCCACGACCAGACGATTTTGAAGGGCGCGCGGTTTGAGGACGTGAAGGCGGATGTGCTCATCATGGAGACGACGCGCGGCAACCGTGCGGTGGCGCCGGGCTTCACGCGCGAAAAGGAAATCGAGCGGCTGGTGGCGGCAATTCACGCGGCGGAAAAAAAGAAGGGCGCGATCATGATTCCGTCATTCGCGCTGGGCCGGACGCAGGAAATGCTGGCGTTGCTGGCGCTGCTGATGCGCGAGGGAAAATTGAAGAAGCAGCCGATCTACATCGGCGGGCTGGGGCGCGTGTTCACGGAGATTTACGACATCGAAGCCAGCCGGACGCACCGGCAGCACACCAATCTGCATTTAAACGATGCGCTGCAACTGGTCGTCCTGGAAAAAGGCGCGGCGGACACCATGAAGTTGAGCGGTGGAAAAATCTTCGTCATCACCGCCGGCATGATGAGCGAGAACACGGCGGCGCACACGCTGGCGACGCGGATGATCGGCGACGAGAAGCAGAGCATTTTCTTCGTGGGCTATGCGGATCCGGATTCCCCGGCGGGACATTTGAAGGAGGCGAAGCCGGGCGAGACATTTGTGTTCAGCCCGAGTGCGGGGCAGGTGACGAAGCGCTGCGACGTGCAGGACTTTGATTTGACGGCGCATGCGAACCGCGAGGATTTGCTCGAGTTTGTCGGCCAGGTTTCGCCGCGCGCGATTTTGCTGGGCCATGGAGACGATGCGGCCCGCCGCTGGTTTGAGGAGAAGATTCTCGAGCGCTGGCCGAAGATTAAAGTGTTCCAGCCGCAGCCGGCGAAGGTGGTTTCGGTTTGAGCCTTGCTTGATTAAGCCAAAGCAAAACCGCCGGAAGATTTTTCTTCCGGCGGTTTTTGGTTTAATGATTTATTTCCCGCCAGCGACGACGTTGGCGAGGTTGAAGATGGGCAGGAACATGCAGATCACCATGCCGCCGATGATGACGCCGAGGAACACGATCAGGAGCGGTTCGATGAGCGACATGATGCCGGAGAGCGTGGCTTCGATTTCCTCGTCGAGAAATTTGGCGACGCGCTCGAGCATGTTGTCGATGTTGCCGGTTTGTTCGCCGGCGCTCAGCATGCGGATGACCATGGTGGGAAATACCGGATGTTTGCCGAGGGCGGCGGAAATGCCTTCGCCGCGCTCAATGTCGAGGGCTGCGGTTTTGATGGCTTTTTCCATCACCACATTGCCGACGGTTTGCGAAACGATGTTCAACACTTCCAGAATGGGCACGCCGCTGCGGATGAGCGAGGACAGGGTGCGGGTGAACCGCGCAAGGCAGATTTTGTGGGCGATCGGGCCGAAAATCGGAAGCTTGATGCGCTGCGCATCCCAGAACTCACGGCCTTTGGGCGTCTTGATGAAGTGAAGCCAGCCCCAGACCCCCAGGCCCGCAAGCACGATGAGGTAAATAAAGTAATGCTGCACGATTTCGCTCAAGCCGATCAGAAATTCCGTCGGGGCCGGCAATTTGGCGCCAAAGCCGGAGTAAACGTCTTGAAACGTCGGAATCACTTTCACCAGCAGGAAAATCGTGATGCCAATAGCCACCACGGTCACGGTAGTCGGATACATCAGGGCCATTTTCACTTTTTTTCGCAGCCGATCCATGTTTTCCAGATAAGTGGCGAGCCGCGCCAGGATTTCCGCCAGCAAGCCGCCTTTTTCACCCGCGCCCACCATGGCGACGTAAAGCCGGTTGAAGGCCTTGGGATGCCGCATCAATGCCTCGGAAAAACTTTCGCCCGCCTCGACCCGCGAGCAGATGTCGCGGATGGTGTCGCGCATCACCTTGTTGGGCGTCTGGTCGGCGAGCGCCTGAAGCCCTTGCACGATGGTGATGCCCGCGTCAATCATCGTTGCCAGCTGGCGGGTGAAGACGACGAGATCGGCCAGCGACACCTTGCCGCCTTTGGTCTGGCCGCGCTTGGCCATCTTCTCCTTGATCTCGACGACCAGCAGATTGCGGTTGAGCAACTGGGCGATGGCTGCCTGCTCCGTGGCGGCTTCGACGGAATTGCGGATTTCACGACCGGTGGCCGTTTCCCGTGCGGTGTAAGCAAATATAGGCATATCCTTAAACCGTGAATAATTCAATATGGCCGAATTGCAAGCGTAATTCTCATTTGCCAGACGGAATCTTCCTGACAGGCTGGCAACCCCGATTTGGGCGTGATTTGTTCTCCCGCCAAAACTGAGGTTTTTTTGACAGTTTTGCTCGGCCTGCATTAAAGTGATTAAATACGAGCACCTTGAGCCTTGAAATTACTTTTAAAAAAAACATTGCCCTATTCGTGGTATTTCCCTAGTTTTGACTTTAATGGCACCTCGTGGTGCTAGGGGTGAACCGGTTTCATCCCGCTTATCACAGGTAAACAAACAACAAACAACACTGGAGGAACAGATGAAGTTTAATCAATGGACATTGGGTCTCGCCGC
>CAIOIC010000119.1 GCA_903858275.1 uncultured Verrucomicrobia subdivision 3 bacterium | reverse complement strand
GGCTGCGCCGCCCAGCTTCGGATTCGGTCGTTTTGGATCGCAGCAAAGACGCCTGCGCCCAAAAGCCAGACCAAGCCGCCCATCAAAATCCCCTTAGGCAACCACAGCAGGGCGGCAACGAAGAGCAGAACACCAAATAAAAAGCGGAAACCTGAGACCTGAAACCTGAGACCTGAAACTGGAGACCAGAGACCGGACCGGACAAAAATGCCGAGCAGGAGCGGGAACAGCAGGTAATACCAGAATTCATTAGCCAGGCTCCACAGCGGACCGTTGGTGCCGAAACAATTCACGGATATGGTTTGCAGAAAAAAGGTGTTGCCCAAAAAAGTGAGCGGCCGCAAATCCGCCGGGCGATTCTGGCCGGGGCCGGAATTGTAAATCTCATGATATGCGCCGTTATAGCCGGCGAGGGCTTGTTGTTGACCCACGGTGTCCCAAACCAGGGTTAGCAACAGGGCGGGAATCAACACCATCCACAACCTCGTCAGACGCCGAAGAGCATAACCGGTCCATGTCCACTGCCCCTTTTGGTGGGCAGAAATAACACTGCCGCCGACGAGAAAGCCGCTCATAACAAAGAAGATCATCACGGCCTGATGTCCCAAACCCGTCACAAAATAAAACCCCTGTTCCAGCAGATTCGGCGATTTGATTTGTTCATAGGGTATGAACAGGAACGCCCGTAAATGACCAAGGCAGACCAGCAGCGCCGCCCCGCCGCGCAGACAGTCAAGATGAACCAGACGATGTTTCACTTTAAAACGAGATTTGTGTTTTTGACCCACAGTCCGTGGTCCGTAATCCGTGGTCCGAGGTCCGTGGTCTGTAGTCCGTGGTCTGTAGTCCGTGGTTGCGGCATTTATTTTTTGCTCCCCGCTCCCTGCTTTCTGTTTTTCAAGTCTCAGCCCTCAGGTCTCAGGTCTCAGCTCCCCGCTCTCCGCTCCTCGCTCCCCGCTTTTCCGTCCTCCGGTCTCGCCCTCCACCCATCGGATCATTACGCTGCCGCCAGCTTCCGGACGCAGAAATTATTGAGGCTTTCCCCGGTCGCCATCGCCCGCGCGGTCAGGCGGCGGTGCAGGGCGGGTTCCAGCCGCAGCACAAATTTGCCGCTGAACTCCTTGCCCAAAGCCTTGGGCAAGGCTTTCCCATCGCCTTCCAGCAGCGCAATCCACTCCTCCACAATCCGACAAAGTTCGGCATAAACCCTGGCCTCATCCCGACCATGACAGCAGTGGCCGATCAGCGGCGGCGCGCTGCCGATAAAACAACCATCCTCATCGCTCCATTCCACAACCTTGGTGTAATGGGCGGCCCGGGCTTTGATTCCGTTGCGTTTCATGTCTTTGACTCCGTGATTCTGCGCCGCACTTCCCGCTCCTGATAGTGGTGGGCGTCATGGCCGGGTTGGCCGCTGATCGTCACCCGCATCCCTTTGGGATGCTCGAAATTCCGGTGGCTGCCCCTGCCGCCCCGGTTCACAAAGCCGGCCTGCTCCAAGTCGGCAATCAGTTGTCGCACCTTGCGCGGCATTACAGTATCACTTTAGTATCACACACCGTTTTCGGCGTCAACTTTTTCACGCTCCCCGCTCTCAGGCCTCAAGTCTCAGGTCTCGCTCCCCGCTCCCCGCTCTCCGCTCCCTTGAAAAAATCCTGTCAAATATTTTTTAAAATATTTTGTTCGTGAGTTGGCGCGTGTAGGCGTCAGTTGGCACGAGTATGCGCTAGTTGTCCGCGCCCGGTTCCGCCCGTTCCTTCCGCGCCAAAAACCTGTGCTATAACTTCCGCTGACCGCCCCGCGTGTCTCCGTCCGATGTCCGGCCGGCGCGTTGCGGAATACACCTCCCTCTCCGCCTCGACCGGGGAGAGGGATTGAGGGTGAGGTGTCGAAGCCCGCCATCAACCAGTAACCAGCAACCAGCTACAACATTATGACCGATTCAGAAACCATCGCCCGCTTCATCTTCCTGCGCTCGCAGGGCTGGAGCTTCAACCGCATCACCGTCGAGCTGAATGTCTCCAAGCCCACCCTCATCAAGTGGAGCCGCCAGCATCAGTTCGAGATCGGCAACCTCCGCGCCACCGAAACGGAGCAACTCGCCGAGGTTGTCTTCGGCCAGCGCCATGAACGCTGGCGCTCCCTCGCCGGCCAGCTCAAAAAAATCGAGGCCGAAATTGAGAAGCGCGATCTCGAGGAGATTCCTGCCTCGCGCCTGCACGGCATCGCCGCCGCGCTCCGCGCCGAAATCAGCCGGGAAATGGGCCATGTCCATTTCACCGAAGGCACCAAGACCATTCCCGTCGAGGAATTTGTTTGTGACCGCCATGAATGGGAGGTGTGAACCATGAAAAAACCGGTAGCCGGTAAAAATCGGTAAAAATCGGTAAACCTCAGGTCTCAGGTCTCAGCCCTCAGGCCCCGCTCCCATCTCCCATCTACAGCCCATCCACGAATTTTTGCATGGCCTTTTCCTGCTGTTCGATGGATTCCACCAGCTTGAACTGGGTGCGGCAGCGATCCCGGTTGTGATCGGGGCGGTGCGTGCGGAAATACACATCGCCACACAGGTAATCGGTCAGGAACCGCAGCCCGATCTCAAACGAGATGAGCTTGCCGGAGAAGGCGATGAGCTCCTTTTCCCGCCGGGTGAGAAATGGGCCGGCCGTGGAGTAATAGCCGCGGGCAAGCTGCTTGAACATGGGCATTTGCATTTTCACTTTGGAGAGGTCCAGCTCGTCCTCCAGGGTCGGACTGGTGGTGGTGCGCACCATGTCGCCAAAATCATAAAGGGCGCAGCCGGGCATGACGGTATCCAGATCCACAATGCACATCGCCTCTCCGGTGGTCGCGTCCAGCATCACGTTGTTGAACTTCGTGTCATTGTGCGTGATCCGCTCCGGGATTTTTCCCTTGGCCAGGTCGTCCAAAATCACCCGGACCAGCTTCTGGCGCTTGAGCGCAAACTCGATCTCGGCGCGCACGCCGGCGGCGCGGTTGTAGCCGTCCGCCTGGACCGCGTTCAGGAAATTATCAAAGCGCTGGCGGGTGTTGTGGAAATCCGGGATGGTTTCAACCAGCCGCCCGCCGGGCAGATCCACCAGCAGACTTTGAAATTCACCGAAGGCCTTGCCGGCCTGGAACGCCTGCGCGGGACTCTGCACGGCTTCGTGCGTTTGCACGTCTTCGATATAAACAAACGTCCGCCAGACATCGCGGTTGCCGTTCTCATGGTAGGGTTGGCCGTCGCGAGTGGGAATCACCACCATCGCCCGCCGGGTGAGATCGGGTACATTGCGCGCCTCCAGTTTTTTCCGGAGGTGGCCGGTCACGCGCATGATGTTTTTCATCACGCCGCCCGGATTTTTGAAAACGTTCCGGTTCAACTTCTGATGAATGTAGCGCACCCGCCTGCCGCCCTGATCATAGGTGGCAGTGTAGGTTTCGTTGATATGGCCGATCTTCAGCGGCTCGGCGTGCAGGATTTCCCCGTAAATCTGGAAATGCCGGGAGATGCGCTTCAGTTCGTTCTCGGGGTAGGACATAAGGTCAGTCGTCAGTGGTCCGTAGTCAGTGGTCCGTAGTCAGTGGTCAGTGGTCGGTGGTCAGTGGTCGGTGGTCAGTCGTCAGAGGGCGGAGACCGGAGACCTAAAACTTGAAATCGAAGGGTGGGGTTTGTCGGTTCAGTTTATTTCAGCCGCAATTTTTCTTCATCGGAAAGCGGTGGCCACACGTCAAGTTTTTGGGTTGCCGCCAGAACCCGTTGATAACTGCCACTGTCGAACGAAAGAAAGGCTTTGCCGCCGGATTCCACGGCGGCGGCAACGTGCATCACATCCAGCGAGCGCAATTTTTTCCAACGGGAATAAAAATTTCTCATCAGGCCGGCTGCCCGTTTTCCAGTCCGTTCAGCATCCAAGGCGGCGGCATAAAGTTTCTGGCCGGCCTGGACATCATTACAAATGGCCTCCCAATCCCGGCTGGCATCGGGTGAAGCCGCGGAGACGGCCTTGGCCAGTTCCGGCCAATGTAAAAAAACCAACGGCAAGCGCGGCTCGTTTTTCACCAGATAAGCCCGGGCTTTCTCACTATGCACGTCAGCGACGTAGCAGGAACAAATGAAGCTGCTATCCGCGTAAATCATCGGTCTTCGTCCTCCCGCGTCTGCAGCACGGCGTTTTGCTTCAATGGCTTGCGATTCGCTGCCTGCATCCGGGACCAATGCTCTTTCCAACCCTCTTTAGATCCGGTGGCAACCTGCCTTACCAGTTCGCCTAGCAACTCGTATTTTGACATGCCGCGCGCTTTAGCGGCCTGCCGGAACTGGCTCGCCACCTGATCATCCACTCTGGTTTGCAATAGTGTCATACTATAATGTGTAATCTAGTTTGCAGCGGCCGTCAAATCAATGAACTTTTCTACCGGCCAGCGGCCGGGATGCCTGCCATCGCCCCCAGCCGACAGGCATGGTGGCTTCATTAAAACGGCGGCCGGTTCTTATGCCTTCCAGACCTGTCCGGGCCTGGTGTTAAAACCGGCCATGACATTGCGGGTATCCACAAGGCAAGGGCACCAGTCGGCAAGCTCCTGATACTTGACGGCACGATGCGCGGTGACGATGACCACGGCATCAAAGCTCGAAATGTTTTCGCGGGTCCACGGCACCGACTCGCGGCCGGCCCAGTGCGGATGTTCGCGCGTGGGGCGGATGATGGGGATGTGCGGATCGTGATACGCTATGGTGGCGCCGCTTTCGGTGAGCAGGTCCAGCAAACGATAGGCGGGCGATTCCCGATCGTCATCCACATCGGCTTTGTAGGCGAGGCCAAGGATGAGGATGCACGCGCCTTGAATGGATTTTTTCTGCGCCGCCAAGGCGGCGGTCACGACCTCGACAACGTGCTGCGGCATGGCGGTGTTGATTTCGCCGGCCAGTTCGATAAAGCGGGTGGGCTGGCCGAATTGGCGCGCTTTCCAGGCCAGATAAAACGGGTCGATCGGGATGCAATGTCCGCCGAGGCCCGGTCCCGGATAAAACGGCATGAAGCCGAACGGCTTCGTCTTGGCGGCGGCAATGACCTCCCAGATATCAATGCCCATCGCCCCGTAGGCGAGCTTCAATTCGTTGACGAGGGCGATGTTCACGCCGCGAAAAACATTTTCCAACAGCTTGGCCGCCTCAGCCGTGCGGCAGGAGGAAACGGGCACCACTGTGCGAATGGCCTGCCGGTAAAGCGCCGCCGCCCGGTCGCAGCAGGCGGGCGTGAGTCCGCCGACCAGCTTGGGAATATCCGCCACCCGATGATCGGGCTGACCGGGGTCTTCCCGTTCCGGCGAATAGGCGAGGTGAAAATCCCGGCCCGCCACGAGGCCGGAGCCGGCTTCGAGTTCGCGCCGCAATTCGCCTTCCGTGGTGCCGGGATAGGTGGTGGACTCGAGGACGACCAGGGGAATTTCCGATTTCTGATTTCCTGTTTCCGATTTGTCCCGGCGCAGATGCGGAGCGATGGCGCGGGCGGTGTTCAGCACGTAGGACAGATCAGGCTCGCGATTCTTGGTCAGCGGTGTGGGCACGCAGATAAGGATGGCCTGAACCTCGCGCAGCCGCGAAAAATCGGTGGTGGCCTCCAGCCGGCCGCTTGCACGTTGCGCTTGAATGGCGTCGGCGGGTATGTGCCGGATGTAACTGCGCCCCGCATTCAGGTCGGCCACCTTGGCGGGATCAATGTCCACGCCCAGCACCGCGACACCTGAACGCGCAAACTGCAGACCCAGCGGCAGGCCGACATAACCGAGACCGATGATGGCAATGGAAGTTGGCGACGACATCGGTTAAACAAGCTGCCGCCCGTGGTCGTTTGGAGCATTTTTCTCCAAAACCACTCGGCGTATGTCGAGTTGTCTACGTCGGTTCACCGACTCTATTTTCCGCTATTTCCCGTTGCGGCCGCCGAGCAGGGCCAGTAATACCGGCAATATGCGACGGGTGTTCTTACTCCAAACCCTTAGGGTGTTTACGCGGGCTAGCGCGAATTCGCCATCCGCCGCGGAAAGTTTTTTGGCTTCGGCGGCGATCCGATCCAGGCGCACGCCGCTGTCCTCGAAATTGGCCAGCACCTGCTGGCGCAGGAAACGGCTGGCGAGATTGCGCAGTTCCGCCACCGCCTCGTAATGCACCCGCCGGTCCGCCACCGGCACCGGCCGCACCGCCCCCAGCTCCAGCAGATAGCTGACGCCCTGGCTGGCTGAGCCTTTGCTCAAGTTCAACCGTTTGATGAAATCATCCTGCGGCAGGGGACGCGGGGAGACAAAAAGCAGGCCGTAAATTTCCGCCACGGAAGGTCGCTGGCCCAAAATTCGCGCCAACTGGACGAACAGTTGAATAGCCTCCTTCTCAACCGGATTCAACGGGGCGAAATGGTTGCGCCCCGAAGCGGTCACCGCAGGGATGGGATTTCGCTTCATGGTGGTTCAGGTGAAAAGTGCCATGCCGGGCGGGCAGGTTCAATAGAAAATGAGATATATATTTAGGGCGCCCGGCGGACAAACCTGTGCGCGGGTGGCCACCCAATGAAGTTATCGCTCAATCGCCGTTCCCATCGGTCTGGGATTCTTGGTTCAAATCCCTTGATAAACCGAAACACCAGGTAGCTAGCGCGACGTTCGGTCCTGTGTAAACGGCGGTTGAAAAGTGCGGCGGGTGGCGCTCGAAAAGTGCCTCACCTTCCGAGCAAAGGGAACTGGATTTTCAGGTCTCCGTCAAGCTGTTGATTCCGCTTCGAGGTAGAAGCAGCAGGAGGGGGAGCTTCGAG
>CAIOIC010000118.1 GCA_903858275.1 uncultured Verrucomicrobia subdivision 3 bacterium | reverse complement strand
CGCCGGCGCGCCGCCCAGCGGCCTCCACTACGACCTTTGGATCGGCCCATCGCCGGTTCATCCTTACAACCCCGGCTATTTCGCCCTCGGACCGGGCGCGAATTGCCTGGCGTGGAATATGTTTTGGGACTTCGGTGCCGGGCAGATCGGCGACATGGGCAGCCACACCATGGATTTGCTCTGGAACGCCGTGGACGCCAAGCTGCCGACCGCGGTCGAGGCCAAGGGCGACCCATTCAACGACGCCATCACGCCCATCAAATGCGAATCTCACTTCGAACATCCCGCCAACGACTGGCGCGGCCCGATTCGCACCAGCTGGTATCAGGGCGGGGCCATGCCGAGCGGGCCCAAAGAATACATTGACATGAAAAAAATCGGCCACGGCGCGATGTTCAAGGGCACGAAAGGTTTCCTCATCGCGGATTTTGAAACCCGCATCATCCTGCCGGTTGGCAACGACGGGGACCTGACCTATTACAAGCCGCGCCCCAAGAGCGAAGTGCTGCCGCCGCTCGGCCATTTCCAGCAGCAATGGTTCGACGCCTGCAAGAACCCCAGCCTCAAGACCGCCTGCGACTTCGAATACAGCGGCAACATGATCGAGCAGTTGCTGCTCGGCCTCGTCGCCTACCGCGTCGGCAAAAAGCTGGAATACGACAGCGTCGCCGGCCAGGTGAAGAACAGCCCCGAAGCCAATGCCCTGTTGAGCCGCAAATACCGTGCCGGCTGGACGCTGAACGGCTGATGCCGCTCTTGTTTTAACGGACCCAAATCAAAACGCGATGGCACCAACCATCGCGTTTTTTGTTGGGCAAACAGACCACAACCAGCGGTAAACGTGAAAGCCCTCTCATCTAGAGGGTTGGGTGAGGGATGACGAAACCCATCCCGACGGTCAAATCGGTTTTTGTCGGATACATATGCACCTCAGATTACCATCTAAATGGCACTGGACACGCCAGATAAAAGGGAATAAAACCCCATTCATGAAAAGTGATACACCTCAATTCCGAGGCTCACTATTATGTTAGGCGAAATCCCAAACATTTGATCTCATGACTTCTAGTGTTCCCGTGTCGAGACCCCGACAGGTGTGTGTTCTTGGAAGCGCCGAGCCGGGCTCGCCCGCTTTTGAATTAGCCGCGGCCGCCGGTGAACTTCTTGCGCGTCTTGGCATCACGTTGATCAGCGGTTGCGGAAGTCCCGCCACTTGGGTTGCAGCAGAGCGTGCGCTCGCCGTCGGTGGCGTCGTGGTGAGCATCGTGCCTTCTGATGACATCGGACTGAAAAACTGGCCCTGCAGTGTTCTCATCCCGTGTGGTATGGGCGATGCGAGGAATCTTCTCATGGCTTTGACCGGCGATGCCTGTCTGGTGATTGGCGGTCGGGCTGGCACCATTTCTGAAGTTTGCCTCGCGTGGCTACATCATCGGCCCCTGCTACCACTCACCGGCTGCGGAGGTTGGTCGGATCAGCTTGAGAAGAACCCGCCTGACGAGCGGCGCAATTCGCCGATCTTGCCTTGGGATTCGATTGAGGCACTTGAAGATCAGCTGAGAGCTCTTCGACTGACCAATGACCAAACCGCCTAACCAGATTAGATGAGAAGGCAGACGGCCCGACGCCATGGCGCGTCTGGTAAAGTCTACCTATGAAAATAAAACCCACTCCGTCCCTCGTTTCCCACTCCCCGCCCGCGGTCGCGGTTCCGAGACCGGTTCGCTTTCAAAATTGAATTGTCCCCTGCCCCGTTTCGCGGCAAACTCGGCGTTCTTATGCAGCAAGTGAACCTCGGAATGATCGGCGGCGGAACCGTGGGCAGCGGCGTTTACCACGCGTGGCAGAAAAACGGCGGCCTCATGGCCGCGCGCCTCGGCGTGAAGCTGGTTTTCCGCAAAATCGCCGTCAAGGCGTTCGACGAGCCGCGCCCATAACCTATCGCCCGCAATTTGATGACGACCGACTGGCAGGAAGTCGTCAACGACCCGCAAATCCACGTCGTCATCGAACTCGTCGGCGGCACCGGCATCGCCAAGACCATGGTGCTCGCCGCGCTCGCGCAGGGCAAAACCGTGGTCACCGCCAACAAGGCGCTGCTCTCCGCGCACGGCAAGGAATTGTTCGCCGCCGCCGCGAAGTCCGGCGCAAACCTTTATTACGAGGCGAGCGTCTGCGGCGGCATCCCCATCATCAAGGCGCTGCGCGAAGGCTTTGTGGCGAACCAGTTTCACGCCATCTACGGCATCGTCAATGGCACCTGCAATTATATCTTGTCCCGCATGAAGGCGGAAGGCGCGGACTTCGGCGCCGTGCTCGCCGACGCGCAAAAGCTCGGCTACGCCGAGACGCCGCCCGACCTGGACATCGACGGCCACGACGCGCAGCACAAGATCGGCATCCTCGCCTCGCTAGCGCACGGCTTCTGGGTGGATCACCATGAGATTCACACCGAGGGCATCCGGCATGTGTCGAAGATTGACATGCAGTTTGCCGAGAAGCTCGGCTACAACATCAAGCTGCTCGGTATCGCCAAACAGATTTCCGGCAAAAAATCCGGCGTGCAGGTTTCGGTTTATCCCACGCTCATCCCGAACTCGCATGTCCTCGCCAGCGTCAACGGCGTGTTCAACGCGTGCTTCGTGCGCGGCGATGTCGTCGGGGACACACTCTTCTACGGCCGCGGCGCGGGCAAAGATGCCACGGCGAGCGCCGTGTTGAGCGACGTGGCGGATGCCGCGCTGGATTTGAAGAATGGCGGGAAAGTCCGCATCGCGCCGTTCGTCCCGCACGCCAAGGCCGGCCGCGTCATGCCGATGGATGAAATCGTCTCGCGCTATTACGTCCGGTTCAGCGTGGTGGACCAGCCGGGTGTGCTGGCGAAAATCTCCGCCATTTTTGCGGCGGCAAAGATCGGCATCTCGTCCGTCATCCAACCGGAAGGCCACGAGGGCGAGAGCGTGCCGCTGATTTTCATGATCCATGACGCTCCCAACGCCGCGATGCGCAAGGCGCTGGCAAAGATTTCCAAGCTGCCCGCCGTCAAAGGCAAGCCGGTCATGTTCCGCGTGGAAAGTTTTGAGTGATGTCCGCGATTCTTTTTTCCAGCACCAACCGCCAGTCGCCCGCCGTCAACTTGCGCGAGGCGCTGCTCGCCGGCCAGGCTCCGGACCGGGGCCTGTATTTCCCGGAGAAATTCCCGCGCCTGACACCGGCGGAGATCGCCGCCTTCGCCTCGCTGCCGTATCACGAAATCGCCTTCCGCGTGCTGGCGAAATACACGGGCGGCATCATCCCGGACGCCGATCTGGCCGCGATGTGTCGTGAGGCTTACAACTTCAGCATTCCGCTCGAAAAGATTTACGACCGCGTTCACCTGATGCGGCTGGACCAGGGACCAACGGCGTCGTTCAAGGATTTTGCTGCGCAGATGATGGCGCGGCTGTTCGGCCGTTTCCTTGGCGAGGAAGGCAAGCAGTTGACCATCCTCACCGCGACCAGCGGCGATACCGGCGCTGCCGTGGCGCATGCCTTCCACAAAATTCCCGGCATCCAAGTCATCGTTCTCTTTCCCATTGCCGAAGTCAGCGAAAGCCAGCGCAAGCTGATGACCACGCTGAAGGATAATGTCCGCACCATCGCGATTGACGGCAAGTTCGACGACTGTCAGGCGATGGTGAAACGCGCCTTTGCCGACCCCGATCTGGCGCATATCGCGCTATCGTCCGCCAACTCCATCAACATCGGCCGACTTTTGCCGCAGAGCGTTTACTATTTCTACGCCGCCTCACGCTTGGCGAAGCCAGGGGAACCGATTGCCTTCTCCGTGCCGAGCGGCAACTTCGGCGACATGATGGGCGCGGTGGT
>CAIOIC010000117.1 GCA_903858275.1 uncultured Verrucomicrobia subdivision 3 bacterium | reverse complement strand
GCGGCCTGGAAATCCGGGGGGCAGGATTTTTACCTCGAAACCAAGTTCGTCGTGCCCAAATAAAATGGACTTTGGCCTCGCCTTTGCCCTGGGAATCCTGGGCAGCCTTCACTGCGCCGCCATGTGCGGTCCGCTGCAACTCGCGCTGCCCGTTCCAAACGGTGGAGCCGGACGATTCATCACCGGCAGGATCATTTATCAACTCGGGCGCGTTACAACTTATTGTTCGCTCGGATTGATTGCCGGACTGGTGGGCAAATCCCTTTTCCTCGCCGGCATGCAACGATGGCTGACCATCGCCCTCGGCGTGGCGGTGCTGGCCGGTTTTTTCATTTCCAAAAAAATTGCCGTGTCCGCCCCGGCGGTGCGCTTCGTGATGCGGTTGAAAGCCGCGATGTCGGTGCGGCTGCAGCAACGGAATCTATCCTCGCTTGCGCTGTTGGGAATGCTGAATGGTTTGCTGCCCTGCGGGCTGGTTTATGTTGCGCTCGCCGGCGCGGCGGTGTGCAGCGCAGTCTGGTCTGGCGTCGCTTACATGGCGGCGTTTGGCATCGGCACGCTGCCCATGATGCTGGCTTTGAGTCTGTCGGGAAAAATGTTTCCGCCGGCCGTCCGCCTGAAATTTCGCGCCGCCATTCCGGCGGGCGTCTTTCTGCTCGCGGCTTTGTTGATTCTGCGCGGCTTGTCGCTGGGGATTCCGTACATCAGTCCGGATCTAAGTTCCGGCGCCAGCTGCTGCGCCCATTAACCGAAACGGTGCCGTTAAAAGCTGAAACGAGTCCCGCGAAGGCGGCGAAGAGAGGATCGGTTTTTCATGGCCGTAAATTCACACGCTGGTTCACCGATTTCGGCGCGTATCGCAGAAGCCCATTCCTCACGTTCCACTTTGTTCCCTTCGGGTCCTTCGCGCGACTCACTGGAGTTTCAACTGCATGGTTCTGGATTAAAGCAGGCAAGTAAAAAGCCGCTCACCCGTGGACGAAGTAACTCAGGTTTTCCAGTTCGATGGCGAGGTTCACGTTGTTGACCATCACCTCTTCCGGGACGGCGAGAACGATCGGTGAAAAATTCAAAATTCCCATCACGCCCGCCTCGATGAGCTGGTTGGCGACCGCCTGCGCCACGGCGGCTGGCACGGAAAGAATCGCCATTCTCACCCCGTGCTCGCGGACAAATTCCGGCAGTCGTTCCATTCCGAGCAGCGGCTGCTTCATGGCTTTGCCGCGTGGCCGGGTCGGCGCAGCGTCGAAGGCGGCGATGATTTCAAACCCCTCCTTTTCAAAGCCGCGATACGACAGCAGCGCCAATCCGAGGTTGCCAACGCCAACGAGAATGACCGGTTGCAAGCTGGAGGTGCCGAGTTCGTCGGAGATTTTCTGCGACAGTTCCGCCACATCGTAGCCCAGTCCGCGCGTGCCGAATGTGCCGAGGCAGGCCAGATCCTTGCGGAGTTGCGTCGGTTTGACACCGGCGGCCTTGGCCAGCGCTTCGCTGGACACGGTGACGATGCCATTCTCGCGCAAGCGGGCAAGGCAGCGCAGATAGATTGATAGCCGATAAATCGTTTTGCGCGGGATGATGGGGCGACCGGATTTTTTCACAGGCAAAAATTACGCTGGCGCTCTGGGGCTGGCAAGTATTTCGGTGGTATCCGGCATGTGAAACTCAATTGCGTTTTGTTTCAATGCCTCGCGAAGCTGTCAATCCCATGCCTCTTGCCGTTAGTTCGTTTTGTTCTGCTGGGGATAAAGTTCCTCCGGCAAAAGAGGTCGCGATAAGCAGGCTGATTTTAGGCTGTTGCAAAGTAAAATCGTAAAACAGTCCAAAGCGGTTTTCCGGTGCCGCCTTCCTCGGTTCGTCCCATATTTCGTAGAACAAGACGGATTCCACGTTGGCCGCGTTTTGATTGACGATTGCTAATAGATGTTTATTGACGGATTTGAAACCATCTTCCGTGGCTTCGTCACCGGTTTTATTCTGGTAATTAGGGCCGGGATGCCGGTTGGCTCCGTTGGTGGTTCCGTTGTAAATCTCGCCCGCATTGAATTCGTTTATGGTGACGGGTTTATTGAAACGGGATAATTGACCCAAAGCTCCGCCGGAGCCAAACCAGGGGTTCTGGTCGAGCGGCTGGTGTTTTAAATGGGGATAGGCATGGTATCCCACCACATCAAAGAGAACCCCTTGCTGCTGCATGAAAGTTAAAAATCCCCAGTGGCGACCTACGGTTCCCAAAATGATACGGAGTGGAAGTCCGGATGATTTTCTGACGTCATCAACCGCCCTGGACATTCCCCTCAATGACGCAGCCTGCAACCGGCCTTCAGGCGTGTCGAAGTCGCCGGTTTTTTGTCCGGTAGAATTGGTGGCAAGGATATTCGGGTATAAAGAGGTTTCGTTTTGCAGTTCGTAATCCCGCACCAAATCTTTGGTGGCGTTGATTTGGATTAGAGTCTGTTTGTAGGCCGATTGTTCCACCTCTTTCAAATCCGCGCCGACATCCTGATTGCGCTTTTGGCCGTGAGAAAAACTAACGTAGAAGGTGGCTTGGACTGCAATGCCTTTCGAG
Organism: uncultured Verrucomicrobia subdivision 3 bacterium; assembly: GCA_903858275.1. GTDB lineage: Bacteria > Verrucomicrobiota > Verrucomicrobiia > Limisphaerales > UBA11358 > UBA11358. The sequence continues at coordinate 3,903 of CAIOIC010000117.1, read as the reverse complement.
TTGAGGGTGGTGAAGGCATTCCTGAACTTGGCCAGGTAGCGGGGATCGTTTCCCCAGAGATCCATGCGGACTAATTTTAAATTGCGTTCTGCCAGCTTGTCAGCCAGCACTTTGGGATCGCCGCCGCCGTCATGAATGTTCACTCCCAACTGAATCGTATTGGTGCCGGATTTTGCCGGCGTGGTAGTTAAAAAAGTGAGCGCCAGTAATGTCAAAATAAACCATGGTCTGCTTTTGCCAGCGTTTAATCCGGGTTTCGGGAAAAAAATGGGATTGTTCGCGGCTCCCAATTTCCTGGGTGGATTTGACAATGGTGAAGTCATCATTTTGCTCGGGCTCCAGCCAGGTGACGGCCGTGGGACTGCGAGGCAAGGATGTTTTAGTGGAATTCGGTTTCAAAGTCCACCCTGACTGGTCGCTAATGTTTTGCGGGATAAAGAGCAATTCTCAGGCTTGACGCCTTTGGCTTCGCAGTTAAAATACACCTCAATGTTTAAAGACAGTTCACAAGCCGTTAAGCTGGTCGTCGTTGTAGTTAGCGACGCCGTTGGTGCTTGTTGATTTGAAAATTTAACAAAAACCCACGGCTGGCAACGGCCGTGGGTTTTTTAGCAGCCTGCGCCGAGCCGCCACAACCAAACCTAGTATGAGCAAAGCAACTGAATCCGCCGCAAAAAAGAAAACGTCCGCCGCCCGCGCTGAAGTCGGGAAGGCCATGTTCGGACGTGATATTCTCGTCGAAGCCCTTGAGCGTGAAGGTGTCGAGGTCATTTTTGCCTATCCCGGCGGCGCGAGCATGGAAATCCATCAGGCTCTGACCACGTCCAAAAAGATCCGCACCATTCTCCCGCGCCATGAGCAGGGCGGCAGCTTTGCGGCGGAAGGCTATGCCCGTGTGACGGGCAAAGCCGGCGTGTGCCTCACCACCAGCGGCCCCGGCGCGACGAACCTCGTCACCGCCATCGCCGACGCCTACATGGATTCCACCCCGCTCGTCTGCATCACCGGGCAGGTGAATTTGAACATGATCGGCCGCAGCGCGTTTCAGGAGACCGACATGATCGGCCTGACGCTGCCCATCGTGAAGCACAGCTATCTGGTCACCGATGTGAACGACTTGCCGCGCATCGTGAAAGAGGCGTTTTACATCGCGCAATCCGGCCGCCCCGGCCCGGTGGTCATTGATATCCCCAAAAACATCCAGCAGGCGAAAACGCAGCCGGTTTGGCCGACCCTGGAGCAAATCAAAAAAGGGTTGCCGGGTTACAACCAGCCGGAATTGAAAGCGGATGAAGTGGCGTTGAATGAAATCATCGGCCTCCTCGAAAAGGCGGAGCGCCCTGTGATCTACTGCGGTGGCGGTATTATTTCCAGCGGCGCAGCGGCGGAACTCAAGAAGTTTGCCGAAGCCACGAATATTCCCGTGACGACCACGCTCATGGGCATCGGCGGTTTTCCGGAGACGCATCCGCTTTCCCTGCGCTGGCTGGGCATGCATGGTTCCGCCACGGCCAATTGGGCGGTGAACGGCGAATACGAATACCGCAAAAAATTCTCCGACCCGCAAGTGAAGCTCAAGGACGGCGCGGATCTGCTGCTGGCGTTCGGCGTGCGTTTCGATGACCGCGTGACCGGCAAGTTTGAGGAGTTCTGCAAAAACGGCACCATTGTTCATCTCGACATCGACGCGTCGGAATTGAACAAAAACCGCAAGGCGAACCTCCCGATTGTCGGCGACATCAAGGATGCGCTCACCCGCTTGAACAAGCTGGTCGCGAAGCGCCCGGTGCAGAAAAAGCACGCCGCGTGGCTGGCGCAGATTGATGAATGGAAGAAGAAAGCTCCGTTTGCCTACCGCATCACTCCCGAGATCGCCAACAGCGACCACATGATTGACCACATGCAGGGCAAGGAAAGCGAAGTCATCCTCCAGCAGATGGTCGTCGAGGAGCTTTACCATGCCACGAAGGGTGATGCCTACATCACCACTGGGGTGGGGCAGCACCAGATGTGGGCCGCGCAGTGGTATAAATACAAATTTCCCCGCCAACTCGTCACCAGCGGCGGCCTCGGCTCGATGGGTTACGGTCTGCCCGCCGCGCTCGGCGTGAAGGTCGCGCATCCCGACAAGCAGGTGGTGGACATTGACGGCGACGGCTCCTTCCTGATGAACATTCAGGAGCTGGCCACCGCGCACGTTGAGAAGATCAACATCAAGGCCGTCATCCTGAACAATCAGCACCTCGGCATGGTGGTGCAATGGGAGGATAATTTCTATCAGGGCAACCGTGGTCACACCTATCTCGGCGACCCGAAACATCGCCCGGAGATTTATCCCGACTACGTCCGCGTCTGCAATTCCTTTGGCGTGAAATGCGAGCGCGTGATGTTCAAGAAAGATTTGCGCGCCGCCATGCAGCGGATGCTCGATGCGGACGAACCCTACGTCCTCGACGTGGTGGTGCCCTACAGCACGCACGTCATTCCGTTCATTCCCGCCGGTCGCACGGTGGCGGATATGATTTGGAAGCCGTAAAACATTTAAGCCGGCAAAACCCTCTTCTCATTTTATGGGAAGAGGGTTTTGTTTGTCTGTTTTCAACCGGCCGTAAAATTTACGGCAAACACTTGTCGGGCGTTTCGCATTTTGCCAGACTGAAGCATGATTCACGACGCCATCCGCCGCACTCCGCGCCCGCAGGACCTTGTCGGCCTGTCCACACAGGAACAGCGCGACACCTTTCATATCTCCAACCTTTTTGTTCCCGGCGAACTCGTTGCGCATTTCACCGACCTCGATCGCCTGGTGGTCGGCGGCGTGATGCCGGCGGGCAAACCCGTTGAGCTGCCGAATCACAAGGAAACCGGCCGCGCGTTTTTTCTCGAACGCCGCGAACTCGGCGCCATCAATGTTGGCGGGGCGGGCAAAGTTGTGGCCGACGGCCAGGCCTTCGCGCTTGATAATAAGGACTGTGTTTATCTGCCCATGGGAACGAAGTCCGTTTCTTTCACGAGCGATGATGCGAAGCATCCCGCGAAGTTTTATCTCCTCTCCTGTCCGGCGCACGCTCCCCATCCGATGCGCATGATGAAATCCTCCGAAGCCGCGCCGGTGGCTCTCGGGGCGCAGGAAACCGCCAACAAGCGGACGATTTACAAATTCATCCACCAGGGCGGCATCCAAAGCTGCCAGCTCGTGATGGGCCTGACGGCCTTGGAGCCGGGCAGTGTCTGGAATTCCTTTCCGTCGCACACGCACTGGCGGCGCACGGAGATTTATTTTTACTTCGACCTCGGCGACAAGGTGCTCTCGCATTTTTATGGCGAGCCGCAGCAGACGCGGCATTTGTTTCTGCACAACGACGAGGTGGCGCTGTCGCCAAACTGGTCCATGCACTTCGGCTGCGGCACTGGCAATTACAAATTCATCTGGGGCATGGCCGGCGAAAACCAGGTGTTCGACGACATGGACGCCGTGAAGCCGGCGGATTTGCGGTGAAGGATTTATGGGAAACATTCAACGCTCAACCTTCAACTTCCAACGCTTAAGCCATGGACAATTCCTTGGATGTTCGAGGTTGAATGTTGAGAGTTGAATGTTTTTTAATTTTACAATTTATGAACAACAAACGATTCGAAAACAAAGTGGCTATCATCACCGGCGCCAGCCGGGGCATCGGGCAGGGCATCGCGCTGGCGTTTGCCCGCGAAGGCGCGCATGTCGTCAGCGTGGATATCGGCGACCAGACCGAGACCGGCAATAAGGCTCGCGCGCTTGGCGCGAAGTTCAATTCCTACACCGAAGACTTTGGCAAACTCAACCAGAAGGCTGCCGCTGACCTCATCGCCAAAATCATCGCCGACACCGGCCGCGTGGACATCCTCGTGAACAACGCCGGCATT
>CAIOIC010000116.1 GCA_903858275.1 uncultured Verrucomicrobia subdivision 3 bacterium | reverse complement strand
TATTCACGCTGTCCGGGTCGGCCGCCATGTCGTAAAGCTCTTCCGTCGGCTTCTCGCCCCAGAACTGCGCCGTGGCGGGCGTGAGCTTGCCCTCGCGCGCCATCCGCGCCCACGACTGATAACCGCGCGCTTGAAACATATACTGGAGCGGCTGGACGTAGGGTAGGTCAGGACGATAGTTGTGGATGTAAAGCCAGCGGCCGTCCGATACCATGCGCATCATGTCGTAGTTCCCGTCCATGCGGTCGCGGGTGATGAAAACAAATTCGTTCGTTCTGCCTTTGGCGGGACCCGCAAAGGCGCGGCCTTGCATGTAATCCGGGATTTTCACCCCGGCCAGCGATAACACTGTCGGCGCAAAATCCACAAAGCTGACCATGTCCTTGATGCGCGATCCGGGCGCGGCGGGCGCGAGATGCCGCCACTTCGGTGGATAATAGACAATGAGCGGAACATGCGTGCCGCTCTCTTGCAAAAAGCGTTTGCTGCGCGGCAACACCCCGCCATTGTCTGAGTAGTAAAAGATGATGGTGTTGTCGACGAGGCCGGCTTTCTCCAAATCACGGAGCCTGGCGGCAATTTGCCCGTCCATGAGCCGGATATGATTGTAATAGCGAACCCAATCGGCGCGGATCTCCGGCGTGTCCGGCTGGTAGGGAGGAATTCTTACCTTGGCCGGATCCATTGACGGAAAATCCAGCGGCAACTCTTTTTCAGGAAAAAGGCAGCTCTCATGCGTGACCTCGTGATTGAAGACGCTGAAGAACGGCTGCCCCGGCGCCCGCTGGTTATAATGAGCCTTCTTACTCGATTCGTCCCACGCTTCCTTGACGTTGATGGGAGAATTGTAATCAGTCTTGGAATTATTGGCTGTGTAGTAGCCAGCCTCGCGGAGATAGGCCGGAAAGCCTTTCAGCCACGCAGGAATTTTTCCCTGCGCGCGCATGTGTTGCGCCGGGCCACAGGAAACCGCATACATGCCGGAAATGAGGGTGAACCGCGATGGCGCACAGACCGGTTGAGCAAAACAGTTTTCGTAAACCACCCCCTCACGGGCGAGCTTGTCGAGCGTTGGAGTCTGCGCCAGCCGGTCGCCAAAGCAACCGAGGAACGCATCGTTGTCCTCACTCACGAGCCAGAGAATGTTGGGCCGCTCCGCCTCAGCGGCGAAGCCGAAAACCGGCAAAAGCCCGAGCAACGCGGCCAATATGAATTTCATAAAAACAAATTAATCCACGCCTTGCAACGGAAGCTGATCGGCAAATTGATCGTCATCCTTCAATTCTTTTTTCAGGCGATAAAGTTCCGCCTTCAATTTTGCCACGGTCGCTGCCTGCGCGGAATCATTGTAGATGTTGCGCAATTCCTGCGGGTCGCGAACGAGGTCATAGCATTCCCATTGGTTGGTTTTCCAGAAACAAATCAGCTTGTGCGTCTCCGTGCGGACGCCGTAGTGAGCGCGGGTGTTGTGGTCGCCCGGATCGTGGTAGTAGCGATAATAAAAACTCGTGCGCCAGCCGGCGGGACGCTCGGACTTCAGGAGCGGCACAAAACTGCGCCCCTGCATTTCGGGCGGAGTCTTCAATCCGGCGGCGTCCATGAACAGCGGCGCAAAATCGGCGTTGATGCACATGGCGTTCTGCACGCTACCGGGTTTGGTCACGCCCGGCCAGCGGACGAGAAACGGCATCGTGATGGAGTCTTCATACATGAAACGCTTGTCGTAGAGACCGTGGTCGCCGAGAAAAAATCCCTGGTCGCTGGTGTAAATAATCATGGTATTGGTGGCGAGACCGTTCTTATCCATCCAATCCAGCAAACGACCAATGTTATCATCCACCGATTGGACGCAGGCGAGATAATCCTGCATGTAGCGTTGATATTTCCACGAGTTCAGCGCCTCACCGGTCAATTTGTTGGCCTTGCCGTTCTCGACGATCTCAACTTCGGTCGGTTTGACTTTGAGCCACGCGACACGCTCCTTGCCAACCAGATTGGCCGGGGGAACGAGCTTCAGATCTTTCCGAGTGAGGTCGGAAAAGACTTTCTGTTCACACTCGCGGATGGCGTCGGTGCGGGTGGCATAATCATCGCGCAAGGTCGGCGGCTCGGGGATTTTCTTCCCGGCAAACATCGCCCGATGCTTCTCATCCGGCTCCCAACTGCGGTGCGGAGCCTTGTGATGCAGCATCAGGAAAAAGGGTTTGTCCTTCGGCCTCGTTTTCAGAAAATCAATGCCGAGATCCGTGATGACATCGGTGGCATAGCCTTGAATGACGTGACGGCCTTTTGAATTCAGGAAGGCAGGATCATTATATATCCCCTGCCCCGGGAGAATTTCCCAATAATCGAATCCGGTCGGACTGCCTCCCAAATGCCATTTACCAATCATCCCAGTATAGTAACCAGCGCCTTGAAGATATTTGGCCACCGTCGGCTGGGAGCCATCAAAACGGTTGAACGCCGGCACGCCGTTGAGGTGGCTGTATTTACCGGTGAGAATCACCGCGCGGCTCGGCGTGCAGATGGAGTTGACGCAGAAAACGTGATTGAAGCGCATGCCTTCGCTAGCCAGGCGGTCGAGATTTGGTGTTTGATTGATTTTGCTACCATAGGCGCTGATAGCCGCTGCCGAATGGTCATCAGACATGATGAACAAAATGTTTGGCCGATTTGCCGAAGCCGCCTGTGCAGTGACGGCAAACATCAAGCCAAGGAATGTCATCAGGCACAGCCGAAGCGTGGAGGCAGGAAGAATTCGAATGAGTGTTTTCATGGTATAAAACGGATGGGGCACAGGCTTTAGAGTGCCAATTTCTTAACGCCACGCAATGAGTTTCAGCGCCGAATAGCGCTGAGCCGCCAACGCCTGCGTCGGCAAAACAATTGAATGAGGCCCACCGTCAGGATCTCGGAAGCGCCGCTTGAATTTCGGCCAGCGAGACGCCCAATACCGACTTGGCCACCGCATCGAGCGACACTTCTGATCCGGTCAAGTGAAAGGTCCGGTGGATGTGCGTCAAGCTCTGGCGCGGCGCGAGCGCCGCCGCCGGCGAGGACGATTCGAGTTCATAGAACGGCCCGAGCGGTTTCACGCCCGGAGCCGGCGGACCGTCGTTGTAACTGTTCGCCGCGTCTCCGCTGAACGGATTATCCTGAATCTTCCAGAGCGAATTCACATAGTCCGTCACGCCTTCAGGCTGCGTGAACTGCACAATGGTCAGCACCTTGCCCGCTGCGTCATAGCTACCCAAAACCGCCTTGCTGCGTTTGGGATTGATGCCAATCTTGCTGCGGAAACCGCCATCGCCACTAAAGAAAATCACCTCGTCCTTCACCGCCAACCGGCTCGCGGGCACAGTTCCAAAATAATCCGAGGTGACTTTCGCTCCCAGCTTGGCTTCCGGGCCGGATTTGATCGGCACGACGATGGTGGTGGCGGGCGACGGATTGAACATGCCCAAAATCCACACCGAGAGCAGGCCGGTTTTTTTCTCCCACGGCTGCTCGCCGGTGTTGGTGATTTTGTTGACCGTTTCATACGCGACAAGTTTTACCTCCTTGCCAACTTTGACACCCAGCTTTGCCGCCGTTTCCTTACTGGCGAGCAATTTAACCTCGCGCTCCACGCCCACCTCGAAGCGGGTGCCGGTATAATTCTTTAAAGAAAAACCGGCGCGGAACGTGGCCGAGGACTGACTCTGCTTTGTAACTTCATATGGCATCGTGTCGATTGCTGCCGGCGTGAACCAATCGCTCAAATCAAACTTCGCTCCTTTGGCAAAGAAGATGGAGAATTGACCACCTTCCGGCCCCAGCCAGAAGCGGTCTTCGCCACCAAAGGCATTGATGTGCGGCTGAAGTTTTCCGGCGGCAATCAATTCGCGGTTGATCCAACCATAGCTCAGGCCGCTGTCGCCGCCGGCGGAACTGGTCATCACGCGCCCCTGCCAGGCGGGCGACACGGCGACCTTGGCCTGGCCGGCGGAATCGCTGAGCACGATGAGCGAAGTGTGTTTTTGGAGAAACGCGAGGTCGTCGCCAAACGTGGCGCCAGCCGCTTTGGAACAGGCAGTAAATGCTAGGGCAGTCATAATAATTTGCGTGATGTTTTTTTTCATGTCCGGGATGTTTGTCAGCTGGCTCAACGGCAAAGGTTCATTTTCGATAGGCGTCTTTGTAATTCCCGATTTTTGCCAAGGGGATGGTTTCAAAATCAGGAATCGCTTTCAATACTTGCGAAAGTTTTTCCGCATCGAACTTTTTCCCCTGCCAATCAATCAAGCCGGGCATGGCGGCGGCGATAAAATTATCCTTTTCCAACCGCTCGTTAACCTGCTGGACATTAATTTCTTTCTTATCGCCTCTCACCACCTGTTTGGAATTGATGACCACGTTACGGGAAAACACATTCCGCTTCGGCGTGGCGGGGTCATCCTCAAAGTAATTGGCTAGTTTGGGATAGGTCTTAACCCAGATGGGGTCTTTAATGTTTACCTCCTTGGTCAGGTGAACGGTGAAATCCCCATTGGGAGAGAGGTAATCAATGATTCTCTTCTTGGCCCAATTGTGGAAGCAGTTCCCCAGCCAGTAAGCCACCGGATTGTCCACGAAAACATTATTGATAATCGTGTTGTCGCTGCCGCCGTTGGAATAGGTGCTTCCGCGATCACCGGTGGAGGCGCGATAAAAAATATTGCCATACACCGTCGTCCCACATGACCCGTCATCCAGATAAACGGAGTTCACGTTGTTCGGCTCCAGCCCGATGTCAGAAAAGAGATTAAACTTGATCAGCGAGCCTTGGTAAGACGGATTCCGGCCGATGCCGACAATGTTGAGATCGTCACCGCCCTGGTTATAGAGATGACTGAAGCGGTTGTAGGCGATCAGGTGGTTATTGCCCGAAAAACCAACCGCACCTCCTTCGGCGTGGTGAATCTCGTTATGCTCGACGGTAATACCCACGCCATTAAGGTCAATGGCCCGGCCGGTGAAATGATGGATGTCGCAGTTTCTGATCACGATCCCTGAAGGGGTAAGTGACCGCCGGGAGCCGCCGCTGGCAATAATGCCGCCTTTGGTCTGATAGATATCACAACTAACCACTTCGTGTTTCAGCCCGGCGAGCGTGATAGCATTGCCGCCCAGATTTCTAAAAATACAGCCCGCGATGCGAACGCCATCGGCATTTTTCGCCACGATGCCTTCTTTTTTCCCACCCACCAACTCCAATCCTTCAAAACTCACATGCGCCGCCTTCTCACTGTTGATGATAGGAGCATTGAGTGCCGTCACCATGATTTGCTCCTTGGAAAATGTCTCGGTCGGCAAGACATAAAGAATGCCGGTGGCGCGATCCAGATACCACTCACCCGGTCGGTCAATCTCTTCCAACAGATTGAAAACGTAATACTTTCTGGCTTCCTCCAAAGTTTTGGCCATTCCCGCTCCGTGAGAAAGGTCATTAAAAGCCGAAGCCAAGCCATAGCGGAGCGCCGAAGCCAGTTTGAATTGCTTTTTCTCGACGTCGAGACTGGCCACCTTCACGTCATCATAAAACCAGCCCCAAAAGAACCAGCCGGAGAGCCAGATATCGTCGGCTTTGGTCCAGCGGCGAGCCTGTGGAATATCAAACTCAAACGTGCCGCCGCGATTGCTGGTATCCAGCACTTTGGCAAAACCATCCACCTTGGAAATCGCCCCGGGATCTAGAACCTTGCCGATCTTGATCCAGCCCTCATTGGGATACCGGGCCACCGGCATTGACTTGCCGCCGATATAAAGTTCCAGCGCCGGTTCATAAGGCGTCTCCTTAACTCCATGTGGGACTTGGGTATGGTAATCGCCGTAGTGATCCAGCCCGGCTTGCTTTAAATCATATTGCACCACCCGCCCGGCAGTGGGGGCTGGGAGTCGTTCGCGAATGGCGGAATCGGTGACCGGTTTGAATTTCGCCCGATCCAATATTTTGCCGCCGGAGAAAATCACCTTCTCGGCGGGGAACGCCCGGTAAGAAATCCGGCTGTTTGCCGTGCCGCTGTCGCGTTCACCCAAGCTAAAACTCTCGGCAAACTCATAAACGCCCGCCCGGAAAAAAATCGCAATTCCACCCTCCGGCAAACCGCGCTTTGCCTTGTAATCTCTTACCGCGTCACGCGCGGCTTTGGCGGTCTGAAAAGGCTGGTTGAGCGTGCCGGGGTTCGCATCGCTGCCATTCGGCGCGACGTAGAACTCAGCCGCCGTGGCGACGGTGGTAACGAGCGCCAGTGCGCTGACGATAGTCCGATAGAAAATAAGCTTGGGCTTATTGGCAAATTTATACATGGGTTTGAAAATTTAAGATTACTCCCAAGCCAAAGCCGGTTGCAACCCTGTTTGATCAAGCGTCAATCGCGCGAAGAAACTTGTGCTTCTTTTTCTGGATATTTCACAGCCCCCACTCACGGGAGTTCGCGCACCCGCAACTTCCGGAACTGAATCGGTGAGCCTTCGCTTTCAAGACAGAGATAACCTTTGGCGGGTTCGATGGCGGTGCCGCCGGAAACTTCCTCGCCGTTCACCCACAGGCGCAATTCACCGTTGATGGCGCGGATGTAATAGTGATTCCATTCGCCATGGCCTTTGGCGAGGAGCTTGCGCGGAAAGCTGCGGGTGCCGTTAGGCGACAACGGCGGGAATGGCGTCATTTTCACGCGCACGGGAAAGACATCGCCATCCGTGCCGAACCAGTCGGTCTTGGCCCCCTTGGCTTTCATGAGGTCGGTGTAACCGTGATCGAGAATCTGCACCTCAATGCCATCCGGCAGGCCGGGCTTGCCCGCCGCGGTGAGTTTTTCGATGGAGGCGGGCGTGGCCCACACAAAGACACCAGAGTTGCCGGCGGACTTCTCGTGCATCCATTCCACGACCAGCTCGAAGTTACCGAACTCCTTCGCCGTGCGCAGCACGCTGATTGGCTGGCCCGTGCAATACAACACGCCGTTGCTCCAAGACCAGGTATTGTCGGCACTGTTCACTTTCGCAAAGTCAGCCTCGACCAGCGAGCGCCAGCCGGGAGCCGCATCGTCAATGAAGGCACGAACAACGGCAGGCGGCGTTGCAGTTTTCAGAGGCGGCTTGTCCTGCGCGAGACAAAGGACCTCAGCCAAAAGCAGGATGGCGGTGGTGATGAAATATCGGTTCATGAGATTGATGATAGAAGAAAGGTTCTTTACCGCGCCAGAGCAGAAATGGGCGCTTTGCGACCGGCTACCGATAAACATTAAATTTCCCCCTCACTTAATATGCGATTGCACCGACGGTTCGCGCAGGTTGTCGCTGGAGGTCCAGCCCGGGTTGCGCAAGGAATCCGAGTTTGAAGCGCGAGGTGCGCCAGCAGACTTAAGGAACGGGCCTTTCCCGGTCCAAAACACTTCCACGTTGGAAAGCCACCAAGTGTTTCCCTGGTCCGGGTTGCCCTGGAAAAAGAGAAAGCTACGGTCGCCATCGTCGAAGATGCCGGGATGGCCGGATTCGCTGGAGTTCCATTCGCCGGGTTTGCCGTTGCGCAGGAACGGTTCTTTGAAGAGCCGCTCCCATTTCACGCCGTCCGTGCTGGCGGCGACGCCGATTTGCTGCGGAGTGTTGTCGTAAGAGCCGGCGTAGAACATGTATAGACGCCCATTCCGGCGGATGATCGAGGCGGCTTCGATGCACTTGCCTTCCCACGGCAACTCGGGTTTCAAAATGGGGCCGTCCTTGGATAGGTGCGTCCATTCGTTGCGACTAAAGCTGGTGTTCGCCAGCGTGACAGCCACGCCCTGCATCTGGATCTTGTAGCCGGGATCGCGTGTGGCGTAATACATAAGATACCGGCCCTCGTGAAGAAAGACCTCGGCGTCAATCGCCCGGCCGCAGTTCCAAGCTCCATCTGGACGGAAGATGGGATTGCTCGGATTGCGCTTGAAGTTGGTAATGCCGTCTTCCGAGACGGCGTGGCAGATGGCGTCGTTCGTGCCGTTGCCGTAGGTTTGATAGAACAGGTGCACTTTGCCGTCCTTGATCAGCGCACAGGGAGCGCTGATGCCATTTTTTTCGTAAGGCTCCTGCACGCGAATCACACCAACGTTCTTCCAATGAATCAGATCGTGGCTTTCAGTGACCTCGATTTCCCGCGCCTCGCTGCCCGGCACGGGAAGAATCGAAGAATACATCAGGTAGCGCCCACCGAAGCGGAGCACAAATGGATTCTTCGACCACGGCTTGCCGCGCCGGGTGGTGTCGGCATACATCATTTTGTCTTGCGCGGCAGCGGATTGCAGGCGGCGCGGGAATTCCACCGCGACATCCTCGCCCTTGGGCAGCTTGACCACTTTGCTGGCGTGACCGACAAAACGCACTTCGATGGTCTGAGAAATTTCCGAACGCAGCACAGCTTTGACTTTGGCCGCATCCCACGTGAGTTGGCGAACTTCAACCTGGCCACGGGCACGGATGCCCTCGATTTTTCCATACGGCCAATCCTCGGGAATCGCCGGAAGCAGTTCAATCCAACCCAGCTGCGAATCCACGAGCATCCGGATCAACAACGCCGGCAGGCCGCCGCAGAGGTCGGCGTTGAAATACTGATCCGGGTTGTGGGTGGTCATCAAGTTAGGCCGCCAATAGTTGTGCGAAAGCCAGTTGATAATCTCGCCGCAGTCCTCGCCTTGGCGGAGGCTCGCGGCGGCCAGCCCCTGCTGCACGATACCAAACGCCATCTCGCCCGGCGGACGGCCACTCGGCCCCTTGCCGCCGGGAGCAAACTCGGCGCGGCGCACATTGAGCCGGTTTTCGAGCGTGACGCCAAACGCCTCACGCAACGGCGGGTTCGTGGCGATGGCGTCCGGCATACCGGCGAACAGTTCGTAAAGATGCGAGGCGTGGCGGTGCGCGTTATTATCGTCCAACAGCGGCGTGTTCCATTCCTTCACTGCGCCGTCCTTGCTGATCTGATAATCCGGCAGCTTCGCGTAGAGTGCAGTCCAGCGCCGGATGTCATCCTCACCCGTCCCTAGGGCTTTGCTGGCGGCGATGCAGTTCCGGAGCAATTCGCGGGCGACGCCAAGATCCATCGCGGCATTGATGCAGGCCTGCGAGCCGCTGTTGCCCGGATGATTTTCCGGCGAATAGCTCGGGCTGAACATCAACTTTCCGTCCGGACCTTCGATCAGGAAATCCTCATAGAACAGAGCCGATTCTTTCATGAACGGAAGCGCGCGCTCACGCAGAAAATTCTTATCACCCGTGTAGAGGTAATAGTCGTAGTAAAACTGCGACATCCAGCCCGCCCCCGCTGTCCAGAAGGTCATGCACCAGTTGCCGTCAAAGGAGTTTTTCAAACCATGATTGCTGGCGCGCGAGGGAACAAAGATTCCGCGGCAATCGTAGAACCGCTTCGCATTGGTGCGGAATTCGTCCATGTGCGCTTCGAGGTAATCGAAGAACGGCAGCAGACATTCCGCCATATTGGCGGAGAGATTGGCGGCGATGGCGCTTTGCACGTTGCCGTTCAACGTGAAATCGCCCGACCAGGGCGGGCCATACGTGCCGCCCCAGATGCCCTGCAAGTTGGGAAACAGTTCGCCGCTGCTGGAAATCACCGCGTAGCGCGCCGCATCAAATTCCTTTTCCAGCAACGTGCGGGGGAACTTCAAATCACGCGACTTCGCCAGTAATTCCTCCGAAGTCAGCTTGCGATACGCGCCGCCGCCGAGATCGAGCCGGGCGCGTTTGAATAATTCGCCGTGAATTTTCACGTGGCGGGCGAGCAGCGCAGCATAGTCCGGTTTGAGTTTTTCCAACCCCGCCTTCATCGAGGGAATCCGGGACTGAGAAATATCATTGCGCAATTCGATCCGGGTCAGCACCAGCACTTCATCCGCACCGCGCACGATGATTCTACCGCCCTCGCACTTTCGGGTTCCGCCTCGTGTCACCACACGGGACGCGCCTTCGTAGCCCTGCAAGCTGCCCTTCCATCTCCGTGTGAACTCACCGCGAAATATCATCCACCCCTCCTCCGCGGAAGCGCTGAGTTCCTTGACTCCCTCCTTGAAGGCTTTCTCCGCGCCCCAGCCTCCCTGCCCCTTTGGCTCACGCGGGGTCAGTTGCAGTTCGCAATCGACCGTCCCAGATTTCGCTCCCTTGATGGACAACACGACGACGTCATCGGGACGTGAGACAAACAATTGCCTTTGATAAGCACCACGCGGATCGGTCCAATTGACGGATGCTACACCAGTTGCGTAATTCACCGAGCGTGAATAATTGTCCACCGTA
>CAIOIC010000115.1 GCA_903858275.1 uncultured Verrucomicrobia subdivision 3 bacterium | reverse complement strand
GTTCGCCCAACGTCCAACCCATCAGCCACGCTTTGCAACGTCATCATTCCCCGGCCCCCATTCCTTAAAGGCTCTTCTCCATTTTTCACACATCAACCACACCAGCCAATTGAAAATCACCAGAAGATTCCGGAAGAACCACATTAATAAGGAAATCGCCGACCTGCTCGGGATTAGCCTTGAGACCGTCCGTTCCTACCTGAAGAACACGTATGAAAAACTCCATGTCCGCTCGCGCACCGAAGCCGCGATGAAGTTTTTCAAAAAATAGTCGGTAACAGGCCCTTTTATCCGCACCAAGAACGGGTGCGCTTGGAGTCCGGCTGCATGGTCAGACTCACAACTCGCCTCGCGAGCTTTACGTTCTCGGCAATTTGCCAGTCGAACATGCCCACAAGGATGAAATCCGCCCCGCCGTTGAACGCGTGCGGGAACGCCTGCCGTGGGGCCAGGGCGCCAGCCGCCAGAATCTTGAAGGCGATCCACGGTTTTTTCACCGTGGCCATGAAATCAATCACCGCCTTCGGATCGCTACACCAGGAGTTGTCGTGTTTGCCCTTCGGACCGGTTTCGTCCGGTCGTGGCGCGGTGTAGTAGTCGTGTGTGTGCAGTGTCTTCTGGTAGAAGTCCACGTCTAGTTTGAGCTTTACGCATTCCATGATGACCCTCAAGTCATGTGCAGAAACTCCGGTGATGCGTTTCTGCTCCTTGGTCCATTGCACGATCTCGGCGACGCGCTCGAACTGGCCATTGGCCAGGAGCGTTTCCGCCTGGTCGCCGTTGATGTGGATGCCCGTTGCGCCGCGATCCACAGCCAATTGGATGTGAGGGCAGCCGCTGGCGTCGCCGGCCCCCACTTGCGCGATCCACTTCATCTTGCCGCCGTTCTTCCAATGCTCGTTCAGGGCGGAGATGTCGTCCGTAACGAAGGTGTTGATGGCGTTGATACCGTGAGCCTCGGCGGTTTCGAGCGTCTCGCGGATTTTGGTCGGCGTGTTGTAAAACCGCATCAACGGGGCTACGTAGCCGAGGTCGCGCGCATGTGAGTATCCGGAAATGAGGTTGCCGCCCAGCATCAGGCGGCTGAACTCCTGATCTCCGATCTTGCTCATCGGCAGCGTATCTTTGGGCTGCGCGGCGGGGGCGTTGGTGCGTGCTGCTGTCTGCGAACTGGCCAGGGCTTCCGCGCGAAGGCTCAAAGGAACAGCGGCAGAGGCGAACAAGGAGGCTTTCACGAAACTGCGACGGTTAACTTGGCTGTGCTTCATATTGGCGAAAGTGTAGCTTAGGGTTCATGCAAAAACAAGATATGTAATTGTGGCGTAATCCAAACAAGGGTAGAGGCTGCCTTTGATGCATGGGCGGTTCGGTAGAAGCTGACCTGAAGCCTGATAATACGCTTTGGCAACCCTTTCTGCCTATAAAAAGAATCCTCAGATCTAAATGTTGGAATAATGCTCGACAGAACCTGTTTGGGCGGTATTCTAACATTATGAACTGCACCCGATTCACCGCTCAGCCTCTGCAAGAACTGCTCCAGAGCACTAAAATCGCCACACTGCCCCAACTCAAGACCGCCTTGGGTGCCACTGCCGACCTGACCGTGTTCCGCAAACTCGCCACCTTGCCGTATCGAACGAGCTATTCTCACCGGGGAGCCTACTACACGCTCGACACCCTGGTCCTTTACGATGAACACGGCCTGTGGTCCTGCCGGGATGTCCAT
>CAIOIC010000114.1 GCA_903858275.1 uncultured Verrucomicrobia subdivision 3 bacterium | reverse complement strand
GGATCCGATCAAGACGCATTACGCGAATTGGTGGATTTCCAAAACAAACCGCTGGGCCACCGGCGACGTGCGCGTGGCGATGGAACGGCGCGGCGTCACCGACCCGCTCACAGCGGTCCGCAACAGCCTGCCACTGACGGCACGCCTGCTGAAAGTCCAGCCGGCCAAAGGGCGCGACAACACGATGCATCTGGCCACGGCCCACTACAATGAACAGCTCAAGAAGCTTGAGAATGAAAATTTTCCGGCGCTGGTGGAAAACCAGTTCGGCGCGGGCAAGGTGTTTTATTTTCCAGCGGATCTGACCTGGGCCTATTACCGGCTCGGCGACCAGTATCTGGCTTCGCTGCTGGAGCAGGCCGTGCGCGAGGCGGCCAGGCAACCGCTGCCGGTTGAAGTCTCCGCGCCGCGCATCGTTCAAGCGACACCATTTATTCAGGGCAACCGCCTGGTCGTTCATTTGCTGAACGACATTTCATCACTCGGCCGCTCGCAAAATGTGAAAGGCGAATCGCTGCGCGAACGCGTTGAGGTTATTCCCATCCACGACATCAAGGTGACCTTCCGCGAACCGCGCTGGCGGCGGTTCACACTCGTCCCCGGCGGGACGGAATTGAAAGGTGAGACCACGCCGCAGGGCAAAGTGGTGACCGTTCCACCGTTGAAAATCCATGCGATGGTCGTGGCGGAAGAGTGATGGCAAACCATCTTTTCGAGGGCCGGGAAAACGTGAACGGCTTGAACGGGCGTTCCCCGATTCACCGGGGGCAGCCTTGGTTCTGGCGACGTGATGCAGATCGTTCCGGCAGGGATGAGTTCGAGTTTAACGCCAGCGATATATTGCTCTCCGTCGCACTCACCCGGGACGATAGTGGGAATATCATTCAGTTGGGGCTTTGATCGTGACAAGCCGCAAGGTTGAAGGTGGTGGTAAAGCTCCGGCGCGCGGTCGGTCGCGGTTGGCTTCCAGCGTTTCCCAGCGCAATCTGTAACTCAAGCCCGGCACGCCGCTTTCGCCGGAGTCATTAGCCCCGCGGGCTTGCAAACCGGGGAAGGTTCCATCAACCCGGCTCAGAACCGGCGGCGATTTCGGCGGCGTCACCTTGCCGGTTGCCCGGAGCGTTTCGGGGTCAATCAGCCAGGTGCCGCCGCCGAATTTGACGTGGCGGTAAGTTTGGGTCAAACGCCCGTCGTTTTCCAGATGCACCGCACCGAGCGATATTGAAAACACCAAGGTGCCGCCGCCGCTGAAATCCCAGCGATGCGGCCAGTCGGTGATTTGATAGCGTTGCCATTTTCCATTTTCGAGCCGCGCGGTCCACGGCTGCGTGTTGCCCGCCGCGTCGTATTTGTGATAGCTGATGGTCACGCGTCCACGATTGTCGAAGCCGATCTTGGCGTTGCCGTTGATGATGCCGCCCTTCGGTGGAACGGGATCAACGATGTCGGAAGTTTTCAGGCTGATGGGCAGCGGCAGCGGTTTTCCGTCGCCGGCCTCCCAATCAATCAAATCCCTGCTGCGCGCGTAACTCAAGTGATGGTTGCTGGACGCGTCGCCCGATTCGCGCCAGACCCACGCGAGATGGAACCAGCCGTCCGGCCCCTTGACCGGTCCGTCGAAATACGCGTTGCGGTGACCTTCGCCGTCGGTCAGCGGATGGTCGAGCAGGCGTTTCCAACTCATGGTTTTGGCGTCGTAGCGGTTGATGACCTGGTTGCCATTCCCGCTGGAACCATCGCGATAAGTGAACAGGAATGCATTTTTCGGCCCGCGAAAAAATACTGGATACGTTGTGCGCTGTTCGTTGGGACCAACCATTTTTTCGACCCGCTCAAAAGTGGACGCATCCCACGGTTTTGTGGTGCGGAAATACTTCAGGGGATTGGCGTGCATGTCGCCACTCAAGTGCAGATAGC
>CAIOIC010000113.1 GCA_903858275.1 uncultured Verrucomicrobia subdivision 3 bacterium | reverse complement strand
GGATCCGATCAAGACGCATTACGCGAATTGGTGGATTTCCAAAACAAACCGCTGGGCCACCGGCGACGTGCGCGTGGCGATGGAACGGCGCGGCGTCACCGACCCGCTCACAGCGGTCCGCAACAGCCTGCCACTGACGGCGCGTCTGTTGAAAATCCAGCCGCTCAAAGGTTGCGGCACCGCGATGCATCTCGCCACGGCGCACTACAATGAACAGCTCCAAAAGATAGAGAACGAAAATTTTCCGGCGCTGGTGGAAAACCAGTTCGGCGCGGGCAAAGTGTTTTATTTTCCAGCGGATCTGACATGGGCCTATTACCGGCTCGGCGACCAATATCTGGCTTCGCTGCTGGAGCGGGCCGTGCGCGAGGCGGCCAGGCAACCGCTGCCGGTTGAAGTCTCCGCGCCGAGCATCGTTCAGGCGACGCCATTCGTTCAGGGCAACCGTCTTGTCGTTCATTTGCTCAACGACATTTCGTCACTCGGCCGCTCGCAAAATGTGAAGGGCGAATCGCTGCGCGAGCGGATTGAAGTAATCCCGATTCACGACATTAAAATCACCTTCCGCGATCCGCGCTGGCGGCGGTTCACGCTCGTTCCCGGTGGAACGGAGCTAAAAGCCGAAACCACGCCACAGGGAAAAGTGGTGGCCGTTCCGCCGTTGCAGATCCATGCGATGGTTGTGGCAGAAGAATGATGTCAACCGCCATTTCTAATGGCTTGGAAAACTTGAACAGACGTTCCCCGATTCATACGAGGGTTAGCCTTGGTTCTGATGACGCGATCGGGGTGCGTTTAATATTCACGCTCGTGTCATAGTGTCCGCTAAACTGCGCCGCCTCCCGCTCGGGCGATGGCGATAGAATCATTCGGATTTGGCTTTGATCGTGATAAGCCGCAAGGTTGAAGGTGGCGGCAAATCTCCGGTGCGCGGGCGGTCGCGGTTGGCCTCCAGCGTTTCCCAGCGCAATTTGTAGCTCAAGTCCGGCATGCCACTTTCGCCGGAATCATTAGCCCCGCGGGCTTGCAAACCGGGGAAAGCCCCATCAACCCGGCTCAGAACCGGTGGCGATTTGGGTCGCGTCACCTTGCCGGTTGCCCGGAGCGTTTCGGGGTCAATCAGCCAGGTGCCACCGCCGAATTTTACATGGCGGTAAGTTTGGCTCAACCGTCCGTCGTTTTCCAGATGCACCGCGCCCAAGCTGATGGCAGAAACCAATGAGCCGCCACCGCTGAAATCCCAGCGATAGGGCCAGTCGGCGATCTGATAGCGTTGCCATTTCCCATTTTCGAGCCGCGCCGTCCACGGCTGCGTGTTGCCCGCCGCGTCGTATTTGTGATAGCTGATGGTCACGCGCCCACGATTGTCGAAGCCGATCTTGGTATTGCCGTTGATGATTCCGCCCTTCGGTGGGACGGGGTCAACGATGTCGGAAGTTTTCAGGCTGATGGGCAGCGGGAGTGGTTTTCCGTCGCCGGCCTCCCATTGGATCAAATCTTTGCTGCGCGCGTAACTCAAGTGATGGTTGCTGGACGCATCGCTCGATTCGCGCCACACCCACGCGAGATGGAACCAGCCGTCCGGCCCCTTGACCGGTCCGTCGAAATACGCGTTGCGGTGACCTTCGCCGTCGGTCAGCGGATGGTCGAGCAGGCGTTTCCAGATCTTGGTTTTAGAGTCATAGGTGTTGATGATCTGATTGCCGTTCCCGCTGGAACCGTCGCGATAAGTGAACAGGAATTCATTTTTCGGCCCGCGAAAAAATACTGGATACGTGGTGCGCTGTTCGTTGGGACCAACCATTTTTTCGACCCGCTCAAAAGTGGACGCCGCCCACGGTTTCGTGGTGCGGAAATACTTCAGGGGAACGGCGTGCATGTCGCCACTCAAGTGCAGATAGCCGTCGTCATCCGCCGCCAGGGTGATGTAATTATGGCTGTCCCAGCCGGTGGTAACCGGCAGCTTGGTGAACGTCCATTTACGTTCGTTCAACCGGCGTTGCGCCAGGGTAAGTTGCCGCTGATCATCATAAAAGGCGACGAATTGAAACGGCGCGTGCGTCAGCAAGGCAAACCCGACTGGATGCCCCGCCCAGACCGGTGCAATATCCATCACCTCCGCCGTCGCCGGGCGCGAAATGCCGGGAGTTGAATCATTCGTGCCCGCCAGCGAACTGTCGACTGCGAACAACGCCAGACTTAATCCCATGACCAACCGGAGTTTTTTCATATTAATCCACAAACCTCGCCCTGACCGCTGGAATAAAAGGCGAATGGGTTGTTATCTAGTAAAGTGTGACGGATTGGACGGAGGCATTGGGTGAAAGGTGACAGTTTCAGCAAATCATTTATCAAGGCGGATTTATAGCCATGTTTTCAAATCGCACATCAGAGGCGTTTTGAATTTTCAGATTGGCCTCGGCGGCAGATTTCAGAACCCGACCTTGGAATGTGATATTTTGAAAAACCACATCGCTGATTTCATTGGCCGGGCCATATCCTTTAATCTCCGAATCCGGCAGCCGGTCGCCAGCGATTTGAATATTATTGAAAACCACCTGTCGAATCGAACCGCGCGGGGTGGCGTGTTTTTCATTCACCACCTTCATCCAGTCCTCACCCTGTGGCGGTTTGCGGTTTGCGTTATTGCGGTAGTATTCGTAGGGGCAATCGGCGCTGTAGGCGGAAAAGGCCACTTTCAACGCCAGCAGTTTATCGCAACCGTCCTCCACGCGGATGTTTTCAAAGCGAACATTCTCAACCGCACCCAAATCATGGTTGTCAATGCTCAGGGCCGGCCCCTTTTCTTTTTTAATGATGTCGCAATTCTGGAACAAAATATTCCGAACACTGGGTGCTCGAATGGCGAACCCGACCGTCAGGGCGTGGCCCCACTCGGAACTCCAGAAGGTGGAATTCAAGATCCGCACATCATCTGTATCGAACCGCTTTGGGTCGGCTTTGGAAGTCGTTCCGGTTATTCCCCAATTGCCGTGGGCTTTGATGGCAATGCAATCGTCCTTCGTGCGAAAGAAACAATTATCCGCCGTCACATGCCGCGAGCTGTCCGGATCAAAGCCATCGTCGTTATCCCGCCAGCTAAGAATTTTAACGTTGCGCAAGTGGATGTTCTCCGAAAGATACGGCACGACCGTCCAGCCGTAGCTGCCCAGCACAATGACCCCGTTTATTTCGATATTCGTGCAGCTGTTTAAATCCACCATTTTCGCCTGCTTAACCCGGGTTGAAGCGTCCAAAATGCCCGGCCCCAGAATCCGGGCGCCAGAAACATTGGTGGCGCGAATCACTCCGCGCACCACGGCCCCGCCAGCCAGATAAAGCGTTTCATTATTTTTTAACTCGATTTTACCGGCCTCATGAATTTTGCCGCCTGCAAAATAGCGGACATTGGGACCGGCGGCCGGGGGCGCATTTGTTTCGGGCGGGTTGGCAAACAGGAACAACGGACGGTGCAGGTCTTCATCCACTTCCACAGCCAGATTACAGGGGTGATTGATGCGAAAGCGCAGAGTGCTTCCTTCCACCGTGGGCTTGATACCCAGCGCCAGCGGGCGAATGACCGGGCGTTTGATGGCGCGTTTCACATCGAGAACCACTTCCGCCTCGCCGCTGAAGGAAAAAGTTGCCATCGAAAACACCGGGGTCTTATAAACAAAGATATTTTTATTATCCGCCCGCACTTGGTAATCCGCCGACGCATCAATCCCCCGCGGGGCGGGATAAGCAATCACCCCGCCCTTCGCGTCGGGGTATCCATTTAATCCGCCACAGATTCCAGCCAATAAGATGGCAGCTGGTTTGTGGTGTTGGAATAGCTTCATGATGAAGAAGCTATTAGCGAGTTACCGGGATGCTAGCAATCTGAAAACGGCTAAACTGAGGAAGTCCAGCATGGGTGGCAGCCACAGCGGCGCGAGTTGTTTCCCTTCAGTTCCTGCCGGCAAGCTTTGTGTTCACAGCCAGTCAGAAGCCGTATATGTTTAGTCCCATATGAAACAACCATCACCGATGGGATGCCGTTGCAAAATATGTTTTCCCATCCTAGTTGCGTGGATGTTGGCTTGCCAAGGCAACTGCGCTGCGCTGGATGTTGAACAGTCTTCGGATAAACAGAATACCGTCTTTGCGGAAATGGTCCCGGCGGCGAAGCAGCTTGATAAGCTGGCCCAGCAGTTCGATGCCGACCACGACCGGACTCTTTCGTCGCAGGAGCAGCAGGCCATGATTGCTTTTGTCGCCGAAAAAAACGGCGAACAATGGGCTGATCGGCTGCAAAAATTCCTTCGCGTTGCTGATTCCAATCACGACAGCGACATTGATTTGATCGAATGGACGCGGGCCGTTGCCCAGGTCAGGCAACTGGCCAGCCAGCCGGCCAAGTCCGCGAAAGCGCAGACCGTCCGGATCGCCATGAGCGATGGCATTCCCCTGGCGGCCGATGTTTATTTACCGGAGGGCGAAGGGCCGTTTCCGGTGGTGTTTTCACGAACGCCCTACAGCCGAGGGAAAGTCAATGAAGGCGCGGTCCATTTTGCCGCCGCCGGCTACGCCGTCGTGGTGCAGGATATGCGCGGCCGATTCGATTCCGAGGGCGAGAATCTGCCGTTCATCGGCTGCGGTTGGAACGAGCATCGGGACGGCGCGGACACAATCGAGTGGATCAAGAAACAAAAATGGAGCAACGGCAAGATCGCCACCATCGGCGGTTCGGCGGGCGGGATTACCCAGAACCTGCTTGCCGGAGCAGCACCTGATGGCCTGAAAGCGCAATACATTACCGTGGCGGCGGCGGATTTATATTCGGATGTGAGCTTCATCGGCGGCGCGTTCCGCAAAGCCGATGTGGAAAACTGGCTGACCAACAACAAATTTGATCCGCTCGCGCTTAAAATAAATCTCGCACATCCCAACTACGACGACTATTGGCGGAAATCCGACACCACGCTGAAGTTTTCGCAAATGAACGTGCCGGCCGTGCACATCGGCGGTTGGTTCGACATGTTCGCGCAGGCGACCATCAACGAGTTCGTCGGGCGCCAGCATTCCGGTGCCGACGGCTCACGCGGCGCGCAAAAGCTAATCATGGGGCCGTGGACGCATGGCATCGGAAAGATGCCTGCAGGCGACCTGACTTTTCCCAAAGCAAACAAAGTCCCCGAGCAATACAACTCGGGGCGGTGGTTCGATCATTACCTGCGCGGCGCGGACAACGGCGTCGAGAAAGAACCGGCTGTTGCCTATTACGTCATG
This sequence comes from uncultured Verrucomicrobia subdivision 3 bacterium, assembly GCA_903858275.1. GTDB lineage: Bacteria > Verrucomicrobiota > Verrucomicrobiia > Limisphaerales > UBA11358 > UBA11358. The sequence continues at coordinate 11,823 of CAIOIC010000113.1, read as the reverse complement.
GGCGATATCAGCACGCCCGGGGCGCCCGGCAACGAATGGCGCTATGCCGATGACTGGCCCATTGCCGCCAAGGAAACTCCGGCCTACTTCACCCGTGATGGCCAACTTGCTTTCTCAAAACCAACCGCGGGCAGCGATGCGCAAGTGAAATATATTTTCGACCCCATGAACCCTTGCCCCACCGTCGGTGGCAACAATCTCACCCTCGCGCGCGGCCCGATGAACCAGAATAAAATTGAGACGCGCGGCGACGTTGTCCTGTTTACCAGTGCGCCGCTCACCGAGCCCATTGAAGTGACCGGCCGCGTGAAGGCAAAAGTGTTTGTCGCCTCCTCCGCCGTGGATACTGACCTGTCGGTTCGTCTGTGCGACGTGTATCCCGACGGGAAAAGCTATCTTATCGCCGAAGGCATCCTCCGTTTGCGCCATCGCAAGTCTTTTGAAAAGCCCGAATTGCTCACGCCGCGCAAAATCGAGGAAGTCACCGTGGATTGCTGGTCCACGAGCATTGTATTCAACAAGGGGCACCGCATCCGCGCCACCGTTACTTCCAGCAACTTTCCGCGGTTTGACTTGAACCCCGGCACCGGCCAACCGTGGACTGACTCCGGCCCGAAGGTGACGCAAATGAACGCGATTTATTGCAGTGCACTGCAACCTTCGCAACTCGTCCTGCCCATTGTCGCGATGACCGGCAAGCGTTAGAGAATCTCCGGTCTCATAGAGTGAAGAGGGAATCGCTAGGTGGCTGATTTTATTGCGGTCCCAAAATTCTATCTTTCAAAAATCGAGCCATTAATTAGAATCCTCGCACACCCTCAAATGAAAACTTTGCCCACCTGCCGTGAATTAACCAGCCGTGTAGCCGCGTTCCTACCGGTTTGTCTCACCGTCCTGCTGCTGGCGTCCCCATCTGTTGTTTTCGCTGCCGACCTGTTTGTGTCACCGGATGGGCGCAATGACCAGCCCGGCACCAAAGAAAAACCGCTCCAGACGCTGGACGCCGCCCGCGACGCCGCGCGCAAATTGCCGGGGGTGAAAACCATCTTCGTTCGCGGCGGCCTCTACGAACTTAAACAGACCCTGACGCTTGAGGCGAAAGATTCCGACACCATCTGGCGCGCTTACGAGAACGAAAAGCCGGTCATCATTGGCGGTCGCCAGATCACCGGCTTTACCCCTTACAAAGGCAATATCCTCAAGGCGACCGGCATCAACGGGGTATATTTCCGGCAACTGTTCTTCGACGGCCAGCGCCAGCAACTCGCGCGCTATCCCAACTTCGACCAAAAAAATCCCTACGGCGGCGGCTGGGCTTATGTGGACGGCAAATCGCTGCCCATGTATAAGGATATTCCTGAGGAAAACAAACACACGCTCCAGATAAAACCAAGCGACCTCCACCGTTGGGCACAGCCCGATGAAGGCGAGGTTTTTATCTACGCCCGCTATAACTGGTGGAACAACATTGTCCGGATCCAGTCCATTAACGCCGCCGCCAATACCCTCACCCTTGCCAAGGATTGCAGTTACGCCATCCGCCCGTTTGACCGCTACTATGTGCAGAACTTTTTCGAGGAACTCGATGCGCCCGGCGAATGGTATCTCGACAAGAAAGACTGGACACTTTACTTCTGGCCGCCGTCGCCGCTAGCCGGAAAACCGCTCTACGCGCCGACCTTGCGCACCATCCTCGACATCGGCCCCGGCACCAGGGACGTCACGTTTCGCGGGTTCACGTTTGAATGCTGCGAAGGCACTGCAATCACGCTCAAGAACACCACCAACTGCCTGATCGCCGCGAGCATCATCCGCAATGTTGGCGATTACGGCGGGAGCGGCGTGAGTATCAACGGGGGATTACGGAACGGCGTCGCGGGCTGCGATATCCATAATATCGGCAACCACGGTATCAGCATCAACGGCGGTGATCGCATCAAGCTGGTCCCGGCCGAAAACTTCGCCGACAACAATTACATCCACCACATCGGCATTTATCACAAACAAGGCGTGGGGGTCAGTCTCAACGGCTGCGGCAATCGCGCCTCGCACAATCTTATCCACGACGGCCCGCGCATGGGCATCCAGTTTGCCGGCAACAACCTGGTCATGGAATACAACCACATCCGCAACACAAACCTTGAAACCGATGACACCGGCGCCATCTACACCGGCGGACGCGACTGGATCGGCTCGCGCGGCTCCGTGATTCGCTACAATTACCTCCACGACATGACCGGCTACGGCCATAGCGACAAGGCCATCCGGGAAACCCCGACGTTTGCCTGGGGCGTTTACCTGGACGACAACACCGGCGGCGTGGATGTGATCGGCAACATCGTGGCCCGCTGCTCGCGCGCTTCCATTCACCTCCACAACGGCCGCGACAATTTCATCGACAACAACATCTTCATCGAAGGCGGACTTCAGCAGATTGAATACAGCGGCTGGAACTCCGCGCATCGGATGTGGGCGACGCATTTACCAACGATGATCAAAGGTTATGAATCCGTTGCCGACCAACCCGCGTGGCAATCCATGCGCAACATGAAATTGCATCCGACCAAGGCGGTGCTCCCCGACAACACCATCATGTCCGGCAATGTTCTGACTCACAACATTACCTATTACAAAGATCCGAAAGCAAAACTCTACGCCTATCGTAATTTGTCGTTCGACCACAACCGGTTTGATTCCAATCTGGTCTGGCATGCGAATCTGCCGATGGATACCGGCATGCAAAAAGCCAAAAATGCCACCGGCCCCAACCTGGCCCCCAATCCCGGCTTCGAACTGGCCGATGAAAAAGGCGCGCCCAAAGATTGGCACTGGCAGGTCCGCCCCAATGATTCCAAAGCGGCCCTCGATCCGACCGCAAAATCCTCCGGCACCCAATCGCTCCGCCTGGACGGGCGCGGCACCAGCTCCGACGCCAAACACAGCCAGCTCTGGCCCAATTTTGTCAGTGCCGACATCCTGACCAAGCCGGGGCAATATTACCGGCTTACCGCCCGCATCAAAGCCGCCGAACAAAATACGAAATTCTCGCTGATGGCCCAGAGCTACCAGGACAAAGTCTTTTTCTGGAGCAAGGAAACGGCGGCGGCGGCCGGCACCGAATGGAAGGAATACGAAGTCACCTTCAAGTTCCCCGCCCCGGGCGATGCCGACTACAAGGAACAGATGAAATCCTCCCGGATTCGTCTCGATGTCCGCCAGCCGGCCGGCACGATCTGGATCGACGACATTTCTTTGCGTGAAGCCGTCCAGCTTGATGGCTGGAGTTCCTGGCAAGCCGCCGGCAACGACGTTCATTCGGCGGTGACCGATCCGCTCTTCGTGGACGCCGCCAAAGATGACTATCGGCTAAAGCCCGGCTCGCCGGCGTTCAAACTTGGCTTTAAGGCCATTCCCGTCGAAAAAATCGGCCCCTATCGGGATGCGCTCCGCGCCACCTGGCCCATCGTCGAAGCCAAAGGCGCCCGGGAAATGCCTTCCACCGAGCTTTGAGCAAAGCTTTGCGGGAATCTGGCCGCAAGAGTTTTCGACGAGGCTGAAAACTCAACCGTTTAAATAAGTCTCAAAACCTGACGAGACACTCGTTGGGCGTTGCGCCTTTATTCAACTTGAAGGTTTGCTCCACCGTTTAGCCCCCGGCTTGCGCGGTGACGGTATAGTCATGGTGGAAACCACGAAACGCCACTTTGCCGCTTGGTTTTGAAACATTCGGACAGCTGTTTCGCCCGGTTTAAGCTGCCGAGTGGTTATTTTCCGGCCCGGATGAATTCAAAATACTGCGACGGGCCGTTAGATAATTTTCCGGTATCAATCGGGATCGAGAGGGCGCCATCCTTGACGGCACAGGGGATTTTTTCAAGGCGGGTTCCGTTTTGGGCGAGCGCCCAAACCTCGAAACTGCCTGGTTCCTCCAGTCTGGCGGAGAGCTGCAGCTGGAGCAGACGAACCAGCGCCGGCCCTTTGCCAATGCTCACCAAGGTCTTCATGGAGGAATCCTTGAAGGTCATGTCACGGTTCAGCGCGTTGCCTGAAAGGATCAGGAGAAGCCGTTTACTGGAGGCAATGGGCGCTTCCGAAAGCGAGGCCAGCATCAGCGACAAGCAGGCCCCTTTGTTCTCCACCTCGATTTCACCGACCGAAACTTTGAACGGCCCAGCCGGCAAACAGACACCCTGACTGCGGGGCGTGTTGATCGCAAAACTCCGTTGTCTGGCATCCAGCAGCAGTTGCCGCGTGTCGCTCTCGAATACTTGCTTGGAAATGTCGGTGCGGTTTCCTTTTTCCAAAACACCTTTTTGGCGAAGTTGCGCCACGAGCTTTTCCGTATTGGCGGCCACGCCGGCCGCCGTCGTCAACTCCGCGCCATCCACCATTTTCACCGCCGTTCCACTCTCCGGCGTAATTACCAGATCGGGAGTGTATGGCGCCAGTGGAGCGCTTTTCTTCCCCTCAACCACGCGACTGCCAAAGCCGGAAAGCAGCGCCAGCGGCGTCAAGGAAGCCGAGATCGAGCGCTTGGCGTCCAATCGGCCATAAAGGGTGTTGGCGTCCAGCCGGATTTCAACCCGATGCGGCGAAGGCATCACATCGCCACGCGCAAAAAGAAAGGCGGCCATGCGATCATTGGCCTTGGCCGCCGGATCCTTGCCGACGCGAACCGGGAGAATATAGGGAGCTTTATCGCCGGGAGTAGCCGCCAGTGAGGGGATAACCGGGTCTGTATGCTGGGCGAGCAACTGCCAATCTTGCAGGGCCGCGTAAGCCGCAAATAGTGGGCCTTCGTAATACCGGTAGGGATTCCAGAAGTATCCGCCCCACTCCGTTATGGTGAAGGGCCGCCCCAAGGCCCGGGCGGGGCTGATCCAGCGGATGGAAGGATTTTGCCGCTGAATTGCATTATCACATTCCATTTCAGATCCAGGCGAGACATAAGCGGTGTTGTGATCATGGTAAACATGGTTATCCACAAAAGGCAGGACATCGCGGGCGATGATATCCTGCATGCTGGCACCAAAATTGTAATCGTTCAGCAAACACTTCAGCCCGATGCCGCGCAGGAAAGCAACACCCCAGAACCAGGTCTCCTGTTCGATGTCGGTAAAAAATCGTTGTAGATCAGCGCCGACCGGACCGGTCTGGGCCAGCTTGGGCAACTCCACAGTTTCAAAGGTGACATTGGCTCCCAAGGCCGCACCCCAAGCAGCCGCCCAAGCTTCGCGAGTTGAATAACGCTTCTTGAGCCATTCACGAAATGGTTTGACCATTCCAGGATCAAATTTTGACGGGATCATCTGAAAATTCAAGGTGGCCTCATTGCGCATAGCCACCCAGAGAACCTGCGGATCATCTTTCAGGGCCATCCCTGTGTAAGGATTGACGTGCTCAAATAACTGGCGCACGCCCTTCATCCATAGTTCACGCGCTTTCGGGTCGTAATAAAGCCGAGTCTTCATGCGCACATCGCGCGCCCCTTTTTCCCAGGCACCGGTGGTGGTAAAAGCAGACCAAGAAGTGCTGGCGTCAATCACGAGATAAATCCCCCGCTGCTTCAGCGCCGCCGTGAATCGCTCCCAGCGAACCACCATCTGGGGATTGAATTCGCCCTCAACCTTGCTGCCGGTCATCAGAAAATCGTCAAGGAAATGGGCGCGGATGGAATTATATCCCGCCAAACGGATTTGCTCGGCCAACGTCTCGACATTGCCAAAGGGAATCTCGCCCTTACCCCCCGGCAATCCCGGCGCACAATAAAAACGCACGGGCACCTCGGGACGTTTTTCGAAGACGAATTGCCCCTTGGCATTAATCTGCAGGAAGCCATGCTGGCCCGCTTTGCCTTTCTCGACCAGGAAGGAAAAATCCAAAGCTGTGCCGGGCTTGATGGAAAGATCGCTGAGGTCAATTGGCTGCCAATCCTGATTAGGTGTGATCTTGAAACTGCCAGCAACCGGCTCCGCTGCCCAAGCCCCGGTGGTGAGGCTCTGGCAAATCGCACACAAAATCGTGACGACACCGAGCCGTTCCTTTGGTGTGAATGGGATTGAGAACAATCGGTTGGAAACGAAGGTTTTCATTATGTTGCCCATTTCTGAAATATCAGTTTTTGGTCACGCTGATGATGTAGCCCTTGCCGATGCCCTCGTCGTTTTTCAGCCGCACTTCATTCCCCTTCACGGCGACATCTTCCAGCCCGCTGCCGGATTCAATGAACAGCTTGTCGGTTCGCTGAAGCGATTCAAACTTCAACCCCGCCGGTAGTTTCACCACGCCGTCCGGCTTGAGCCAGACCGCAAAGACTTTTCCCGTCTTCGGATGCGTGGACCAGATGACGCTGTCGCTGATGTGACTCGCTGGGCTTGTGTAAACATTCCCGCCCCAGAACCGCTTATCGAGCGGAATCCCATTCCGGTTTTCCCAGGCCGCGACCCGCCGGATCAATTGCAGACGCGCGGGCACTTCGCGTATATTTTTATAGTCGGGCATGTTGCCGGTTCCGCCGAACCTCCCGAACCAGCCAAAGACGGAACCATTAACCGCCGCTTGGGCGGCAATCTCACGGTTTTCCTTTTCACCAAAGCAGTTGGGCGTCGTTGATCCGACGACCCCATGTCCCTTGATCAAACCCGACTCAAAAATTCGCTTGTCTGTGGCAAACTCCGTGCCCTTGGTCCTTTCATTCCCGCCACTTTCCTGCAGGATGAGGTCGGGCATGAAGTCCTTCGCATCCAGGCGATTCTTGACCAGCGCCAGCCAATTCTCCCAAATCATATACGGCTCAATGATGAATTTTGCCTGGGGAAATTGGGCGCGCGTTTGCGTGAAGAGTTGCCGGTAAAACGCCGCTTTACCATCGGTGTAGGTGGGATATTGAAAGGTGACTCCCTCCGGCTTGTAAGCACTGTCCGAACCTGTCCAAAAAGCCAGGGTGATCTGTCTACCGCCGCCCGCCTGACCGCCTTGCTTCTGCTGCTTGTCCCAAAAATCGCCGGTCAGATTCGGCACATCCCAGGCGTAGCCGGCAAAGAGGAAATGCCGGTCCTTCCGCTCCAGACTTTTGGCGTATTGAATGATCCGACTTATAAAGTAATCATTCACCTCCTGTTTCTGATGGTCCGGCTCGACACAAAAGACCGCTGCCGAAGTAAACCATCCCGTGGCCATGTTTGTCGGGAATGGCTGACCGCTCTTCTTGGCAAAGTATTTCTCATATAACCCCTGATCCTTCGCCGGGTAGATCTTGGCGGCGTTGATGGTTCGCGGGACCGGAAAGACATCGCTTTGCGGGGTTTCCAGATAGAAGCCCAGATTCGAGGCCAGTTCGTTGGTCTCCATCCCGCGCTTATACATCACAAAATCGTATCCCATCTGCTTGGCGAACTGCAGGTTGGACTGGTTGTCCCCCCTCCAGGAGATTCCATAAAAATCCAAGGGGTCCTTTGGTGATAACGCCTCCGTCCGCGCCGTTGCATCATTCAGGATGCCGGCGAATAAAATCATCGCGGCAAGGAATAGCTTTGATTGACAGCATGAACGTGCGGCAGCACCGATTGATTTAAGTTTCATTATTATTTTCTTCAGGGTTTGTGGTTTAATTATATTCCAAACACGACTGGCTGCTGCCCGGTCAAGCTAGACAAGGCAGCCTGATGTCAAAACAGCTTTAGAACTTGAAGTTCCATTTGTTGGGAGCGCCTTTCTTCAAATGATAATCTTGTTTTAGCGTTTTACCGCGAAATTCAGATGTGACGGTGGTGCGGCTTCATAAAGGGAATCCAGTTCATCCAGCACCTCTGCGGCTGATTTTTCTCTGCCCAGAAAGGCGTGTAACAGTATTCCTCCAGCACTTTGAAATTGAGGGAAGCCCGGAAAAGTCGGACGGCAATAGGCCGAATCGTGTTCAGCCAGCGTATCGCGGAAATACCCGTGCGTGATCTGGTTGTTTACATCGTCAAGCCAGGCGCGACGGTGGCCCGGCTGGCCTCCACTGTGGGTGTAAAGCGTGCGTTGAACGGTTTCACTCAGTAACCACTGAAGAAATTCCAGCGCTGCACCCCGATGGTTTGAAGCCGCAAAAATACCAATCCCGGCCCCGCCCAGATTGGCTCCGCCCTGGTGTTTCAAATCGAACTGCGGAATCGGACCGAAGCTGAGCCGGTTGAGGGCGAATCCTTCGCGCGCGAAATTGTTATAGCCATACTGACAGGGCGCATAAAGGAGTTCGTTGGTCGTTGCAAGTCGCGTCAGCAACGACACCACACCGAGCTGAAGGGAATCCGGCCCGCTGATTCGAAAGAGCTGCGCGAGCATTTGCAACGCGCGCGTTCCGGTTTCACGGGAGACGAAGCCATTCGAGGCTTGGGCGGCAGGCTCGCCGAGTCCCGCACACAAACTGAAAAAAGTGCCCATTGCCCCCATCGGAGCCAGAGGCACGCGCACGCGACCGGTTTGTTCTCCGAGCGTAACGACCTCGTCCCATGTGCGCGGCACAGCATGACCGCCAGCCGACATCAAATCGTTGCGCCATGCAGCCAATTGCACCGCCGCGTCAATGGCCAGCCCTACTTGGCGTCCCTGATGCGCGTAGCTGGCACAGGAATGACCGACACTTTGCGCCCGCTGGTCCGCCATAAAATCCGCCGGCAGATGTTCATCCAACGGCAGCAACAAACCTTGGGCCGCAGCATCACCGGTGAACGGATGATCAAAAACCACCAAGTCGTATTTGTCCGCGAAGGGCGCGAGCGGTTCCTCGCCAAACGACCGGAAGGAACGGCGCTCCCAGACAATCTCGATGCCGGGATGAAGCTCCATGTAGGTCTTGGCGGTCGCCACCAGCGGCGAGTAGCCGCGGGTGTGATCCCAAGTAACGCCGAGCAGAATAGTGTTCATTTGAAGCTTTAGTATGTTTTCAACTCTTGGCGAGGCGTTTTCTATGAGTTGGCCTACCAGACTAAAAACTGGCAGGCCAACACACTTAGAAATTAACCTTGGTATTGACCTCCATGTCATACCATTTCTTCTTCGCAACTTCTTTGTATTTTTCCAACTGGTCGCGGTCGAGTTCCACGCCCAGCCCGGGACCGGTGGGCACCTGCATGACGCCATTCTTCACGGGAATATAGCCACCCTTGATGACATCTCCCGAAATCCACTCACCGAAATAATCGGTGGCATAGACCAGATTCGGCGTGGAGGCCGCGAGGTGCAGCAGCGCGGCGGTATAAATTCCCAAATCCCACGGTGGATGCATGGCAAACCCAATCTTTTGATATTCGAGGGCGGCGGCCAGTTTTTTCACCCGCATGATGCCGCCCCACCAACCGAAGTCGCCGCGCACGATGTCCACCGCCTTCAGACGAACTGCATCCGCGAAATCACGTTCATTCATCACATATTGATTTGTGCAAAGCAGAACGCTGGTTTTCTCCCTGACCCGCGCAAAGGACTCAAGGCCGGCGCAGGGATCTTCAAGCCATTCGAGATCCAGGTCCTCCACCAGTTTGCAGAAGCGCATCGTCTCTTCAACCGACCAGATGCCGTTGGGATCAATCCGCAATTCGAGGCTGGAACCGAACCGCTTGCGCAACATCCGCAGGCAATGGGCTTCCTCGTGAAAATCACGAACCCCGCCTTTCAATTTGAAAGTGCGGTAGCCGTTCTTGGCCACCATTGCTTCCGCCTGTTTGACGACGTCCTCAGAGGTGCTCTTCTTCTCCAGAAAATAAAGGGTCGCCGCGACCGGGTGTTCCGTTCGGACCAGACCTCCGAGCATTTCATACAAGGGACGACCGCAAGCTTTGGCTTTAATATCCCAAAGGGCGACTTCACAACCGGAAATCAGCGACAAAAAATTCGGCTGCCACATCCAGCCACGCGGCTTGTCCAGCAGTTGCCAGATGGCTTCAATGTTGAATGGATTGCGTCCCAGCAGACGGGGTTTGTATCGCTGCATGAGAACGTTGTAATCCTCCAACGTGTAAGGCCACGCCTCGCCGAGGCCGGTGATGCCTTCATCCGTCTCAATCTCGATAATAATGCGGGTGGTGCCCCGCTTGATTCCAAAGCTGGCTTCCGCGCCCGCCTCATCCACCAGAGGCACGCTGACCAGATGCGCTTTTACATCAGTGATTTTCATTTTTTATAGGTGTAAGTTTTTTGTTAAGGAGTTTATGTGTCTGCAAGTAAACTGTGTGTGGTTTCATTTGAATTGAATTTCAAATTGGTTGTTGCCGCCCTTGGTCAGGTGAATCTTCTGCTCAAACGTCCGGCCGCCGTGTTTCACGGTCAGTTGATAATCGCCGTAGAATCCCTGAAGCTTGAGGTTGGTGCTGGAACCGGAATTGGTCTGGATCGTCGTCCACCATTCCTTGCGAATGAGATTTTGGAGAACTTCAAAGGCGGGTTTCGGGGAGAGATCTTCGCGGAGAAGTCCCGGGAGCCACTTGTTCTCCTTCGGGGCAGCGGTGCCATCGGCGAGATTCCACCAGTTGATCATCTCGACGTTCGGATGGCTGAACCAGAGACGATAAACGTTCTGCACCGTCTCCGCCTGATTCTTCTCGCCCTCGGCCCCGGCCGGAAGCCCGGGAACAGTGACTTGTGTGAGCTGGATTGGCCGCCGGAAATCGGCGTATTGGTCCAGCAGCCGGAACATTTCGAGGGGCTGAAGTCCGACGCCGTATTGTTGCGATTGCAGGAACTGCGTCTGAAACGAAAGCCCGATCGCATCCAAGCGTGCGTTCCGTAGGATCAGATTGTGGATCATCAGATAATACGGACTGCTGTCGAGGTGGAAGTCCTTCCAGAGTGGTTCGGCGTCACCGATGTCCAGCTTCGCATCCCTCGGGAAGATGCGATCCGCTTCCTGCATTGCCGTATAGACATAATCCTTGGGCAGCGGCACGGCGGGCGGGCGATACAGCGCCTCGTCCACCACGTCCCAGTATTTGATGTCCTTGCCATAGCGGGCAGCGATTTCCTCGAATCGCTTGATCATCAGCCGCTTGACCTCGTCGTGGTTGTCGGGCAGCCAGTTCGGCAACCACTGGTGCCAGATCAACAGGTGCCCTTTCGGCGTGATGTTGTGCTGCTTGCAGAACTCGACGCAGAGATCCGGCGGCGGGCGACGATAAATCGGCGCGCTGTCTTTGGCGAACCGCAGTTTGCCCGGCTCTGGCTCAAGGTCGCGCCAGAAGAACGGCACGATGGCCAGGTTGAAGACCGAACGGAAGGCGTCTTCGTAACGCTTGTTCAACCCTGCACTGGGGAACTGTTCCAGCATGAACAGATTGCAGCCGAACAGAAACTCATGCCGCGTCTGCTCCAGCTTGATCTCGACGTTCTTCAGCGCATTGCTCTGCGCATCCACAAAGCGCAGTGTGGCGAATCCCATGCGGTTGAGCTGTATGCCCATGCGGATGCGCTGTTCCACCTCCGGATCCTGCCAGAACTTCTCGTAATGCGGATCGCGCTTGACGACCGGGGTTTGAACCTGCGCCCGGGCAACCGGCTGCAACGTCAGGATTACCAAAAAGAAGAGCCACGGCAACCGGAAGGCCGGGCTCCGTCGGTCGCCGCCGGCAACCGGAGGCTTTGACCCTTCGTTCAGACCAATGGAGTTCTGTGTTTGTGTTTTCATAATCGATTTTTTGATGCCAATCTTTCTCAAAACCTGACGATCCACTCGTTGGGTTTCTCGCCTTTATTCAGCTTAAAGGTTTGCTTCACCGTTTTGCCCCCGGCTTGCGCGGTGACGGTGTAGTCGCCGTGGAAACCACGAAATGCCATTTTGCCATTCACAGCGCT
>CAIOIC010000112.1 GCA_903858275.1 uncultured Verrucomicrobia subdivision 3 bacterium | reverse complement strand
GGTCGTGCTGTTGTTAATGGTCACGGAGTTCGGCAAAACGGTGTTCGTGCTGCTGACGGCGGAGTTCGCGACCAAGGTGTCATCAAACAACACGTCGCTGCCGGCGGCGAAATAGCCGGCCAGCCAGTTTACATTCACCGCATCATCCCACTGGCCGTTCACATAACCTTTCCAGGTCAGAATTGAATTGGTGTAGCCGGTGTTGGTCACCGCCAACGAGAGGCTCGTGGCCGTGTAAATCAGGAACACATTCGGATTGGTAACTCCCAGCACGAAGGTGCCGGCGCCGTTCGTGGAAGCGAAGGTCATCAACGTGTTGGTGCCGGCCGGCGACGAGCCGGTGAGATAGATGGAGTTGGTTCCGTTCACGGTCAGACCACTGCCGACCACCACCAGGTCATTGGTGCCGGTATTGTTGTTCAACTTGAAGAACAGCTTGTTGGTGCCATTCAGAGTCAAGGCGTTGGTCAAGGTCAGCGTGCCCACGGAAGCGAATCCGCCGGGCAGCAGGGTGGCGTTGGACAAGGTCACGCTGCCGCCAATCGTGCCGCTGCCGGCGAGGGTGGCGCTGTTCACGGTCACGGTGTTCGTCGCGGCGGAATTGTTGCCATTGAGCACCAGCGTGCCGGCGCTGACCAGCGTCGGGCCGCTGTAGGCATTCGTGCCGGAGATCGTCCAGAGGCCGGAGCCAGTCTTGGTGATCGCGATCAAGGTGCCGGCCGCGGCATTGCTGATGACGCCGGTGACGGCGTTGCCCGAGCTCGTGCCGCCGAGCACAAAGGTGTCGGTGAGATTGGTGTGCAAACTGTCCAGAGTTCTAATGCTCAGCGAAGCCGTCGTGGGGTTAAAGGTATGCGTCGAACCACCGGCACCACCGCCACCGGAATTTTGCAAAACGGTATCCAGGGACAGGTTGTAACCATTGCCGCCGGTAATGGCCGTCGTGGTGCCTGCGCCCACATTGTATCGGGGGAGCTGAACCAGCCCGCCGGTGCCCGTGCCGTTGTTGTTGACATCAATCGTGATGCTCCCGCTGCTGCTCGAAGAGAGGAGGTTGGTCACCGGGATATTGCCGCCGCCATCCAGACGGAACTGAAGCGTCCCGCCGCCCGAGAAGTTGGCGCTGCCGAAGCCGAGGGCGTTGGTATTTCTAACAATCACCGTGCCACCAGAAACCCACAAGCTGCCCGTGGTGCCGGACGGACCCGTCAAGTCCAAGGTGCCGGCGGTGTTGGTGGTATTGCCGGTGTAGGAGTTGTTGCCGTTGAGGACCAGCGTGCCGCCGCCGCTCTTGATCAGCGCGCCCGCGCCCGAAATGGGACCACCGACCGTCAGGGTGTTGGCACTAACGGTAACTGTGCCAACCGCGACCAGCGAGACGGCGCCGGTGCCGAGGTGCAGATTGGTGGTGCCGGCAAAGGTGAAGCTGCCATTCCAAACCTGGGTGTTGTTGTTCAAGTTGGTGAAGGATGCGCCGCTGGTGTTGTCCAGCGCGCCGCCCAGGAAGGTCAGCGTGCCGGTGCCGAGCGCATTGGTGCCGGCGACATTCAAAGTGCCCGCATTCAAGGTCAGACCCCCACTGAAGGTATTGCTGCCGGAGAGAGTGAGCTTGCCGCCGCCCTGCTTGGTCAGCGCGAACGCGCCCGCAACGGGGCCGCCCACCGTCAGCGTGTTGGCATTGACGGCGACCCCGAGACTCGCCCCCAGCGTCACGGCGCCCGTGCCGAGGTGCAGGTTGGTGGTGCCATTAAAGGTGAAACTGCCATTCCAAGTCTGGGGGTTGTTGTTCAAGTTCGTCAACGCCGCGCCGCTGGTGTTGTCCAGCGTGCCAGCATTGACGGTCAGCCTGCCGGCGCCCAGCGCCGTGGCGCTGTTGAGGCTCAAGGCGCCCGCGTTCAGGGCCAGACCGCCATTGAAGGTGTTATTGCCGCCGAGCGTGAGGGCGCCCCCGCCATTCTTGATCAGCGCGTTGGTCGCACCGGCGAGCGAGGCGGAAAGGGTGTAGTTGTAGCTGTTATTGTTGAACATCACGTAAGCCGGCGTGACCGTGCCGCCGCTGACGTTGAAATTCACCGCCGCATCATCAAACATCACGGCGCCGCCCTCCGTATAAACGGCGCCGACGCCGGTGTTCAACCAGTTCGTCGTGGTGCTGATGTCCCACGTCCCGCTGACATTACCTTTCCAAGCCAGGAGATTGCCGCCCGAGGTGCCGCCGGCGCCGACCTGCAACACCACGCTGGTGGCGCTGACGACCAGCGTGGCGTTCGTGTAGCCGCCGGCCAGCGCCAGGGTGCCGGCGCCGTTCGTCGCGGCCATGGTCACCAAGGTGTAACTGCCCTCCGCAATCGGACCGGCGAGGAAATTCAAAACGACGGTGTTCGCACCCGTCAGGGTCAGCGCGCCGGTAAGGGCCACCTTGCTGTTGGTGGCCGTGGTCACGGCGCCGAACAGCCCGCTGTTGTTCATCGTCAAGCCGTTGCTCAGGGTCAGCGTGCCCGCGCTGGTGTAAGTGCCCGGCACCAGAACCGTGCCCGCCGCCAGGGCCACATTGCCCGCAATCCGGCCGCTGCCGCCGAGGGCCGCGCCATTGGTCACGATCACGGTATTCGTGCCCGTGCCGCTGCCGTTCGGGGTGTTCACCAGCAAGGTGCCGCCCAGCACTTCCGTGGTGCCGCTGTAGGTGTTCGTGGCGCTCAAGATCACCGTGCCGCCTTGCGGCGTGCCGACCAGGGCGTTGGCGTTGGCATCCGGGAGGCCGTTCACATCGGTGTCCAGGTTCGGATGGTTGCGGAACTGGTTGATGGTGATGCGTGTCAGGTTCGCGTTGGTGGAGGCCCCGTTCGTGCCGCTGGTGTAAGGTTGCTTGGCTTCAAAGTCGGTGCTGCCCGTGATCTGGCCGGCGAATTCCACCGTGCCGCCCGCCGCCGCCACCAGCGCAAGGTTGTGGACGATGAAGAATTCGTTCGAGCCGCCGATGCCGCCAGAGGTGCCGGACTGCGGCGTCCGCACGCCGCCGGGCGTGATGGTATTGCTGAAGGTCACCGTGCCGCTGGTGTTCAGGCCGCCAAAGAGATGGCCGTTCAACACGTTAAATGAACTGTTGGCAAAGGTGGAATTCGTGCCGTAGCGGGCCGCCTGAGCGCTGGCCGGCGTCCCGAAGCTGCTGCCGCCGCTCGGGGTCAGGTTGCGGTTGAAGTAGCTGCCCGGGGTATCCAGATAGATGCTGCGGTTCGGGCCGGCTTCGGGTGAGGTAAACACATTCCCGCCGCTGCCGTCAGCCAATGACAGTCCCGACGTGCCGATGGGGCTGTTGCCCGTGGCCGGGACGCTGCCCTCGACGATCAACTGGCCACGCGTCACGGAGATGCTGTTGCCAAAGGACCGAGGCAGATTCGAGAACCGATAGGAGCCATGACTAAACCCGTCCACATTGGTGGCATTGGGGCCGCCGTAGCCCATAAATAACGCGCCGTTATTGCCGGCCGAATTGACCGGGCCCGTGAAGCGCATGGTCATACCCTGGCGTTCCGCATACAGGTGGAGACCGCGACCGTTCCCGGGCAGCGTCACCGTGCCGGTGAATGTGAGCGTGTTCGTGTTCACCCCGCCCACCCCGTCGCCGCCAAACGCAAACGTTTCCCGGCCCATCTGGTTGCCATAGCCGGCCCCCGCCCCGCCGTAGTTGTAGGAGAAGTCCAGGTCGCGCCCAAACGTGTAGTTGTTCGTGTCGTTCAAGGCGACGAGCCGCAACTGCGCGCTGATCGCGCTGCTGAGGCCGCCGCCGATATCCCAATGACTGTCCGCCGTGTTGATGCGCACCGGGTTGGCCGAGTTGCCGAGCGCGCCGTTCACCGAGGGCAGCACATCGCCGAAATATTCCAGCCGGCCGTTCGCCAGGGCGATGTCGCCCGTGAAACTGTTGTTCGTGTTCGCCAACCGCAGGATCTGGTCGGCATTGCCCGACACCACCGTCATGTTGGTGGTTCGCAACTGGATGCCGCCCGCGCCGGAGATGGCGCCATTGAGGAAGATGCCGTTGCCACTGCCGGAATATTGCATGATGGCATCCAGGTTTTTGTTCAGGATGACATTGGCGTTGATGGTGTCATTCTGGCCGAGATTCAAGACCGTGGTGGGGGCCCGGAACAGCAGCGCCTTGCCGGAGGAAACATCAAACGTCAGCGTCGCGCCCGTGGCGTTGCTGTTGATCGTGTAGGTGCGGTAAACGTTGTCCGCGTTGGTGGCCGAGTCGCCAAAATACAGGGCGCCCACGGTGACGGGCTGGTTCAGGTTGATGACCTGGTTGCCGTTGGTGATGTTGATGTTCACTTTGGCGACGGCATCCAGCGCGTTCGGGAAGCCGGTTCCCGACAGCCAGTTAGAGGCCTGATTCCAACTGTTGGTGCCGCCACCGACAGCGCTGTTGAACTGGTTCCACGTGTCGTTGCCGGCCCCGGCGGTAATCTGGGTGCCCGGCACCACTTCGCCGGTGCCCAGTTGCACAGCCGTGAAGTTGCCCAAGGCATTCGTCGGATTCACAAAGGTGATATTCGCCAACTGGCCGGCCGTCAGGGTGGCCCCGGAACCGATGAACAACTGGTCAACGCCGGCACCGCCGAGGGATCCCGACCAGTTCGCAATCATTACATTGGTCGTCCAAGTCATGGCGCTGCTGTCGGCAAAGAACAGCCGGTTCGTGCCGGTGCCGAAATCAATCGTCGCCGGAACCGAGCCGGCGAGGGTCAGCGTGCCCACGGTTTCCGAGTTGGTGCCAACATTGGCGGAGTTGACCAGGACCAGCATGGCCGGGATGGCGCTGCCGCCCAGCGTCACCGGCACAGCGTTGCCAATGCGATCATTGACGATGCCGTTCGAGTTCGCCACCAGCGTCAGCGTGCCGCCCGCGATGCTGATGCTCGGCGAGTTCGAGATGGTGGCGCTGGCGGGGAGGATCAAGGTGCCGTTCGAGACGACCGTGGCCCCGGTGTAGAAGTTGGTGGCGGAGAGCGTCAGCGCGCCCAAGCCGGTCTTGGTGAGGGCCCCAACGCCGGCACCATTGGTGATCCGCGCGGAAATCGTCAGGTCGCTGTTGATATTGAACGTCCGGCTGCCGTCGAGCTTGAAGTAGCCATAGGGCGTAGAAGCGTCGGAAATGGTGTTGACCGGGCTGCCAGCCAGGGTCGTCAGATTGCCGCTGAGGGTGATGGAGTTCGCGTTGTTGGGTGCCGAGTTGATGGCGATGGTGGTGCCGCCGCCGAGGACGAGGCCGCCGGAACCGATAATCAACTGCTGGCCAGGACCAGCCACCGCAGTGCCGAAGGTCCAGGTGCCGCCCAAGTTCGTCACGGTATTGGCGTTGATGCTGGCACCCGTGCCGCCGCTGGTCAGGGTGATGTCGCCCAGCACATGGTTGAGCGTGCCGCTGATCGTGAGCACGCCGCTTAAACCAAGGTTCAAGCCACCACCCGTATTCGCATTCTGCATATCCACGTTGGCCACGGTTTCGCTCCGGCCGTTGAGGTCCCACTTGGCGACCGAATTACTGAGGACCACGGTGGCGGTATCGGCAATCTGGTTGTTCGTCAGGTTTTGCAAAGTGCCCGCAAGGATGAGCACATTGCCCGCGATGGAGTTGGTGCCGTCGAACTTGGCCAGTTGGAGGACGCCGCCGTTGATGATGGTGTTGCCGGTGTAGGTGTTGGCCCGGTTGCCGGCGAAGATTTCAGTGCCGCTGCCCACCTTGGTGAACGCAATGGCGCCACCGCCAGTGCCGTTCTCAATCACGCCGTCGAAGGTGCCGCCGCCGCCGAGGCTACCCACGGTGAGCGTCATCGCATTGGCGTTGGTGCTGGTGATCCGGCGCAAGAAAGTATTGGCATTGGTGCCCACCTGGCCGTTCAGGGAGTTGACGGTCTGGCTGACCCCCAGCAGATAGAAGGTGCCCGTGCCAACCCCATCCGTAGTGGAAGTGCCGCCAATCCAGAGGTTCCGGTTGGTTGCCAAGGCATCGGTCACGGTGACTTTCAGATTGCCGCCGTATTGCACCATGACGTCGCCGATATTGTTGCCGGCCGCATTGAACACCACGGAGCCACCGCCGCTATGGGCGTAAATGACACCGCCGGGATTTTGGATGGCGCTATTAACGTTGAGCGTGCCACCAGTACCGGTCATGTTAAAATTAATGCTGTTCGTGCCGCCGGAACTACGCTGGATGAGGCCGCTGAGGTTCAGCACGGTATTGGCCCCGCTGACACTGATGCGGGTGGGCGTATTGGACACGATGGTAATCGTGCCGGTAAGGCTGTTGGTGCCGCTCGCCGCATCAAGACACGCGGTGTAGTTATTCAAGAAGCCATCGCCCGGTCCCGTGATGGAAACGGGTTCAGCCAGGGTGAGGACGTTGTTGAGCGACAACTGGCCGCCGTTGACCGTGGAACCCGTGTCGAAGATAACCGTGCCGCCAAGCGCCGAGCCGAGGGCGGTGTTGGTGGTGATGGCCAGAGTGCCCTGATTCACCATCGTCACGCCGCTGTAGGAGTTGGTGCCGCTGAGCGTGAGCCTGGCGCTGCCGAGCTTGGTCACGCCCGCTGATCCGCCGATGGCCGTGGCGATGGTGTAGTTGGTGAGGCTGTTGTTGACGGTCACGGAACCGGGCAGGACGCTGTCCGTGTTGGTGAGGGCGTTATTCGCCGCCAAGGTGTCGTCAAAGAGCACGTCGTTGCCGGGATTGAAATTGGTCACCCCGTTCCCGAGCCAGTTGGTGCTCGTCACGTCCCATGTGCCGCTCAAATAACCCTTCCACGTCAGGCTGGTGAAGCCGGTGCCGGTCACCACCAACTGGAGGCTCAAGCCATTGGTGATCAGGTAAACATTCCCATAGGTCGCCCCCAGCACAAAGGAGCCGGGGCCGGTGAGGGAGCCGAAGGTGATCAGCGTGTTCGTGCCGGCGGGCGCGGAACCCGTCAGATAGATCGTGTTCACCCCGATGTTGGTCAGCGCCGCACCGACGACCAGCTGGTCGTTCGTCGTCGGGGTCAGATCAAAGAACAGCTTGTTGGTGGTCAGCGTCAGGGTGTTCGTCAGCGTCAGGGTGCCCACGTTGTTGGTGCCGCCCGGAGCCAGGATGGTATCCGTATTCATCAGCACTTTGCCGCCGATGACGCCCGAGCCGCCCAGCGTGCCGATCTGGGTGGAGGAGGTCTGATTCACCGTCACCGGGCCGATGGCGGCGGAGTTATCGCCGTTGATCAGCAGCGTGCCGCCGCCGATATCCGTCTTGCCGGTGTAACTGTTGGTGCCGGCAAGCGTCACCACGCCCACGCCGCCGGAGGCGCGGATGAAACCGCCGCTGTTCGTGATATTGCCGCTGATGAGGATCGGGCCGTCGCCCTGGGCCACCAGTTGGAGGCCGAGGTTGGAGCTGATCACGCCACTCGCATCCACGTTGACGGGGCCGCTCAAGGTGAGCGCCGCGCCGGCCACGGCGGTTTCCACACGGGCAAAGTAATTCGTCCCGTTCACGGTGACGGGGCCGGTCCAGACGTTCGAGCCGGTGGCGCTTTGCAAATTGACGACCCCGCCATTGTAAGCCCCCAGCGTCAACGGTTCGCCGCTGATGGTCAGGCCGCCGTAAAGCTTGAGGGTGGCGCCATTGCTGACCGTGGTGCCGCCCGCCGTGGCGCCGAGGGCCTGCGGCGCATTGGTGATGACGACCGTGCCCGCGCCGATGAGGGTCGGACCGGTGTAGGTGCTGTTGGCGCTCAACGACAGGGTGCCCGCGCCCAGCTTGGTGAAGCCGTTCGCCGCGCCGTCGCCGATCGCGCCGCCCACCGCCAGCGTGTTCGCACTGACCGTGACCGCGCTGTTCGCCCCGAGGGTGACCGCGCCGGCGCCGAGGTTCAGATTCGCCGTGCCGGTGAAGGTGAAGTCGTTGTTCCACACCTGCGCGTTGTTGTCCACGTTGGTAAGCGCCAGCGTGGCGTCCAGCGTGCCGCCGTTAATGGTGAACAAGCCGGTGCCCAGCGCATTGGTGCTGCCGAGCCGCAACGCGCCCGCATTCAAGGTCAACCCGCCGCTGAAACTGTTATTGCCGCTGAGCGTGACCGCGCCCGAACCCAGCTTGACCACCGGGCCCGTGCCGCCGATGGCCGCGGAGTTGGTGTAGGTCGTGGCGCTATTGTTAAAGGTGACCGAGCCAGGCGCTACCGCGCCGCCGGTGACAATGAAATTGCCCGAAGCCGTGTCGTCAAACATCACCGCGTCGCCATCCGCATACGAAGCCGGCCCCGCGCCATTCAACCAGTTGTTCACTGTCGTCCAGACACTGTCCTCGGTGCCGCTCCACTTCAATTCAAAGGTGGTGGTGGCAGGGGCAACCGTGATCGTCACGCTGGTGAGACCCACGTTGAGCACAGCATTCGGATAACTGCCGAACAGAACAAGGCTGCCCGGCCCGTTTGTCGCCGCATAGGTCATCAGCGTGTAGGTGCCCTCCGGGGCCGGCCCCGTCGGGAAGTTCAGCACGATGACATTGACGCCGGAAAGGGTGAGATTATTGGCGATGTTCACTGTGTCCGACGAGAGCGAGCCATCGCTGGACAAGTCAAAATAAAGCGTGTCGCTGGTCAGGGCCAGACCGGGAACGTTCAGGGTGCCGATGCTGTTGTAACCGCCGGGCACCAGATTGGCGAGGGCGGCCAGCGTCACATTGCCGCCCAGATTGCCCGCACCGCCCAGCGTCGCCAAAGAGGAGACCGTCACCGCGCCGGTGGCAGCGGAAGCATCGCCGGAGACCAGCAGCGTGCCGGCACTGACCGCCGTCGGGCCGGTGTAAGTATTGGGGGTGCCCAGCGTCAGCGTGCCGGTGCCCAGCTTGGCCAACCCCGCCGTGCCGGAACCGCCCAAAAGCAGCGCGCTGGCGAACGTCACGCTGTTGGTGCCGGTGTCAAAGGTCGCCGTGATGCCGTCTTGAAGTTGCAGCCGGCCAGACAAATCCACGTTGATGCCCGCGCCCCAGCGCAGGCCGCCGTTGCCGGTGAGGTCAATCGTGCCGCTCGCGCCCAGCGCGGCGGCATGGCCAAGGCCGAGCGTGCCGGCGGCGAGAACGGTGCCGCCACTGTAGGTGCTGGCGCCATTGAGCGTCAGCGTGCCGGTGCCCCGCTTGGTCAGGCTGCCGCCCGGGTTGCCCGGGTCTTCCTGCAACGGCAATTGACTTGTGACCGTGTAGCCCACCGTGTCAATGATGACCGCGCCGCCGGACTGGATTTGATACGTCGGATTGACGGAGGCATTGTTGGCAATCACGTTGCCATTGGTGACCGCCGTCAATGCCAGCGTGGCGCCGCTGTTGATGGCCAGCACGGAATTCACACCGCCAATAGCAATCGAGCTGACGTTCGTCAGCACGCCGCCGCTGTTCAGCGTCAGCGAGTTGTTCGTGGCCTGCGCGTGGTTGCCGATGGTCAGGCTGGCATTGCCGAGGCTCAAGAGCGAGTTGGTCGTGCCGAAGGAGCCGCCGATGGTGATGGAATTGCTGTTGGCGCTGACAGTGGAGCCGATCTGGCTGGCGGCGTTGGCATAGACCTGACCGCCGTCGGCGATGACGAGCGAGTTGCCCAAGGCGTTGGTGTCCGCACCGACATTAATCTTGCCGCCGGTGGTATTGGTGAACAAGCCATTCTGCCCCACCCAGAGCACGTTGTTCGTGCCGGGGGTGGCCCCGGTCGCGATTTGGGCCCCGCCAATGTTCATGCCGCTGGCCGTCAGCAGCAGCGTGGACCGGCTGCCGGCCGCATCCGTGCCCGCAATGGTCCACAGGTTGTTCAAACCCTGCCGGCCAAACGTGGCCCCGGAGCCGGATGCATATCCGCCATTGGTGATGACGATGCCGGAGTTGATCGCCCATGAAAACAATTGAGCATTGGTGATGACCCCGCCCGCATCCACCCGGAGATAATTATTGATCCCGCCCGTCACTCCGTTGCCGACATAAATCCGGTCGCCACCGGCATTCAAGGTCGCCTTTTTGCCGGCGCCGTCCGCGCCCGCCACAATAAGGCCGTTGGAATTGGCCCCCACACTATTGCCAACGATCAAATTAACGCTGCCCGAACCGTTGCGGATGGTGGCCTGCCCGCCGTTGGTGATGATCAGCAGGTTGCCGGTGGCGTTGCCGTTGCCAATAAACAAATTATTAACGTTGGTCGTCAAGCTTGCGGGGCTGCTGTTGAGGAAGGTGGCGTTGGAATTGACGGTGACCACCACGTTGCTGGTGGCGTTGCCGACAACCAAGCTCCCCGCCGGGGTGCCGGAGCCAACAGAGGCGATGAAGTTGGAGCCGCCATTCAGGTTCCAACTGCTGTTGAGGTTGAAGGTGGCATTGCTGGCCACCAGAATATGGGCCGCAATCGCCGTGGCCGCATTCGACGTGGTCAGCGCGCCGCCGTTCAAATTGACGAAGGAGTTGGTCACGCCGAAGCGGATGACGTTCGTGGCCAGCAAGGTATTGACGGTGAGGATGCCGCCGTTGGTATCCAGCGTGAGCGTGGCGCGGTTGGTGGGGCCCACATTCAATTGATTGGCGGTCAGCGCGCCGCCGTTGGTGATGATCAGCGTGGCATTGTTCACCACGTCATTGTCAGCGAGCGTGCCGTAGGCGGTGGTGAGCAGGTTCGTGCCGCTGAGCCAGTTCGTGGATTGCGCCGAGGCGCCAACGGCGCACAGCAGCGCCGCCAGCAGCAGCAAGCGGCTCGTGACGCGCAGCCAAAGGCGCGGCGACGAGGTTTCAAGGGAGGTGGAATTAGTTGAGGGGTTCATAGCTGGGGTGGGGTTAAATTGCGGGCGGCGACAAAAATATTAACGTAATTTTTTCGGGTAGAGAACAATGCGGAAAAGCTATTTCGATTATTGCAACTATGCAACTAATTTTTCAACATTGCCGGCTCAACCCAAATCCAGCCTTTGAAACCGCGAAATACAAGAAATGGGAGGGCGGTAATCTGGCTCACGCCAAGGCGCCAAGACGCGAAACGAGGACGGGAACTTCAGGATCTACCCGCAGATGGCGCAGATTGGCGCCGATTAATAAATCGGCGGGCAACGCCGGGATAAACTCAATAAGGAAAGCAGGAAAGCAGGAAGACAACATTCAACATCCAACAACCAACAGCCAATATTCAAGGGTCAGAGGTCAGACCACGGACTACGGACCACGAGACAACGGAAAGCGGGAACTTCAGGATCTGCCCGCAGATGGCGCAGATTGGCGCAGATTAATAAATCGGCGGGCAACGCCGGGATAAACTCAATAAGGAAAGCAGGAAAGCAGGAAGACAACATTCAACATCCAGCAACCAACAGCCAATATTCAAGGGTCAGAGGTCAGACCACGGACTACGGACCACGAGACAACGGAAAGCGGGAACTTCAGGATCTGCCCGCAGATGGCGCAGATTGGCGCAGAATAAAAACATCTGCGGGAAGCGGCGGGAAGCGGCCGGACAAACTCCGCCGGCAACAGTAAAACCAATCCAACCTGCGGTCAGGACAAAGCGGATAGGCCGCAGAATTTCAACCCACCGCCTGTCAGGCGCCTTATGACGATTCCAGATATTTGCGAGCAGCTTGAGGACTTTGACAAAGATGGAGTCATCTTTGCGGAGCAAGTCTCCGGAGATTTTACGTCTCACTCACGAGCAGAGGTGATTCCGCAAAATTCGGACGAGTTGCTGAAGCGAGAGTTGAGCTATTGTTTGGAGATTTCCATTGCACGAGATGCAGTCAAGGTTTGGTCTCGCGGGCGCGATGGTCAGCAGCCAAGCACAGCGCAGCGGGCGGAGGCAGTTTGCCGACGGCAATGTTTTAATTCCACCCCCAAGCGTTTCTCCTTGAAGCGGCGCGCCAAGTGGCGCAACCTACCGGCGCCAGGGCCCATGGAATGTGGACTTACGAACCCCGCCAGGGCCGGAAGGCAGCAACGGCAGTTTGCTCCGTATCTGCCGTGGTCACCCTGGCACCTTTTTCATTTACGATTTTCGATTTGCTTCGCAGTTGCAATCCGTGCGTAAATCGTAAATCGTAAATTGTAAATGTCCTACCAAGTCATAGCGCGGAAATACCGCCCGCAGAAATTCGCCGATGTCGTCGGCCAGGAACACGTCACCCAGACGCTCGCCAACGCCATCGCGCAGAAGCGCATCGCCCACGCCTACCTGTTCTGCGGCCCGCGCGGCACCGGCAAGACCACCATCGCCCGCATTTTCGCCAAGGCCCTCAACTGCACCGGCGGCCCGAAGACCGATTTTGACGACACCGATTCCCGCTGCATCGAGATCACCGAAGGCCGCGCGCTCGACGTGATGGAGATCGACGGCGCGAGCAACAACGGCGTCGAGCAGGTCCGCGAACTCCGGGAGACCTG
This sequence comes from uncultured Verrucomicrobia subdivision 3 bacterium, assembly GCA_903858275.1. Taxonomy (GTDB): domain Bacteria; phylum Verrucomicrobiota; class Verrucomicrobiia; order Limisphaerales; family UBA11358; genus UBA11358. The sequence continues at coordinate 25,620 of CAIOIC010000112.1, read as the reverse complement.
CAAATACGCCCCGGCCAATTCGCCCTACAAGATCTACATCATCGACGAAGTTCACATGCTCTCCACGGCGGCGTTCAACGCGCTGCTGAAAACGCTGGAAGAGCCGCCCGCCCATGTGAAGTTCATGTTCGCGACGACCGACCCGGAGAAGGTGCTGCCGACGATCCTTTCGCGCTGCCAGCGGTTTGACCTGCGCCGGATTCCCTCCGCGCTCATCACGAAGCATCTGGCGGAAATCGCCGGCAAAGAGAAAGTGTCGATTGAGGCCGCGGCGCTCCTCGCCATCGCCCGCGGCGCGGACGGCGGGATGCGCGACGCGGAATCCACACTCGACCAGCTCATCAGCTTCTGCGGCGACACGATCGAGGAAGCGGACGTGCTTTCCATGTTCGGCCTCGCGGCGCAGAACCAGATTCTAGAATTAAGCCGCGCCGTCCTCGCCGGGGAAATCCACACCGCGCTGGGAGAATTGAACAGCCTCGCGCAGGGCGGCAAAGACCTCGGCCGGTTGCTCGGCGATCTGCTGAACCATTTCCGCAATCTCCTCATCTACCAGGTTTCCAAGGGCGATTTGAAACTGCTGGAAGCCTCCGAAGCCGAAGTGGCGGCGCTGAAGGAGCAGTCCGCCCTGTCCAAACCGGACGCGCTGGCGCGGATTCTCGAAGTCTTTGCCGATGCGGAACTCCGCCTGCGCGACGCCGCTTCCAAAAAAATCCTGCTGGAAGTCACGCTGCTCCGCGCCATCGACGCGCGGAATGCGCTGCCGCTGGACGCCGTGCTGAAACAGCTAAACCAGCTACGCAGCAGCAGCGGGGCAATCAGTTCGCCCGTTACCGCCCCGGCTCCCGTCAAAGCCGCCCCGGCCCCGGCCCCGGCGGCCAGATTTTCGCTGCAGGAACCCGCGCCGCCACCGCCCGCACCCAAAGCGGCGGCACCGGCCGCCGCCCCGGCGCCGGTGGTTCCAGTTCCGACCGCAGCGGCGCCGGCGCCCGGCAACCTGGTCGAACTTTGGAAAAGCCTCTTGGAAGCCGTGGGCCGGGTGAGCCCGTTCACGCGCGGCTACCTGATAGATGCGCACCCGGTCTCGTTTGCGAAAAACATTTTCATCATCGGCTACGATCCGGAGTTTGAAGACCATCTCGGCCTCGTGGACAATTCGCGCAACCACACCTTGATCGCGACCAAACTCGCCGAACTCGGCCATCACCAGGCAATGGTCAAGTTCATCAAGTCCGAAGCGCCGGCCAACTGGGAGCGCCCCACCATGGCCCCCGTTTCAGCGCCGGCCCCCGCCGCCGCAAAGGCTGCGTCCACCACGGCGGGAAACAAGCCCGCCGAACCGGCAGCGGCAACGGAAAGGAAGCCGGCCCCGGTCGCCTTCAACAAGGACGATTTCAAGAACGACCCACTCATCCAGAAGGCGCTGGAAGTATTCAAAGGCACGATTGTGGAAGTGCGCGCCTGATTGCAAACTTATCATTAAGAACTTAAAACTAAAAAATCACTCCCCATGTCACTCGGCAAACTCATGAAACAGGCTGCAAAAATGCAGCAGCAAATGGAACAGATCCAGGCCAGCCTCGCCACGCGCACCGTGGAAGCCACCAGCGGCGGCGGCGCGGTCAAAGTGACCGCCAAGTGCGACGGCACGCTCGCGGCCATCAAGATCGATCCGCAGGCACTGAATCCGGCCGACGCGCAACTCGTCGAGGACATGATCCTCACCGCCGTCAACCAGGCGCTCACTCAAGCCAAGGAAATCTCCAATACCGAAATGGGCAAGGCCACGGCGGGTTTCAGCCTGCCCGGGATGATGTGAAGCCGTTAAATCGTGAATCGGCGAATCGTTAAATCGGCAGGAAGTCGGGGGCGATTCAACAATTCAACTTTTTAACCATTCAACAAATGCTGCCCGAATCCATCACCACGCTGACCGCCGCGCTGAGCAAACTGCCCGGCATCGGGCCGCGCTCCGCCGAACGCGTCGCGCTGCATCTGGTGCAGACGGAGGCCGCCATCGTCAAACTACTGGCCGAGGCGATGCTCAGCGCCCGTGAAAAAATCGAATTCTGCACCACCTGCGGGGCTTTGACCGAAAAGTCCCCCTGCCCCACCTGCGCCGACACCCGCCGCGACGCCACGCTCGTCTGCCTCGTGGAACGCGCCGTGGATATTTTAAGCATCGAAAAATCCGGCTCGTTCCGCGGCAAATATCATGTGCTCGGCGGGAAGATTTCACCGCTCGACGGCGTGGAGCCGGAGGATCTGCGGATAGCCGATCTGGAACAGCGGCTCAGCGCCGAACCCATCAAAGAAATCATCATCGCGCTCGGCACGGACGTGGAAGGCGACGCCACCAGCAATTATCTGGCGAAGCGGCTCGCGCGCGCCGGGCTGAAGGTTTCCCGCATCGGCTTCGGCCTGCCCGCCGGCAGCGGACTGGAATACGCCGACGAACTCACCCTCAACCGCGCGCTGGAAGGACGAAGGGAAATGTCATGAACCAACCCGTCTTCATCTTCGACCTCGGCAAAGTGCTGGTGGATTTCGATTACACCATCGCCGCCCGCAAGGTCGCGGCGCGCAGCGCCAAGACACCGGCTGATTTACACGCCTTTCTCGGCAGCTCCCCCTTGCTCATCCAATACGAATCCGGCCAGCTCACCCGCCAAGGATTTTACGACGCCATCCGCGCCGCCATCGGCTTTCAAGGCGATCTCGCCGAGTTTAGCAGCTTCTTTGCCGACATTTTCTCCGAGATGCCGGAAACCATTTCGCTGCAAACGGAACTGCGGGAGCGCGGGTTCAAGACCTACATTTTCTCGAACACGAACGATCTGGCCACCGAGCATGTGCAGCGGAATTTTCCGTTCTTTCAACATTTTGACGGCTACATTTATTCCTTCGAAGTCGGCGCCGTAAAGCCGCAGGCGAAAATCTACGAGGCGATGGAGAAAATGTGCGGCCGGCGCGGCGCGGACCTGATCTACATCGACGACCGTCCGGAAAACATCGCGGCGGGCGCGGCGCGCGGCTGGCGGGCCATCCTCCACGAATCGCCCGAGAAAACGCGGGCCGCCATCACCGCCTGGCTCCGGGACGATTTTAAATGACTGTGGCAGAAGTTGGAGTTACCCAGCGCGTCCCCCCCCCTGCCCCTCGACCGCAGGAAACCGGCTTTAACCGCCAAGGGGCCAAGAACGCCAAGGGTGAAACCGAAAAAACATTTTAAACCACGAAACACACGAACTAAAACTGCGATCGGAAACCGGCAACGTCCGCCGACTTTAACCCGGGAGATTTTCGTGGTTAATCCAGCGCTGGCGGGAAAGTCACACACCTCCCCGCAGGGCGGGGAGAAGAAAGGCGGCGCCACTCACTTGACGCTTACGCTGTAAATTAAATCACCCGGAAAACACCCCGGCGGTTTTATGCCGCAAACCGGTAGTCGTAAGGCGCGCGCATTTCGCGGGCGAGCATTTTATTGGCCTGAGCCGCGCCGTCGCCCGTGAAAACTTCCTTTTGGGGATTCCACTGAAGTTTCCGTCCTGTCTGCAGCGCGATGATGATGAGGTGTCCGATGCACGCGGAACGGTGGCCATTCTCCACATTCGCCACCGGGTCTTGCCGCGACTTGAGGCAGTCGAAGAAATTCCCCATGTGGTTCTTGCTAGTGACCAGCTTCATGGCGTTGTCGGGTAACGGCGCGCGCAGCAGTTCCTGGTCGCTGGCACTGATGCCGTTGCGGTTCACCCAGATCCAGCCGTCGGCGCCGATAAACTTGAGGCCGTTGCGCTGGCCGTTTTCGTCGATAACGGAACCAAACGGCGTATCGGCAGTGGTGGTGCGGACGATTTGCTTCACACCATTGGCCCAGTCGAGCGTGGCTTCAAATTCGCTGGGCGTGTTGTAGCCCTCCGGCAGCGGCGGCGTGATGGCGCTCGCCGCCACCCCCACAGGACCGTCAAGGCCGATAGCCCAGCGGGCGATGTCATTATGATGCGCGCCCCAGTCCGTAACAGGGCCGCCAGCGTAGTCGAACCACCAGCGGAAAGTCCGGTGACAACGTTCCGCGACGTATTCCGCCCGGGGCGCCTGACCAAGCCAGAAGTCGTAGTTGAAGCCGGCAGGAACGGAAACTTTTTTAAAATTGTTGCCGCGAATACCCGCCGGAACGAAGACGTGAACTTCCTTGAGCCGGCCAAGGCGCTGGTTGCGGACCAGTTCGCAGGCGAGGTGGAAATAAGCGCTGCTCCGCTGCTGGGTGCCCGTCTGAAAAACAATTTTATTTTTACGCACCGCCTTGATGACATGGCGGCCCTCATCAATGGTGAGCGTCAGCGGCTTTTCGCCATAGACATCCTTCCTGGCCTTGGCAGCGGCGATATTGATGAGGGTGTGCCAGTGATCGGGCGTGGCTTGAATGACGGCGTGGACATCAGCACGCTCCAGCAGCTTGCGGAAATCGGTGAACTGCGCGGGCGATTTGCCGTTTTGCGCAAACTTCTTCGCCGCGGCACGGGCATGGCCTTCGTCCACATCACAGACCGCCACGATGTCGCCAAACCGCTGGGCATTGGCGGCGTCGCCCTGCCCCATGCCGCCGCAGCCGATGAGCGCAATGCCGGGGCGATCATTCGGACTGGTGACAGGCTTGGCCACCTCGACGGCGGCAAGCTGGCGTTCCACAAACCAAAGCGGCAAACCGGCGGCGGCAGCCGCCAGCGTAGTGCGGCGAAGGAACGAACGGCGGGAAATGTGAAATGATGGGGTCATGTGACGAATGGGTGTGGCGCTGATTTAACCAACTGTGCCAGCCAAAGCCAAACTTGAAAATCACTCCTCCCGCATTGGACAGTGACTAGGTTTTCTTTACGGCCTTGAACATCGCGAGACATTTCACGCGCTGCTCCTCGTGTAGAACGATGCGATGCGGATATCCCGATTTCGCCAGCAGCAACGGGTTTTCCCACGGCTGTTGGATGAGGTCGTCGGGGAAATCTTTCAGCTCCGGAAGCCAGCGACGCACGAACTTTCCACCCGCGTCAAACTTCTCCGCCTGCGAGACCGGGTTGAAGATGCGAAAATACGGCGCGGCATCCGTGCCCGTGCCGGCGCTCCATTGCCAGCCGCCGTTGTTCGCCGCCAGATCACCATCCACGAGTTGGCGCATGAAATAGCGCTCGCCCCATTGCCATGAGATGAGCAGGTCTTTCGCAAGAAACATCGCCACAACCATGCGCAACCGGTTGTGCATGGTGCCGGCGGCATTGAGGCAGCGCATGGCCGCGTCCACGATGGGATAGCCCGTGCGCCCCGCGCACCACGCAGCGAAATGTTCTTGGTTGTTCGACCACGCAAGCCGGTTGTATTCCGGACGAAACGCGCCCTGGGTGACGTGCGGAAAATTACGCAGCACCTGCGTGTAAAACTCGCGCCAGATGAGCTCGCTCAAAAACGTCTCGCAGCTTTTCACCGCTTCCGCGTTCCCCGTTTTAGCTTTGGCTTTTTTTAATCCGGCCAGAATCGTCCTGATACCGATCGTTCCGGCGCACAAATGAGGTGAAAGGCTCGAACCTCCGTCCAGCGCGGGAAAGTCCCGGTGCGTGCCGTATTCATAAACCGGTCCGGCCAGAAAATGGCGCAATAATTCCAGCGCCGCGCGTTCGCCGCCCGGCGGAATCTTCTGCGTGAGCGGATGACCGATTTCATCTGACGCTGGCAGCGTGTCTGAGTGAAGATGCGGGATGCTGGATGCCGGATGCTGGATGCCAAATCCGGGTCTCGGCGCGGGCACCGGCTTTGCCTTCCACGCTTTGGAATAAGGCGTGAAGACGGTGTAGGGATTGCCGGCCTGCGTGAGAATCTCCGTTTCCTCCCAAACCACGGCGTCCTTGAACAACTCAAAACCGACGCCCGCATTCAGCAGCGTCGAAGTGATCCGCTCGTCACGGTGTTGCGCGTAAGGCTCGTAACGTTTGTTGGCAAAGACTGCCGACGCGCCGGCTGCTTTCGCAAGTTCCGGCAAAATCTCCTCCGACTTGCCGCAGCGAATGACGAGCGTGTGACCCAGCTCCGCGAGTTCCTTACGGAGCGCCTCGACCGATTGCAGCAAAAACGCCAGCCGCGCCGCGCCCACATCCGGCCCGGTGCGAAACGCCTCTTCAAAAATAAAAACCGGTATGACCCGCTCCGCGCGCCGGCCGGCTTCACTCAGCGCGGTGTTGTCGCTGACGCGCAAATCGCGGCGGAACCAGTGGATGACGGTTTTCATGGCATGGCAGATGAGTCCGGCGGCGTTCCGCCCTCACTTGCCAAACTGAAATTTCAGCTTCAATGAATATTGCCCGGCGGCCTCATTCTTCTGACTCTCCGGGCCGACATCTTTTGCGGCGGTAAATTTATTGCCGATGGGGGCAATGCCATGCAGAAACGAAAGATTCCCCTCAGGAAACGCCGCGATCGCCTTCATCGGCTTCTCGCCAAAATTCGGCGTGCCCACGCGCATAAAAATATCCGGCGTTTCGGTCAGCACCGTGAAATGCCCACCACCGGTGGTGAAATCCGCCCAGACAAAGTCGCTGAAATAACCTTTGAACTCGGGGTATTCCCATTGCTTGCCCGGAATGGGATCGTTGAAAGCCGTGCGCCAGACATCCGCGCGAACCCCGGGCAGACGGTTTTTCCAAACGCGATAAGGGCCGTTTCCCAGCCAGGTTTTCTCGCACAGCGCCTCCTCCGGAAAATCAAAGGTTACGCCCAAAAAATCATACGCGCCCGCGAGCGCATAATTGCACTCCAGAACCAGTTCGCCGGAAGGTTTCACAATCCATGTCCACCGCAGGGCACCCTGCTCGGCGGTCACCTGATAATCCGCACCCACCGCCGCGTGCTGCACTTTCGCGGGAGCTTCATTCGAGCCCGCCGGAGCCAGGCGTGGTCCATTGGCTAGCGGATAAATCGCAACCCCTTGCTGAACGCCGAGCAAGCGTCCCGTGTTGAGATCAAACCGCGCCAGCAGTTCGCCGGCTTTCACCTCCATCACCGAGCCAGCCACCCGCGCATTCACCTTGGAACCGCCGGGTTTGGATGGCAACGCGCTGGTGATTTGCTGCGGTGATTTCAGCCGCCACGACCAAACCCACAACTGCTCGCCCGACGGCCCGAACGCAGTCAGATACAGCACCTCGCTCTTCCGCCAATTTTTCGGAAGCGACAGCTTGAGCGCTCCCCGCTGGCCGGGGGCGATGGCGGGACCGGCCAGTTCACCGGTGGCCTGCGAAACATGACCAGCCTGGGCTTCGCCGGGTTTCCGGAAATCAGCGAGTTCCCACGCAAAACGGCACTGGCTCAGGCTCGTGAAACTGTATTGGTTCTCGATCTCCAGCGTGCCGTTGAAATTCTCAGGCAACGCCTTGGTCAACACCTGCACCGGCGACCAGAGTTCCTTGATGGTGTTAAAGCTTCCTTTCTTTTCGCGAGACGGACCGACAATCCCGTCCGGCGCCAGATTGACGGCACAATCAATGAAGCCCCCCTGATCCGTGCGCACCACGCCTTCATCCACCAACGCCCAGAGGAAACCGCCCGCGCCATAAGCCGACGCCCGCATCTCGCGCCAGTAATCCCGCAGGCCCGCGCCATGACCGCCGTCGTAAAGCCCGTGGAGAAATTCCGTGGGCATATACAGATCGCCGGTCACATAATGGATTTTCTTGTTCCAATTGTTGGTGCCGGCCTTGCCAGCCAGCAACGCCACATGTTCCGCATACGTGCGGTAGTGCGCCGTGTTCATGCCCTGATTGGAATCCCACGGATGCAGCACCGTGCGCCGCTGCGGATCGTAGAGCCAGAACTCCGCATCAAGCTCCCGGTTCCAGCCGCCTTCGTTGCCGTTGTCCCAAAACAGAATGCTCGGATGATTCACGTCGCGCATGACCATTTGCCGGACGAGCCGCTTGCCCACCGTCGTGTCGTAAGGCGGAATTTGCCAGCCGGCCAATTCGTCCAGCACGTAGAGACCCAACTCATCGCACGCTTCAAGAAAATCCACGTCCGGCGGATAATGCGACATGCGCGCGGCGTTCATATTCATCGACTTCATCAACTTCACGTCGTTGTAACACACCTCGCGGCTCAGGCAGCGGCCCGAGTCCGGCCAGAACGAATGCCGGTCGGCCCCCTGCAACAGCACGCGCTGGCCGTTCAGGAACAAACCCTGTTTCGCCCGCATCTCGAACGTGCGAAAGCCAAACCGCGTGCGCACTGAATGCAACGGCTTCCCCTCGCGCTCCAGCGTCACTTCGGCCTGATACAGATTGGGCGTCTCCGCCGACCACAACGCCGGATTCTCCACCTGCGTGCGCAGCGTGACGCTGGAAGTGTCACCCGCAAATACCGGCGCGCTGACCGGTTTGCCCACCGGCTGGCCGTCGCGCGTGAGAATGCGAACGGTGGCTTTGGCCGGCGCCGTGATTCCCAGACAATGAACATCCAGCCGGAAACTGCCATCGGCGCGGGCATCCACCGCCGTCCATTCCACGAAGGATGGCGGCACCGCTTCGAGATACACCGGGCGACAGATGCCGCCGAACAACCAGTAATCCGCCTCGCGCTCCGCCGCCTCCACGCTGCTATTCGCGGAGATCTTGCTGACATTCACTTCCAGCAGATTCGTGCCGCCAAATTTCACCAGCCCCGTCAGCTCGTATTTGAAGCGATAGAAACCGCCTTGATGGATCGGGCCGGCGGACTGGCCGTTCACCAACACTTCGGTATCGGTCATCGCGCCTTCGAAGACAACGAACACGCGCTGCCCCTGCCATGCCGCCGGAACGGCAAAACCATGCCGATACTTGCCGATCTCCTTGGACTTTTTGGACATCGGGTCATGCCCGTAATTGTAGCTGCCAAACCCTTGCAGCTCCCAGTTGGAAGGCACCTTGATGTTCGTCCAGCAACCGCTGCTGCGGCCCTCGGTGCAGAAAAAATCCCAGCGCACCGCGTCATCCTTGCCGCGACCGGAGAGATAGAGCCGCTGGGTGTCCGTTGCCGCCGGGGTGGATTCCGCAATCAGGAACAATCCCAAGCCGAGCGCGAGCGTAAAGATATTTGGCTTCATGATTTTGAAATTCTCGCAGAAGCCGGCGCGGGAGAAAAGCCGAACCTGCTAGTTCGCCCCCGGATTCATCTTCTTCAATCCGACCTCGTGCGCGATGTCGCTGAACTCCGCATGGCTGACCTCTTCCAGCCGCTTGCCGCGCGCCTTGAGCTTTTCGTTGATCTTGATGGCCTTCTCGGTCATCTCCGCGTGCGTGTCCTTGGTGCCGCCGACGAGGAGGAAATTATCGCCCTTGGTCACGCGCTTGTGGCCATCGGAATCCAGGCCCAGGCCGAGCAAAGCGGCCTTGCGTTTAGGTTTTTTGGCGTTGGCCATGCGCGAAGTTAAATTGGATTACACCGAAGTTCAATCGCGCGGATTGAATTTTGATTCGTGCGCCAGCTGTTCCCACAGCTTCTTGGCCTCGGAAGATATCTTGTCCGGCACGACGATTTTGGTGGCCACCAGCAGGTCGCCCGTCTTGCCGAGGCCGCGCCCGCGCACCCGGAGTTTCTGGCCGCTGGCGGTGCCGGCGGGGATCTTGATGTTCACCTTGCCGTCGAGCGTGGGCACGGCAATCTCCGCGCCCAGCGCGGCTTCCCACGGCGCGAGTTCCAACTCGTAAATGAGATTGTGGCCGTCCACCTCGAAGTCAGGATGCCGGGCGAGGCGGATGCGGAGATACAGGTCGCCGCCATGCTCGCCGCGGCCGGCGACGCGCAATTTCTGGCCCCCGGTGATGCCGGCGGGAATCTTGACCTGGTGCGAATCAGTGCGGTTCTCGCGCCGCACGGTGACGGTGCGGACGGAGCCGCGCTTGGCCTCCTCCAGCGTGACCATGATGTCGCCCTCGATGTCGCGGCTCGGCTCTTCCATCGGCACCCCGGCAAAGCCGGGGTGCCCGCTAAAACCGCCGCCGCGCATCCGCGAGCCGAACATCTGCTCGAAGAAATCGCTGAAGCCGGTGCCGCCAAATTCGAATTCCGATCCGCCGCCGCGTCCGCCGCGAAAGGTCTGGCCGCCGCCGAAGCCGCCGGCGCCGGGCGGCGGGCGGAATTCCGCGCCGGATTTCCAGTTGGCGCCCAGCTCGTCGTATTTCTTGCGCTTCTCCGCGTCGCCAAGGACTTCGTAGGCCTCGTTGATCTCCTTGAACTTCTCCTCGGCCTTCTTTTTGTCCCTGGCGACGTCGGGATGAAATTCGCGCGCGAGCTTGCGGAAGGATTTTTTAATTTCATCCGCACTGGCGGTGCGCGGCACACCAAGACTCTGGTAATAATCTTTGTATTGAACGGCCATCTGGAAATGAAGATGCCCGTCAGCGGCGAATTGTCAAAGCCGGAGACGGGCAATGGAAAAAAGGTTCGCTTACTTCGTGCGCTTGGTGTTGTCCACGCTGAGGTAGCGCGTGCCGGCCATGGAGTTGCCGAAGCGCCGCCAGATCTTGACGAGAATCTGCTCATCGCGGGCGGCGCGGCACAAGCGGACGGCGTCCTGCGCATTGGCCACCGGCTGGCGGTTGATCTCAACGATGATGTCGTTGGGCTGGAGCCCGGCCTCGGCGGAATTGGAACCGCTGCTCACCTCGGTGATGATCGCGCCCTGGATGGCGGCCGGCACGCGGAGCTGGGAACGCAGCTGCGGCTCCAGATCCGCCACGGCCACGCCGTCGAGCGCGTCCGCCCTGGCCGGATCATTTTCGGCATTGTCATCCTTGTCCCCGCCGGCGATGGCGTTGCCGGGGAGTTCGCCGAGCGTGACGCTGACGGTTTTAACGGAACCGCTGCGGATGATTTTCAGCGTGGCGACGGTGCCGGGCGCGAGCTGGGAGACGGTGAGCTGCAAATTATGCGCATCGGTGATGGGCTTGGCATTGATGGCGGTGATGACGTCGCCGGATTTCAAGCCAGCCTTGGCGGCGGGCGTGTCGGCCATCACGTCGCCGACGAGCGCGCCGTTCTGGGTGGGCAGATTAAATTGCTTCGCCAGATTGGCGTCGATGTCCTGCGGCACGATGCCGAGGTAGCCGCGGGAAACCTTGCCGCCGCTGACGAGGCGCTCAAGAACGTTGCGCGCCATGTTGACGGGCACGGCGAAACCGATGCCGTTGTTGCCGCCGCTGGGACTGATGATGGCGGTGTTGATGCCGACGAGCCGGCCTTCCACATCCACGAGCGCACCGCCGGAGTTGCCGGGATTGATGGCGGCATCCGTCTGGATAAAATCCTGATACTGGTTAAAGCCGGCCAGGCCGCGACGCCCAAGGGCGCTGACGATGCCCATGGACACGGAAGGCGAAGGAAGCTGATCTTTCTGGCTGATACCAAAGGGATTTCCCAAAGCGAGGACGATGTCGCCCACTTCGAGCTGGTCGCTGTCGGCCAGCGTCACGGCCGGCAGGCCGGCGGCCTGAATCTTCAGCACCGCAATGTCCGTGGCGCGGTCTTTGCCGATGATTTTGGCGGTGAACTCCTTTTTGTTGCCGGGAACGGCCACCTTGATCTCATCGGCATCGGCCACGACGTGGTTCGCCGTCAAAATATAGCCATCCGGTGAAACGATGACGCCGGAGCCCAGCCCCTGCTCCTTGCGCGTGCGCTCGCGGTCTTCGCCCTGATATTGATTGCCAAAAAACTGGCGGAAGAACGGGTCGTTCATCATCGGGTTCCGGCTGAGCCGCTCCTTGATGAACCGCGTGGAGTAAATATTGACGACGCTGGGCGCGACTTTCTTGACGACGGGGGCATAGCTCGTGCCCAGGCGCGCGTCGCGGTTGACGGGCTTGGTGGAAACGGCAAAGGCGGGCTGATTGTCTCCACCCCAGGAGGTCAGGTGCGAAACAGTCAACACTGCCGCCGCGCCCATCGCGGCCGCCATCACGCCGAAAAACGGTTTGGAATTCAATTTCATACTGACCCATTGACAGACCACCCGCCGAAATGTTCAACGGAAGTTATTTGGCGCCGGACTGAATTTTGGCGGCGTCCTCGGGTTTGATCACTTCAATCTTGGCGCCTTTCTTCATTTCTTCGGCGCTGGGCACCTTGATGATGTCGCTGGTGAGAGGCTGGGCGGACGCGGGCGGCGTGGCGGCCTTGATGGCGAGCAGTTCCACCTCGAAATTCAAAACCGAATTGGGCGGAATGCCGGGACGGCCTTTTTCGCCATACGCAAGTTCAGACGGGATGAACAATTTCCATTTGGAACCGACGCCCATTTTTTGGAGCGCCTCGGTCCAGCCGGCAATCACGCCGTTGACCGGGAATTGCGCAGGCTGGCCGCGCTTGTAGGAGCTGTCAAACTCGGTGCCGTCAAGCAACTGGCCGCGATAATGGACGGTGACCACATCGGCGGGGCCGGGCTTGGCGCCGGCGCCATTGGTGAGAACGATATATTGCAGACCGTCCGGCAGCGTCTGGACGCCGGGCTTGTTTTTGTTCGCGGCGAGAAAGGCACTGCCCAACGTGCGATTATTAACGGCCTGCTCGGCTTGTTTGGTCTGCTGCTTGGCGCGCAACACTTGAAAGGTTTCCTTCACCTCGGCTTCCGTCATCAATTCTTTGCCGCCGCCCAGCACATCTTTGACGGCCAGGCTCACCCAGTTTGGATCCAGGTCCAAGCCCTGCTGCTTCAAGTTGTGGCCGATGCTCAAGCCGATGGCGTAGCTGGCGCGGGAGGTTTCGTTGGTCAAGCTGCTGGCGTCAGCCGCCAGCAGCGGCAAAGCGGCTCCGAGACAAAGGATGGATAGGACGATTTTTTTCATAAAGTATGATTCCGGCGGGTTATTTTCTGGATTAACCGCCAAAAGGCAATCCGATTCGTTCAGAACCATCAATGCTGCCGCAATTTGTTTTCCTTGCTGAACGAACTTGGTTAGTCTGGGTCAAATGGCTCACATCGTCATGCGTTCCAACCGATTTTTAATTCTGGCGCTCGCTTTCACGGCCGCGCTGGCGCTCGGCGCGGGCTGTCAGTCGGCCAAAACCCCGCCGCCCGCGGCGCCGCCGGCCGCCGGCCTGAAACCCAGCCCGAATGATGCGAGCATCGCCTATTATACCGCCCGGCTGCTGGAGGAGTTTCATTACCGGCAACACCCGCTGGACCGTGAATTGTCAGAAAAATTCTTCGACGGCTACATTGACACGCTCGATCCGCGGCATGAAAACTTTTTTCAGTCCGACCTGGCGGAATTCGCCGGCTTCCGGACCAATCTCGACAAGCTCACGCTCGGCGGACACGGCAAAACCGACCTCACGCCCGCCTTTTTGGTTTACGACCGTTTCTCCCGGCGTTTCCAACAGCACAACGCCTATGCCAACGAACTTCTGCGGCAGGACCGGTTCAAGTTCACAGCGGACGAGAAAATCCAGATTGACCGGCGACACGCCCCGTTCCCGAAAGATTTGAGCGAAGCGCAGCAGCTCTGGCGGCAACATGTGCGCTACGATTATTTGCAGGAAAAACTGGCCCGGGAAATCACCGAGACCAACGGCGCGCTGCGCGTTTACCTTTCCGCCACCAACGCCGCGGAAATCACCCCGACCCTCGCCCGGCACTACCGCTGGAATCTGCGGATGATGACCAATCTGGACAGCGACGCCGTCCTCCAGATTTATCTCAACGCCCTCGCCCATGCCTACGATCCGCACTCGGATTATTTCTCCGCGCCCCACGCGGAAACTTTTTCCATCGGCATGAACCTCGGCCTGTTCGGCATCGGCGCGCAACTGCGCGAGGATGACGGCTATTGCACCATCAAATCCCTGGTGGCCGGCGGCCCGGCGGCCAAAAGCAAGCAGTTCAAGGAGGGCGACCGCGTTGTGGCCGTCGCGCAAAGCAACTCCCCCCCGGTGGATGTGGTGGACATGGAACTCGAAAAAGTCGTCAAACAAATCCGCGGCGCGAAAGGCACGGAAGTCCGCCTGACCATCAGCCCCGCCGCCGACCGGGCCACCCGGAAGGTCGTCACGCTGATCCGCGACGAAATCAAACTCGAAGATTCCGAGGCCCGGGCCAAGCTGGTGGAAATGCCCGACACCCTTGGCGGCACCAATCGCATCGGCATCATTGAACTGCCGTCGTTTTATGCGCCGGTGGAGCTGGCGGCGACCAGCGCCCACGCCACGCCGAAATACACCTCGGCCGATGTCGCCAAGCTCATCAAGAAGCTGAAGCAGGAAAAAATTTCCGGCCTCATTATTGATTTGCGCAGCAACCCCGGCGGCTCCCTGGAAGAAGCCATCCGGTTTACCGGCCTGTTCATCAAGGACGGCCCCATCGTGCTCGACCGCAATCCCGCCGGCCACGTCGAAGTGAAATACGATCCCGACCCCGCGCAACTTTACGCCGGACCACTCGTGGTGATGGTCAACCGCTTCAGCGCCTCCGCCTCGGAAATCGCGGCGGCCGCATTGCAGGACTACGGCCGCGCAATCGTCGTTGGCGACATGGCCACGCACGGCAAAGGCACCGTGCAAAACCTGAACCCGCTTTTCCCCTTCGTCCGGGGCGCCACCGCAACCGCCACCAACGACCCCGGCGCCATCAAAATCACCATCCGCAAATTTTACCGCGTCAGCGGCGCTTCCACGCAGTTGAAAGGCGTAGTGCCCGACATCGTTTTGCCGGATGTGCTGAACTACTCCGACCAGATCGGCGAAGGCGCGCTGAAAAACCCGCTGCCGTGGGACACCATCCAGCCGGTGAATTATGCCAAGCTGAATCTCGTCCAACCCTATCTCGCGCAACTCCGCACCGCCACCGAGACGCGCATCGCCACCAATCAGGACTTCACCTACGTCCGGCAGGACATCGAACAATTCCAGAAGGCGCAAGCCGACAAGACCGCCACGCTCAACGAACACGACGCCATCAAGGAACGCGAACGCAACGCCGCCCGCAACAAGGCGCGCGAAACTGAACGCAACGCCCGCCAGGCCGCCGACGTAAAAATCTATGAAATCTCGGTGAAAAACGCCGATCTGCCGGGACTGGTGGAGTCCACCAACCAGGTTGCCACCGCCACAGCTGCCGCCCATAAGAAGAACAACATCGAGACCGCCCTGGATGATAAAAAATCGCCGCCGCCGTTCGACCCCATGCTCGATGAAACCAAGCGCATCCTGCTGGATTACATTTCCCTGCTCACCAAAAGCAACGCGCTCTCCCGCCGCTGACCGATGCCCCGGCCGCAAGCAGAATGCCCGACCGACAAAAAATCCGGCGCGTGGTTCGCCGGCAAATACGGCCCGTTCTGCTCGCACCGCGGCAAGCTCATGGACCTTGGAAAACAGCTCGGCGGCGAACACGCCATCTCCGAACCGCTCAAGCCGGAGTATTTCGAGAAATTCGCCGATCTGCCGCCGGGCGAGTATCTGGATCAACCGGAGGCTTGAACCGCCCGCTTTCCTCGTTAAAATATCCGCGATGAAAGGTAAAATCCTGCTGCCCCTGATTTTCGTGGCCACCTTCGCGGTGTCACGGATTCCCGACTTGCATTTGCCGCCAAACTTTAGCGTGGCCTATGCGTTCATTTTTTGCGCGGGAGTTTTTTTTACCGGTGCGATGGCCTGGTGGCTCCCGCTGGGCGTCATGCTCGCGACGGACATCGCGCTGAACCTCTACTATTCCTCGCAAGGCATCAGCGTCTGGGATTTGCCGAACTTGAAAGGCCAGTTGATCAACTACGCCGCCTTTGCCGTGCTGTTCCTGCTCGGTCGCCGCTTTCAGCAACAACGCTCGTTCATCAAGCTGGTGGGCGGCGGCCTGCTCGGCGCTGCTTTGTTCTACCTCATCACGAATACTGCGTCATGGTTGTTCAACCCGTTTCATAATCCCGAATACACGAAAAACCTCGCCGGCTGGATCGTGGCCCTCACCAAGGGCACGAGCGGCTTCCCGACCACATTGGAATTTTTCCGCAACACCCTGATCAGCGGCGGCCTCTTCACCGCGCTGTTCGCCGTATCGCAAAAAATCATCACCGAATCTCCCGCCGAAAAATCCGCCGGCGCCCGCGAACCTAAAGCCGAAGCGGAAGCGGAAGGCGAACCGGAGGAAGCCAAGGCGTGAAAATCGGAGTGATTTCCGACACCCATGGCTGGCTCGACCCGCGCGTGGAAAAGATTTTAGCGGGCGTGAAACATATTCTTCACGCCGGCGACATCGGCCACGCCACCCTCATTCTGGAACTCCAGTTCATCGCGCCCGTGACCGCCGTGCAGGGCAACTGCGACAACGACCTCGGCTACCGGCTCACCGAAACCATCGAACTCGCGCAGAAGAAATTCCTCATCCACCACATCATCAATCCGCACGCGCTAACCAAGACCGCCGGGGATGCCATCACCAAGGAAAAGCCGCACGCCGTCATCTTTGGCCACACGCACAAGCGATATGCGGAGACGGTGAACGGCATTTTCTATTTCAACCCGGGCTACGCCGGAAAACCCAAGTTCGGCACGGAACGCAGCGTGGCCATCCTGCATCTGGACGGCCCGGAAATCCGGCATGAATTCATTCCGCTGGGATAAGCCGGGCACAGCGGTGCGCACCCGCAGGGGCAAAACATCATTGTTAGTCATTTTTATCATTTATGCCCCGATCACCTTGTAGTCCAAACGAAAGAACCAAAGGCATGGTCTGGTTTCCCCGGATGCTCGACAAAATCCGCCTGCAGGCGAAGGGCGAACTTCCTGCGGAATATATTCCCTGGCTGGGCAAAGGCTTCGACGGGCGTTGTCTGCGCTATCTCCGCGTGTCCTATGACACCCTGATTGACCGCGTGCTGCAAGGCGGCACCAACGAGGAAATACTGGATTGGTGTTTTTCCGTTGGCCGACAACTTTCCGATGACGACATCACCATCTGGAGCGATTTCCTTCGCAAGCGGGGCTGGCGAGATTCGTCCGAAACATTGGCGGACCTCGAAGAATCAAAGAAACAGAGCGGCCTGGCTGACCGCACAGACTTGGACACTTATTTTAGATACAACGATGCCGACGAAGGCCGTGACCCAAGCGACTAGAACACTGCAGACAACTGTCGTCGGCACTGGTCGCTCCAGGGTCGCGGCTCCCGTCGAGAGTCGGCAATGGTTCTGATTCGGCATTAGACAAAAATGAAAAACCTCCAACCAGCGCTTCGAATTCTGGCCCAACTGATCCTGTGCGGACCGATTTTAATCTATTTCCCCTGGGCCGTGCTCGTGGGCGTCGGCACGATTTACTGCTCGATCATCGGCAAATCAAATGGCTTCGCAAAAGATTTCGGCTTCAGCTTGGGCTGGCTCGGGCTGGTCGGGCTGATCGCCTCCATCCTGATTCCAGTCGCATTCTTCGGGAAAAAAAGTTGGGCGCGATGGTCCGCCACCAGCTTGATTGCCTGCGGTTTTCTGGCCACCGTTGCGATACTCTTGGAGGATGACGGCTCCGGAAGATTAATCACCCAGTGGGACGGGTTCAGGACCTGGATACTGGGCGGGCCATTGCTGGTCGGCACCTGGAATCTTTTCCGGATTTGGAAAAAACCAGCCTTGCCGGCAGGCGACTCCGCCGCTGCCGGCCAATTGCAATCCATTGATCAAACAGCGAAACCCGACGCCTAGCCCGAGAATCCAAACGACTGAACCAGGCCTATCTGGTTGGTTGACACTTTTAATGTGAAGCATTGAAAAACCGGCGGTCGCGCGAAGCTCGCGAAGAAAAACGAAGGGGAAAAGCTTTTCCTTCGCCGCCTTTGCGCGCTTCGCGCGACCGCTCAAAATTGGCAGGCCAATGCCGAAACCACGTTTCGCAAAGCGGATAGCGTTGAGCCTGCGGCTCAACTCCTCGAGGCACAGCCTCGACGCTACAATTCCACCGGCTTAATCCAGCGGCTCTTTCTCAATCTGCTCCGGGGTTTTCCCCCTTCGTTTCCGACAGCTTCGCGGCCATCTCTTTCACGCCGCGCAAATCCAGCTTGCCGGTGCCGAGCATCGGGAAACTTTCCACGCGGTAAAACGCGTCCGCCTTGGGCTTCCACAGATTCGGCAGATCGCTCGCGGCAAATTTTTCCAGCAACACAGGAAGGTCCGCTTCCGGCAGCTGGTGCAGCACGACGAGGCGTTCGCCTTTCTTCTCATCCGGCACGCCGATGACGACAAACGCCACCCCGGCCACGCCGGCGAGTTCCTGCAATTGCTCCTCGACCTTGAGATGCGGCACCATCTCGCCGCCGATCTTGCTGAAGCGGTTCAGCCGGCCGGTGATTTGCAAAAAACCGTCCGCGTCCAGCCGGGCAATGTCGCCGGTGCAATACCAGCCGTCGCGCAGCACTTCCGCCGTCTTTTCCGGCTGACCGAGGTAACCCAGCATGATGTTCGGCCCGCGCACGAGCAGCATTCCCGATTCGCCGGGCGGAAGCACTTTGCCGCTCCACGGATTGTCCGCCTCGGCGATGCGCACGCACATGCCGGGCACCGGCTGGCCGATTTTCCCGTGCTTGCCGCCGACCTGATAAAACCCGGCGGCGCGATAATCCCAGGAATTCACCGCCACCGCCGGCGCACATTCCGTGCAGCCGTACCCCTCGAACGGCCGGAGGCCAAAGCGTTCCTCGAAGGCGGCGGCGAGACGCTCAGGCAACTTCTCCGCGCCGGTCACAATGAGTTTCAGGCTGCCAAAATCCTCCGGCGCGGTGCCGCGCAGATAGATTTGCAGGAAGGTGGCGGTGGCCAGCATCACGGTGACCTCATGCTCGCGCACGGTCGCCCCCACGCCCCGGGCATCGAGCGGGTTCGGGTAAAAAACGACGCCAGTGCCCAGCACGCTCGGCAAACAAACCGTGACCATGAATCCAAAGGAATGAAAAAACGGCAAAATGCCGAGCAGCCGCTGCGATTCATCGAGCGCAATCACTTCGCCGCATTGCTCGATGTTGGCGAGCAGATTGAACTGCGAGAGCATCACGCCCTTCGGCTCGCCGGTGCTGCCGCTGGAGAAAATCACCGCCGCCAGATCGTCCAGGGAGTTTTTAGTTTTTAGTTTTGTATTTTTAGTCGGAAATAAAACCATTTCCAGCAGGCGGGCCGGGAAAAGTCCGGCCAGGCCAAACGCGGTGAGTTTTTCCAGCAAGCCGGGTTTGGCGGCGAGGTCTTCGAGGTAAATCAATTGGCCGGGCGGCGTGAGCCTGATTTTTTCAACGAACTTGCGCGAGGTGATGATGGTCTGGAGGTCACATTGTTTCACGCAGTCGGCCAGCGTGCTGGCGGAGAGCGTGTAGTTCAAGTTGACCGGCACCTTGTTGCAGAGGTAGGCGGCGTAATTCACCAGCGCGCCCGGCACGCTCGGCGGCAGGTAAATGCCCACCATCCTCTGCCCGCGCCAAACGGTTTTCAGCCGGCGCGCGAGGAATATCGTTTTCACCAGCGCCGGGCCAAAATTAATTTTGCCGCTGATCGCATCAGCAAAGGCGAAGCGCCGCGGATGCATGCGCGCCATGCGGATGAAGTTGCGATGGAGCGGCTGCATCTGCGCGCGGCGCAACTGCCAGGCGTTGACCTGCAATTCCCGGACCGCCTCGCGCACGGCGAACGGCGTGACGTTCGCCGGCAGCGACCGGCCGAAACTCACCGTGACCGGATGGGGACAGCGCGCGGTGAGCAGATGCACCAATCGCCCGCGCCGGAAACTCAACGGCCCGCCGAGCACGCCATCCAGCGCGACGGGAATGACCGGCGCGGCCACGTCTTTCATGATGCGCTCCAGGCCGCGACGGAACGGCAGCAACTGACCGATGCGGGTGATCTGCCCCTCGGCAAAAATGCAGACGACTTCACCGGCGCAGATGGCGGCGCTGGCGGTTTGCAGCGCGTGGAGGAGTTCGCGCGGCCGCTGTTCGGAGGAGACGGGAATGACCCGGAGAATTTTGGCGAACGGCTTGACCCATGGTTTTTCGTAGATGTCTTTGAACATCAGGAAGCGCACGGAGCGGTCGGTGGAAGCAAGCAGCAGCAAGGCGTCCACATACGAAACGTGGTTGCAGACAAACAGCGCGCCGCCTTTTTCGGGAATGTGGTCGCGGCCCACCACGCGAATCCGGTAGATCGAATGCGTCACCAGCCACAGCCCCAGCCGCAGCAGCGAATCCGGCAGCCGCACCAAAACATAAACGGTGGCGAACAAACCGGCGGCAGCCACGACGAGAAAAATCTGCGGCGGCGTCAGTTTCAAAACGGAGGCCAGCACATAAAAAATTCCCGAGGCGAGAAAGATGCCGACAAAGGAAATCAAGTTGGCAGCAGCCAGCACGGCGCCTTTTTTATCGCGGGCGGGACGATGTTGCAGCAGCGCGGAAATAGGAATGATAAAAAAGCCTCCGCAAAATCCGAGCGCGGCCAGCCGCGTGGCCACGGCGGCAAACGACAAGCCGCTTTCCCCCAGCAACGCGGCGCAAACCGTCAAGCCGAGCGCGCCCAAGGGAATCAGACCGGTTTCGATTTTGCCGCCAGAAAGATAGCCTGCCGCAAAACTGCCGAGGCCGATACCGATGGCGGTGGCCGCCTGCAAATAGCCGGTGGCCACCGGATCGGTGATTTTCAAGGCGTCCTTCGCGTAGATAACGATGACAAACTGAATGAGAGCGGCAATCCCGAAAAAATAGGTGTTGCCCAGAACGGCCAGCCACAGCTTGCCGTCGCGACGGATCAGCTGGATCTGGCTCCACAAGTCGCCGACGAAGTTGGCTCGGAATTTTTTCTGCGGATCGGCGGCGGGCACTTTGCTGATGCCAAAGGCCGTGCACAAGCCGATCACCGCGAGCGCCAGCAGGATGACGCCGGACCAACCCGGATCCGCCCGGAAGGTTTTGCAAAGCCACCCGCCGGCGACGGTGCCGCCAATGATGGCGAGGAAGGTGCCGAGTTCCAGATAGCCATTACCCCAGGAGATTTTTTTCTCCGGCAGCAGCTCCGGCAGCAGGCCGTATTTGGACGGGCCGAAAAACGCGCTGTGGACGCCCATCAGAAAGACGCCGCCGATGGTGATGTAAATGTGGTTCGTCGCAAGACCGGCCAGCGCGATGAACATGACGAGGATTTCAAAGACTTTGACCCCGATGACGACGGTGCGCTTGCTGAAACGGTCCGCAAGAAATCCGCCCGCCATGGAAAACACGATGAACGGCAGCGCAAACAGCGCGCCGATGATGCTTACGAGCCGGTCGCTTTCCTCGCTGGAAAGCCCCATGCCGGTGATGAGCGAGATGGCGAGCCATTTCAGCGCGTTGTCGCTGAACGCGCCCTGCGCCTGCGTGACGATGAGCGCCCAGAAGCCGCGCGTGGCGGACTGCGGATTAGGGGTTGCGGATTGCGGTTTATCGCCGGTCACACGCTCAAGCTAAACAATGGCACGGCAAAGTGGGAATCAAAAATCTATTTCCTGGCATCAGCTAAAGCGATGGCTGTAGCGCTCACTTGAGCAAAGTGGCGATTTGCTCGTGAATTTTAGCGCCCAAAATCTCGTAGCCGGCGGCATTGACATGAACGCCGTCCTTAAACAACGCCGCATTGACGCGGCCATCGGCCTGGCGCAACGAAGCGCCAAAATCGCAGCAGGTCAGCCAGGAAATTTTTGCGAGGCGGGCTTGAAGCAATTGGTTGACCCGGTCGGTGATGACCGGGTATGGCGGCTTTTCATCACGGCGCGGCAAAATGCCTAGCAGCAGGATTTTCGCATTTGGCTGTTTCCGGTGCGCCAGCGCGCAGACGGCCTCAATCCCGGCGGCGATTTCGTCAGCAGTATTGAGGCCGGTGTTGTTGGTGCCGATTTTGATGATGATGAGCTTGGGCTTGATGCCATCAAGTTCGCCGTGACCGATGCGCCACAAGACATTTTCCGTGCGGTCCCAGCCAAAGCCAAGATTTTCCACCGCGACGCCGAAAAAGGCGTTTTTCCACGCGGACTGCGCCCATATCTTCGGTGCCGCCGGTTCGCCACCCCAATAATGGATGATGGAATCGCCAAGGATGACCACGTCGGGATGATGCGTGCGGTTGTATTCGAGAATCTCCGCGTGCCGCTGCTGCCAGTCATAGATCGCGTGGTCGCGGTTTTGCGTGACCGGAGTGGTCGTGGACAAACCCGGCCGCACTACCGGCACCGACGCGCAGCCGACGGCAAGGAGACAGAGGAGAGCGAGAGTGGAAAAAATTACTTTCATTTGATTGGCTCCATGGGGATTGGTTTGTATTGAAAAATAGACAGATTGATTACCGCTGTCACGAAGGATGCGGCGACCACAAAAAATCACCGTCGTCCGTCATACCACAAATGGGCTGCTTCACGGCTGGTCAGCATCCGGCGCTGGTTGAAAAGTGCGCGAGTAAAAAACCGCAAATGCTCGCGCGGGGTGTAGAGTTTCATTTTGCGCGCCGAGGTGCGCAGCGGATGCCGGTGCAAAATCACAATTTTCCGTCCGGTTCCCCGGGCAAATTGCTTGAGTCGCTTGCTCAAGTCCAGTTCCTCCGCCGCAAACAGTTCGTGGCTGAAGCCGCCAATCTGACGAAACGCCGCCGCCTCGACAAAAATGAACGAACCCGCCAGCAACCGCCGCCAGCGGCTGGCAAAATTCCACAGCCACGTAATCAGGCTCGCGACAAAGAAATGTTCGTCCAACCGGATGGTCGCACCGCCGGCAAGGCAGCGGCCGGAAAGAATCTGGTCCGCCACATCCGCAAAAAGTCCGGCGCTGGGATGGGAATCGGCATCCACAAACACCAACCAATCACCGGTGGCCGCCGCCGCCCCGGCGTTACGGGCGCGGGCGATCTGATTGACGGGTTCAAACACGACTTTGGCGCCGGCCGCGCGGGCGACATCGGGGGTGCGGTCCGTGGAATTATTGTCACAGACAATGAGTTCGACCGACCAGCCGCGCGCGGCCAAGGCGGTGGCAGCGGACTTGATTTCCGCCAGCGAGGCACCGAGGAGTTTCTCCTCGTTGAAAGCGGGAACAATGACGGAAATATTCACGCGGTCAGGTTAAGCGGCAACACTTGAAGGCCAAAGACAAAAGTCAGCGACCTGATATTGACTCTGCAATGCAATTTTCGTCGTGCAATTTTTGCGGCATGATTTTTAATGGCGGTATGACCATTTGGATTCTGGCCTTTTTATTGATGGCGTCTGGCGCCGGCTTGGGTAGCCGGCAGGGTGCCATCCGCGCGGCTTTCTCCTTGGCGGGGATTGGGACGGGCATATTGCTGGCAGTGCCAATCGGTCACCAAGTCCAGCCGCTGCTCGCCTATGCGGGCGTCGGCAACCCGCTATTGACCTGGGCGCTGTCACCCTTGTCGGGTTTTATAATTGTTTCCATCTTGTTCGCCATACCGGCCGGCTGGGTGCATCGGAAGGTGTCAGTTTTTTATAATTATCGGGCTGGCGAATTGCGGCTGAAATTGTGGGAGCGCCTCAACACGCGACTGGGAATCTGCATCGGCCTGGCGAATGGCGCGATGTATTTTGTGCTGGCCAGCTTCGTGATTTTCAACCTGACCTATTGGACCACCCAAATGACGGCGGCAGCGGGACAGCCGACACTCATCAAATTTGTGAACCGGCTGGGAAATGACCTGCAAACGACCGGCATGGCCAAGACTGCCGGCGTGGTGGGAACGCTGCCGAAGACATATTACAAGCTGGCAGATTTATCCGGGTTGCTTATGCAGAATCCACAAGCGGGCCCTAGGCTGGCAAAATATCCGGCACTGACCTCATTGTGGGAACGCGAAGACATGCAAGCCTTGGTGCAAAGCCCCACGCTGACCAACGCGCTGGCGAGCGGCGCTTCGCTGGGAGAAATCATGAAGGATCCGGCCGTGCAGGCATTTTTTGCGAGCCAAGACCAAACACGGCTGGTCTTGGACATCTTGGAGACCAACCTGGATGACCTTTATACTTATTTGGAAACGGGCAAATCGGCAAAATATGGCGGCGAAAAAATTCTAGGCCTATGGGAATTCAACGCCGGAGCGACGGCGGCCTGGATCCGCGAATCGCGTCCGCATATGACCGCCAACGAAACGCGCACCGCCCGAGCATCTCTGGCCAAAGCTTACTCACAAATGCAAATTTTATTCACCGGCGACAATAAACTTTTTATTAAAAACCTCCCAAAATTCAAAACCGAAGCCGGCCAGCCGCCGACCATCGAGTTGAGCAACGGCAAAGGCGACTGGAACCATGGCGATGCGGTTTACACATTGCATGCCACCGCCAACAATGAGGAAAAAAATTGGACGGCGACCATCGAAGGTGGCCGGGTAATAATCAAGGATGGCAAAACCCAGTTGGCTTTTGACCATATAGACTAATTTTTGGGCTTGGCCGTCAATTTCGGGACACTTTGTCCAGTAATTTTGGGGAAAACGCCTTTTTGCACTTCGGCCCGGTTTTTGCTCTGAATCGGCCATGGGAATATCACAAATCATATCCGTTGTTGCTCTGTCACTGACAGGACTTCTGCCAGCGAGCTGCCATAAGACTATTCCCCAGCAAAAAACTTCGCCACCCGCAGCGCTAGCCATAGCAACATGTAACACAACATCCCAAGCCAATGACATTTTACACAACCTTGGCGTAGTGGTGCTAACCAACCACAATGAAACCTGTGTTCAGCTCGGCGGAGGGAAAAATTGTTTGCTTACACCAAAAATGCTTGATGGGCAAAACGTGCAAATCACTTTGGCAGTAGAATCTAAAACAGCAAATGGCAAAACGCAGGATCTGTCCGTCACCCAAGTTGTCACTCGCTCCGGCAAGCCGCTGGAAGTTGCCATAGGTGATTTTGCATTATCCTTCACCCCGCGCATCTATTAGGAATTGCCAACCTCCTACAATCTTCGCTGTAATTAAAAAAACAAAGGGTGGTCCAGAAAAATGAACCCTCTCACAGCATATCTTTACGTTAGTCAGAATTTGATACGTCCAAACGCCCCCAAACCACCCTAATCCAAGGTGCGTCGCACAGGATGCGGTGCTGGCCATGACCACACTGACGGTTGAGAAAAAGGATCTGACCCTAGAGCGCCGGGCGAACCCGAATGGCGAATACATTCAAATCACAGAGCGCAGCCACCACGGGTATTTTAACGCCATCAAAATTCCCAGCACCGGCAAGGAGCAACTCATCACGGCCATCGAACTCCTCTTTGATGAAACCGAAAAGCCATAGGGGTGTATACAAGATTGTATACAAGCAAAGTTGGGATAGTTGCATACAGATAGGGATAGATAGGGCACCCCTTGAAACCGAAATTCAGTCAAAATCAGTCAATTAGCGCAGTGATTCCACCCAATAGACACGGCCTAAAAATGAAAACCCCCTTGCAAAGCAAGGGGGTTTAAAGTGGTGCCCCGGCACGGACTCGAACCGTGGACCAATTGATTAAGAGTCAACTGCTCTACCAACTGAGCTACCGAGGCATTTAGTTGAAAACATTGACGATTACGCGTTTTTTGATTTCAGCAGCTCGAATTGCATACCGC